>DATJPZ010000146.1:0-73238 GCA_035506175.1 Thermoanaerobaculia bacterium | reverse complement strand
GGCCGCTTCGGGCGCCTGCTCGCCGACCTCCACCTCGCCGCGCCCCCGCACGCCGAGGCGCGCAACCTCGAGGAGGCGGTCGAGGCGGGCCGGCGGATCGGCTACCCGCTCGTCGTGCGGCCGTCGTACGTTCTCGGCGGCCGGGCGATGGCGATCGTCTTCGACGAGGCGCTGCTGGCCTCCTATGTGGCCGCCGCGGTGGCGAGCTCGGGCGAGCACCCCGTGCTGATCGACCGGTTCCTCGACGACGCCGTCGAGCTCGACGTGGATGCTCTCGGCGACGGGACGGCGGCCTGGATCGGCGGCGTCCAGCAGCACATCGAGGAAGCCGGGATCCACTCGGGAGACTCGTTCTCGGTGCTGCCGCCGTGGAAGATTCCGCCGGATCTGCTCGACGAAATCCGCGACGCGACGCGCCGCCTGGCGATCGGGCTTTCGGTGCGCGGCCTCGTCAACATCCAGTTCGCGATCCAGCACGGCAAGCTCTACGTGCTCGAGGTCAACCCGCGCGCGTCGCGGACGGTGCCGTTCGTGTCGAAGGCGATCGGCGTGCCGATGGCCCGCGCCGCCGCGCTGCTCGCCGCCGGCCGGCCGCTCGGGTCCTTGAACCTGCCGCCCGAGCGCGACCCGGCCGACTTCTTCATCAAGGGGCCCGTCTTCCCGTTCCGCAAGTTCCCCGGCGAGGACGTCCTCCTCGGGCCGGAGATGAAGTCGACCGGCGAGGTGATGGGCGTCTCGCCGCGGTTCGGCGACGCCTTTGCCAAGGCCTGCGAGGCCGTGGGCATGCGGCTGCCGCTGTCGGGCCGGGCCTTTCTGACGGTCAATCCGTACGACAAGGCGGCGGTCGTCCCGATCGGGCGCGAGCTCGCGGACCTCGGGTTCGCGCTGTGCGCGACGCGCGGGACCGTCGAAGCGCTGCGCGAAGCGGGTGTGGAGGCCGAGCCGGTCTACAAGGTCAACGAGGGCAGCCCCAACGCGGTCGACCGCATGGAGGCGGGCGAGATCCAGATGGTCATCAACACGCCGCTCGGCCGCGCGTCGCGCTTCGACGAGGCCGCGATCCGCGCGGCGGCACTGCGCCTGTCCATCCCGTGCCTGACGACGCTGTCGGCGGCGACCGCGGCCGTCGAAGGCATTCGCTCGCGCCAGGAGGAAGCGACCGGGGTCGCGCCCCTTCAGGAGTATCACCGGGGATGAGGCCGCCGGGGCCCCGGTCCCTCGCGTGAACGACGCGCCGGCGCGACGGCCGGGAGGGTTCGCGCGGCTCGCGTGCCTGGTGGCGGCTGCCGCCGGCTACTTCGAGATCTTCTCGATCGGCTTTCCGCCGGCCTCGCGCGACCGGCTTCCGGTGCTCGCCCTTTCGGGTCTGGTCGCCCTCGCCGCCGCGGCGAGCCCCCGCCGGGGGCTCGCCCTGTTCGCCTTCCTCTTTCCGCTCGCCGGTCTCGGCGACCGGCTCGCGGGCGGGGCCGACGCGATCGCGTGGCCGTTGCTGCTGTTCCTGGGGCTCGCCGGCGGCTGGACGTTCCGCTTCCTCTACGACTTCGAAAGCGCGCCCGACCCGTCGCGCGCGGACCGGACCCTGCGCGCCGTGCTGCTGCTCTGGGCCATGGCCGCGGCGCTCGCGGTCGTCCGCGCGAGGACTCTCTGGGCGGTCGTTCGCGATCTCCGGCTCCGCACCGTCAACGTCGAGGGTCTGACGGACGTCGCCGCGATCCGGGGGACCGTGCTGACGTTTGCCGCGATCGCCTCGGGCGCCGCGTTCTTCTTCATCCTGCGCCGTTCCGGCGAGGCGGCCCGTCATCGCGCCCTGGCGTTCGCCGTCGCCGGCACGGCCGTCTCGGCGGCGGTCGCCGTGGCCGAGCGCGCCGGCTGGCTCGCGCTCGAGACGAGCGCGTTCTGGAGGGTGACGGGGCGGCTCTCCGGCGCCGCGGTCGATCCGAATTCGCTCGGGATCCTCTGCGCGAGCGCGTTTCCCGCCGCGGCGGCGCTCGCCGCGGCGTCGCCGAGGCGCCGGGTCGCGGCCCTCCTCGTCCTTCCGTTGCTCGCCGCGGGCCTCGTTCTGTCGGGCTCGCGCAGCGGCCTGCTCCTCGCGGCGGTCGGCCTCGCCGCGCTCGCGTTCGCGCGGCCGATTCCCGCGCGCCTGCGGCTCGGCGTGGTCGGAGGCGCCGCGGCCGTCGCGGTCCTCATGCTCCTTCGGATGCCCGGGGCTCCCGGAAACGCGGGGGCGCGCGTCGTCGAGCTCTTCGACCCGCGCGTGCCCTTGGGCTTCCGCGCGTCGGCGAGGCCCGTTCTGTGGCCGAATGCCGAGCGCCTCTTCGAGCGCCGGCCCGTCGAGGGCGCCGGGCTCGGGGCGTTCGCCTGGCAGCTCCCGAACCTCCTCGCCGAGCAGGGCCTGCCGCACGCGCTGAGCGACAACCCGGGCAGCGCCTACCTGCAGGCCCTGGCGGAAACGGGCGCGGTCGGCTTCGCGCTGACGCTCGCGCTGGCGGCCGTCCTCGCGCGCGAGGCCTGGGCGGCGCTGCGCGATCGAGGCGGCTCCGGCGCGGCGGCCGGCGCGGGGGCGGCGCTCCTCGGTTTCCTCGCCGCGCTCGTGATCGGGTCCCACTGGTTCGCGGGCGATTCCGCGCTCGTCTTCTTCCTGCTCGCGGCGGTCGCGTCGCGGCCTCAGGGGCCCGCGGCGTCGCGGTGGCCCGCGCGCCTTCGGAACGCGGCGCTCGCCGCCTACGCGGCGGCCGCGGCCTGGTCGGCCCTCGGCACGCTCGACGCGGGCGAGGCGTTCCGCTACTCTCGGCGCATCGGGTTCCATGCGGAGGAGATCGGACCGGGCGGCGGCGCGTTCCGGTGGACGCAGCGCCGTTTCGCGCTGCGGGTGCCGGCGGGCGAGACGACGCGCCTGTCGCTCGCGCTCTTCACGCCGGAAGGCAAGAGCGTGGTGCTGACCGGCGGCGCCGGCGACGGGCAGATGCTTTCCCGCACGCTCGAGCCCGGCCAGGGCACGACGCTCAGGCTGTCGGCGCCGCGCGGAGCGCCCCGGGACTTCGTCTTCGCGCTGTCGCGGGCCTTCGTTCCCCGGCGCGTCGGCGGTTCCCAGGACGCGCGCGAGCTCGGCGTCGTCGCGACGTTCGAGCCCGGCCGGTAGCTCCCATGGAGTTTCAGTTTCACCCGGCCTCGCGGCGCGGCTCGGTCCGCGCGGTCGCGCTGGGCGACCGGGGGGAGCGCGCGGCGCTCGCGGCCGCGGCGGTGGCGGCCGCGTTCTCCGTATCGCTCTGGGTGACGGTGCCGACCGTGGCGCGGCGGGCGCTGCGCGCCGAGGGCTCGGAAGCGCTGGCGCGGTCCTCGGCCGCCGTGGCGCAGGAGCGCCGCGACCTCGAGACGCGCGTCGCGGGGATGCGCGAGCGGGCCCTCGACCTCGGCGACCTCGTCGGCCGGATCGCTTTCCTCTACGGCGTGACGCCCGCGGGCTGGCCGACGAGCCTGAACCCCGAGAGCGGCGTGCTCGCGGGTCGCGATCCCGATTCGGTCGTTTCCGGGCTGCTGCGTTACGGCGCCGGGCTCGAGCAGGCGCTGAAGCTCGTGGCCGCCCGCGAGGCGGTCCTCGGCTCCCTGACCGAGCAGACGCCGTCGATTCTGCCCCTGATCAGCGACCTCGTCGAGCCGGCCTCGCGCTTCGGGCCGCGGGTCTCGCCCTGGACCGGCAGCGAAGAGTTTTTCGCCGGCATGGACCTGGCGGCTCCGGCCGGAGCGTCGGTCGTCGCGCCGGCCTCCGGGACCGTCGTCTTCGCCGGCCGGATCCCGCCGGCGACGAACGCCCGGCTGTGGCGTTTCGGGAATCTGGTGGTCGTGTCGCACGGCGCCGCGGGCGTGACGGTGTACGGCCACCTGAACAGAGTCGACGTGCGCCGCGGAGACCGGGTGCGGCGCGGTCAGCGCCTGGGCTCGGTCGGCACGACCGGCTGGGCGATGTTCCCGGCGGTTCACTACGAGTACTGGCGGCGAGGGGAAGACGGCCTGTCCCCGACCGACCCGCGCTTTGCCATGCTCGATTTGCGCCTTACGGAACATGACGTCTCGCTCGAACGCATGCGAGCGACCTCGGCGCCCGCCACGGTCCAGCCGCCTCCCGGTGCGGAATAGGGTCACGCGGCCCGGTCCGGGAGTATTCTTGGAGGCGGCGTGACGCAGACTTTCGATCTCGCCGAGATCGCGTACGCGCGCTGGAAGCGGGCCGTGGACCTGCTCGTGCGCGAAGTGGTCCATCGCCGCGAGGCGCAGGCGCGCGCGGAGGAGCTCCAGCGCGCGGAGCGGCGGATGCGCAACCTGCGCCGCATCGTGCGGCGGGCTCTCTCGGAGTACAGCCGCGTTCAGATCGCCCGGCAGCAGCCGGTGCGCGGGCGCGCGTCCTAGCTCGCGAGGCTCAGGCGGGGTAGCGGTGCACGCGCTCGCGGTGCGCCGCGAGCCGCGCGAGCACGTCCTCGAGCCGATCGCCGCCGGTCAGCTCGAGGAGGGCGTCGGCGAGGACGAATGCGAGCATCGCCTCGAGGATGACGCCGCAGGCCGGCACGGCGGTGACGTCGCTGCGCTCGTAGGCCGCGCGCGACGCCTCTCCGGTCTCGAGGTCGACCGAGTCGAGACCGCGGGCGAGCGTCGAGATCGGCTTCATGTAGGCGACGGCCACCAGGTCCTCGCCGTTGGTGACGCCGGCCTCGAGCCCCCCGGCCCGGTTGGTCCGGCGGCGCAGCGCGCCGTCCCTCCCTCTTTCGATCTCGTCGTGCGCGGCGGACCCCGGCCCGCGCGAGGCCTCGATCGCCGCGCCGAGCTCGACGGCCTTGACGGCCGGCACGGACAGAAGCGCCTGGCCGAGGCGGCCGTCGAGCTTGCGGTCCCACGAGGCGTACGAGCCGAGGCCGGGCGGCACGCCGGTGGCCGCGACGAGGATCGACCCGCCGAGCGTCTCGCCCCGGGAGCGCGCTTCATCCACGGCGGCGACCATGGCCGGCTCGAGGCGGGCGTCCACGGCGCGCAGCGGCGAGTCGTCCCGGACTTTCTCGAGCGCGGCGAATCGCCGCGGCGTCTGCGTGTCCAGGACGGCGCCGACCGAGAGGACGCCGCTCGCGACGCGGATCCCGCCCGCGGACAGCAGGAGCTTGCAGACGGCGCCCGCCGCGACGCGCGCGGCCGACTCCCGCGCCGAGGCTCGCTCGAGCACGTCCCGCAGGTCGCGCGCGCCGAACTTCATGCCGCCGGCCAGGTCCGCATGCCCGGGGCGCGGTCGCGTCAGACGTTTCGCGGACGCCTGCACCGGGTCGACCGTGAAGGGGTCCATCACCCCGGTCCAGTTGGCGAAGTCCGTGTTGACGATCCCGATCGCGATCGGCGTACCGAGGGTCCGCCCCCCGCGCACGCCGCCTTCGAAGAGCGCCGCGTCCTTCTCGATCTTCATGCGGCCGCCGCGGCCGTACCCGTGCTGACGCCGGGCGAGCTCGCGGGCGACGAAGGCCGGGTCGACCGTCAGGCCGGCCGGAATGCCCTCGAGAATCGCGGTCAGACGGGGACCGTGGGACTCGCCGGCGGTCGTGAGGCGGAGCGGCATCCCGGAGAGTCTACCGTCGCGTCGTGGATCGTCCCCGCGGGAGAGGAAAAGGGCGCCGGCGCTCCCGCGCTCGTCGGCCGGCCGCGACGCGCCCGCGTCAGAGTCCGAGCCCCTCGGGATGGCCTCGCGGGGGGCCTGCCCCGCGGTCAGTTGGGCAGCAGCTCGGTCAGCGCACTCGGCGGCGCCGCGAGGGAGGCGTAGGACTCCTCCGGCTCCGGTGTCGTCGGCCGCGCCGCCCGCTCGTGCGCGAGGCCGGCGCAGAAGGAGAACAGGACCGCCGCGGCGGCGGCGGCGAGCCAGCGGCGGCGTCGCCCGGCGACCCGGTCGCGCGCGATCGAGCGCACCACCGAGCGCACGAAGCGCTCGTCCACGGCGCCCGGCGTCTCCCCGGGCCGGTAGGCCCTCCAGGCGGCCGCGGCGCGGGCGTCGGCCCGGCACACGGCACAGGCGAACACGTGGCTCTCGTCGTCGCGCGAGCCCCGACAGTCTCGGTCTCTCATGGACGTTCCTCCTCGAAACGCGCGCGGATCTTGCGCCGCGCGCGGTGCATGCGGACCCTCACGGCGGTGACGCTCAGGTCGAACCGCTCGGCGATGACCCGGTCCGGGACTCCGTCGACTTCCCGCGCGATCATGATCTCCCGGTCGAGCGAAGGCAGCGACGCCAGCGCGGCGCGCAGCAGGTCGAGGTCCTCGTGCCGGGCTTCCTCGTTGGTCGGCGCCGGGGGAGCGTCGGGCAGAGGCGACTCGGGTCGGCGCCGCCGGATGATGTCGATGGCGCAGCGGATCGCGATGGCGCGGACCCACGCGCGGAAGCTCGATTCCGGGCGATAGCGGTCGATCGCCCGGAACGCCTTGACGAAGGCTTCCTGCGCGGCGTCCTCGGCCAGCCCCGAGTCCCGCGTGACGCGCCGCGCCGCCGCGAGGACGATCGGCGACGCGCCGCGCACGAGCGCCGCCACGGCGTCTTCGTCCCCGGCGCGCGCTCTCCGGACGAGGGAGTCCTCCTCCTCCGGCACCCGCGCCGGGCTCGGGGCCGGCGCGACGACCAGGCGCAGCGTCAGCTTTCTCCCCTCAGGAAGCTCGCGAGCGACTGCAGCTGCTCGTCGCCCTTCTTTCCCATCTTGTCGTGGAAGGCCAGGAACTTCTGCTGCTGGATCGGCGTCAGGATCGGCCAGATCTCCGACCGGATCTTGACGATCAGAAGAGCCCCTTCGCCGTGGACCGTGCCGATCTGCGCGGCGAGGCTGCGGATCGCGGCCTCGTCGGAGGGCTGGGCCACCACCGCGTCGTGGAGGGCCTTGCGGGCGTCCATGCCCGCCTTGACCTGCGCCAGGATCTCGTCCGCGTGCGCCTTCAGGACGCCCCGGACCGAGGTCTTCTGGGCCTCGGTCAGCTCGAGGCGGCTGGCGATGTGCTCGAACATGCGGGCGGCGCGCGGGCCGTGGCCGGGGTCGGCGTCCATCTGCCGCCCGAACAGGCGCCCGGCGAACAGGCCCATGACCGCCAGGACGCCGATCCCGGCGGCGATCAGAATGGAGCGTCTCACCTGCTGGATGCTCATCGAAAATCTCCTGTCTCCCAACCCTGGAGAACGCGCCGCCGGGCCAAAAGATTACCGTTTCTGAGGAGGGGCTAAACTGCCCGCCGTGGAGCGCAAATACGTCCTCCGCACCCCGGTCCGGCTCAAGTCCTACCGGGTGGATTACGACCGGGAGTTGAACGACGAGCAGCGCGACGTCGTCCTGGCCGGCAACGGTCCCGTCCTCGTCATCGCGGGGGCCGGGTCCGGCAAGACGCGGACGCTCGTCTACCGGGTCTCCCGGCTGATCGAGTCGGGCCACGACCCGTCCCGGATCCTGCTGCTGACCTTCACCAACAAGGCCGCCCGCGAGATGCTGCGCCGGGTCGAGGAGCTCCTCGCGGTCGACACGCGCCGGTTGATGGGCGGCACGTTTCACTCCGTGGGCAACCGGCTCCTGCGCCGGTTCGGCGGCCGACTCGGGCTCGGCCAGAACTTCACCATCCTCGACCCCGAGGACGCCCGGGAGATGCTGGAGGCGGCGACTTCGGACCGGGGCGTCCCGACCCTGGAGCGCCGGTTCCCGAAGGGCGACGTGCTGCTCGACCTCTACTCGTTCACGATCAACACGGGACGCTCGTTCACGGAAGTCCTCGCCGAGCGCGCCCCGCACTTCGGCGAGCTCGAGACCGAGATCGTCGCGGTCTTCCAGCGCTACCGCGAGCGCAAACGGGCCGCCAACGCCTGCGACTACGACGACCTGCTGCTCCAGTGGCGGCGCCTTCTCGACGAGGCCCCGGAGGCGGCGGCGCAGCTGTCGGCCTCGTACGACCACATCCTCGTGGACGAGTACCAGGACACCAACCGCCTCCAGGGCGACATCGTGGACGCCATGGCGCGCGTCAAGAAGAACGTCACGGTCGTCGGCGACGACGCCCAGGCGATCTACTCGTTCCGCGGCGCGTCCTTCGAGAACATCCTGGGTTTCCCGAAGCGCTATCCGGACGCGCAGACGTTCCGGCTGACGCGCAACTACCGGTCGACCCCGGAGATCCTGGCGCTCGCCAACGCGTCGATCGCGCACAACGAGAAGCAGTTTCCGAAGGAGCTCGCGGCCTCGCGGGAGCCGGGGCCGCTGCCCGCCGTCGTGGCCCTTCCCGACATTCCGGACCAGGCGAGCTTCGTCGGGCAGCGGCTCCTCGAATGGCGCGACGAGGGCGACCGTCTCCAGGATCTGGCGGTCCTGTACCGGGCGCACTATCAGGCGCTCGAGCTCCAGATCGAGCTCGTGCGCCGGGGAATTCCGTACGAAATCCGCTCGGGCACGCGATTCTTCGAGCAGCGCCACGTCAAGGACGTGCTCGCGTTTCTGCGCCTCCTCGTCAACCCGAAGGACGAGCTTTCCTGGAAGCGGGCGCTCAAGATCTTCCCGCGCGTCGGCGAGCGCTCGGCCGCGGCCGTCTGGCAGGCGATCGGCGACAAGCCCGATCCGCTCGCCGCGTTCCGGAAGCTCGACGCGGGCGGCGGGGCGTTCGGCCGGGGCGGCGAGGCGGCGTTGAAGCCGTTCCGGTCGATGCTCGCGCGCCTCGACGGCCCGGCGCTGCGCTCCTCGCCGGCCGAGGCGATCCGGTCGGTCGTCGAGGACGTCTACCGCGACTACGCCCGGGCCAAGTTCCCCAACGGCGACGCGCGCCTCGACGACCTCGAGCAGTTTGCCCAGTTCGCCCAGAGCTACGCGTCGGTGCCGGACTTCCTCGAAGAGGTCGCGCTGTTCAACGAGCTCTCCGGCGAGGACGTCGTGCCGGGCGAGCCCGACGACGACAAGGTGGTGCTCTCCTCGATCCACCAGGCCAAGGGCCTCGAGTGGAGCCGCGTGATCGTGATGGGGCTCTCCGAAGGACGCTTCCCGAACTACCGCGCCGGCGCGACGGACGAGGGTCTCGAAGAGGAGCGGCGCCTCTTCTACGTCGCCGTCACGCGCGCGAAGAACGAGCTCGCCCTCGTCTATCCGATGCTCGCCCGCGACCGGTACGGCGTCGACGTGATTCTCGAGCCGTCGCGGTTCGTCACGGAGCTGCCCGACGGCGTCTACGAGCGATGGACGATCGAGCGCGAACCGACGCCCGAGGAGAGCGCCGCGCCGCCCGCGGACGAACCCGTGAACTAGAGAGGCCGGCCGGCGCGCCCGGGAGTAAAATGGAGGGGAAGGGGATGATGCGCGACGACATCTACTCCGCGATCTGCCGCGAGGCCTTCGAGTCGCGCCAGAGGGACCTGACGGCGTTCGTCGACAACGGCATGGCCGGCATGTCGAGCCGCCTGGAAAAGACCCTGCTGAAACTGGCGTCCGGCCACTTCCTGCTCGGCCTCGGTCCCTACAACGCGGGGCTCGTCAAGCTCGACTTCGACGAGCTCCTGATCGGCCGCGAGGTCCCCGAGTTCATCGGCGTCGGCATGCCCGTGACCGGGTTCCGGGTCTCGTCTCCCGACGCGTTCCTGAACACGGAGGTTTCCCGCCTCCACGCCAAGGTCATCCGCCGGCGGGCGGGCGACGGTCCGAGCTACCGCCTCGTGGACATGCGCTCGACGTGCGGCACGTACTTGAACGGCGACGCGATCCCGGTGCCCGACGACCTCGAGGGAGTCAGCGAGGAGGACTGCGCGCGGCCGCTGCGCTCGGGCGACTTCTTCTCGCTCGGGCCGTCGGCCGTGAACCTGTTCCTCTTCTTCGAGAAGTAACCGCCCCGGGCAGGAGCTCGGCGTTACGACCCGACCGGAACGCCCGTCGCCTGGGCGAGCACCTCGTCGCCGACGTCGAAGGCGGAGGGCATGATCGCGAGCATGCCGGTCGCGTCCCAGATGCCCATCGTGCGCAGCGGCGGCCGGTAGACGTGGAGCGAAACCGCCCGCGCGCTCGTCGGCGCGAGGCGGTGCAGGACCGACGGGCCGATGTCCGAGAGGTCGCCTTCGGGGCGCGCCCGGTTGTCGATGAGCTCGGGCCGGTCATCGGGCGTCGTGAAACGCTCCTCGGCGAGCGTCCCCGAGAGAACCGCCATGCCGCCCATGACGCCGCGGTGGTCGTGGATGGGAGTCACCTGGCCGCTCGACCACGCGATCAGCATGACCTCCCAGTCGTCCCAGAGGAGGATCGGGTGGCGCATGTACCGCTCGGTCGAGAAGCGGACGCGGTCGAGGTACCGCTCCGTCTCCTGAGCGACCTTCAGGCAGAGCATCCCGGGGGTCGCCCGCTCGGGCTTGCTGGACGTCTCGCGGATGACGTCCTTGACCAGTTCGGCGAAGTTCATTGCCGCAATTCTATGCGGAATCCCGGGATTCGGGGGCGCCCGGCTCGGGTGTTTCGAGACCGAGGTTCCGCCGGCGTTGTCCCCGCCTTCGCCGGTCGGGCCGGGCAGCGGCCCGCGCCGAGTCCGAGTCTGCTATGTTGCGCGGCCATGAAAATCGCGGTGATTCCGGGGGACGGCATCGGCGTCGACGTCACCGCCGAAGCGGTCAAAGTCCTCGAGAGGGTCGCGACCCGGCGCGGCCTGAAGTTCGACCCCGTTTACCTTCCCTGGAGCGCCGACCACTACCTGAAAACCGGCGAAACGGTGCCGCCCGGCGGCTTCGACGACCTTTCGCAGAACTACGACGCCATCTTCATGGGCGCCTTCGGCGACCCGCGGGTGCCCGACATGAAGCACGCCGCCGACATCCTCCTCGGGGCGCGGTTCACGCTCGACCTCTACGTCAACTACCGGCCGGTCCGCTGCCTCGACGACCGCCTCTGCCCGCTGAAGGGCTTCGGCGCGAAGGACGTCGACTTCGTCGTGTTCCGGGAAAACACGGAGGGTTCGTACGTCGGCTCGGGCGGGCACCTGAAGAAGGGCACTCCCGACGAGGTCGCCGTCCAGGAGGACGTCTCGACGCGCAAGGGCGTCGAGCGGATCGTCCGCTACGCCTTCGAGTTCGCGAAGGCGCGCGGCAGGAAACGCGTCCTCATGTCGGACAAGTCGAACGCGATGCGCTTCGTCGGCGACCTCTGGCAGCGGGCGTTCTGGGAAACGGCGAAGGAATACCCCGGCATCGAGGCCTCGCACCTGTACGTCGACGCGCTCTGCATGCAGATGGTCAAGGACCCCCGCCAGTTCGAGGTCATCGTCACGAACAACATGTTCGGCGACATCACGACCGACCTCGGCGCGTCGCTGCAGGGCGGGCTCGGGATGGCCGCGTCCGGCAATCTTCATCCGGGCCGCGTCTCGATGTTCGAGCCCGTCCACGGCTCGGCGCCGAAGTACGCCGGCACCGGCAAGGCCAACCCGTTCGGCGCGATCCTCACGGCCGCGCTTCTGCTCGACCATCTCGGCCACGCGGCGGAAGCGGCGGCGGTCGAAGCCGCCGTCGGCGCCTGCGTGCGCGACGGGGCGGCCACGGCGGACGTCGGCGGCTCTCTGACGACGTCGCGGGCCGGCGACGCGGTCTGCGAGCGCCTGCGCCTCTAACAGCCTTCTCTGCCGGCGGCGGGGCCGCCCTGCTACAATCGGCACAAGGAGAAACGGCAGATGTCTTCTAACGTTGCGCGCAAGCTCCTTCCCCTGTTCGCCGCGGCACTCGTTCTCGTCGCGTTTTCGACGCCGGCCGCCCTGGCCCAGAAAACGTTCCTCAGCTCCGACGACGCGAAGGAGAGAGACGAGCCCCAGAAGTTCCTTCCCGACTACGACAAGCTGGTCAAGGGCAAGGACGCCGACTGGGTGTATTTCCCCGACGGCGCCCTGAAGGGCAAGAGCTTCCTGGTCAAGGAATTCGTGAACAACGGCAAGGGCCGCGAGGCCAAGGAAGCCGCCTCCTACGGCAAGGAGTACATGGAGCAATGGCTCCAGAAGCAGGGCTTCGACGTGGTCGACAAGGGCGGGGCCGACTACACGGTCGAAGGAAACATCTTCAACGCCTGGGAGCCGAGCGGAGCCGCTCGGGTCTGGGGCGGTTGGGGAGCCAACCCGGGGGTCGGCATCGAGCTCCTGATCAAGAACAAGAGCGGAGCGATCGTGGCGGAACTCCGCCAGAAATCGAAGGGCTCGACGATCCATGACGCGGTCGAAAACGGCCTCGAGGACTGCGCCAAGTCGATCGCCAAGGGGAAGTAGGCCCGGAGACGGTCTCGGGTACAAGTCTTTGTACCTCAACAGTTTGAGTTCGACGCGGGGGCGCCTCGAGGCGCCCCTTTCGCTTGCCGTGGTACCGTTTCTCCCCTCAAGGAGCAGCGCCGATTTCTGACCCGAACCATGCGGTCGCCCTGCCAGACACGGGCCTGACCGCCCTCTTCGGAATCGCCGACGAAAACCTGCGGTCGATCGAGGAGGCCTTCCAGGTCCGCCTCCAGTCGCGGGGCAGCGAGATCTCCGTCCTCGGCGAGGGCCCGGGGCCCGACGCCGCCCGGCGGCTCCTGACCGGCCTGTCCGACCTGATGGCGGGGGGGTATCCCCTCCAGCGGAGCGACGTGGCGACCGCGATCCGGGTCCTGAAGGAGGACCCCTCCGTCTCGCTCGTCGAGTTCTTCACCGACAGCCCGTTCGGCCCGACGCTGAAGGCGGCCGTCACGGTCCGCAACATCAAGCAGCGGATTTACGCCCAGACGATCGACCGCCACGACCTCGTCTTCGCCATCGGTCCGGCCGGGACGGGGAAGACCTACCTGGCGGTGGCCATGGCCGCGGCGGCCCTCGTCGAGAAGAAGGTCAAGCGCATCGTCCTCGCGCGCCCGGCGGTCGAGGCCGGCGAGCGGCTCGGGTTTCTCCCGGGCGATCTCGTCGAGAAGGTCAACCCGTACCTGCGGCCGCTCTACGACGCGCTCTACGACATCCTCGGCTACGAGAAGACGGCCAAGCTCCTCGAGCGCGGCATCATCGAGGTGGCCCCGATCGCCTTCATGCGCGGGCGGACGCTCAACGACGCGTTCATCATCCTCGACGAGGCACAGAACACGACCTCCGAGCAGATGAAGATGTTCCTGACGCGCATCGGTTTCGGCTCGAAGGCGGTCGTCACCGGCGACATCACGCAGATCGACCTGCCTCAGGGAAAGACCTCGGGCCTTCGCGAGGCGCAGCAGGTTCTTTCGCGGATCGCCGCGATCAAGTTCGTGCTCTTCGACGAGCGCGACGTCGTGCGTCACAGCCTCGTCCAGTCGATCATCACGGCGTACGAGGCGCTGGACCGCGAGCGGGAAGCCGCCGCGGCCGCGGGCTCGCGCGGACCCGGTCACACGGGCCCGGCGGCTTCCGGGCGCTGAGGCGGCCGCCATGTCGGCCGACGCGCCCCGCGGGCGCACGACGATCGATTTCCAGCGGCCCCCCGGACCGCCGTCGAAGGACGACGAGCGCCCGGCCACCCGGAAGGTGCGGCCGATTCTCTGGGCCGCGATCTACGTCGTCGTCACGACCCTGTGCTTCTCGCCGACGCTGTCGTTCCGCGACAAGCCGGCCGTCCCCGGCATGGTGGCCGCCCGCGACGTCGTCGCGCCGCGCGAGCTGATCGTTCCGGATCCGGAAGCCACGGCCCGCCGCCGCGCCGAGGCCGCGGCCGAGGTCCTGCCCGTTTATGACTTCGACGCCCAGGCGCCGGCCCGATTCGAGGCGCAGCTTCGCGAGTCCTTCGACGCGGCGCGGACGACGTACGCCCGGGTGCGCCCGAAGGGCCGCGTCACGACCGAGCTCGCCGACGCGTTCGGCCTGCCGATCGGCGACGAGGCGCTGGCGGCTCTCGCCCGCCAGGGGTTTTCGAAGGACCTCGAGGACCGCTTCGCGATCATCGGCCTCGACCTCTACCGCGGCGGCGTGGTGGACCACCGCGATCTCCCGCCCGAGGCGCGCAGCCGCGGTCTGACCGCCCGCGACACGTCTTCGGGCAAGGAGTCCAAGCGCCGCGAGAGCGGGGCCGTCGAGTACGGCAACGAGACGCGCGCGGCGGTGGCGACGCGGCTGGCGGAAAGCCCCTTCACCCCGCGCGAGCGCGCGGAGGTCGCGGCGTTTCTCGCGGCGACGCTGCGGCCGAGCCTGGTCTACGACGCCGGCCTGACCGCCGAGCGGCGAAACGACGCGTCGCGCTCGGTCGAGAGCGTCTTCACCCGCATCCCGCGCGGCAAGGTCATCGTCCGCCGCGGGGACGAGATCACGCCCCGGACGGCCCAGTGGATCGCGGCGGTCCGCGCCTCGGCGTCCGACCCGTCGTCGTGGGTCAAGGTCACGGGCGTCCTCATCCTTCAGGTCCTCGCCGCGTGGGCCTTCTGGCTCGACGCGCGGCGGCAGCGGCGCCGCAAGCGGGAGCGGTCGACCGGCGTCGTGTACGGCTCCGTCCTGGCGACGGGCATCGTGTTCGCTCTCGTGACGCGGGCGGCCTTCGCGATCGCCCAGGCGCTGTCGCCGAGCCTCGAGGGGGCGTCCGGCGCGGTCAACTACGCCATTCCGTTCGCCGCCGGGCCGATCGTCGTCAGCCTCGTTGCCGGGATGGGCCCGGCGCTCCTCGTCGCGCTCGTGTTCTCGATCGGCGCGGGCGTGCTGATGGGCCTCTCGTTTCCGTTCGCGCTGTTCGCGGTGGTCGGGTCGCTCGCCGGCATCTATGCCCTCGGCCGCGTGGGCGCCCGGAGCGTCCTGCTCTTTCTCGGAGGCGTCGTCGCCGCGGGCAACCTCGTCGCCATCTCGGCGCTCCACTTCCTGAACGCGGGGCCGTGGGGCTGGGACTTCTTCTACGACGCGCTCGCGGGGGCGGCCGGCGGCGTCACCGTCTCGATGGTCGTGGCGCTGTTGCTGCCGGTCTTCGAGCACCTCTTCTCGGTCGTCACGGACATTCGCCTGCTCGAGCTCTCGAACCAGAACCTGCCGCTGCTGCGGACGCTGGCGCTCGAAGCGCCCGGCTCGTACCAGCACTCGCTGATGCTCGGCCATCTCGCGGAGGCCGCGGCCGAGGCGATCGGCGCGGATTCCCTGCTCGCCCGGGTGTCGGGTTACTACCACGACATCGGGAAGACCAAGATGCCGGACTACTTCATCGAGAACCAGGCCAAGGGGTTCAACCGGCACGACCGCCTCGAGCCGTCCATGAGCGCTCTCATCATCGCGGCGCACGTCAAGGAAGGCGTCGAGATGGCGCACCGCGCCCGCCTGCCCGAACCGATCGTGACGGCGATCCGCGAGCACCACGGCACGAAGCTGATCCGCTACTTCTACCAGAAGGCCGTCAGCAAGGCGGCGCCGGGCGAAGAGGTCGCCGAGGTCGAGTACCGGTACCCGGGACCGAAGCCGTCGACCCGGATTCTCGGCATCCTCATGATCGCGGACGCCGTCGAGGCCGCGTCGCGGACGCTCGTCGACCCGACGCCCGCGAAGATCCGCGCGATGATCCGCCAGATCGTGGACGACTGCCTGCGCGACGGGCAGTTCGACGAGTGCGACCTGACGATGCGCGACCTCTCGATCATCGCCGACGCGCTCGAGCGGACCGTGGCGACCGTCTTTCACCACCGCATCGACTACCCGGGCTTCGACTTCAACCGTGAGCGCCCGCGGCGCCGGTCCCCCGACGCGGCGACCGGCCCGAGGGCGGTGTGATGGAGGTCGACGTGCAGGCCCGCGTCTCGGGCGCCCCGGCGCCGGCGCGGGTGCGCCGGCTTCTCGGCCGCGCGGCCCGGGCGGCGCGGGCCCACGGCAGCGGCGTCTCGGTGCTCTTCTGCGCCGACGGCCGCATGCGGACCCTGAATCGCCGCTACCGCGGCAAGGATCGCTCGACGGACGTTCTCGCGTTTCCGGCGGGACCTGCCGTCGGCGGCTATCTCGGCGACATCGTGATCTCCGTCCCGTACGCGGCTCGCGAGGCCCGGCGCCGGCGCGAGCCGGCGGAGCGCGAGATGGACCGGCTGCTGCTCCACGGGCTCCTTCACCTGATCGGCTACGACCACGAGACCGACGAGGGGCAGATGGACGCGCTCGAGGCGCGGCTGCGGCGGCGGCTGCGGATCGCGGAGCAGCGCCGATGATTGCGATCGCCTCGGCGGCGTTCTGCTACGGCGCGTTCCTGCTCTTCGAGTCTTTCGCGCTCGCCCTCGACCGCCTCTCGCCGATCAAGATCCGCGGGCTTCTCGAGGAACACCCGGAGCGCGCCCGGATCCTCTCCGGGGCCGGCGAAGTGGAGATCGTCCGCACGACGACGAAGGTCCTCGTCCAGGCGCTCCTGCTGGCGGGCCTGCTGACGACCGTGTCGGCGCTGGAAACGTACGAGGTGCCGCGGCCGTGGCTGTGGGGCGGCGCCTTCTTCGTGGTCGGCTGGATGCTGACCGAGATCGCGATCCTGCGCCGCGACGCCAACCGCGACCCCGAGCGCATCGTGGCCAGCCTGTTGCCGCTCGTCACGGCGGCCTCTTGGCTGCTGCTGCCGATCGGCTTCCTCATCCGGCGGATTTTCGCCGGGCGGGCGCCCGCGCCCGAGAGGCCGCCCGAGGCGACGGAGCAGGAGGTGCGCGCCTACATCGACGTCGGCCGCCAGGAGGGGATCCTCGAGAAGGACGAGGAGAAGCTCCTGATGTCGATCGTCGACTTCGGGGACACGCGCGTGCGCGAGGTCATGAGCCCGCGCACCGACATCGTCTGGATCGACGTCGCCGCGTCGCTGCGCGTCCTCCTCGACCTCTTCGTCGAGTCCAAGTACTCGCGGATTCCGGTCGTGCGCGGCTCGATCGACACGGTCGTGGGCGTGGTCCACGTCAAGGACGTGCTCGAGGCCGTGCGGGCCGGGAGCTCGGGCACCGTGGCGGCCGTGATGCGCGAGGCGTACTTCGTCCCCGAGACGAAGAAGGTGTCCGAGCTCCTGAAGGAGCTCCAGCGGCGGCACCTCTGGATGGCGATCGTCGTCGACGAGTACGGCGGCGTGTCGGGCCTCGTCACGGTCGAGGACCTCCTCGAGGAGATCGTCGGCGAGATTTCCGACGAGCACGAGGACGAGCGCGAGCCGGTGTCGAAGGCGGGGGAGAGCGCGTACTCGGTCTCGGGCAAGGCCAACATCGAGGTCGTCCGCGACCTCTTCACGCGCGGGCCCGAGGGGGAGGAGTTCACCACGGTCGGCGGCTTCCTGACGAGCCGGCTCGGCCACATCCCCAAGGCGGGGGAGACCTACCGCGAGTCGGACCTGCGGTTCACGGTCGAGGAGGCGGACCGGCGGCGCGTCCATCGGGTCCGCATCGAGCCGGTCGGTAGCTCTCCATCCTCAGCGGTCGGCTCTCAGCCGGGCTCCGGGCTCGCTGAAGGCTGATGGCTGAGAGCTGAGAGCCCGTCTCGTGAAGGTCGGCGAGGTCGCGGTCGTCGGCCGCCCGAACGCCGGCAAGTCGACGCTGGTCAACGCGCTCGTCGGCGAAAAAGTCGCCATCGTCTCCGACAAGCCGCAGACGACTCGTTCGCGCGTGCTCGGCGTCGCGCGCCGGCCGGAGGCCGAGATCGCTCTCGTCGACACGCCCGGCATCCACCGGCCGAAGTTCCGCATGAACGCCGCGATGGTCCGCGACGCGACCGACGCCCTGGCCTCGGCGGACGCGATCCTCTTCGTCGTGGACGCGCTCGAGGAGCGGGGCCCGGGTGACGCCGCGATCGGCGAGCTCGCGTTGAAGGCCGGCGCGCCGGTGGTCCTGGCGGTCAACAAGATCGACCGGCTGAAGAAGGACGCGCTCCTGCCGCTGCTCGCGGCGTTGTCGCAGCGGGCGCCCTACGGAAGCATGCCGGACCTCGTGCCGGTCTCGGCGAAGACGGGCGAGAACGTGGACCGTCTGTTCGGCGTGCTGGCGGACCGGCTCCCGGAAGGGGACGCGGCCTATCCCGACGACTTCCTGACGGCGACCCCGGAGACCGAGTGGATCGGCGAGGTCATCCGCGAGAAGCTCCTCGAACGGACGCGGGACGAGATCCCCTTCGCCCACGCGGTCGTCGTCGAGTCGGTCGAGCCGGGCGCGGGCAAGGACATCACCGTCGTCAAGGCGACGATCGTCGTCGAGCGCGAGGGTCAGAAGGGCATCGTCGTCGGGAAAGGCGGCGCCATGGTCCGCGCGATCGGGACGGCCGCGCGCGAGGAGCTCGAGCGCGAGCTCGGCCGCCGGCTCTTCCTCGAGCTGACCGTCCGCGTGCAGCCCGACTGGCGCAACGACGAGCGATTCCTGAGCCGGCTGAGGCGGGAAGGGGACTAATCCCCCCTCACCCCAACCCTCTCCCCCCTGCGGGGGGCGAGGGGGTCTCTTATCCGGCGGCTTCGCAAGGCATGCGGTCTGCTCTTCGGGGGCCAGGGAAATCTCCTCTGCCTGTGGGGGACAAGAGGGGAGTCTCTTGCCCGGCGGCGCCCTAATGATCCCCTCTCCCCCCAACGGGGGGAGAGGGCCAGGGTGAGGGGGGGAGCGGCCTACCGGACCGCGTTGCGGAGGCGCTCGGCGAGGTCGTGGAGCGACTCGGCGAGGGACTCGCGGAGTCGTTCCATCTCGGCAAAGAGCAGGGCGTCGGACTCGTGGCGCCGCACGCGCTCCTCGAGCAGCGGGGCGATCTGGGAGCGGATGTCCTCGGCCTCGCGCCGTCCGAGCTGCGTTTTCTCCTCGAACGCCGATTCGAGCTCGCGGTGCTGGCGCAGCGCGTTCTCCAGCCGGCCCTCGACGTCGGCCATCTTCTCGGAGAGCGGCGGCAGGGCGCCGATCCGGGCCTCGAGCTGCGGAATCGTCTCCGCGAGGTAGCGCACCGAGGTCATCTGATCCTCGTGCGATCCCGTCTGCGACAGGAGCACCGCCACCTGCTGCTCGACCGCCTGGATCTTTTCGTTCAGAGAGTGGAGCGCCATGCCCAGGTCGTCGGCGTCCTTGCGCGAGCGGGTCGCTTCGCCACCGACCCGCTCTTCGAGACCGCGGAGGCCGACCTCGAAGGCGCGCAGCGCTCCCTCGATCTCGCCGTGGCGCGCGGCCATGCCGTCGACCGGTTCGACGCGGCGGTGGAGGTTCTGGAGGGCGTCCTGGAGGCCTGCGACGCCCTTCTCGAGCGCGCCCAGGCGGTCGCCGAGCGACGCGAGGTGCTCGAGGGTCGCGACGACGCGCTCCTGCATCGCGGAGACGGACTGGTCGAGCCGTTCGGCGGCTTCCCGCTCGCGCGCCGCCCGGCCCTCGGCCTCCTGGAGGCGCTGCTCGAGGAGCTCGAGGCGCTCGGAGCCCCCCTCGCCGGCCGCGAAGAACGCGGGCTCGGGTCGGCCGCTGGCCTCGGCCCGCGACGCCGCCACGGGCGCGTCGGGCTCGATCGCGATCTCTTCGTCGACGGCGTCGGCTTCGGTGAGGTCCTCGGGGGGCTCGATGGTGCTGCCGATTTCCTCCATGCCGATGACGTCCATCTCGATCGTGGCCGAGCTCGGCGCGAGCTCCACGGGCGGCCCGGGCTCGAGGCCGGGCGGCTCGGGGACGGCGTACGGGGACTCGGCGTCTTCGTCGTCCACGCCCCGGCCGAGCTCCGTCGTGTCGAACGGCGCCTCCTCGGACACCGGCGGCACCAGGGAGAGCGGCCGCGGCGGCGCCGGCGCTTTCGGGATCTGGACGGTCGCCTGCGACTCGCGCTTCAGGAGCGAATCCTTCCAGGTCTGCAGGTCGTCCTGCCGCTCGTCGGGGGTCTGTTCGGCCGGCCCGGGCGCCTCCTCGGCGCGGCGGCCCTGGAGGCGGCGGAGCAGGTCCACGAACGTCAGCTTCGAAATGAGCTTGAAGGTTTCGGTCACGCCGCGGCCCGCGCTCGCGACGGCCTCGACGAAGGGATACGACGAAAGGCCGAGCGCCTCCTGCATCGCGTCGACCGCGAGGATGTCGGCGAGGTCGCGCTTGTTGTACTGGATGACGATCGGGATTTTCTCGAAGGAGATGTCGTTGGACTTCAGGTTGTCCTTCAGGTTCTGCCAGCTCTCCAGGTTCTTCGGCAGCATCGTCCACTGCGAGTCCGCGACGAAGACGACGCCGTCGACGCCCTTGAGGACGACGCGCCGCGTCTCGTTGAAGGCCGTCTGGCCGGGCACGGTCGCGAGCTGGAAGCGGATCTTGTAGCCCTTGATGTCGCCGAGCTCGACCGGAAGCAGGTCGAAATAGATCGTGCGGTCGGTCTGCGTCTGGAGATTCAGGAGCTTGCCGGCGGTGCCCGGCTCGAGCCGGTCGTGGAGAACCTTGAGGTTCGTCGTCTTCCCGCAGAGGCCGGGACCGTAGTACACGATCTTGGCCGTCAGCTCCCGAGTGGCTGCGTTGTAGATGACCATAAGGCGTCTTTGTTGTTCCGGTATTTTAGCGCCGTTTGGCGCCGTCTCGACGCCTTTTCGGCCGCTTCCTTGACCGGGGCGGGGCGACCCCATAGACTCGCGCGGATTTGAACGAAGAGCTGATCCGCAAGGCGCGCATCCTCGACGGCGACCGCATTCGACGGATGGTGGATCGCATGGCGCACGAGATCGCCGAGCGCCAGAAGGACCTGCCCGGGCTCGCGTTGATCGGCATCCGGACGCGCGGGGTGCCCCTGGCCACGCGCCTGGCGACCCGGCTGTCGGACCTGGTCAAGCAGAATTTCCCCGTCGGCACGCTCGACATCACCCTCTACCGCGACGACCTCTCGACCGTCGCGCCGCAGCCCCTCCTGAAGAAGACGGAGATCGACTTCGACCTGAACGGCCGGACCGTCCTCCTCTGCGACGACGTGCTCTTCACCGGCCGGACGATCCGCGCGGCGCTCGACGGCGTCATCGACCTCGGCCGGCCCCGGGCGATCCGCCTCGCGGTCCTGATCGACCGCGGCCACCGCGAGTTCCCGATCGAGGCCAACTACGTCGGCAAGAGCGTCCCGACGGCGAACCGCGAAGTGATCCAGGTCCTCTTCCAGGAGACCGACGGCACGGACGAAGTCTGGATCCTCGAAAGGCCGCAATAACAGGGTGACGGTCGCGAGCCTGCGCTCCAAGGACCTCGTCGGGATCGAGCCGCTCTCTCCCGACGAGATCACGCTTCTTCTCGACACCGCGGAGTCCATGCGCGCGATCGGCCAGCGGCCGATCAAGAAAGTGCCGGCGCTGCGCGGCCGGATGGTCGTCAACCTCTTCTTCGAGGCGTCGACGCGCACACGCTTCTCCTTCGAGACCGCCGAGAAGTGGCTGTCGGCCGACTCGTTGAACTTCGCCGCGAAGGGAAGCTCCGTCGAGAAGGGAGAGTCGCTCCTCGACACGGCGAAGAACCTGCAGGCGATGTCTCCCGACCTGATCGTCATCCGGCACGGGTCGCCGGGCGTGCCGCACTTCCTCGCGCGGCACCTGAAGGCGGGCGTCGTGAACGCGGGCGACGGCGCGCACGAGCACCCGACGCAGGCGCTGCTCGACGCCCTGACGATCCGCCAGCGGCTCGGCCGCCTCGACGGCCTCAAGGTCTCGATCGTCGGCGACATCGCCCACTCCCGCGTCGTGCGGTCGAACATCTGGCTCCTGAAGAAGATGGGGGCCCGCGTCGTCGTGTGCGGCCCGCCGACGCTGCTGCCGCCGCGGATCGAAGAGATGGGCGTCGAGGCGACGACCGACTTCGACCACGCGCTCGACGGCGCCGACGTGGTGATGATGCTCCGGATGCAGCTCGAGCGGCAGGGCAAGTCCCTCTTTCCGTCGGTGCGCGAGTACTTCCGGCACTACGGCCTCGACGCGAAGCGCCTGGCGAAGGCGAAGCCGCAGGCCATCGTCATGCACCCGGGCCCGATGAACCGCGGCGTCGAGATCGCTTCCGACGTCGCCGACTCCGGGCGGTCCGTCATCCTCGACCAGGTCTCCAACGGCGTCGCCGTCCGCATGGCCGTGCTCTACCTCCTCCTCGGCGGGCATCCCTGGGAGGGAGAGTCGTGAGCCGCCGGCTGCTGGTGCGCGGGGGCCGCGTCGTGGATCCGGCGGCCGGCCGCAACGGCCGCGCCGACGTCCTTCTCGAGAACGGCGTCGTCGCCCAGGTCGCCGACCGCCTCGAGGCCGGCGACGCCGAGGTCTTCGACGCTTCGAAGCTCCACGTCTTCCCGGGCTTCATCGACCTGCACGCGCACCTGCGCGAGCCGGGCCGTGAGTACGCCGAAACGATCCACACGGGGCTGCGGGCCGCCGCGGCGGGCGGCTTCACGGCGGTCTGCGCCATGCCGAACACGAACCCGGTCAACGACAGCCGCGAGGTCTGCGAATTCGTCCGCGCCCGGGGAGTCTCCGCCGGGAGCGCGCGCCTCCATCCGATCGCCGCCATCACGATCGGGCAGAGGGGCGAGGCGATGACCGCCTTCGGCGAGCTCAAAGAGGCGGGCGCGGTCGCGGTTTCCGACGACGGGAAGTGGCTCGAAGACGGCGCCCTGCTGCGCGCGGCGTTCGAGCACGCCTCGCTCTTCGGCCTCCCCATCGTCCAGCACGCCGAGGACAAGAGCCTCTCGCAGGGCGCCCCGATGCACGAGGGCGCCGTCTCGACCCGCCTCGGCCTGTCCGGGCAACCGGCCCTGGCCGAAGCCGCGGCCGTGGCGCGCGATCTGCTCGTCGCCGAGCTGACCGGCGGCCGCCTCCATGTCGCGCACCTCTCGACCGCGAAGGCGCTCGACATGGTCCGCCGCGCGAAGGCGTCCGGCCTCGCCGTGACCTGCGAGGTCACGCCGCACCACCTCGTCCTGACCGACGAGGAGGTCGCGGCGACCGCTTTCTCGACGCGCGTGAAGATGAACCCACCGCTGCGCGAGGCCTCCGACGTCGCCGCGCTCGTCGCGGGGCTGGCCGACGGCACCGTCGACGCGATCGCGACCGACCACGCGCCGCACCACGCCGACGAGAAGGCCGTGGACTTCGACAGCGCCCCCTTCGGCGTCGTCGGTCTCGAGACCGCCGCCTCCGTCGTCTACGACCGCCTCGTCGCCCGCGGGCGGCTGTCCCTCGACCGCTTCGTCGCGCTCTTCACCGCCGGGCCCGCGAAGGCGTTCGGGCTTCCGGGCGGCACGCTCGCGCCGGGATCGCCCGCCGACCTGACGCTCTTCGACACCGAGGCGCGGTGGAAAGTGGACCCGGACCGCTTCGTGTCCAAAGGACGCAGCACGCCGTTTTCCGGCTGGGAGCTCGGGGGCGCGCCGGCCGCGACGATCGTCGCCGGGAACGTCGTGTGGCAGCGCGTCGAGCTGTAGCGCCCCGCCGGTTTCTCGCGTTCGCGGCGGCGGCCGCGCTCCTCTCCCTCGGCGCGAAAGCGCCTGAGCTCCGGCGCATCGCCCTGAGGCTCTCCGAGGGGATGGCGAGCGTTCCCACGCTCGAGCGCCTGACGGAGGCCGCGAAGGGCCGCGGCATCGAGCTCCAGGAGGCGCCCGAAGGCTCGCCCGTGCCGCGCGGCTTCGAGACCGTGCACCTGTCGACCTTGCCGCCGCCGGAGAAGCTCCGGGTCGAGCTGTCCCGCTTTCCGATCTCCTTCGAGAGCGACGGGTTCACGTTCGACGGGCGCCGCTTCGGCGGCAGGGACGACGCCATCTTTCTGGTCGACCCGGGAAAGCCCTCCGAGAGCTTCGTCCTCGGCTCGACCGAGAAGGCCGTCCTCGCGCTCGCCGCGTCGGCGCTCGTCGAGAGCCCGGAGCGCCCGGCCGACTACGTCGTCGTGTCGGGCGGCCTGACGCGGGACGGCCGGTTCGCCGCGCGCGACGGGAAGCTCTCGATCGATCCAGCCGCCGACCACGATCGGATCGCGGCGCGCGAGGCGTTCACGAAGGCGTTGAAGCGCGAGAAACGCGGCGTCGTCGAGTGGGAGTTCCGCGAGGCCGAGGCCGAGACCGTCGCGCGCTACGAGAAGGCCGCGGCGAAGTACGCCGGCAAGAAAGGATTCCTGGTCCGGGTCTTTCCCGACGCGGCGGCCAAGGCGCTCTACACCGGCTCGTCCCGCCCCGCGGACCTCGGCGTCGTGGACGGG
Organism: Thermoanaerobaculia bacterium; assembly: GCA_035506175.1. Classification (GTDB taxonomy): domain Bacteria; phylum Acidobacteriota; class Thermoanaerobaculia; order UBA5066; family Gp7-AA6; genus DAHUXD01. The sequence continues at coordinate 49,164 of DATJPZ010000146.1, read as the reverse complement.
TCCGTCGTCGTCGAGGTCGACGCCTCGACCCCCGCCGAGCCCGACCTCGTCGAGCCCGTGCTCGCGGCCGCCGGGCTCGCGGCGGCGAACCCGGCCCTGCTCGACCGTCGGACGCTGCTCTTGGCCGCGGGCGCGCGGCGGAGCGGGAAGTGGTGGGGGCGCGACGTCAAGAGTTTCGCCGCGTTCACGCACGCCGCGGGCGCCGACCCCACGCTCGAGGACGTCGTGCGCGGTTCGGAGGACGCCTCCCCGATCCTGACGATCGGCGCCGGGGCGGCCTGGCTCGACGCGGGGGCGCGCCTAGAGAGCGAGGCGGCCGTCGACAAGGCCCTGACCGACAAGGAGGGCGTGCTCGCGACGAAGTTGAACCGCTGGCGGGAGGCCGCGTGGCGCCAGCCGGTCCAGCCGCCGGCGCGGCGGCCGCTGCCCGACGGCTTTCTGCGCGGCGTCGCCTACGCGATGACGAACACGGTCGAGGAGGGCTACGCCGCGCCGGCCTCCCTCGCCACGCTTCGCCGGCTCAAGGACCTCGGGGTCGGCTCGATCGCGGTGCTGCCCTACGGCTTCGTCCGCGACCCGGCGAGCGACCGCGTGCTCTTCGTCCACCGGACCGCCAGGGGGGAGACGGACGAAGCGATCCTCCGCGCCGTCGTCGACGCACGATCGATCGGGATGACGGCGCTGGTCGCGCCACAGCTCTGGGTCGGCACCGGCGTGGCCGTCGGCGAGATCGCGATGCCGGACGAGGCGGCGTGGAACCGCTGGTTCGACGCCTACCGCCGGTACGTCATCCACAACGCCGTGATCGCCGAGGCCGGCGGCGCCGCGCTCTTCTCGATCGGCACCGACCTGACGCGCCCGGAGGCGCACGAACGCGACTTCCGCAACGTCGCCGGGGCGACACGGCTGGCCACGGGCGCGCCCCTGCTCTACACCGCCCGCGGCGCGGCCGACGCGCCGAAGGTCGGGTTCTGGGACGTCCTCGACGCGATCGGCGTCGACTTCGACGACCCGCTGGCGAAGGGGGAGAAAGCGAAGGACCCGGCGCTCGACGACGGCGTCCGCCTGGCCGTCAAGCCGGTCGCGGAGCTGGCGACGCGAATCCAGAAGCCGGTGGTCTTCGCCGAGGCGGGGTACCCGTGGCTGCGCGGCGCCTGGACGGCGCCCCGAGACGACGACGGGAAGCGCGCCGCGGGCGGCGAAGACTCGGCACGCGCCGTCGCCGCGGTCTTCCGCGCCCTCGGCGGCCAGACCTGGTGGAAGGGCGTCTACTGGTGGAAGGCGTTCTCGAACGGCAGGCCCGCGCGGGCGGGCGAGCGGGGCTTCAACGTTCTCGGCACGCCGGCCGAGAAGGCCATCGCCGAAGCGTACCGCCGGCTGGCGGCCGCGCCGTGAGCGCCCCGGCGTCTCTCGTCGAAGCCGCGGTGGCCGCGGCGCGCGCCGGCGGCGAAGTCCTGCTCGCCAACTGGCGCAACCTCCCGCACGGCTCGGTCGAGGAGAAGACGAAGAACGATTTCGTCACCCACGCCGACCGCGAGAGCGAGGAGCGCATCATCGCCGCGATCCGCGAGCGCTTCCCGGACGACGCGTTCCTCGCCGAGGAGGGCGGTCCGCGGAAGGGCCGCGACGGCGCACGCGTCTGGATCATCGATCCGCTCGACGGGACGTCGAACTTCGTCGCCGGGTTCCCGTTCTGGTGCGTCTCGATCGCGGCGTGGGAAAACGAAGAGGTCGTCGCCGCGGTCGTGTGGGACCCCCTCCGCAACGAGCTCTACACGGCCGAGCGCGGCTCGGGCGCCTGGCGCAACGGCGCGAAGCTCTCGGTGACGGGACGGGCCGGCCTCGACGGCGCCTTCATCGCGACCGGATTTCCGTTCCGCAACCGCCACAAGATCGACGCCTACCTCGCGCTCTTCAAGGCGGTGTTCGTCCACGCGCGGGCGATCCGGCGCGCCGGCTCGGCGGCGCTCGACCTCGCCTGCGTCGCCGCCGGCGTCTTCGACGGCTTCTTCGAGTTTCGCCTCGCCCCCTGGGACGTGGCCGCGGGCGCGCTCCTGATCGAAGAGGCCGGCGGCCGGATCAGCGACTTCGCCGGCGGGAAGGGCTACCTCGAACGGGGCAACGTCGTCGCGGGATCGAAGGGCGTTGCGGAAGGACTGCTCGCCGTGTCGCGAGGAATCATCGAGGAGCTGACCATCTGACCCTCCGACGCCGCGGCTCGAGGAGCCGGGCAGCTCGCGGGCGTCCTTACCCCTCCAGGCTCTTCCGGTACTCCCGATCGAACGCGGCGAGGAGGCTCTCCTCGCGCGAGTACAGCCCCGGCCGGTAGGCGCGCGAGGAGACGCCCTGCTGGGCGAGCTCGCACATGCGCCAGTCCTGGCGGTTCGTGACGTCCCAGATCTCGATGCCGTCCATCGGGTTCGCGTCGGAGCGCTCGAGGGTCTCGGGCGCGAAGAGGAAGTCGCAGACGACGCGGGTGCGGTCGGGCGCGCGGGGCTCGAGACGCGTCGCCATGACGAAGTCCGGCTGGATCGTCAGGAAGGTGGACGGGAAGATCGAGTAGTAGTAAACGCGCTGGCGCTCGTCCCCGGACAGATCGCCGAGCGGCGCGCCGCACATCCGGCCGCTCATCGAGAGGCTCCCGCCTTTTTCGTCGATGAGCATGTAGCCGCCGAGCACCGCCCCGTCGCGCAGGTCGTTGGCGCCGCTGCGATAGTGCGAGAGCTTCGCGAGGGCCGGGTGGACGGGAGGGCAGTGGTAGCACTCCGAGAAGTTCTGGAAGATCAGCTTCCAGTTCGCGCGCACGTCGTAGCAGAGCTGCCGCACCGTTTTCAGGCGCGGCAGCCGCCACGGCGCGAAGCGGCCGAGGAGCGGCCGGAGCGCCGCGTCGAGCGGCGCGGCGTCCGCCGAGAGGTTCAGGAAGTGGAACCCTTCCCACTCGGCCAGGGCGGCCGGCGCGAGCGGGTGCTCCGCCTTGTCGAACCAGGGGACGTCGGCCATGTGGGGTGCGCCGAGGAGCGCGCCGTCGAGCCCGTAGGTCCACGCGTGGTACGGACACTGGATGCCGCCGGCGAAGCGGCCCTTCTCGGCTTCGCACACGCGCGTGCCGCGGTGGCGGCAGACGTTGAAGAAGGCGCGCGCCTCGCCGTCCCGCCCGCGGACGAGCAGGAGGCTCTCGCCGGCGGCCTCGACGGTCCGGAAGTCGCCGGGCTCGGGCAGGGCGTCGCTTCGTCCGACGGCGAGCCAGCGCCGCGCGAAGATCCTCTCCCGTTCGCGGGCGAAGATCTCGGCGGAGACGTAGAGCTCGCCGGGCAGGGTCGTCGCCCGATCGGTCAGCGAGTGGCCCTGGAACTCCACGGCGGAGAGCGTAAGGCTCCTGCTAGACTCCGCGCAACGAAAAGGAGGGCCTCCATGCGTCGACGCTTCACCCGCCGGGATTTCGTCCGCGCCTCGGCCGCGGCCGGGATCGCCGCGACGGCTCCCCGAGCCCTGGCCCAGAAGGCGCCCGCGGTCGTCACCGGAAGCGTGAAGCCGGTCGTCATCGCCTCCGCCAACGGCAACTGGTTCAAGAACGGCGGCAACTTCACGTGCGTCGAGAAGGCCTTCACGCTGATGATGGCGGGCTCGGACGTCCTCGACGCGCTGATCGAAGGCGTCAACATCGTCGAGCTCGATCCCGAGGACTACTCGGTCGGCTACGGCGGCGTGCCGAACTCCGACGGCGTCGTCCAGCTCGACTCCTCCTGCATGCACGGCCCGCTCAGGCGCGCCGGCGGGGTCGCCGCGCTCGAAGGCGTCCGGACGCCGTCCCGCGTTGCCCGCGAGGTCATGAACAAGACGGACCACCACCTCCTCGTCGGAAAGGGCGCTCAGACCTTCGCCCGCAACATGGGCTTCAAGATCGAGGACGACCTGAACACGCCGCTCTCCTTGAAGCTCTGGCTCGAGTGGAAGCAGCGGACCGACCCGTCCCACTACCTGACGCCCAAGGAGCGCGAGATCGCCTACCACCGCGTGCGGCGGGAGATGGCGGACGAGGGTCTGTTCTCGGGCTCGCAGATGTACGGGACGATCAACTGCGACGGCATCAACGCCAAAGGCGAGATCTGCGGCGTCACGACGACGTCGGGCCTGTTCTTCAAGATCCCGGGGCGGGTCGGCGACTCGCCCATCCTCGGCGCGGGGCTGTACGTCGACGGCGCGGTCGGCGCGGCCGGCTCGACCGGGCGCGGCGAGGCGAACCTCTACAACCTCTCGTCGTTCTACATCGTGGACTGCATGCGGCGGGGCATGCACCCCAAGGACGCCGGGATGGAGGCGCTGAAGCGCATCAAGGCGAACACCATCGAGAAGCGGCTGCGCAAGCCGAACGGCGACCCCAACTTCAACGTCAACTTCTACGCGTTGAACGCGAAGGGCGAGTTCGCCGGTGTCGCCATGTACGCCGAGGACCCGGACGACAAAGGTTGGGCGGGCGGCACGACCAACGCCGTGCGTTACGCCGTCTGCGACGCGAGCGGGCCGCGCTCGATCCCGGTGGAGGGGCTGCTGCCGGGGAGCGCGGGCGCCTAGACCGCGGCAATGACGGATGGGCTGATCGTCGCGCCTCTGCTCGGGGGCGCGGCTCTGGCCCTCCGGAGCCTGGCACGCTGGCTCGGGCGGCCGATGCCGGGCTTGCTGCTCGCCGTCTTCTTCGTTCTCGCGGCGCTCCCGTTCGGGACCTCGTTCGTCTCGAACCGGACGGCGCTCCCGCTCGACCACGTTCCCCTGACTCATCCGTGGCTCCCGCTCGGGACGAGCGTTCACTACAACCCGTGGCTGAGCGACATCACGAGCCAGCTCCTGCCGTGGACGGAAGCGGTCCGGTCTGCCTGGCGCGGCGGCGAGCTGCCGCTGCGCGATCGCTGGAACGGCTGCGGGACGCCGCTCGCGGCCAACGGGCCGTCGGCGGCGTTTTCCCCGCTCACGATGCCCGCGCTCGTCCTGGCGCTGCCGGCCGCGTTTCTCTTCGCGGCGGTCCTGAAGCTCGCGCTCGCGATGACGGGCCTGTGGCTGTGGGCGGCCGAGCTCGGGGCGAGCCGGCGTGCCGCGGCATTCGCGGCCGTCTCCTTCGGCCTCTCGATGACGTTCACGCAATGGGCGTTCTTCCCGCAGACCGCGGTGCTCTGCCTGTGGCCCTGGATGCTGTTCTGCCTCGAATGCCTTCGCGATTCGGGCCGGCGCCGTCGTGCGTTCGTGGTCCTCGCCGGCGTCCTGATCGCCGCGATGCTCGCGGGCCACCCCGAGAGCGTCGCGCTGGGCGTCCTGTTCGCGGTTCTCTGGCTGGCAGGCCGATGGCTGACGGGGGACCTGCCGGACGCCGGAAGGCTCGCCGTCCGGTTTCTCGGGGCGGGGATCGTCGCGGCCGGGGCGACGGCGTTTCTCGCCCTGCCGACCCTCTACGCGGTGCGCGCGTCCAACCGGCTCGTCCTCGCGGCCGCGCCGCACTGGAGCCCGCACCTGTCGGTCTGGCCGCACGGTGCGATCGGGCGCGCCTGGGTGACGGCGTTTTTTCCCTACGCGCTGGGAGACCTGATCCACGGTCCCGTCCTGCGCGGATCGACCGGCGCCGTGCCCGAGATGGACCTCGGCTACTTCGGCATCGTCGGGTGGGTCGCGGCGCTGCTGGTTCTGCGCCCGGGCTCGCGGCGGCTCCGCGCGGAGCCGGTGCTCGTCGCTCTCGCCGTCGCCGGCCTCGGCGGCGCCTTCGGCGCGTGGCCGTTTGCCGAGCTCTTCTCGTCCCTGCCGGGGATCCGGCACATGTTCCCCCTGCGCTTCGCGTCCTGGGCCGCGCTCGCGGGGCCCGTCGTCGGGGCGCTCGAGCTCGACCGGCTGGCGCGCGACGCCGCCGAACGGAGACGAGGAGCGGTGGCCGGCGCCGTCGCCGTGGCGGCGGGGTTGCTCGCTCTCGCCTGGATCGTCGACGTGTGGCTCCGGCCGGAGCACGCGGTCTCGGGCGACGCCGTGTTTCAGCGAAAGGAGCTGATCGTGGCGATGGCGGCCCTCCTCTCGACGGCCGCTCTCCTCGCGGCGGTCCGAGCCCGGCCCTCCGCGGCGCTCGGCGCCCTGGCCGCGGTCGCCGCGGCGGAGCTCCTTTATCAGTGGCACGACCAGTACCGCTTCTACTCGAAGGCGCTGCTCTATCCCGAGACGCCGCTGATCCGGTTTCTCCATTCGACGCCGGGGACCTATCGCGTCGCCGGCATGGTCAACGCGCTCTTCCCGAACACGGGCATCTTCGCCGGCGTCGAGGACGTCCGCAGCCACGACGCCATCGAGCGGCGGGATTACGTGACGTTTCTCGACGCGACGTGCGGCTATCCGCCGGCCGACTACTTCAAGCACATCGGTAACCCCGACGCGTCCGTCTTCGACTTCCTGAACGTGCGCTACATGGTCGGCGCGCCCGAGGAGAGGCCGCCCGGGCCTCGGTGGGCTCCGGTCTATGCCGGCCGGGACGGCGTCGTCTTCGAGAACGGCGGCGTCCTGCCGCGGGCGTTCGTTCCCGCGACCGTACGGCTGGTCGGCGCCCCGAGCGGGCTCGAGGAGCCGGTGGCGGACGCGAACGCGGCATTCGGCGCGGCCTTCGCCGAAGTCACGGCGAACGCGGACTGGCGCGCCCGGGCCTGGGTCCTCTGGAGCGCCGACGGCGAGGTCGTGCCGGGCCCGGCCGGCGTCAGCGACTACCGGGAATCCGTCAACGCGATCTCCTTCCGCGCCCGCGTCGAATCGCGCCCGTCCTGCGTCGTCGTGTCGGTCGTCCAGGACGGCGGCTGGTCGGGCCGCGAAGCGGACGGGGCGCCGCTCGATCTCCGGCGCGCCAACGGGCCGTTCCTGGCGGTCGTCCTCCCGCCCGGCGATCACGTCGTGCGTCTGCGCTACCGGCCGCCGGGCTTCGCGGCGGGAGTCTTCGTGTCCGCGCTGACCTTCGTGACGGCCGTGGGTCTGGCGTGGAGCGGGCGGCGCCGGGGGGCGCGGCCGTGACGGCGTCGGGCGGCGCCGGCTACTGGGAGGATCCCGGCAGCCACGCGTGGGACGAGCTCTGGATGAACCACGCGCTCGTGCGCGAGCGGATCAACCGGCGCGTCACCGGCGATCCGGCTCTCTGGCCCATCCGGTGGCTCGCGCGGGTGGTGCCGGAACGCGTGCCGTTCGCCAGGGCCTTGAACGTCGGCTGCGGGCTCGGGCACCTCGAGAGGAGCCTCGTCGAGCACGGACTCGTGGCGCACGTGACCGGAATCGACACGAGTGCGCCGGCCGTCGAGGCGGCGCGGCGGTCCGCGGAGGCGGCCGGGCTCGGCGCGTCGGCGTCATTCGTCGTGGCGGAAGCATGGGAGTTCCTGCGCGAGAATGAGGCGTTCGACGCGGTGTTCTTCCATGCGTCGCTCCACCACTTCGACCGCCTTCCGGAGCTTCTCGGGCTCGTGCGCCGGGCGCTCCGGCCGCGCGGCGTCCTCTACCTCGACGAGTACGTGGGCCCGGCGCGCGGCGAATGGACGTGGCGGCACCTGTTGCGCTGGAACGCGATCTACCGGCGCCTTCCCGGGGCGGTGCGCCGGACGCGCGTCATCCGGCGGCCGATCAACCGGGAGGACCCGACCGAAGCGATCGAGTCGTCGGGGATCCTTCCGGCCGTCGCGGGGCACTTCCGCGTGCTCGCGCGGTGCGACTACGGCGGCAACCTGCTCGCGCCGATCTACCCGAGCCTGTTGCGGCCCGACCAGCCCGGCGGCCCGCCGCCGGTCCTGTTCGACCGCGTCGTCGCCGCGCTGCTCGACCGGGAGGAAGGAATGCTCGCGCGCGGCGCGCCGACGTTTCAGGCGGTGGTCGTCGCCGAGCCTCGTTGACGCGACCGCCACGCCCACGCGGCGAGAACCGCGGCCGACGCGAGGCTGAGCGCCAGGCCTCGCCGAAACCCGTCGGGGTCGTAGCGCACGAGGATCCGGTGATCGCCCGGCGGCACGCGGAAAGCGAGGAAGGCGTGGTTGTACGCCTCGAGGGCCATCGGCTGCCCGTCGAGCTCGGCCTTCCATCCCGGCCAGGCGGGAATCGACGTTCCCACGAGCGTCGGGGACGTGCCTTCGGAGCGCAGGCGGAGCGCGGGCGCGCCATAGGCTTCGAGCGTCACGCGCGCGTCGCCGTTGGCGGTCCAGTCGGCCGTTGCTTCCGAGACCACGCCGCGGTCGCGGAAGTCCTCGATCGCGGCGAGGAGGGCCAGCCGCTTCGCGGCATCCGGCTCCGCGCGGACCTGGGCGGGGACGAAGACCCGCGGGAGCGCCGCCGGATTTTCGACGAGCCGGATTCCTTCGCCTTCGGCGAGGACGGTCCAGCCCGGAGGCGCCGGCTGTGAAGCCGGCAGGAGCACCCAGCGCACGTTCAGAAACGCGAGAAACGGTTTCGCGGGGTCGTCGATGCGGTTGAACGCGAACCCCTGGTCGACGCACCAGAGCGGGAACGTTTCGCGCAGCCGGTCGAGCCGCATCGCGGAGTAGCCGCGCACGTCCTCGACGTCGTAGACCGCGGCGAGGTTGGGGAGGAAGGCGAAACCGAGCGCCGTCGTGCGCCAGGGGGCGCCGCGGGGGACTTTCGACAGCACCGAGAGAGGCGGGTAGAACGCCGCGGCGTCGAGGACGGGGTTGACGCGGCCCTCCTCCAGCACGCGGGCGGCGACGAACACCGCCACCGCCGCGGCCACGCCGCGGCCGGACCGGCGCTTACCCGGGAGCGACAGCGCCGCCGCCGCCAGCGCGAGCGGAGCGATCTGGAGCAGCAGCCGCCGGTGCCGGTAGGCGGGCGGGAGGCCGAGGCCGTTCATCACGGGTCGGAGATGCTCGTGGACGAGCGCGACGGCCACGGCCGTCGCCACGGCAGCGACGAACCAGGTCGAGCGGCCTTGCCCGCGGACGACGGCGTCGGCGCCGAGCGCGGCGAGGACGGCCACGGCGAGCGTGACCCAGACGATCAGGTACTCGTTGATCGCGATGTCGAAGAAGGGGAGCTTCGCGATCCAGTCCGCGGCCGGCGTCCTGGCGCAGATCGCGAGGCCGGAGAGGCCGAGAACGAGGAAGAACCACCGCTCGCGGCGCGGAACGAGGAGGCCCACGACGGCGAACGGCAGCAACAACACGCCGGCGTAGGACGACGGGATCAGGTGCCCGGGCTTGACGTCGCTGACGCCGTCGACCCCGACGCCGTAGGGGACGAGCTGCGGGGCGAGACGGAAGACGCTCTCTTCCGGCGGCGCCGACCGTTTCTGGACCGCGTACCAGCTCTTCCGAAACGCGTGCTCCGCGGTGCGCGGCAGCACCTCGGCCATCGGCAGCAGCACGACCGCGCAGAGCCCGAGGGCGAGGCAGGCCGCCGTCAGCGCGCCGCCGACGGAGCGGAGCCTGGTGCCGGCGCGCGCCCCGGCGAGCTCGAAGAGAAAGTAGAGCGCGGCCGCGGCGCCGGTGTGAAGCGCGGTCTCCGGGTGGCCGCCGGCGAGGCCGGCGGCGAGGGCGACGGCCAGCAGCGCGGTGCTCGGCGCCCCCGGATCGCGGGCGACCCGGCGGGCCCCGAGCAGCGCGAGCGGAAAGGGGGCCGTCGGCGGCGCGATCGAGAATCCGAGGAAGAAGACGAGGAAGTCCGAGAAGGCCCAACCGGCCGCGCCGAGCACCGACGCCGCCGGGCCGCAGCCGAGGTCGGTCAGGAGAAGGCAGGCGCCGAGCAGCGCCGTGAAGAGCCTGACCGTGACGTCGAAGGTCCACGACGACGCGGGCGGCAGGAGCATGCCGATCCAGACGGCGGGGCGCAGGACGCCGGCCTGCTGCACCGCCAGGAGCGGCTCGCCCGCCAGCACGTTCGGATTCCAGAGCGGCGCGTGGCCCTCCCGCACCGCCCGCCGCACGGCGGCGCGCCACGGCAGGTGCTGGTACACGACGTCGCCGAGCGAGGGCGACCGAACCGGTCCGACGCCGAGCGCGGCGCGATGGGTCGAGAGCGGGGCGGTGTCGTAGAGGATGTCGAGCGGCGCATAGGCGCGCCCCGTGACCAGCGCCGGTCCCGTGAAGAGAAGCGGCAGGAGGGCGAGGAGCAGCGCGACGCGCCGGTCGAGTCGCGCGACGAAGCGATGCGCGATCGCGATCGCGGCCGCCGCCGTGATCCCGTAGACGAGCAGCGTCCCGAGGGCCGTCCCCATCGACGGCTAGAGGCCTTGCGCGTGGTCCCGCGCCGTCAGGGCAGGTACTCCTTCGGGATCGGGTTGTCCTTCGTCTCGTCGGTCCAGATCGCGTTGGCGATCCACCAGCGGCTGCCGTCCCAGAAGAGCTCGATCGAGTTGATGCCGCGCATGATGATCGGACCGGTCTCGGTGCGGCGCGACTCGTAGGTGCTCCAGACGTGGGCGATCGGCCCGAACCTCTCGGTGACGCGGTGGATCTCCTTCTCGAAGAAGCCGGTCTTCGTCAGCCCGTCGGCCACGTCCACGTACTCCTGGTGGCTCGTGATGCGCGGCGCGAGCTTGCCGGACTTGTCGACGTCGACCTGCACGAACCGCAGGTCCTTGATGTAGAGCGTCCGGTCGCGCGCCCAGTCCCGCGGCTGGCCGGCGGGGCCGGAGACGACCTCGTAGTACGCCCTGACCATGCCGTCGATCGTGGCGACGTCGTCGGCGCGCGGCGGCACGGTCTTGACGTCGACGTGCTGCGCGGGCGAAATCGCCGTGACGAGGAGACCGAGGCAGACCGTCGCCAAGCTCTTCATATCGTCCTTTCGCGATTGGCGGCGAGGGATTCGCCGCTCACCGGGTCATCGATCGTCGGCGCGGCGCCGCCGGGCGCCGTCCTGCTCGGGGCTCTCGAGCACGATCACTCCCGCGTACCCCACCACGCTCGAGGTGTCGCCGGTCTCGTCGCCGCTGTCGGCCCGGGCGACGACGACCGCCTGGTGCGCCACGGCGCTCTGCGCGGCGAAGAGGAGCGTCGTGGCCGGCAGGAAGCCGCACATGGAGATGTTCTCGGTCAGCACCGTGCGGAAGAGGCCCTCGGGGTCGAGGCCTTCGATGCGCGCGAGGGCGAGGTCGTCCTTGCGGCGACCGGCCGCCCGCGACTCGTAGTGGTTCATGTCGGACGAGGCGAGGACGAGCGGCGGCTCGGTCGCCTCGCGGCGCAGGCGCGCGAGCGCCTGGCCGACCTCGCGGCAGAGCTCGAGGCTCGGTTCTCCCAGGCAGACGGGAACGAAGGCGACGTCGGGACGGAGGGCCTGGAGGAAGGGCAGCTGCACCTCGAGCGAGTGCTCCCGCCGATGCGCCTCCGCGTCCTCTTCGAGCGAAGGGGCGAGCCTGCGGAGACGGTCGGCCATCTCCCGGTCGACCCGGACGTCGCCGAGCGGCGTCCGCCAGGCGTCGGAAGGATCGACGGCGGCGGGCGCGCCTCGTCCCGTGTGGTTCGGACAGAGGATGACGCACGTCGCCGGGATGCGCAGCCTCGCGTAGACCGCGCCGGCGACGGCGCCCGAGTAGACGTAGCCCGCGTGCGGCACGATGGCGCCGATGGCGGCGACGGGGTCGAGGCCGGCCGGCAGAAAGCCGCGCACGTCCGCCGCGAGCCGCTCGGGCTGCGCTTCGTAGAACATGCCGGCGACGGCAGGGGAGCGGACGATCACGGGCGGTGCGGAGGTGAAGGAGACACGAGGGCCGGCTCAATTCACCAGCAGCGTCGCTTCCGCCGACTTGCCCGCGAGCTCGACACGGATTTTCGCCGCGCCGGGCTTCTTTCCCGTCGCCACGCCCGCGCCGTCCACGGTCGCGACCGACGGGTCGGACGTCTTGAAGACGGCCGCGACCTCGGGAATCGGCAGGCCATCCGACCCGTAGGCGGTGACTTCGAAGTGCTGCGTTTCGCCGACGCGCGCGAGCGCGGTGACCGGACGGATGTCGACGCGCTCGATCGGCTTCAAGGCCACCGTCACGTCGCAGCCGCCCTGAATGTCGCCGATCTTGCCGACCACGGTCGTCGTGCCGGCCGCGACCGACGTCACCAGGCCGTCTTCCGAAATCGTCGCGACCTTGGGGTTCGACGAGGACCACGTCGGCTTCAGGTCGAGGACCTTCTGCTTCGAGTCCTTCACGCTGAAGGAGATCGGCACCGACGTCCCCGCCGGACCGGTCAGGGCGAGCGCCGGCGGGGTGATCTCGACCGCGGCGACGTCGATGACTTCGACCGGGACCTGGGCCGTCACGCCCTCGTAGGTCGCGGTGACCATGGACTTGCCGGGCTTTTTCGCCACGATGCGTCCGCCGGCCTCGGCCGCCACGACGTCGTTCGAGGCGCTCCACGTCGGCGTCGCCGGCTCGAGCGGCTGGCCCTTCTTGTCGAGGACTTTCGCCGCGAGCCGTTGAAACCGCTCGATGCCGTAAATCTTGACCTTCTTCGGCGAGATGTCGATCGAGGCGGGCTTGGGCGCGCAGGCCGCGGCCAGAGCGGTGAGCAGAGCGGCGGCGCCGAGCGCGATGCGGCGAGAACGCATCCCTTTTCCCTCCTGAGGTTTACCGTTTCGAGAATAGCACCGATTTCACATCCAGCGCAGGATCCGGTCGGCGCGCCGCTTGACCCGCTCGGGGTGACGCTGCAGGTCGTAGAGGCGCGGCGAAGGAATCATCGCGGCGAGCGTGGCGGCCTGCTCGCGCGACAGGTCGCGCGCCGAGACGCCCATGTAGCGCCGCGCCGCGGCCTCGACGCCGTAGGTGCGCGGACCGAGCTCGATGACGTTCAGATACAGCTCGAGGATCCGTTTCTTCGAGAGCTGGCTCTCGAGGCGCTTGGCGATCGCGAGCTCGCGGAGCTTGCGCCACGGCGTGCGCGCCGGCGAGAGGTACAGGTTCTTGGCGAGCTGCTGCGTGATCGTCGAGCCGCCGACTTTCAGACGGCCCTTCTCCCAGTTGGTCTCGAGCGCCCCGCGCATGGCCTCCCAGTCGACGCCGCCGTGCTCGAAGAAGCGCGAGTCCTCGGCGGCGACGACGGCGCGCTGGAGATCCGGCGCGATGCGCGCGAGCGGCACGGGCGTCCAGTCGAGCCGCGTGCTCTCGCCCCGTTTCGCCAGCTCGGCCTTGCGGCGCTCCATGAAGGCGGTCGTCGCGGGCCAGGAGCGGGCGAGCGGCCGGACGTCGGGAAGGGTCGCCCAAAACAGAACCGCGGCCCCGAGGGCCGCGGCGAGGATGACGATGAGGGCGCGACGGATCAAGAAACGCGAGGGATCACCCGCGGACGGCCGTCAGGGCCCGGCGCAGCTTCCGGACACCTTCCTCAGCTTCGTCCTTCGTCAGGACCAGGTGCGGCCGGAAGCGGACGGCGTTGGCGCCGGAGGCGAGACCCATCATGCCGTTCTCGAGGCAGGCCGCGAGCGTCTTGTCGCGCGTTTCCTTGTCCGGCAGGTCGAAGGCGATGAACAAGCCTCGGCCGCGCACGTTCGACATCACGCCGGGGAACTCGCCGGCGAGCTCGCGAAGGCGGGCCTGGAGGTGCTCGCCGACGACGCGGGCGTTCTCGACCAGGTTCTCCTCGGCGATGATCTCGAGGTACTTCGCGCACCGGATCATGTCGACCAGGTTGCCGCCCCACGTCGAGTTGATACGCGAGGAAACCTTGAAGACGTTGTCCGGCACCTCGTCCACGCGGTGGTTCGCGGCGAAGCCGCAGACCTGCGTCTTCTTGCCGAACGCGAACATGTCGGGCTCGACGCCCATCTGCTGCCAGCACCACATCGAGCCGGTCAGGCCGACGCCGGTCTGGACCTCGTCGAGGATCAGCAGGAAGTCGAGCTCGTCGGCGAGCTGGCGGAGGCGGCGGAAGAGCTCCGGGCGGAAGTGGTTGTCGCCGCCCTCGCCCTGGATCGGCTCGAGGATCAGCGCGGCGACGTCGTCCGGGTTGGCGGCGCAGGCGGCGCGGATCTCGCGCTCGACCTGCTCCTCGGCGGCGGCGACGCCCTGGATGACGGTCTCGGTGACGGGGAACGAGAGGCGCGGGCAGGTCAGGCGCGGCCAGTCGAATTTGGGGAAGTACTGGGTCTTGCGCGGGTCGGCGGTGTTGGTCATCGAGAGGGAGTAGCCGGAGCGGCCGTGGAAGGCGTTCTTGAAGTGAAGGATCTTCGTGCCCTTCTCGCCCTTGCCCTTCGCGAGGTTCTTGCGGATCTTCCAGTCGAAGGCCGTCTTCAGCGTGTTCTCGATCGCGAGGGTGCCGCCCTCGACGAAGAACATGTGGTCGCGGTGGGTTTTCGGGACGGCGAGGTCCGAGAACGTCTCGACGAACCGGGCGAAGTGCTCCGTGTAGATGTCGCTCGTCGAGGGTTTGGTGAGGGCGGCTTCCATGAGGGCCTCGCGGAACTCCGGGTCGGCCATCTTCGGGTGGTTGTAGCCGACTGGAAGGGTCGCGAAGCACGAGAAGAAGTCGAGGATCGGCCGGTCGCTCCGCGCGTCGTACAGGTACGAGCCCTTGCTCCGGCGCATGTCCATGACGACGTGGTAGCCGTCCACGAGGATGTGCCGGGAGAGCACGTCGAGGACGTTCTTCGGGGAGAGCTGCTCGCGCGTGACGGTCGACATCGGTCACCTCTCGAAGGCGCAAATCGGGCGGAAAACCCCGACGCGGAGCCGAAGGCTAGCATTTCCCCGAATCGAAAGTAACCCCCGGGCCCCTCTCCCAAAGGCCCCCTCACCCCTTCCCCCTCTCCCCGGGGGGAGAGGGGTGACCTCTACCTACTGGGGATAGAGCGCGGGGATTCTCGCGTCCTCGAGGCTCGCGGCGGTGCAGCGGTCCTTGCCGTGCTCCTTGGCGCGATAGAGCGCCGTGTCGGCGGCGCGCAGCAACTCGTTCTTCTGCTGCTCGACCGAGGCGCCCGGGGTCGCGTGCGAGCGGATCGAAGAGAGGCCGAGCGACGCCGTGATGACTCCCTGGAGGTTCAGCGCCGGCTCGTTGAAGCCGTAGGGGCGGAAGAGAAACGTCGCGCTCCGAATCGCCGTGCGGATCGCCTCGGAAACCTCGAGACCCTCCTCGAGGTTGTGGCCGGGCAGGATCAGGACGAACTCGTCGCCGCCGTAGCGCGTCAGCGTCGCGCGCTCGTCGGTGACCGTGCGGCGCAGGAGATAGCCGACCTCGCGGAGCACCTGGCTGCCCGCGAGATGTCCGTGCCGGTCGTTGACCGCCTTCAGGTTGTCGAGGTCGAGGAAGATCACGCAGCAGTCGCCGCCGTCGCGCGAGATGCGCGAGAGCTCCTGGGTCAGCCGCAGGTGGAGGTAGCGCTCGTTGTAGAGGCCCGTCAGGCCGTCGCGCTTGGCGACCTCGTACGCGCGGCGCGCGTCGAGCAGGTTCTGGATCGAGATCGACGCGTAGTCGGCGAAGATCTCGAGCAGGCGCCGGTCCTTCTCGCGGAAGCCGCCCGGGCCCGAGCGGTTGACCAGCTCGAGCACGCCGCACACCGAGGACTCGATCCGCACCGGGACGCAGAGGACCGACTTGGTCTGGAAGCCGTCGGTCAGGTCGAGCGTCGGGTAGAAGAAGGGATCGTCGACGACGTCGTCGGTCATGTACGCGACGCCCGTGGCGTAGACGTGCCCGACGATGCCGACGCGGGCGTTCATCCGCTTGCCGAGCCGTGCCTCGCCGTGGGCGCCGTAGGTGGCGATGAAGACGAGCTCGTTTTCGAGCCGGTCGTCCGAGTTCTTCGTCATCGGATCGTCGAGGAGGATCGAGCCCGCCTCCGACGGCACGAACTCGTTGGCCTTCTGGAGGATTTCGCGCAGGAAGCGGTCGACCTCGATCTCGCCGCTGTAGGCGTAGTACGCCTTGTGGCGCTCGAGGAAGTTCTCGAGACGGCGGTTCTCGAGTGTGAAAACCTGCAACACGCGGCGATATCCCGAAAAAAGTTTACCATCTGATAGCCTCGTTGACCGTGGCCTCAGTCACGCGACGTCATGCCGCCACAGCATGATCGCCGCGCCCGGGTGCGGCGATCCGGCCCACCCGCCCGCCGGCGCTGGGGTCAGAACTTTCTGGCGAGCGCCGGGACCGCCGAGCGGATCGTCGACGCCGCGCGCGTCGAGGCGGGCGACGTCGTGCTCGAGGTCGGTCCGGGCGACGGCGCGCTGACGCGGCCCCTGGCCGTGCGCGCCGGGACCCTCGTCGCGGTCGAGATCGATCCCGCGCGGGCCCGGGCCCTGACGGCCGAGTTCGCGGCGAACCCGAAGGTCCGGGTGCTCGAAGGCGACGTCCTGTCGCGGTCCTTCGCGGACTGGCTCGCCGCGGCGGGCGCGGCCGGACCGGCCCTTCTCGTCGGCAACCTGCCCTACAACGTCGCCACGCCGATCCTGACCTCGGCGCTCGAGGCGCCGGCGGTCATCCGGCGCGCCGTCGCGACCGTGCAGCGCGAGGTGGCGCGGCGGTTCCTCGCGAAGCCCGGCGAGGATGCCTACGGCTACCTGTCGGTCCGGACGGCCGCGCGGGCGACCGGCCGCATCCTCTTCGACCTGCCGCCCGGGGCGTTCCGGCCCCGCCCCAAGGTGCACTCGAGCGTCCTCGAGCTCGTCCCGCGGCCGGACGTCGCGGAGCCCGAGCTGCTGCGCCGCGCGCTGTGCCTGGCCTCGCTCGGGTTCAACGCGCGGCGCAAGACGCTGCCGAACGCGCTGTCGTCGGCGGCGCCGCGGGCGGAGTGGGAGGAAGCGCTGACGCGGCTCGGCAAGGATCCGCGCGTCCGCGCCGAGGAGCTCGGCCTCGACGATTTCCTCGCGCTCGCGCGGGGATGGCGCCGCCTGACGTGACGCCGCTCGAGGTCGTCCCCCTCGGCGGCGTCGGCGAGTTCGGCAAGAACGTCCTCTGGCTCCGCTCGGGCGCCTCGAGCATCCTCGTCGACGTCGGCGTCTCCTTCCCCGACGAGACCTTTCCCGGAGTCGACCGCATCGCCCCGGATCTGTCGGCGCTCTCCGGGCAGCGGATCGACGGCGTCTTCCTCACGCACGGCCACGAGGACCACGTCGGGGCCCTGTCGTTTCTCCGGGAGTGGTGCCCGGCCCCGGTTTTCGGCTTTCCGTTCACGCTCGCGCTCGCCCGCCGCCGGCTCGAGGAGGCCGGGGCGCCGCTGGACGGGCTCGTCGAGGCGCGCGGGCGCGAGCCCGTCCGCGCGGGCGCTTTCACCGTGACTTTCTTTCGCGTTTCACACTCCGTGCCCGACTCGGCGGCTCTCCTGATCGAGGCCGGCGGGCTGCGGATTCTGCACTCGGGCGACTTCAAGCTCGACGACGACCCGCCGGACGGCGAGACGACGGATCGCGAGGGACTCGAGCGGGCGCTCGGAGGCGGCGTCGACCTCGCGCTGGTCGACTCGACGAACGCGGAGCGGCCGGGCCGCTCGGAGTCCGAACGAACCGCCGGCGACGGCCTGCGCGCGGCGATGGCCGGGGCGCGCGGACGCATCGTGCTGACGACGTTCTCGAGCCACGTCGCCCGCCTCTCCCAGGCGGCCGAGGCGGGTCTGCGGTCCGGGCGGCGCGTGGCGATCCTCGGCCGGTCGATGCGCGCCGTCGCGGAGATCGCGGAGCGCTTCGGGCGCCTGCGCCTCCCGGCCGGCGCGCGGCCGGCGCCGCCGGAGCTGCGCGGCCTCGCGCCCGAGCGTCTCCTGTGCCTGACGTCGGGCAGCCAGGGGGAGCCGTTCTCGGCGCTCTACCGCCTGGCGCTCGGCGAGCACAACGACCTCGAGCTCGGGAAGGGGGACCTGGTGCTGATCTCGGCGCGGACGATTCCCGGGCACGAGCGCTCGGTCAACCGGATGAGCGACCATCTCGTCCGGCGCGGCGCCCGCGTCGTGCGGGAGTGCGCGCCGCCGATCCACGTGTCGGGACACGCGCACCGGGGTGAGATTGCCGAGTGGCTGGCACTGGCGAAGCCCCGGGCGGTGATGCCGGTGCACGGCGACCGGCGCATGCTCGCCGCGGCGGCGGAAGTGGCCGCCGAGGTCGGCGTCCCCGCCGAACGGATCCACCTCCTCGACAACGGCGACCGGCTCACCCTCGACGGCAGCGGCGGGACCGCGACGCCGAAGGCGGTTCCGTGCGGCACGGTGTTTCTCGACGAGCGCACGGAGACGGTCGATCCGGAGATCGTCCGGGAGCGCCGGGCGCTGGCGGAGGAGGGCGTCGTGATCGTCCTGGTGCGCGGCGACGCGGTCGACGTCGTCTCGCGCGGCGTCGCGGCGCCGGAGGCGGAGCTCTCGGGCGAGGTGGCGCGGGCGGCGCGGGCGGTCCTCGCGCGGGCCTCCGACGAGGAGCGCCGCGACCCCGAGTGGCTGCGCGCCGAGATCGCGATCGCCGGCAAGCGCGCCTGCCGCCGCACGCTCGGGCTCCGGCCCGTCATCGTGCCGGTCATCGTGTGACCGGGCGGCGATGAGGCGATGGCTTCCGGCGTTCGCGCTGGCCGTCGTCGTTCGGATGACGGTTCACGCGGTATTTCTGCCGGCGTTCGAAGGTCCGGACGAGCCGCAGCACCTGGCGCGGATCCGGGACTTCGCCGAGCGGCCGTTTCGCCAGGCGTTCGAGGGCGCGTCGGTCGACGTCGTGCTTCTCGAGGAACTGGGGCGCTATCCGTGCGATTCGGCGCGGCGAGCGGCCGCGGGCTGTCCGGCTTTCGCCGAACGCCCGGGCGGCTTCGATCTCCTGCGGCCGCCGGCGCCGGCGGCCCCGCGCGGCGCCTCGCCGCTCCCGAACGTGGAAGCGAACCAGCCGCCGCTCTACTACGGAGCCGTGGGAGCGCTGCTGCGGCCGTTCCGGCTCGATCCGGCCGCGCAGCTTCTGGCCGCGCGGCTCTTCGCCGTCGCGCTCGTGGCGCTCGCGCTTTTCGGGCCGCTGCGGCGGCTCTCGGCGGCGTGGCCGGCTTCCGTCTCCGCGGCGGGCCTCCTCGCGCTGCTCTCGCCCGGCGCGTCCGAGGCGCTGGCGCGCTGCTCCAACGACGCGGCCGTCTTCCTGTGGGCCGCCCTCGTGCTCGCGGCGCTCGGGCGGCCGATCCGGCCCGGCCGTTTCGTCCTGCTGCTCGCGGCGGGGCCGCTGCTGAAGTTGACGGCGATCCCGGTCGTCGTCTTCGCCGTGGTCGTCGCCGCCCGCGAGCGCGGCGGATTGGTCGCGGCGGCCGGCGGCGCCGCGGCGCTCGCCGTGCTGCCGGTCCAGGCGGCCCGCGGCTTCCTGTGGGGCGGTACCCTGGAGTTGAATTCTCCGGCCGCGCCGTTGTCCGAGCCGCTCGGGCGCGCGGTCCTCGGGTTCCTGCGTTCGGCCTACGCGTTCGTCAAGACGGCGCTGTGGATCGGCGGGCAGAGCCTGGCGCGGCCGCCGCGGTGGCTCGTGGCGGCGTGGGGCCTCTGGCTCGCCGCGGTCGGAGTGCTCCTGCGGAAGCGCCCGGACGGCAGACGGGGGCTCGCGCACGGCGCGGCGGCGGCAGCGGCCTGCGCCGGGTTCGTTCTGTTCGCCGTCGCGAACCGCCGCCACTACGGCGTCTGGGGCGGCGTCGCGGGGTGGTACCTCTGGAGCTGGTCGCCGTGGATCGCGGAGGCCGCCGCGGACCTCGCGGCGATGCCGGCGCGGGCGGTACGAACGCTGCTCGGCTTCGAGGCGCTCCTCGTCGCGGTGGCCAACGCCGTCTGGATCGCCGAGAGCGTCCGTTTCTACGGCGTCTGAGAGGGCGGCGCCTGATCGTCGCGGCCCTTGAGCGCGTGGCGGCTGCCGAGCCGGATCGCGCCGTAGACCAGGACGCAGCAGACGAAGTCGAGGACGAGCCCGGCGTCGAAACGGAACGGCTCGTGCCTCCACGCGGGCGGCAGGTTCGGGTGGAGGACGGCGAAGTAGATGCCGTTGCCCGTCAGGATTGCGACCAGGTACTCGACCCAGCGCCGCGGCGTCACGCGGCGCAATCTATCGCGAGTCGGCGGCCGCCAGACGCTCGAGCGAGAGCGCGAGGTGCCTCTCCGAGAGCGCCCGGCCCTCGGCGAGTCCATGGCGCTCGCGGATCGCGACCGCTTCGCGGAGCGCGTCGGCGCTGGCCGCCAGGTGTCCCGCCGCGCGCTCGGGGTCGAGCTCGGCGAGGCGGCGCCGCGCGAGCCCGAGGTTGTGGAGCGTGACGCCCCGGGCGATCTCCCGTTCCGCCGTGCGCCAGAGGAGGGCCTGGCCGAACAGGGCCACGGCCTCCTCGAGGTCGGCCCGCGTCGCGCCGAGGTTCGAGAGGGCGGTCGCCAGGTTGTGGAGCGTGCGCGCGTGCCAGCCGCTCTCGACGTCGCCGGCGAAGTGCGCGAGCGCGACCGCGAAGGCCTCACGCGCCCGGCCGAGGTCGGCCGCGGGGCCGGGGCTGCCGTAGAAGACGGCCGCGTTGTGGAAGAAACGGGCCCGCTCCTCCGGGGCGCCGAAGGGGAGGACCGGCAGGGCGGTCCAGAGGTCGTCGGCGAGGGCCCGGCAGATCCCGGCGTCCCCGTGCTCGCGCAGCTCTTCCTGGGCGCGGAACCAGTCCCGATAGGACCCGACCGGGTCGGCGGACAGCGCGCCCCGAAAGTGCGCGCGCAGGTCGTCTTCGCGGGAGCTCACGGGAGCCCACGATACGCCGGCCACGGGCTAGCCCGCATCATTCACGATCGACTCCGGGCGCCGCTCCGATCTTTTCCGCCGATACGGCGTCATCGCTCCTCGGCGATGCGTTTCAGCATCGCCGTCGTCGCGCTTCCTTGTCTCGGCGAAAAATCTCTGTCGCGGACAAGTCGCGCCCGGGTAAGGGGCGCTCACGTCCCTGGAAGGCATTGCAGGGCCTGTCCCCGACTCTCGTATCGCCCGGGTGATCATGAATGATTCGGGCTAGCCCGTAACCTTCCGCGCCCCGGGCAGCGCGAAGTAGACCTTGCCGTGCCACGGGCTGTTTTCGTGGCCGATCAGGAGCCGCTCGACGCCGCCGTCGGCGTCGCCGACGAAGAGGCGAACCGCACCCGCGTCCGCCGGCGCTTCGAACACGAAGGTCGTGGAATAGGACTCGCCCGGCCGAAGCTCCCGGTCGAGCGGCGTCGAGCCGCCGTGAGCGGCGCGCCACGCCTCCGTGGCGGCCTCGGCAGCGGCGTAACGCCGGCCGGCGCCGTCGACGAGGAACACGTGCCGGCGGCCCGGCGCGTACGGTCCGTCGCCGCGAAACGGCGCGATCGTGCTCGGGTCGAACCACGTCCGGACCGTGACGACCCGCGTCGTCGCGTCGGGCGCTTCGGCGCCGGTCACCTCGTAGGCGAGGTGGCAGTCCATCTCGCAGAAGTACTTCCGCTCGCCGGGCGCGAGCGTCCGGTCGCGGGAGACGAGCGCGGTCGCGACGAGGACGGTCGCGTACACGACGGCGACGGCGAGCCCGAAAGCGGCGAGGCCGCGGGCCAGGCGAGTCCGGCGCGCCACGGCGGCGATGCCGGCGCCGACCGCGGCGCCGACGAGGAGGAAACCCGTGCCCAGGAACGCGAGCGCGACGACGGGGGAGAGCGCCGGCATGAAGGCGTCGAGGGCGAGGCCGATGAGCCGAGAGCTTTGTCCCATAAAGTGACTCTCCAAAAAATTTTCAGCGGCCCCGCGCGTGGGCGACCACCGCCTCGAGGTGCGAGAGGTAGCGTTCGAAAGCCCGGCGGCCCTCGGCGGTCAGGCGGTAGACCGTCTTCGGCACGCGCCCTTCGAACGACTTCTCGCAGGCCACGTAGCCGGCCTCCTCCAGGCGCCGCGCGTGAACCGAGAGGTTGCCGTCGGAGGCGTCGAGCAGCCGGCGCAGTTCCAGGAACGTCAGGCTTTCGCTCGCCGCGAGCGCGCTCACGATGCCGAGGCGCATCCGCTCGTGAATCAACCGGTCCAGATCGGGGAGCGGCTTGACTCGCGCCGCCGCCCGGCTCGGCCGCGAAGCGGGCTGCGCGAGGCGGGATTTGCGCGCCGTCCTAACCACCGTGCCTCCGGGCGATGGCCGCGCCGAAGGCAACGTGCAGCACGCCGAATCCGGCGGCCAGGTAGGCCGTGCCCCAGGAGGCGGGCGAGGAGAGCGCCGCGGCGCCGAGGAGCATGCAGAGCGCGCCCATCCCGATGACCGTGCGCACCGACATCGCGCCGCCGGTGACGACCGCGGTCCCGTAG
The DNA here is from genome assembly GCA_035506175.1 of Thermoanaerobaculia bacterium. GTDB lineage: Bacteria > Acidobacteriota > Thermoanaerobaculia > UBA5066 > Gp7-AA6 > DAHUXD01. The sequence goes on along the minus strand of DATJPZ010000146.1, from coordinate 26,990 downwards.
AGGAGGAGCCAGACGCCCGGCAGCATTTCGACCTGGCCGCGCCGCTCGAGGGCCAGCGTGAGGAGCGCCCCCGCCCCGAGCGGCGGCGTCAGGGTCAGCAGGAAGCGCCGCGCCGGACCCTGGAAAAGCTCGCTCCCGGTCCGCCGCGCCTTGCGCGCCATCGCCCACAGGCCGATCGCGAGGGCGACACAGGCTTCGGCGAGCCACACGCCGAGCCACTGCTCGGGCGTGCCCGCGAGTGTCGAGAGGCCGGCGGCGGCCAGAGCCGTCAGGCCCATGGCGATGCCGCCTTTGCCCGGAACCGCCGTGAAGGCCGACGCGCGCTCCATCGCGTTCCGGATGTAGCGGAGGTTGTCGGCGGCGTGGGCGTGCAGGGGTCGCATCGGGGAAGAAGTCTGGCGCCCCGGTGAAGCCGGTGTCAAGTACTTTATGACATAAAGTTAATGCGGCTCGTCGAAGAGCCCCCGCTGGGCCGGCTGCGGCCGCCGGTAGGTGCTCGTGTGCCGGGAGCCGTTCTCGTCGGGATTGAAGCCCAGGCGCCGGCATTCGACCTCGAACAGGCTTTCGATCGCCTGCCAGCGCGGTCCGGTGCCTTCCATGCGCGCGCCGAAGCGGCTCTCGTTGCGTTTGCCGCCGCGCGCCTGCTCGAGGTTGGAGAAGATGCGCGCGGCGCGGTCGGGAAAGGCCTGGACGATCCGCTCTTCGAAGACGAGGCGGGTCTCGGCGGGGAGGCGCAGCAGCGTGAGGAAGGCCCGCGACGCGCCCGCGGCCCGGGCTTCGGCGAGCACTTTCGGGATGTCGCTGTCGGAGAGGCCCGGGATCACGGGCGCGACGGCGACGCCGGTCGGGACGCCGGCGGCGGTCAGGGCGGCGATCGTCTCGAGGCGCTGCGCCGGCGAGGCCACGTTCGGCTCGAGCGCCCGCGCCGTCGTCTCGTCGAAGAAGGGGACGCTCACGTAGACGATCGCGTCGGCCTCGCGGGCGAGCGCGCCGAGGAGGCCGGCGTCGCGGCGCACGAGCGCCCCCTTGGTGACGATGCCGATCGGATTCCGGAACTCGCGGCAGACCTCGAGGCACTGCCGCGTCAGCCCGTAAACGGCCTCGAGCGGCTGGTAGCAGTCGGTGACCCCGGAGAACACGATCGTGTCGCCGGTCCAGGAGGGCTTCCGCAGCGCGCGCCGCAGGAGCTCGGGTGCGTTGACCTTCGCGACGATCTTCCGGTCGAAGTCGGTGCCTGCGCCGAATCCCAGGTACTGGTGCGTGGGACGGGCATAGCAATACGCGCACGCATGAAAGCAGCCGCGGTACGGGTTGACGCTGAAGCGGAAGCCGACGTCGGGACTCTCGTTTTCCGCGACGATCGAGCGGGCCTCTTCCTCGAAGACCTGGAGCGAGGCTTCCGGCGGCTCGCCGAGCCACTCGGCGTGGATCGACTCCCAGGGATTCGGAGGGTTGGAGACCGGGCGGGGCATCGGGTCCACCAGTATAGAGTCGCGGGGGTGCCGAAAGGAGACGCGATGAAGAGGATCCTCGCGGCCCTCGCGGGCGGCGTGCTGCTGGCGGCCGGTGCGCTCTTCGGCGCGGCGCCGGATCCGACGCCGACGCCCGACCACCACGGCCGCCAGCCCGGCGACGTTTTCCGGCTGCAGCCTCTGCGGGGCGGCGTCGACGCTCTCTACGGGCGGGGCGGCAACGTCGCTTTCTACGTCGGGGCCGATGCGATCGTGGTCGTGGACTCGGAGTACAAGGACGTCGCTCCCGGGATCGTCGCGCAGATCCGCTCGGTCAGCGACAAGCCGATCAAGTACCTCGTCAACACGCACCACCACGGCGACCACACGGGCGGCAACGAGGTGTTCAAGCCCTTCGCGGTCATCATCGCCCAGGACAACGTCCGCCAGCGGATGCTCGCGTCACCCGCGAGGATCCTGAAGGAATACCCGAAGGAGCTCGAGGAGGCGAAGAAAGCGGGCAAGGCCGACGACGTGAAGTTTCTGGAGGAGGCGATCGCCTGGGCACAGAAGGTCAGGGTCGAGGAGATCGCGGCGCCCATGGTGACCTTCGACTCCGAGCTCCGGATCCACGTCGGCGACGAGACGATCGAGGTCTGGCACACGCCGCCGGCGCACACCGACGGCGACGCGGTCGTCTACTTCACGAAGGCGAACGTCCTCCACATGGGAGACCTCTTCTTCCACGACATGATTCCGTTCGTCGACGTCTCCACGGGCGGGTCGGTGATGGGCTACGTCACCGCGATCGACAAGGTGATCGCCCGCGTGCCCCCCGACGTGATCGTCATCCCGGGCCACGGCGAGGTGACCGACCTGAAGGGACTCAAAGGCGCGCGGCAGTTCATCGCCGACCTCCTCGCCGCCGCCTCGGCGGCGAAGAAGGCGGGGCGCACGAAGGAAGAGTTCCTGAGCACGGTCGACCTGCCGGCCTACCGGAATTACGACGGCTACGCCGACCGCTTCAAGGGCGCCTGCGCGGCGGCCTACGACGAGGTGCCCTGAGCGCGGTTTCAGGCCGTCTTCGCCGGCCCCTTCCGGCCCGGACGGGCGTCGGCGAAGCGCTCGAAGTCGCGCAGGCCCTTGCCGGTCAGGAAAGGACCCGCGAAGCGGACGAGATCCGCCCGGAGCCGGCGAAAGGCGTCGAGCGGGTCCTTGGAAAGACCCGGGTAACGCATGGCCTGTGAGGCGCCGAGAGACTCCATGTAGTCGGGGTGGAGGAGCTTGCGCTCGCGCGCCGCGTACGCGGCGATCGACACCGCCGAGCGCACCTGGAGCTGCAACGCCCGGCCGCGCCGCGTCCAGGTGCCGACCGCGGCCGCGCGGCCGCCCTCGATCTCTTCGCGGGCGCCGCCGAACTTGAAGCCGTGCGGGCGCAGGGCGTTTTCGAGAAGCGCCGCGCCTTCCACGAGCAGCTCGAGATCCGAGCGCTTCGGGATCGGACGCCGGAGCGCCTCCATCAAGCCGTCGATCCGGCGGCGCAGCTCGTCGCGCGTCGCGCGGAAGGCGAGAGCGCGGGCCTGCTCGCCCGAGACGAAGCTCGGGTCGGCGATCGACCAGTTGACGATGTGCCGCGCGCCCGGCCACGTCGGGCAGTCGGCGGCGGCCGAGTCGCAGACGGTGACGACCAGGTCGAGCTTCGCGCCGGCGAATTCGTCGACGCCCTTCGAGGAGGCGCTCTCCAGGCCGAACCCGAGCTCCTCGATCGCGGCGATCGCCATCGGGTGCACGAATCCCGCCGGCCGCGATCCCGCGGAGACGGGCTCGACGAGGTCGCCGTAGTCGATGCGGGCGAGCGCCTCGGCCATCTGGCTGCGGGCGGCGTTGCCCGTGCAGAGGAAGAGGATCTTCTTTTTCGCGTTGGCCATGGCTGCCGAAAGGTCCCGCGTCGATTGTGTCACGACGCGGGAGCGCCGGCGTCGCGCGCGCTGGCCCTTTGCGCGTTTCCGTCCGATAATGGAACGGATTGAGTCAGGCACCCTTCTGGAAGAGCCGTCTCGCGAGCGAGGCGATCGGCATCCTGCTGCTGCTCGCCGGCGTCCTGGCGGCCCTGTCGCTGCTCTCCTACGATCCGCACGACCCGAACATTTTTTCGTGGACGGCCGGCGGCGAGGCGGCGGCGCCGACCAACTGGATCGGCGGATTCGGGGCGTCGCTGGCGGCGGCTCTCTACCAGCTCTTCGGCCTGGCGGCCTGGGCCCTCACCGGGATCGTCTTCGTCCTCGGCTGGCGACGCTTCTGGGCCCGGCCGCTGCCCAACCCGGGCACCAAGGCCGCCGGGATCGGGATCGGCCTCTTCTCGGTCCCGATGCTGCTCGCCCTCACGCTCGGGCGCCGCCACTTCCGGGGCGAGGAGATGGACACGGGCGGGCTGATCGGCCGGACCCTCGCCGACGTCTTTCGCGGCCGGATCGGTACCACGGGCGCGGTCCTCCTGGCGCTGACGCTCGTCGTTCTCGCGATTCCGCTCGCGACCCAGGTCTCCCTCGGCGACGTGTTCCTGAGGCTCCGCGTCCGCTTCGCCGCGCTGCTCGGGCGCTTCACGGTCGGCTGGGCGCGCCATCGCGACAAGCGGACCAAGGAACGGCTGCGCCGTACGGTCGTGACCAAGCACCTCGAGAAGGTCAGGAAAGAAGAAGTCTCCCTCGACGACATCCCCTTCGCGCCCGAGGACGCGCCGCCGATCGTCCGCGAGGTGCCGGGTCCGGGCAAGTTCTCCATCAAGAAGACGACGGCGCCCGCGCGGAGCAAGCCCGCCGCGGCCGCGGCGCCGAAGAAGAAACCCGAGCCGCAGCAGAGCCTCCCGCTGACGCTCGACGGGTACGCGCTGCCGCCGGTGTCGCTGCTGGAGAAGCGCGCCGAGACCGGCACGGTCGACCGCAAGGCGCTCGCCGAGACAGGCCGGCTGATCGCGGCCAAGTGCGCCGAGTTCGGCGTGGAGGGCGACGTCGTCGAGTACCATCCCGGCCCGGTCGTCACGACCTACGAGTTCCGCCCCGCGGCCGGGATCAAGGTCAACCAGGTCATGGGTCTCTCGGAGGACCTCGCCCTCGCGCTGTCGGCCGAGTCGATCCGCGTCGAGCGCCTGCCCGGGCGCGCGAGCGTCGGCATCGAGGTGCCGAACCCCGGCGGCGGCGAGATCATCGCGGTGCGCGACGTCGTCGAAGGCGAGCGCTTCCAGAGCTCGCGCTCGCTCCTGACCCTCGCTCTCGGCAAGGACATCCACGGCGAGCCGGTCGTGGACGACCTGCGCGCGATGCCGCACCTGCTCATCGCCGGCACGACGGGCTCGGGCAAGAGCGTGGGCATCAACGCCCTCATCACGTCGATCCTCTACAAGGCGCCGCCCGACAAGGTGAAGCTCATCCTCATCGACCCGAAGATGGTCGAGCTCGAGATGTACGAGAGCCTGCCGCACCTGGCGACGCCGATCATCACGGACCCGAAGAAGGCGGCCAACGCCCTGAAGTGGGCGGTCAGCCAGATGGAGGAGCGTTTCCAGACGCTCTCGGATTTCGGCCAGGTGCGCAACGCCGAGCAGTACAACGCGGCGATCAAGGACCCCGAGGCGGTGGCGCGCGTGCGGGCGCAGCATCCCGACGACACGGAGCTCAAGCTCGAGCCGATGCCCCTGATCGTCATCGTCATCGACGAGCTCGCCGACCTCATGATGACCGCGCCCAAGGACGTCGAGGAGTCGATCGTGCGCATCGCCCAGAAGGCCCGCGCCGTCGGCATCCACCTCGTCGTCGCCACGCAGCGGCCGTCGGTCGACGTCCTCACGGGCGTCATCAAGGCGAACCTGCCGTCGCGCATCGCGTTCAAGGTGTCGTCGAAGATCGACTCGCGCGTCATCCTCGACGGCAACGGCGCCGAGCGCCTGCTCGGCCGCGGCGACATGCTGTTCCTGCCGCCGGGCACGTCCCGCTTGAAGCGCGTCCACGGCGCGTACGTCTCGGTCCAGGAGACGGCGGCGCTGGTGAAGTTCCTCAAGAAGCAGGCCAGGCCCCAGTTCAACGAGGAGATCACCCGGGAACGCGTCGAGGCGTCCGCGCGCGGCGAGGACGGCGCCGACGACGCCGATCCGCTCTACGACGAGGCGGCGCGGCTGGTCGTGCGCGAGAAGATGGCGTCGATCTCGTTTCTCCAGCGGCGGATGGGCGTGGGCTTCTCGCGCGCGGGCAAGCTCATCGACATGATGGCGCGCGACGGGCTCCTCGGGCCGCCGCGCGGCTCGAAGCCGCGCGAGGTGCTGGTGGCCGAGGACTACTTCGCGGAAGTGGACCGCCAGCCGCGATGACGCCCGCGTGGCGGTATTTCGTCGTGGCGCTCGTCGCCGCGCCCGCCGCGGCCTGGGGCGTGTACCGGCTGGCGCGCGGCCTCGGGTTCCTCGACCCGCCCTGGAACCCGGAGCACGAGGAACGGCGCACGATCATCGCGGCGCTTTACGCGTTCCTGCTCTTTCTCTGCGTCTTTCTCTTCGGGTTCGCGAACGCGTGGCCCCGGATGTGGGTGTACTTCGGCATCGTCAACGCGCTCGCCCTGGTCTTCTTCCTGGGCATCGGGCTGCGCGCCGTGCGCCGCCTCTGGAAGCTGAGGCATCCGTCGCCGGCACGTCCGGCCGGGCCGGGGACCGGGACCGCGGCCGAGCCCGAGCCCCGCGACGGCGGCGCGCCGCTCTGAGCGGGGCGGGAGCCCGGTCTTGATGCCGCGCGTCGTCTACTTCGGGACGCCGGAGTTCGCGGTCCCGCCGCTTTCGGCGATCGTCGAGGCGGGATTTCCGGTGCCGCTCGTCGTGACGCAGCCGGACCGTCCGGCCGGCCGCCACGCCGAGCCGCGCGCCTCGGCGGTCGGGGCGTGGGCCGCCGCGCGCGGACTGCCGGTCGAGAAGCCGCTCCGCGTGCGCGGCGACGGCGACCTCCTGAAGACGCTCGAAGCGGCCCGCCCGGACGCCATCGCGGTCGTCGCCTACGGGCGGCTGCTGCCGCCGGCGATTCTCGCCCTGCCGCGCCTCGGCTGCGTGAACGTGCACGCGTCGCTGCTGCCGCGCCACCGCGGCGCTTCGCCCATCCAGGCGGCGATTCTCGCGGGCGACCACGAGACCGGCGTGGCCACGATTCGGATGGAGGAAGGCCTCGACACCGGACCGGTGTTTCTCGAGCGCCGCGTCGCGATCGGCGAGCGCGAGACGGCGGGCGAGCTCTCCGCGCGGCTTTCCACGCTCGGGGCGGCGCTGCTCGTCGAGACCCTGCGCGGGCTCGCCGAGGGGCGGCTGACGGCGCGGCCGCAGTCGGGCGAGCCGTCTTCCTGCCGGCCGATCCGGCGCGAGGACGGCGCCGTCGACTGGACCGCACCGGCCGAGGAGCTGTCGCGGCGGCTGCGCGCGTTCTCCCCGTGGCCCGGCCTCTACACGTTCCTCGGCGGCGAGCGGATCAAGATTCTGGAAGCGCACCCCGCGGCTGGAAGCGTCGCGGGCGCCCCGGGCGAGGTCGCGCTGCTCGAGGGCGCGCTCGTGGCGGCGGCCGGCGGCGGCACGGGGCTCGTGCTCGAGCGGCTGCAGCGGGCCGGCCGCAAGCCCGTCAGCGGCGCCGAGTTTTCCCGGTCGGCCCGATTGCCCGGGCGCTTCCAGGCCGCGCCGTGAAACGGCGGCGGGCGGCGACGGCCCGGGGCCGCGCCGTCGAGGCCCTCCGCGGCGTGCTCGAGAGGGGAGAGCGCGCGGCGGCGCTCCTGCCCGCGCTCGCGCGCGGCCTGTCGGCGCCGGACCGGGATCTGCTGCGCGAGCTCGTGCTCGGCGTCCTGCGCTGGAAAACGGCGCTCGACGCCGAAATTGCGGGCGCCTCGCGCATTCCGCTCGCGAAGCTCGCGCCGAACCTTCGCGAGACGCTCGAGGTCGCGCTCTACCAGGTGCGCCACCTCGACCGCGTTCCGGCGTACGCCGCCGTGAACGAGGCCGTCGAGGAGGCGCGCGCGAGCGGCGGCGAAGGCGCGGCCCGGCTGGTCAACGGCGTGCTGCGCGCGATCGTCGGGAAGCCGGCGCCGGCGCCGCCACCCGAGGCCGGAGGCGGGAGGCGGGAGGCGGGGGAACTGGCCCGGTACTTTTCCCACCCCGGGTTTCTCGTCGCGCGGTGGCTCGCGCGCTTCGGCGCCGAGCGCACGAGCGCGATCCTCGCGGCGGACAACGCGCCCTCGCGCCTGGACCTGCTCGTCAACCCCGGGCGCTCCGACCGCGACAGCCTGCGCGCCGCGCTGGCGTCCGAGGGCGTCGAGACCGAGGCCTCGCCGATCGCGCCGCTCGCGTTGACGGTCCTCTCGGGGAACCCGCTGCGGTCGCCGCTGCATGCCGGAGGCGCCTTCAGCGTTCAGGACGTCGGCTCCCAGGTCCTGCCGCTGCTCATGCCCGAGGGCGACCTCCTCGTCGATCTGGCGGCGGCGCCGGGCGGCAAGTCCTTCTCGGCGGTCGCCCACGGCCGGGCGCGGCGGACGGTCGCGCTCGACCGGTCGTGGGCGCGCCTCCGGCGCGTCGTCGAGAACGTGGAGCGCCTCGGCGTTCCGGAAGTGCGTCCCGTCGCCGGGGACGTCGCCGCGCCGCCGCTGCCGGCCGGCCGCTTCGCGCGCGTGCTGCTCGACGCGCCGTGCAGCGGCACGGGGACGCTCCGCAAGATCCCCGAAATCCGGTACCGCGTGAGCGCGGCCGCCATCGAGCGCCTCGGGCATGCCCAGGAGGAAGCGCTCGTCGCGGCCTCGGGGCTCGTTGCGCCGGGCGGCTGCCTCCTCTACTCGACGTGCAGCCTCGAGGAGGAGGAGAACGAACGGGTCGTCGCGCGGTTCTTCGAGCGGTCCCCGGAGTTCGCGCCCGCCGCGATCGAGGCGCCGCCGGGCCTCGAAGGGTTCGTCGAGGGCGCGCGCCTGCGCCTCTTTCCCGACGCCTCGACCGACGGCTTCACGGCGCACCTGCTGCGCCGGCGCTAGGCGGGGCGAAGCGCGCGGAGCCGCCGTTCCGGCGCGCTGATCAGACCGACTGATCGTCCTCGGGCGTGTCGGGCGGCGGCGCCGGCGGCCGTGTCTTCTGGCCCGGTGCGGTCTCCGGCTGGCCGGGCGTGGCCGCGTCGTAGACGCGCCGGATGGTGATCGGCGAGCCGCGCCTTCCGCCTTCCATCTTCGTCGTCACCGTCAGCTGCTTGTGGTCGGCCGTCATCGCGAAGGTCTCGGTGATCTTGCCGCCGTTCTCTGGCGAGGCGACGATCTCCAGGTGTCCGTCCTTCCAGGACGCGACGACCGCCGTCGTGCCGCCGTGGGAGCGCTCCTCCTCCGTCTTGCGCCCGTCGGTGTAGACGACCCGCTCGCGGCCCGCCGCGTCGGTGATCGTGAGCATCGGCTCCTTGTAGACGAGCGTCAGCGTCTGGAGCGCGGCGAAGCTCCCGCCGTCGGACGAGCTCGACCCGTCGCCGCTCGAGCTGCGGTTGCCGCGGCCCCACCCGCCGCCTCCGCCGCTGCTGCCGCCCCCTCCGCCGTGGCCGTGGCGGCCGCCGCCGCCGAAGCCGCTGCCGCCCCCGGAGCCGCCGCTCTCGGCGCGCGCCTCCTGCATCACCCTGGCGGGATCGTCGCTCGCGTCGCGATTGAGCTGCCACGAACCGCTCAAGTCGGGCATCGCGACCGCCTGCGCCAGGACGGTACCCGCCGCCATCATCCGGAGCGCGCTGAGCGCTGCGCGCCGCCGCATTCTCCTGGTCCTCGGCATAGCGCCTCCCTCTGGAACAAACGGGCCGGAGCCGCGTCGGGTTACCGCGCGGATAGAATCGCCGCCCGTGGCGACGCCCATCCCGGTCCTCGACCTGACCCGGTACGACGCGGACTCGAAGCGCGACGTCGCGCGGGCCGTCGAAGAGGTGTTTGCCTCGGGCCGTTTCGTCCTCGGGCCGGTGACCGAGGCGTTCGAGGCGGCGCTGGCGCGTTATCTCGGGGTGCCGCACGTCGTCGGGACCTCCTCGGGGACCGACGCGCTGCTCGTGGCGCTCATGGCGCTCGGCGTGGGACCGGGCGACGAGGTCGTCACCTCGCCCTTCACCTTCTTCGCGTCGGCCGGCGTCGTCGCGCGCCTGGGCGCCCGGCCCGTCTTCGTGGACGTGGAGCCGGACACGCTGACGCTCGATCCGGGCCGGCTCGAGGCGGCGCTCTCGTCGCGGACGAAGGCGATTCAACCGGTGCACCTCTACGGACAGCCCGCCGACATGACGGGGATCCTCGCGATCGCACGGCGGCGGGGAATCCCGGTCGTCGAAGACGCGTGCCAGGCGATCGGCGCCACCGTCGGCGGTCGGAAAGCCGGCACGCTCGGCGCGATGGGCGCGTTTTCCTTCTACCCGACCAAGAACCTCGGCGCCGCGGGCGACGCCGGCGCCGTCGCGACCGACGACGCCGCGCTCGCCGCGCTGCTCCGGAGCCTGCGGGTGCACGGCTCGTCGACGACGTACTTCCACGATCGCGTCGGCGGCAACTTCCGGCTCGACGCGCTCCAGGCGGCGGTGCTTTCCGCCAAGCTGCCGCGCCTCGAGGCCTGGAACGCGCGCCGCCGGGCGATCGCCGAGCGCTACGGCGAGCTTCTCGCGGCGCCCGCGCGCGCGGGCCGCGTGCGGCTGCCGGCCGAGGCGCCGGACCGCGGCCACGTCTTCCACCAGTACGTCGTCCGCGTCGCCGACCGCGACGGCGTCCGCGCCCGCCTCGGCGAGCGCGGCGTGGGGAGCGCCGTCTTCTACCCGGTGCCGCTCCACCTCCAGGAGTGCTTCGCGGCCCTCGGCGGCCGGGCGGGAGATTTTCCGGAAGCCGAGCGCGCGGCGCGGGAGGTCCTGGCGCTGCCGATGTTTCCCGAGCTGACGGACGCCGAGGTCGAACGCGTCGCGGCGGCCCTCGTCGAGAGCCTGGGGTAAATCCCCCTCACCCTTCCCTCTCCTCCCGAGGGGGGAGAGGAGGATGGGCGCCCGTCTTTTCCAGGACGAGGTACCCCTTGCGCGCGCGCGCCGCGTCGAGCGTGCGCCAGAGGTACTCGCCGAGCACGCCGAGCGAGAGCAGCTGCACGCCCGAGAAGAAGGCCACGGCGACCATCAGCGACGTCCAGCCCTGGATCGGCTGGCCGTGCACCAGCTTGTAACCGACGAGGAAGACCGCGTAGGCGAAAGCGAGCGCGGCGAGAGCCGCTCCCGCAAACGACATCCAGCGCAGCGGCTCGTACGAGAAAGCGATCACGGCGTCGAGGAAGTACTTCAGCTTCTTCGCGAACGTCCAGCGCGATTCGCCCTCTTCGCGGGCCACGCGGTCGTACGGCACGAGCGACGTCGGGAAGCCCGCCCAGAGCAGGAGACCCGGCAGCGTCGTGTGGACCTCGCGTGCGTCGACCAGGAAATCCACCGCCGGCCGACCGATGAGAAAGCAGTCGAAGCCGCCCTCGGGCATCTCGGAGAGCGCGAGGCGGCGCAGCGTCCGGTAATAGAAGCCCGCGGCCGCCCGCGTCGCGAGGCCCTCGGGGCGGCTGCGCCGGACGGCGAGCACGGCGGTGGCGCCGCGGCGCCAGGCGGCCACCATCTCCGGGAGGAGCTCCGGCGGCTCCTGCAGGTCGGCCGAGAGCACCGCGGCCGCCGCGCCGCGCGCCTCGCCGAGTCCCGCGAGGATCGCCATCTGCGACCCGAAGTTGCGCGTGAGGCGGACGCCGCGCGCCGCCGGCCACGCGCGCGCGATCTCGAGGATCCGGTCCCACGACCCGTCGCCCGACCCGTCGTCGACGAAGACGGCCTCGAGGTCCCAGTCGGCCGCCGCGGTGGCGACCTTCTGCAGGCGCTCGGCCAGGCGCGGGAGGCTCTCCGCGTTGAAGTAGACGGGCACGACGACCGACACGAGCGGGCGCGTCATCGCGTCTCCTCGAAGAAGCCGGCGACCGCGGCGACCACGGCCTCGACCTGTTCGTCCGAGAGCGCCGTGTGGAGGGGCAGCGACACGACGGTCTCGCTCGCCTCTTCGGCGACGGGAAACGCGCCGCGCCGGTAGCCGAGAAAGGCGTACGCCGGGTGGAGGTGGAGGGGGGTGGGGTAGTGGATGCCGGTTTCGACGCCGCGCGCGGCGAGGTGGCCGCGAAGCGCGTCGCGCTTCGGGGTCCGCACCGGGTAGAGATGGCGCGCGGGCACCGAGCCCGGCCGGACCGCGAGGCGCGTCAGCGGCAGCGAGGCAAATGCCGCGTCGTAGCGGTCGGCGATCTCGCGGCGCCGGACGTTCTCGCGGGCGAGGAACGCCAGCTTCACGCGGAGGATCGCGGCCTGGAGCTCGTCGAGGCGGGAGTTCCAGCCCTCCGTCTCCGCGTAGTCGCGCCGCTTCCAGCCGTACTGGCGGAGCTCCCGTGCCCGCTCGGCGACGCTCGCCTCGTTGGTCGCCACGGCGCCGCCGTCGCCGTAGGCCCCGAGGTTCTTCGACGGGTAGAACGAGAAAGCGGCCGCGCGGCCGAAGGAGCCGGTCGCGCGCGACTTCCAGGTCGCGCCGTGGCTCTGCGCGCAGTCCTCGACGAGGAGCGCGCCGCGTTTGGCGGCCAGCACCGTCAGCGCGTCGAGATCGGCGACGCCGCCGTAGAGGTGGACGGGCAGGAAGAAGCGCGCCTCCGGACCGCCCGCCCGCCCGGCCGCCTCGGCGTCGAGGGTCAGGGTCTGCGGTTCCGCATCGGCGAGGAGCGCGCGTCCACCGGCCATCCGCACGCCGGCGAGTGTGGGGGCGCAGGTGTTGGCGGGCAGCACGACCGGGTCGCCCGGCTTCATTCCCGCGGCCGCGAGCGCGAGGGCAATCGCCTCGGTGCCGTTGGCGCAGCCGACGACGTGCGAAACGCCGAGGTATGCGGCGAGCTCTTCCTCGAACCGGCGGACCTCGTTGCCGAGGATGAAGCGTCCGCTCGCGAGCACGCGCGAGACCGCGGCGTCGATCGAGGCGCGCTTGCTCCGGTAGTCCTCGGCGAGGTCGCCGAACGGGACCCGGACGGAGGCGTCCGCCGCGCGGGTGCTCACGGGGTCTCGGCCACCTCGCCCGAGGCGCCCCGCGCGTACGCGCGGCCGCAGGAACACCGGGCCGTCCCCCCGGCCTCGTCGAAGCGCAGCGTCGCGGCGCATCGGCAGACGTGGCCGTGCAGCCGCGCCGGGCTGCCGTAGACGAGGGCGAAGTCGGGCACGTCCCGCGTGACGAGCGCGCCGGCGCCGACCATCGCGTACCGGCCCACGGTGACTCCGGGCAGCAGGATCGCGCCGGCGCCGAGGCTCGCGCCCTCGCGGACGAGCGTCCCCGGGTAGCTTTCGAGATGGCGTCCGCTCCGCGGCCGCGGGTCGTTCGAGAACGTCACGTCGGGCCCGACGAAGACGTCGTTCTCGAGCACGAGGCCGTCGTAGAGCGAGACGCCGCACTTGACCGTGACGCGGTCGCCCAGGACGACGTCGTTTTCGACGAAGCACCGGTCGCAGATGTTGCAATCGCGGCCGATCCGCGCGCCCGCCAGAATGTTCACGAACGCCCAGATCCGCGTCCCGTCGCCGATCGACTTCGACGCCACCAGGGCGGTCGGGTGGATGGAAAACATGCCCTGCCGCTAGCTTAATGGATCAGAAGTACTCGGCCCGCCGCTCGCGGTAGAACGCCACGGTCCGGGCGAGGCCGTCGCGGAGCGAGACGGTCGGCTCCCAGCCGAGCAGGCGGCGGATCTTCGTGATGTCGGAGACGAAGTCGCCCGGCTCCTGGGCCTTGCGCTCGGGCGTGAAGTCGGTGAACTCGAGGCGCGTCCCCGGAACGAGCTCGGCGAGCAGCTCCGCCACCTCGAGGAACGTCGACGGCCGGTCGTGTCCCACGTTCAGGATCTCACCCACGGCCGCGGGTTCCTCGGCGGCGCGGACGAGCGCCTCGACGCAGTCGTCCACGTAGAGGAAGTCGCGGAGGATCTTCCCCGATCCGAAGATCGGAATCGGACGCTCCTCGAGGGCCAGCCGCACGAACCAGTTCACGACGCCGAACTGCGAGTGCTTCATCTGGCCGCGCGGCCCGTACACGTTGGTCAAGCGCAGGGGGACGGTGCGGATGCCGTGAATGCGCGTGTAGGTGCGGCAGATCATCTCGGCCGAGAGCTGCGAGATCTCGTAGATTCCGCGCGGATCCGAGGGCGCTTCCTCCGAGACCGGCAGCGTGGTCGCCGGTCCGTACTGGCCGCGGGTTCCGGAGCGCACGACGAGCGCCGCCGGGTTGCGCTGCCGGCAGGCTTCCAGGACGACCGCGGTGCCTTTGATGTTGATGTCGATGTCCGGGTAGGGGTTCGACAGCGACATGACGTGCGAAACCTGGGCCGCGAGGTGGAAGATCACGTCCTGGCCCTCGACGAGACGGCCCATGGCGGCCTCGTCGCGCACGTCCGCGTCGTCGATGGCCACGTCCCGGCGGATGTCGGCGACGTTGGCGGCGTTGCCGCCGTAGCCCTCGATCATCGCGTCACAGAGCGTGACCGCTGCGCCTTCGGAGAGGAGGCGGCGCGCCAGGTTCGAGCCGATGAACCCGAGGCCGCCCGTGATCAGGATGCGCTTGCCGGAAAGGGCTCCCATGCGGATCAGAACCATAGCATGGACCCCGGTGTCAAAGTATACAAACCCAGTATTTACAGGTATTTATGCTTTAAGAGCTCAGCTGCCCCAGCTGGCTGCTAGCACTCGTCATAGAGGAGTGCTAGTATCTCGCTCCCCCCGGAAACCGGGGGCCAGACAGGCAACACAACTTCAAGGAGGAAGTTCATGAAAGTTCGGCCACTGTACGACCGGATCCTGGTCAAGCGACTCGAGATGGGCGAGATGAAGAAGGGCGGAATCATCATCCCGGACACCGCCAAGGAGAAGCCGATGGAGGCGGAAGTCGTCGCCGTCGGCAAGGGCAAGGTCAACGAGGACGGCAAGCAGTTTCCCCTCGACGTGAAGAAGGGCGACCGCATCCTCATCGGCAAGTACGCCGGCACCGAAATCAAGATCGACGACGAAGAGCACCTGATCCTGCGCGAGGACGAAGTGCTCGCGGTCGTCGAAGGGAAGTAAGGAGAACACACCATGGCTGCGAAAACGATCATTTACGGTGAGGAGGCGCGCCAGCGCGTTCTCCACGGCGTCAACAAGCTCGCCGATGCGGTGAAGGTGACGCTCGGCCCCAAAGGCCGCAACGTCGTCATCGAGAAGAAGTTCGGCTCCCCGACGGTCACCAAGGACGGGGTCACGGTCGCCAAGGAGATCGAGCTCCAGGATTCGCTCGAGAACATGGGCGCCCAGATGGTCCGCGAGGTCGCCTCGAAGACGTCCGACGTCGCCGGCGACGGCACGACGACCGCGACGGTGCTCGCGCAGGCGATCTACCGCGAGGGCATCAAGAACGTCACGGCGGGAGCCAACCCGATGGAGTTGAAGCGCGGCATCGACCAGGCCGTCCGGGCCGCCGTCGAGTCGCTCGACAAGCTCTCCAAGCCGGTCGAGGGCAAGGACATCGCCCACGTCGGCACGATCTCGGCCAACAACGACTCCGAGATCGGCAAGATCATCGCCGAGGCGATGGACAAGGTCGGCAAGGACGGCGTGATCACGGTCGAGGAGGCCAAGGGCCTCGAGACGACCCTCGAGGTCGTCGAGGGCATGCAGTTCGACCGCGGCTATCTCTCGCCGTACTTCATCACCGACGCGGAGCGGATGGAGTGCATCCTCGAGAACGCCAAGGTTCTTCTCTTCGAGAAGAAGATCTCCAACATGAAGGACCTGCTCCCGATCCTCGAACAGATCGCCAAGCAGGGCAAGCCGTTCCTGATCGTGGCCGAGGAGATCGAGGGCGAGGCGCTCGCCACGCTCGTCGTCAACAAGCTGCGCGGCACGCTCCAGGTCTGCGCCGTCAAGGCGCCGGGCTTCGGCGACCGCCGCAAGGCCATGCTCGAGGACATCGCGATCCTGACGGGCGGCAAGCTCATCTCCGAGGACCTCGGCATCAAGCTCGAGAACGTCAAGTGGGAGGACCTCGGCGACGCGAAGAAGGTCACCGTCGACAAGGACAACACCACGGTCGTCGTCGATGACCGCTCCAAGAAGAAGCAGGAAGCCATCCAGGGCCGCGTGAAGCAGATCCGGGCTCAGATCGAGGAGACGACCTCGGACTACGACCGCGAGAAGCTGCAGGAGCGGCTGGCCAAGCTGGTCGGCGGCGTCGCCGTGATCAAGGTCGGCGCGGCCACCGAGACCGAGATGAAGGAGAAGAAGGCCCGCGTCGAGGACGCGATGCACGCGACCAAGGCGGCCGTCGAAGAGGGGATCGTTCCCGGCGGCGGCGTGGCCCTGCTCCGCTCGATCGACGCGGTGACCAGGCGCGCCAACGACCTCTCGGGTGACGAGAAGATCGGCGCGAAGATCGTCATCCGCGCCCTCGAGGAGCCGACGCGCCAGATCGTGGCCAACGCCGGCGGCGAGGGTTCGGTGATCATCAACGACCTGAAGGCCAAGGGCGGCAACTACGGGTACAACGCCAACGCGGAAAAGGTCGAGGACATGCTCAAGGCGGGAATCATCGACCCGACCAAGGTCACCAAGAACGCGCTGCAGAACGCGGCGTCGGTGGCCGGCCTGATGCTGACGACCGAGGCCCTCGTCTCCGAGATCAAGGAGAAGGAGAAGGCTCCGGCGGCCGGCGGCGGGATGCCGGGCGGCATGGGCGGGATGTACTGATCGCGTTCCGAATCGAGTCGACTTCGGCCCCGGCGAAAGCCGGGGCCTTTTATTTGGGGAGAACCTCCTCGTCTTTGGCGCCCCGGAGTCGCCTTCGCACCCTCCCGTGCCCGGACCGGGTCCCCGGCCTCGAGCCGCCCGGCGCGATCTTCCCCGCAGCGCCGCGCGGGACGACATACGGCAGGCGGGTTTTCCGCGCACGAAGAGAGCGTCGGGCGCCTCCGCGAGCGGCGCCTCGGATCCGCGCCCGGTCTGCCGGCCCTCGATCTTCCCGCCCTCGTCGGCGTTCTCGCGGACGATCCCGGGCGCCAGGGCGCAGGGGCCTCCGACGCCATTCTCCGGTCGCCGCGGGGCAGAGTGGACCGGTATATAACGCCGCCATGCGTTGGGAAGACGGGCGCGAGAGCGACCAGGTCGAGGACCGGCGAGGCGTTCCGGGAGGCCGGCTCGCGATCGGCGGCTGCGGGACCCTGGTCGTCGTCCTCGTCATCTCGCTCCTGACCGGCGCCAACCCGCTCAGGGTCCTCCAGCTTCTCGGCGGCTCGGAGGCGACGACGGCGTCTTCGTCGTCCGGGCCGGCGCCCGGTTCGAGCCGGCCCGCGCCCGGCGCGGAAGACCCCGGCAGGAAGTTCGTCTCGGTCGTCCTCGCGAGCACCGAGGACACGTGGACCTCGATCTTCGCGGCCTCCGGCAAGCACTACCAGCTGCCGACGCTCGTCCTCTTCACCGACTCGACGCCCACCGCTTGCGGCCACGGGTCGGCGGCGCAGGGACCTTTCTATTGCCCGCTCGACCAGAAGGTGTATCTCGACCTCGGCTTCTTCGACGAGCTCGCCCGCATGGGCGGTCCCGGGGATTTCGCCCGGGCGTACGTCATCGCCCACGAGGTCGGCCACCACGTCCAGCAGCAGCTCGGCATCGCCGACAAGGTCGACGCCCAGAGCCGGAGGAGCTCGCGCGAGGACGCCAACCGCCTGTCGGTCCGGCTCGAGCTCCAGGCCGACTGCCTCGCCGGCGTCTGGGGCAACCGCGGCGCCAGGACGGGCCTGATCGAGCCGGGCGACGCGGAACAGGGCCTGCGCGCGGCGGCCGCGATCGGCGACGACCGACTGCAGCGCATGGCCACCGGGCGCGTCCAGCCGGAGTCCTTCACCCACGGCACGTCCGAGCAGCGCGTCGAGTGGCTCCGCCGGGGGCTCGAGTCCGGCGATCCCAGCGCCTGCCGTACCTTCGACGGCGTTCTCCAGTAGACAGGACAGGGGTTTCGTGGGGGAGGCCGCCGCGCCTCCAGCCTGGCCTTGCACACCTTCCGTGTCAACAATGGAAGCCGATTCTTTCGATTATCATGATATCCTGAAGCGAATGTTTCGGCGGTTAGTGCGGCTTCCGGAGCGCCCGAGAGAGTCGTTTTTCCTCTGGGGCCCGCGCCAGACCGGCAAGAGCAGTCTTCTCAAGGCCCTCTACCCGCAGGCGCGCCGGATCGACCTCGGCCGGACCGAGGAGTTCGTCCGCTACGGCGAGAAGCCGGCGCTCCTGCGCGAGGAGCTCGAAGAAACGCCGCGCGATCCGGTCGTGGTGATCGACGAGATCCAGAAGGTCCCCCCGCTCTTCGACGAGGTGCAGTGGCTCGTCGAGAACCGCGGGCGCGTCTTCGCCATGTCGGGCTCGAGCTCGCGGGTCGCGCACCAGGCGGCGCCCGCGCTGCCGGCCGGCCGCGTGGCGCGCTTCGACCTATTCGGCCTGACGTCGGCCGAGATCGGGCGGGCCTTCGACCTCGTCCGGATGCTCAACCACGGGTATCTCCCGCGCCACTACCTCGCCGAGTCGCCGGCCCGGCCGCTGCGCGCCTACATCCAGACCTACATCAAGGAGGAGGTGCTGCAGCCGGGGCTGACGCGGAACCTCCCGGCGTTCTCGACGTTCCTCGCGAAGGCCGCTCTCGCCGACACCGAGCTCGTCAACTACGCGACCGTCGCCCGCGAGTGCGGCGTCTCGGCGCCCACGGCGCGCGAGTACTACCAGATCCTCGTCGACACGCGCCTCGGGCGCTTCCTCCCGGCCTTCACGCGGCGGCCGAAGCGCCGCGTCATCGGCGCGCCGAAGTTCTTCTTCGCCGACGTGGGCCTCGTCAACGTGCTGGCGGGCCGCGGGGCCCTCACGCCCGGCTCCGAGCTGTTCGGCAAGGCCTTCGAGAACTGGATCTTCCACGAGCTGACGGCGGCGTCGCACTACCGCGAGCGCTACCACGACCTCGCGTACTGGCGCCTGGCGAGCGGCATCGAGGTCGACTTCATCGTCGGCGACCTGCGCTGCGCGGTCGAAGCCAAGGCGGCGTCGCGGATTACGTCGGATCACCTCAAAGGCCTGCGGCAGCTGGCGGTCGACCAGCCGACGGTCCGGCGGCGCATCGTTGCTTCCCTCGAGCCGTCGCCGCGCGTCACCGAAGACGGCATCGAGATCCTGCCGTGGCGGGTGTTCCTCGACCGGCTCTGGAGCGGGGAGCTGTGGGGCGAATGAGCGGCGCCGTGGGAGAGCAGACGTCGGCGGTGATCGTGCACTACCGCACGCCTGCCGAGACGCTGCGCGCGGCCGAATCCGTGGCCGAGACCGCGGCCGCGGCCGAAATCGTGGTCGTGGACAACGCGTCGCACGACGGCATCGCGGCGAAGCTCTCGCGCAAGGTCCCGGCGGCGCGGGTCCTCGAGGAACGCTCGAACCGCGGATACGGCGCGGCCTGCAACCGCGGCGCCCGCGAGACGACGCGGCCGTATCTGCTCTTCCTGAACTCGGACGCCGCGCTCCGGCCGGGCGCCCTCGCCGCGCTCGAGGCGGCGCTCGACGCGGATCGCCGCGCCGCCGCGGTCGGGCCGCGCCTGGTCAACGCCGACGGTTCCCTGCAGCCCTCGATCCGCCGGCTGCCGACGCCGTGGCGGATCTTCTGCGAGAGCTCGGGTCTGGCGTTCCTGTCGGGCGGGCGGCGCCCGTTCGAAGGACACACCGCCACGCGCCAGGACCACACGACGGCACGCGAAGTCGACGCGCTCATGGGAGCCGCGTTGCTCGTGCGGCGGGAGGCGTTTCGGGACGCAGGGGGATTCGACGAGGCGTTCTTCCTCTACGCCGAGGAGACGGACCTCATGGCCCGCTGGATGGCGCGGCGCTGGCGGCTCCTCTACGAGCCGGCCGCCGTCGTCGTCCACGAGGGCGGGCGGTCGGGCGGCGATGCGCTCTTCGGGCATCTCCACGCCTCGCTCGTGCGGTACGCCGGCAAGCACCATGGCCGGGGCGCGGCGCGGCGCGCGGCCCTCGCGCTCGACGCGGGCGCCGCGCTGCGCTACGCCGCGGCGCTCGTGACGCCGGGCGAGCGGGGCCGTGCTCGAAGGATCCGCTACGCGGCGGCGCTTCGGCGCCGGGGCGCGGCGGCCCTGCCGGTGCGATGAAGCCGGCCCTCTACGGCGTCCTGCCGCGCCCGCCGCACCCGTCCCGCGACGGCCTCGCGATTCGCAACTACCATCTGCTCGAGGCGCTCGCGGCGCGGTTCGACGTGCGGGCCTTTTCGCTGCTCGATCCGGACCGCGCCTACGGCGGCGGGGAGCTGCCGCCCGGCGTCGCGGTCGAGTGGATCCCTCAGCGGGCCCGGCGGCTGCGGCGCGCGGGCGCGCTCGTGCGGAGCCTCGCCACGGGGAGGGCGTACTCCGAGCTCCTCTACGCGTCGGAGGAGCTCGCCCGGCGCGTCGCGGCGGCCTGCGCCGCGAGGCGGCCCGCGTGGGTCGTCGCGCACTCGTACCACGTGGCGCCGCTCGCCCTGGCGTCGGCGGCTCCGGTCTGGATCGACTTCCACAACCTCGACTCGCAGATCTGGGAGCGTGTCGCCGCGACGGGGAGCTCGGCGGCGCGGCGCGCCTTCGCCGGGGTCCAGGCGCCCCGCGTGCGGCGGCTCGAGGGCTCGCTCGTGCGCGCGGCGCGCGGCCTGTCCTGCGTCTCCCGGGGCGACGCCGCGGCGCTCGCCGCGCTCGGTCCGTCGGCGGCGCCCCTCGTCGCGCCGAACGGGGTCGACCTCGCGCGGTACGCGTTCCGGCGCGAGGAGCCGCGCGGCGAGACGATCGTCTTCGTGGGGGACCTGTCCTGGCCGCCGAACGCGGAGGGAGTCGCTTGGTTCGCGAAATTCGTCTGGCCGCTCGTCCGGGAAAGGCGGGCCGGGGCGTCGGTCGAGGTCGTGGGACGGGAGGCGCCGCCGGCGCTCGCCGCTTTCGGCGGGGAGCGGTTCGTCTTCGCGGGCGAGGGCGGCGACACGCGTCCGGTGTGGGGACGGGCGGCGGTCGCCGTCGTGCCGCTGCTGGCGGGCGGCGGCACGCGGCTGAAGGTGCTGGAGGCGGCGGCGTGCGGCGCGCCCGTCGTGGCGACCACGGTGGGCGCCGAGGGGCTCGACTTTTCCGACGCGGAGATCCGGCGCGCGGACCGGCCCGAGGACTTCGCGGCCAGCGTCGTCGAGCTGCTCGCCGATCCCGAAGCGGCCCGGCGCCAGGCGGCGGCCGCGCGGGCCCGCGTCGAGGCGTCGTACGGCTGGCCGATGATCGGAGAGGCGTTCGCGGCGGAGCTCGAGCGTCGCGCCGGGGGCCGGCGGTGACGGTCGTCGCGGCCGTCCTGGCAGCGATCTCCCTCGCGCTCTTCCTCTGGTCGTACCTCGTCTACCCGGCGGTCCTCGGGCGGCTCGCGGCGAAAACGCGCGCGCACGATCGGGCGCCCGCCGAGTCCCCGGCGCCGTCCGTCGAGGTCCTGCTCTCGGCCGCGGACGAGGAAGCGGTCATCGGCGCGCGCGTCGCCAACCTCCTCGCCCAGGAGGGGAGCCCGTCCCCGGCGATCACGATCGGGTGTGACGGCTGCCGCGACGGCACCGCGGCCGCCGCGCGCGCGGCGGGAGGCGCCCGCGTGCGGGTCGTGGAGTTCGAGACCCGCCGCGGCAAGGCCGCGGTCCTGAACGACCTCGTCGCCGCGTCCTCCGCGGACCTGCTGGTCTTCACCGACGCCAACACCGCCTTCGAAGCCGGGGCGGTCCGGGCGCTCGCCGCGGCGTTCGCGGACTCCACCGTCGGCGCCGCGTGCGGGCGGCTGCGGTTCGAGACGGCGCCCGGAGCGCGGGAGACGCCCGAGGCCGACTACTGGGACCGCGAGACGCGGCTGAAGGAGGCCGAGGGCGCGCTCGGCGTCTGTCTCGGCGCCAACGGGGCGATCTACGCGGCGCGGCGCGAGCTCGTCGCCCGCCTGCCCGAAGACACGACCTCGATGGACGACTTCCTGATCCCGGCGCGCGCCGCCGGCCGCGGCCGCCGCGTCGTCTTCGCGGGAGACGCCGTGGCGCGGGAGGACGCCGCCCGCGACGTGCGCGCCGAAGTGTCGCGGCGGTTCCGCATCGGGATCGGGGGCGGCCAGGTACTGCGCCGCGAGCGCTGGCTCTACGCGGCGTCCCGCCACGGGCTCCTCACGCTCGCGTTTCTGTCGCGCAAGGCCGCCCGCTGGCTCGCGCCGACTCTGGCGCTCGCCGCCGCTGCCGCCGCCCTCTTCTCGCCGGCGTGGCGCGCGGCGGGCGCCGCCGTGCTCGCGGCCGCCTTGCTCGCCCTCGTCGCCGCGCGCGGGCGGCCCCGGCTCCGCGGCCCGCTCGGCAGGCTCTATTATTTCGGCGTGTTGAACGTCGCCCTCGCTCTCGGCGTGGCGGCTGGACTCGCCGGCTACGCGCGCCCGGTCTGGACGCGCACGGCGCGGTCCTGATGGCGCGCCGCGCGCTGACGTCCTTTCGCCTCGTGGCTCTCGCCGGCGACGCCGCGATCGCGGCCGCCGCCCTCGACGTCGCCTTCTTCCTGAGGACCCACGTCAGCATTCCGGGGACGCTCCGGCTTCTCCCGCCCGAGAACGCGCATTTCACCTTCTGGAACGTCGTGATCGTGGTGGCCGCGCAGGCTGTCTCGCTGTCCTTCTTCGGGCTCTACCGCGACCACGAACGATTTCGCGAGCCTCTCGGGCGGCTGCTGCTGCCGGCGCTCTTCGTCGAGCTCCTGACGCTCGCCTCCGTCTACTTCCTGGCGCAGCCGTATTCGTTCCCGCGCTCGGTCCTCGTGATCTACCTCGCCGTCAACGGCGCCGGTCTGGTCGTCTGGCGTCTTTCCCTCGACCGCGCCTTTCCCGCGCCACGGCGCCGCGCCGTCATCGTCGGCGGCGGCCCGGCGGCGGCGCTCATCGCCGACACGATCCGCCGCCACGCGTGGACGGGCGTCGAGGTGGTGGGCGTCGTCGGCGAAGGCGACGGCGTGCCAGCGGGCCTGCCGAGCCTCGGACCGGTCGAGAAGCTGCTCGAGATCGTCGAGGCCCGCGCCGTGGACGAGGTCATCCTGACTCCCGAGGCCTCGTGGTGGCGCGACGAGATCGCCGAACGCATTCCCGGGGGCTGGCGCGCCGACCTGCTCGTCTGGCCCTCGCCGTTCGAAACCATGATCGGCCGCCTCCGGTTCCGCATCGTCGGCGACCTGCCGCTGCTCGAGGCGCGCGTGCGCCCGCTCGAAGGCGCGGGCGCCTTTTTCAAGCGCGGGTTCGACGTGACCGCCGCGGCGGTCGGCCTGCTGCTGCTCCTGCCCGGGCTCGCGGTCGCGGCGGCGCTGGTCGCGGCCACGTCGCGGGGCGGCGTGTTCTACCGGCAGACGCGCGTGGGGCGCGACGGGCGGCCCTTCGAGCTCTGGAAGCTGCGGACGATGCACGAGGGCGCCGAGGTCGAGACCGGCGCGGTGCTCGCGGTTCCGGACGACCCGCGCGTCACGGCGATCGGCCGGGCCTTGCGCGGAGCCCGCCTCGACGAGATCCCGCAGCTCTGGAACGTGCTGCGCGGCGACATGAGCCTCGTCGGTCCCCGGCCCGAGCGGCCCGAGTTCGCGGAGCGGTTCGCGAAAACGGTGCCGGGCTACGGCCTGCGTCATGCCGCGCGCCCGGGCCTCACGGGCCTGGCGCAGGTCTCGGGGGAGTACACGAGCGAGCCCGACATCAAGTTGCGCTACGATCTCGCGTACTTGAACAACTGGTCGTTCTTCCTCGACCTCGCGATCCTGTTGCGCACGCTGCCGGTCGTCCTGACGCGCCGTGGCATCTGACGCGCGATCCCGCGGCCGGGTCGCCGTCGTCATGCCCGCGTACAACGCGGAGCTGACCCTCGAGCGGACGTACGCCGACGTGCCGAAGGCGCACGTGGACGACGTCATCCTCGTCGACGACGGCTCGCGCGACCGGACGGTCGAGATCGCCAGGCGCCTCGGCATCCACGTGGTCGTCCACGCCAGGAACCGCGGCTACGGCGGCAATCAGAAGACCTGCTACCGCACGGCGCTCGACCGCGGCGCGGACATCGTCGTCATGGTCCATCCAGACCACCAGTACGACCCGACGGTCATCCCGCACCTGCTCGCGGCGCTCGCCGACGGCCGTTACGACGCGGCCTTCGGGAGCCGCATGCTCGGCGGCCGCCCGATTCAGGGCGGGATGCCGAAGTGGAAGTACCTCGGCAACATCCTGCTGACGGCGATCGAGAACGCCACCTTCCTGATCTATCTGACCGAGTACCACAGCGGCTTCCGGGCCTACACGCGGAAGTACCTCGAGACGGTCAACCTCGAAGCCAACTCGGACGGCTTCGTGTTCGACACCGAGATCATCGCGCAGGGCATGGCCCGCGGGCTCCGGATCTGCGAGATTCCGATCGAGACGCGATACTTCGACGAAGCCTCCCAGATCGCGTTCGGGCCGTCGGTGCGGTACGGGCTCGCGATCCTGAAGACGATGGTGCTCTACAAGCTCCACGTCTGGGGGATCTGGTCGAGCCGGATCTTTCGCGAGAGGAAGTGAGCGGGGCGCGGCCTAGCGCCGCTCCTCCGACGGCAACGGCGGCGGAGCGTCGAGCCGTCCTTCCCTGAGCGCGGCGCTCTGACGCGCGACCTCGGCCAGCGCGGCCTCTTTCGCGGGCGCCGGCAGCGACGCGAGGATCTCGGGGTTGACCCAGCCCGCCCGCAGATAGGAGGCCCGCTCGCTGTCGCTGCGGTGGAGCATGCCGTACGCGCGCCCCAGGTTCAGGTCGATCTCGGCCCGCTCGCCGGTCGCGAATCCCTCGCGATAGAACTCGAGCGCGCGCTCGGGCTGCCCGGTGACGAGAAACGAGGAGCCCGCCAGCATCCACGGGCGCGGGTCGCCGGGCAGGCTCGCCGTCGCCTGGAGGGCGAGGGCCCCGACCGCGACGATGTTGTGCGCCGTTTCGGGATCGGCGGCGCGGTCGAGCAGCGCGCGGAAGGCGCCGGTGGCGTAGCCGATGCGGCGCTCGGCCGCGTAGCGCGCGAACTCGGGCCAGACGAGAAACGCGAGGAGCGCGGCGAGGACGATTCCGGCGAGTCTTCTCATGCCTCGCCCCCGTCGGCCCCGGGCGCGCGCGCCGCGATCTGCCAGGCGCGGCCGGCGGCGAGGAGGATCGGCACCGCCGTCACCGGGCGCTGCAGGGGAAACCAGGTCAGTGCCGCGGTCGCGCCGGCGGCGAGCACGGCGAGGAGAATCACGGGCTCGGGGGATCGCGAGCGCTTCGCGGCCGCCCCGATCGCGGCGAGGAGACACCCGGCCGCGGCGAGCGTGAGGAGCCCGGCGGGCGCCCCCGCGTCGCTGAAGACCTGCAGATAGTCGCAGTGAGCCTCGGCGTAGGAGCTCGTCAGGAGGGGCGCGACGAACCGCCGCCGCGCTCGAATCTCCGCGGCGAGGCGGTGTGGGACGTACTCGTTGCCGAAGGTGCCGGGTCCGAAGCCGAGGAGCGGCCGCTCGCGGGCCATCTCGACGCCGGCGGCCCACGCGCCGCCGCGGAACGAGACGATGGCGTCCCAGTTTCCGGCCCGCGCCGCGCCGGCCATCTCGCGGGCCCGGTGCTGCAGGGGCGGGTAGGCGGCGACGGCGACAGCCGCGGCGAGAACGGCCGCGGCCAGTGGGATCGCGGCGCGCCGCCCGTGGAGCACGAGGAGGAGGACGGCCATGCCGGCGAGCGTCGAGGTGAGCGCCGTGACGTTCTGGTTGACGACGAGCGCGGCCCCGAAAAGAACCAGGGCGGCCGCGGCCGCGAAACGCACGCCGCGCCGCGAGGTCTTCAGGGCGATCCCGAGGGCGAGGACCGCGGCGAGAGCGAGCGTGATCGCGAGGTAGCCGACGTTGCCGGCGTAGGCGCCCGTCTCCTGCCGGTCGCCGAATGTCTCGAGCGGAAAGGGGTGGAACAGGCCGCGGCTCTCGAGAATCGAGACGACGGCGTTGACGGCGGTCGACCCGAGAAAGACGCCGGCGAGCCAGCCCCGGCCGCGGGCGACCGCCGCGGAGGCGCCGAGCGGCAGAAGCAGCGCGAAGATCGCGACCGACCGCATCGCGTCGAGCGAAACGGCGCGGCGCGGCGAGGCGAACGCGGCGGCGAGCGCCAGGACGAGGGCGGCTCCCGCGAAGTAGAGGGCGTAGCGCCGCGCCGGCGGGGGCGCGGAGAAGGGCGGAGTCTCCGGCCGCCGCGCCGGCGCGAAGGCGAACGCCGCGACGGCGGCGAGGGCGATGCCGACGAGCGCCAGCAGCCGCTTGGGCGCGTCGAACGCGGCCCCTGCTTCGGTGTCGACGACGAGCGCCGTTCCGGCGAGAACGGCCGCGAGCAGGACGGCGGCGGCGACCGCCCCGGCGGCGGGCGGGCGGGGAACCGCCGCCTCCTGTTTGCGCCGCTTCTTCGCCAAGCGGACGGGATGTTACGACGTTTCTCCGGCGGCGCGGCGTTCCCCCGCCGCGAGCTTCTTCGGAAGCCCGGCCCCTTCTGTGTCGGGCCCGGGTTTCCGACCTCGCCGCGAGGGTATCCTCCCGCCGTGGACGACGAATCGCCGCGGGCGCGGCTCGTCTCGCTTCCGGTCTGGGTGTACCGGCACCGGCTGCCGATTCTTGCCGTTTTCGGCGGCGCGCTCCTCGTCGGGATTCTCGGCCTCGCGTATTTCACCGCGCGCGTGGTGCGCCGGTTCGACGGGCGGCGCTGGAACCTGCCGTCGCGCATCTACTCGGATCTCTACGTGCTGCGCCCGGGCGACGCGGCGACGATGACGGGCCTGACGGCCAAGCTCGCGCGGCTCTACTACCACGACACCAGCGGCGCGCCGGAGCGGCCGGGCCACTTCCGCCGGGAGAAGGACGTCTGCGAGATTCACACGCGCGGCTTCCGTTATCCCGGCCGGACGTTTGCGGGCCGGCGCGTGCGCGTCGTGCTCGCCGGCGGGCGCGTCAAGTCGCTGACCGACGCCGCGGGCGATCCGGTGCCGGCCCTGATTCTCGAGCCGGAGCTCCTCGGCTCGGTCTTCGGCGCGGAGCTCGAGGACCGCACGGTCGTGCGCCTCGCCGACGTTCCGCCGTCGCTCGTCGACGCCGTGCTCGTCACCGAGGACCGGGACTTCTACCGCCACACCGGCGTTTCGGTGCGGCGGCTGCTCGGGGCCGGGCTCAAGACGGCGACGGGCGGCATGAAGCAGGGCGGCTCGACGCTGACCCAGCAGCTCGTGAAGAACCTGTACCTCTCGCCCGAGCGCACCGTGCGCCGCAAGGCGACCGAAGCGGTGATGGCGGTGATCCTCGACGCGCGGTACTCGAAGGACGAGATCCTCGAGGCGTATCTGAACGAGATCTATCTCGGCCGGCGGGGCGCCGTCGCGATCACGGGCGTCGG
>DATJPZ010000145.1:0-42088 GCA_035506175.1 Thermoanaerobaculia bacterium | reverse complement strand
TAGATCTCGTTCGAATAGTCCGAGCCGAGGGAGGCCGTGTCGTCGCCGACCGGCACCGTCGTCGGGACCTTGCCGAGCGAGAACCAGATGAGGTCGTCCACGCCGTAGCGCTTCACCAGCGCGCCGGCGAGCGTGCCGACGGCGTCGGCCGTCAGGTCCTGCGCCGAGAAGCCGTAGGGGCTGATGCCGTCTCCGATCTCCACGATGACGCCGGCGAGAAACGTCGTCGCCACCGAGAGCCCGAAGGCCTGGTCGAGCGAAAGCCCGTTCAATCGGTACGCGTCGAACAGGAGGCCGGAAGTGTTGGCGGACACCGTGAAGTGGGACGCCTTGTCGGCGCCTCCGGAATACGTCCAGTACTGGAAAAAAGCCTCGTCGGTCGTGTGGAATGGCTGCGTCCCGTAGTGGATCGGCGCCTGCGCCGCGTTGACGACGCCGATGAAGAGGGCCGCCGCGGTCCAGAGCGTGACCGGCTCCGTGAAGAGCTTTTCCGGCGGCGGCGGAGGCGGCGTGAGGCGGACGCACTGGAAGAGCACGCACCGCCGGTCCGGCGCGGCCGGAGCCGCGGGCGCGGGCTCTGGCGCTGTCTCCGCGAAGGCCCCCTCCCCGGCGCCGCCGCCGTCCCGCGGGAAGGCGTCCGTCGACTCCGCCCAGGGGTACGAGCGCTCGAGGTCGATGAGCCGCAAGGCCGTGGCGTCGCCGGGGTCCGACGTCGCGGCCTGCGCGGGAGCGGCGGCGTCGAAAAGGCGGAGCGACTCGGCGCGCGCCGCCGGGGAACCTGAAAGGAGGACGACAGCCGACGCCGCCAGGGCGCGCCACTGCCAGCCCCGCGGAAATTTCCGCGGGATTTTCGAATCCGGTTCCGTCATGCGTCGTGAGTTCGGCGCATTATCCGCGAATGCCCCGTTCGCGCCAAATCGGCCGGTCGCGCGGTCCCGGACCATAATCCGCGCGTGTCCGCGCTGACCCTCGCCGCCCTCGCCGCGTATCTGGCCGCCGTGCTCGCGATCGGCGCGGCCTGGCGCCGGCGCGCCGGCCGCGACGAGGCGTCCTACTTCGTCGCCGACCGCTCGCTCGACACGTTCTGGGGATTTCTCGGTCTGGCCTCGTTGACGACGGGCGGCTCGACCACGATCGCCCTCGCTTCCCTCGTCTACGCGCACGGCGTCTCGGGGCTCTGGCTCGACCTCGCCGGCGCGCTCGGCCTCTTCTGCCTCGGCCTCTTCTTCGCGCGGCGTGTCCGGCGCGAGGGCGCCGTGACGCTGCCGGAGATCCTCGGGCGCCACTACGGCTCCGGGGCCCGGCGCGTGGCGGGCTTTCTCGTTCTCGTCTCCGAGATCGTCTGGTTCGCGCTCCTGACCGAGGCGACGCAGGTCGTCCTGACGGCCGCCTTCGGCCTGGAGCCCACCCGGGCCGTCGTCCTCTCCACCGCCGTCTTCGTGGCCTACACGTCGCTCGGCGGCCAGTACGCGGTGGTCCGCACGGACCTGCTCCAGTACGGCCTCATGGTGGCCGGCATTCCGCTCGTGGGCCTCGCCTGCGCGCTGTCGCGGGCGCACGGGTTGTCCGGCCTGCCGGCCGAGGCCTGGAGCTTCCCGACGTCCACGAGTTTCGGCGTCGGCGACGTCGCCGCCATGCTCGTCCTCATCGGTCTTCCCCACATGGTCGGCAGCGACGTCTATCTGAAGCTCCTGTCGTGCCGCGACGAGGACACCGCCCGACGCTCGGCGCTCCTGGCTTCCGTCTCGAAAGTGCTCTTCGGCCTCTCGGTCGCCGCAATCGCGCTCGCCGCGCGCAAGGCGCTGCCGCCGCTCGACCCGGCGGCGGCGCTGCCCGCCGCCGTGCTCGCCTTCGCGCCGCCGGCGCTGGCGGCGTTCGTGCTGGTCGCGCTCGTCGCCACCATGCAGACTTCCGCCGACATCGTCCTCCTGTCGGCTTCGGCCGTGACGGCCCGGGACCTCGTGCCGCCGCTGATCGGCGGGAAGACGCTCCCGCTCTCCGTCTCGCGGACGCTGCCCGCCCTCTACGGCGCGCTCGGCCTGACGACCGCGCTCGCGTTGAACCGCGACGTGCTGCGGACGCTTCGTCTCGGCTACTCGATCTTCGCGGCCGGCCTGATCCTGCCCACACTCGCCGCGCTCCTGCCCGAGCGATACCGCGTGCCGACGCGCGGCGCGATCCTCGCGATGCTCGCCGGGGGCGCCACGGCGGCGGCCGGCCGCTTCGTGCCGTCGCTTTCCGGCGGGCGGGATCCGGTGCTGCTCGGGACCGCGGTCAGCGCCGCCGTGCTCCTGGCGGCGTTCCCGTTCCGCCGCCGCGCCGAGACCCCGGTCTAGGGCTGCCGGCCCACCCAGGCCTCGCCGACGCACTCGTAGGGCTGCTCCTCGGCCGCGCGGATCACCGCGAATTCCCAGATCGCCTTCTCGCTCCCGGCGCGCAGCGGCTGGTAGAGGACCGCGTGGGCGGCGCAGCCGGGGCGCTCGAACTCGACGACGGCGACGCCGCTCTGCTTGACGCCGATCCGCACGTCGCGGGCGTCGGCGAAGCGGCGCTTGACGGTTTCGACCGGGTCGAACGCCCAGGCCTCCGCCTTTTTCTGGCGCTCCGCGATCTTCGCGAGCTCGCCCGCGAACACGGGCTGGCGCACGAGGCCCCAGTACGCGAGGTCGGTCTCCTCGCGCTCGTTCCACTCGGGATCCACGGTCTCGGAGAGGATGCGGAACTTGCGCTCCCCGAACACGAAGTTCGTGACGAGCGTGAAGCTCCGGTAGCGGGACGGCAGCTCCTTGTTGATGAACGTGTCGACCGCGATCTGCCGCGTCACGCCGTCGGGGCCGACGGAGACCTCGACGCCGGCCTTCGGCGCGGTGACGGAGAACGTCGGGTCGAGCCGTCCTTTGTCCAGCCGGAAGATCAGCGTCTCGACCAGCCGCGGTTCGCCCGCGTGCACGATCTGGAGGGCCACCTGCGGGCGGTCGTCGAAACGGAACGGGACGCTCCGGAAGAACTCGAGCTGGTCGCACCGGGCGGGGTCGTCGCTCTGGGTGCAGCGCAGCGGCAGGTGCCCGACGAGCAGGACGTTCCACTCGGTCCCCTTGCCTCTGGCGAAGACGGCGAAGATCGGGTTCTCGAACGGCAGCTTCGCGCGCGACACGAAACCGACCGCGAGCATCTCGGGCGGCAGGTTCTTGACCGTCCCGATGCCCTCGACCAGAGCTTCGGCGGTGCCGTCGTTGTCGAGGTCCACTTCCTCGACCCGCGTGATCTTCGAGAAGGCCACGTACGGGTTTTCGTAGCGGGCCAGGTGGCGCTCCGCGAAGGCGCCCTTGCGCGCGGAGGCGGGCGCCCGCTCGGGAGGCACGGGCGTCGGCACCGCGGTCGGCGCCGGCGTCGGGGAGCGCGGCGCCGCGGGCGGCTCGAGGCCCCCGGCCAGGGCCGCTCCGGCCGCGAGCGCCGCGGCGGCGAGCCCGCGTCTCCTGCCCCGCAAACCCGTCATGGCTTTCGGTCAATCTACCAGACTCGAGGCGCCGGCCGCCTGCATTACCCTATCGGCGCCATGCGCGTCTTCGACGCCCACGTCCACGTCCAGCCCTGGGAGCAGATGCGCCCGGACGTGCGCGCGCTCATGGCGGCCGGCCGGCCCGACCTGCCCGAGATCCAGGAGGCGCTCTCCGACGCGGGCCGCCTGCTCGCCCTGCTCGACCGCGAGGGCGTCGAGCGCGCGGCGCTGATCAACTACGTCGCGCCCGAGGTGATGGGCTTCGACGCGTCGGCCAACGACTGGATCTCGCGCTACGTCCGCGGCCACGAGGACCGCCTGTACGCGGTCGGCTCGGTCCACCCGAAGCACGCGGCGGACCCCGGCGCGGAGACACGGCGCCTCTTCGAGGGGCTCGGCATCCGGATGTTGAAGATCCACCCGCCGCACCAGCTCTTCGCCGCCAACGCCTACCGCGACGAGCTGCCGGGTCTCGCCGCGGTCTACGCCGAGGCCGAGAAGGCCGGCCGGCCGGTGATGATCCACACGGGAACGTCGATCTTTCCCGGGGCGCGCAACCGGTACGCGGATCCGATGGCGGCCGACGACGTCGCGGTCGACTTTCCGAAGCTCAAGATCGTGCTCGCCCACGCGGGCCGGCCGCTCTACATGGAGACGGCCGTGTTTCTCGCGCGGCGGCATCGGAACCTCTCGCTCGACCTCTCGGGCATTCCGCCGAGGAAGCTCCTCGAGTACCTGCCCAAGCTCGAGGACCTCGCGGGCAAGTGCCTGTGGGGCACCGACTACCCGAGCCCGGGAGTCGCCTCGATCTCGAAGAACGTCGCCGACTTCCGGGCGCTGCCGCTGTCCGACGCCGCGAAGACCCGCATCCTCCGGGACAACGCCGCCGCGCTGTTCGGATAAGCTCGGCGCCGTGACGGCCGAACGCATCCTCGTCGTCGGGGCCGGGACGATGGGACGGGGCATCGCCGGGGTCTGCGCCCTCTCCGGCTACGACACCTGGGTTTTCGACGCGGACCCCGACGCCCAGCGCGCCGTCCGGCCGGCGATCGAGGCGTCGTGGGGCCGGGCGATCGACAAGGGCAAGCTGACCTCGTCGGCGGCCGAGGCCGCCCGCCACCGCCTGAAGGTGGCCGAGCGCCTGCGCGACGCCTCCGACGTCGACTTCGTCATCGAGGCCGTGCCGGAGGCGCTCGACCTGAAGCGCCTGGTCTTCTCCGAGCTCGACGACCTCTGCCCGGACAGGACCGTGTTCGCTTCCAACACGTCGTCGCTGCCGATCGCCCGGATCGCCCATGCCACGGGCCGGCGCGATCGCGTCATCGGGATCCACTTCTTCAACCCCGTGGCCGTCATGCCCCTCGTCGAGGTCGTCCGGGGCAGGGAGACGTCGCCGGCGACCGAGCAGCGCGCGCTCGGGCTCGTCCGCGCCCTCGGGAAGGAGGCCGTGCGCGTGGCCGACTCGCCGGGCTTTGCGACCTCGCGCCTCGGCGTCGCCCTCGGCCTCGAGGCGATGCGCATGGTCGAGGAGGGCGTCGCCGGCGCGGCCGACATCGACCGGGCGATGGAGCTCGGGTACGGGCACCGCATGGGGCCGCTGAAGACGAGCGATCTGGTCGGCCTGGACGTCCGACTCGCCATCGCCGAAACGCTCGAGGCCGAGCTCGGGACGGACCGGTTCTCGCCGCCCGGGATCCTGAAGAGCCTCGTGGGAGAAGGCCTGACCGGAAAGAAGGCCGGCGAAGGGTTCTTCCGCTGGGACGGGGACCGCGCCGTCGGGGAAGGGCCTCGCGCGGCCGCGCTTTCGAGGAAGCGATGAACGAGACGCGCGAACGCGCCGCGATCGAGTCCCGCCGCGGCGGCTTCGGCCTCGGCGTTGCGCTGGTGGCCCTCGGCGTCTACGCGCTCCTGAAGCGCTCCTTCCACATCGAGGGCCCGGGGCCAATCCTCCTCGTCATCGGCGCGGCGCTCTTCGCAATCGCCGCCCTGCGGCGGTTCCAGGGCCCGCTCGTGCCAGCCGGCGTCCTGCTCGGCCTCGGAACCGCCTTCCTCGTCCGCGACCCCCTCGAACCCTGGGTTCCGGGCTGGGCCACGATCCTCTTCGGCATCGGGGCGGGGCTTCTGCTCGCCTCCGCGCTCGGCCGGCGCGAGGGACGGCGCGGTCCGTCGGTCGCCGGCGTCGTGCTCGTCGCGATCGCGCTGTTCGCCGTCCTGTCGACGAACCTGCACCTCTCGATCGACCTCTACGACCGCCTGTGGCGGCTGTGGCCGTTCGCCCTCGTCGGGGCCGGAATCCTCCTCGTGTTCCAGGCCCTCGCCGCGCGCCGCGCGCGTTGACGCGGTCTAGAGGTCCAGGATCCTCGGCGCCGGCTTCGCCGGGGCCGGGAGAGGCGGCGCCGCCCGCCGCAGGGCGAGCAGGCGCGCGGTCACGACGAGCAGGACCGCCGCCGCGGCGATCTCCAGGGAGAAGAAGCCCGTCGCGAGACGGTGGTAGTGGTCGAGAAGGACCCGTGCGGGATCGCCCTTCGGGAGGTTGTCGATCAGGCCCGGGGCGTCCGTCCGGATCTGGTCGATGCGCGGGATCAGGAGCTGGCGGATCACGAGCGCCGCGAAGAAGCCGAGGATCGGGAGGCGCGTCAGCAGGGCGCGCATCCCCCGGCCCGTCTCCCGGGTCAGCAGCCAGGACGTCCCGAAGAGGACGACGAAGCTCGCCTCGGTCAGGCCGCAGAGCCGGGTCAGGATCGGGCTCTGGAGGGCGCCGGCCATGTCGTGGGTGGGGATGACCCGGAAGACCGCCGGCGCGACGACGGCACCGAAGAAGACCGGCGGCGCCAGGGCGAAGCCGAGCGCGGCCACGTGGAGCGACAGGACCAGCGGCTCGAGCCGGGGGGAAAGTCGGGAATCGACGTTCATGCCGCGGCTCGATCTCCGATTCCCGATCGCCGGTTTCCGCTCGTCAGGGCGCGTACTCGGCCGTCACGCGGGGCGTCAGCCCGGCCGCGTGGGCACGGTCGAGGAGCAGCTGCACCGCCCGGCGCCCCTCCGGTCCGTAGCCCCGGGTCCAGGAGTTGACGTACATCCCGACGAAGCGATCGGCCTTGCTCCGGTCGAGCCCGCGGGCGTAGCGCATGGCGTGGTCGAGCGCCGCCTCCCGGTGGGCGAGGCCGTACTCGATCGAGCGCGAGAGGGCGCGGGAGATGCGGCCGATGCGGTCGGGCCCGAGGTCCCGGCGCACGACGTTGCCGCCGAGCGGCAGCGGCAGACCCGTCTCTTCCTTCCACCAGCGGCCGAGGTCCACGACCTCGGCGAACCCCTCGTCGCGGAACGTGAGCTGGCCCTCGTGAATCAGCAGGCCCGCGCCGAACCGGCCGTCGCGCACCGCCTCCGAAATCCGGTCGAAGGGCATCGACTCGGTCACGGCGCCCGGCGCCCAGAGGCGCAGCGCGAGGGCCGCGGTCGTGCGCTCGCCCGGCGAAGCCACGCGGACTTTCCCCGAGTCGACGTCGCCGCGGGTGACCGTGGAGCGCGCGACCACGACCGGCCCGTAGCCGTCGCCGAAGGAAGCGCCGTGCGGCAGCAGGAGGTAGCGGTCAGCCAGGTGGGCGTACGCGTGGAAGGAAACCGCGGTGACGGCGAGCTCGCCCTCGAGCGCGCGGCGGTTGAGCGACTCGATGTCCGAGAGCTCGTGGACGTAGGCGAGGCCCTCGGTGTCGACGCGCCCCTCGGCGAGCGCGTAGAACATGAACGCGTCGTCGGAGTCGGGGCTGTGCGCGACGGTGATGGTGTCGGGAGCGATCACGAGCGGATTCTATGTTGACGTCGAGCCGCGAGCGGTCCGCGGTGAGCCGCGTCGGAGCGTCCGCCGAAGCTCGGCCGACGGCTTCCGGCTCACCGCCAACCCTCCGTTGACTTGACTTGCGCGAGGCGTATGGCCACAATGAAGTCAAGAGCGAATAGCAGGAACACCTGTTGGACGTGAACTACAGCTTCCTCGGAAAAGAAAAACGCCGGATGGGTTGCCTCCCACCCGGCGTCGAATCGGAACGTACGACCCATCAATCGTTCGGCAGCGACAGACTGAAGGCGGTACGCCCTTTCGCGGGGGCGGGAAAATTAGCACCTCGCCCGAAGGCTGTCAATTGGCTGTCGGGAGGGAGGTGACGTGATGGCTACGAAGAAGAAGGCTGCGAAGAAGGCGAAGAAGGCGACCAAGAAGAAGAAGTAAGTCAAGCACTTACGGCTTCGAACACGGTTTCTCGGGGGCCTGCGGGCCCCCTTTTTTTGTCCCCAAAACTGGACGCCCGAGGACCCCGGCGGCGCCCGCTCCCGACCCGAGCTATATCTATGTTGATATAGTTTCGCCGTGTCGCTTCCCCACGTCCTCCTCGGTCTTCTCCACGGTGAGCCGCAGACGGGATATGACCTCGCGCGCGCGATCCGCGAGGAGATGGATCCCGAGTGGAGGGCCGGGTTCTCGCAGATCTACCCCGCCCTGGCGCGGCTGCGGCGACAGGGGTGGGTGCTCCTCCGGGTGCTCGGACCCCGGTACGGTCCCCGCCGCCTCCTCTACCGCGTGACCGCCGCCGGCCGCCGGGAGCTCGCGCGCTGGCTCGCCGAGCCTCCCCCGCCCCCGCGGGGCAACGACCCCGCCCTCCTCCGGCTCGCCCTGCTCGACGCCCTGCCGCCGGGCGACCGGCGCCGCGCGCTCGCCGCCGCCGAGGAGGCCGTGGCGGCCGAGGTCGAGCGGGTGCGCCGGCTGCCGCCCGCCTCCGGCTCCCGTGCCTTCGCGCGGCGCGCCGCCGTCGCGCGGCACGAAGCGCTCCGCCGGCTGCTCCGGTCCGCCCGGGCGCGACCCCCCGCACCGTCCGCCTCGCGCGGCGCCGCGCGCAAGAAGCGCTGAGGCCCCGCGCCCCCTGGCGAAAACACGGGGCTCGAGCGGACGTATGATCCGTTCCAGCCAGGAGGCGCTCATGAGCGACGAACCTCGCGGCGGCTTCACCCGCCGGGATCTGGTCCGCGGCAGCCTCGTCGGCGCGATCGCGGCGGGCGTCGGCGGCAAGGCGGCCGCCGCCGGGCTCGAATCGATCGGCCCCGGCGCGGCCCCCCTCGAGCTCACGGTCAACGGAACGGTCCACCGCCTCTCCGTCGAGCCGCGCGTGACGCTGGCCGACGCCCTGCGCGACCGGATCGGCCTGACCGGCACGAAGGTCGTCTGCGGCCGCGGCGCCTGCGGCGCGTGCACGGTCGTGCTCGACGGCAGGACGGTCTGCTCGTGCCTGATGCTCGCGCAGGAGGCCTCCGGCAAGTCGATCACGACGATCGAAGGCGTCGCGGTCCAGGGGCGCCTGACGCCGCTCCAGGAGGCCTTCATCGCGGCCGACGCCCTGCAGTGCGGGTTCTGCACGTCCGGGATGATCCTCTCCTGCCAGGCCCTCCTCGACCGGAATCCGAAGCCCGACCGGCAGGCGATCCGCGAGGCCGTGGCCGGCAACCTCTGCCGGTGCGGCACCTACAACCACGTCTTCGACGCCGTCGAGCGCGCGGCGGGCCTGAAGACCGCCGGAAACGACACGCCGCATCCCGCGTCCCGCATCCCGGATCCCGCCTCTCGCTTCGAGGACGACCCCCGCGTCGCCACGGCCATCCGCGAAGCGCTGGACCAGGAGGGGATGGCATGAAAGAGAAGATCCGCGTCGGCTTCGAGGGCGACTTCCAGGTCAAGGAGATCGACGTCGCCGCCGGCGATCCGGCGCCGTGGGACCCGTCGCACCAGTTCACGATCGTCGGGACGCGCGTGCCGCGCCTGGACGGCAAGGCCAAGTCGACCGGCGAGGCCAAGTACTCGATCGACGTCCGGCTGCCCGGGATGCTCTACGCGCGGATCCTGCGCTGCCCGCTCGCGGCGGCGGCGGTCGAGTCGCTCGACCTGACCGCGGCGCGCCAGAGCCCCGGCGTGCGCGCGGTGCTCGCGATCGCCCAGCCGGGCGAGAAGCTGCGCTTCGCGGGCCAGGAGGTCGCCGCCGTGGCGGCCGCCACGCCGGAGCAGGCCGACGACGCCCTCGCGGCGATCCGCGTGGCCTACGAGCCGCGGCCGTTCGTCGTCGGCCTCGACGCGGCCCGCGAGAGCGGCGCGCCGCTCGTCTTCGAAGGCAAGGCCGAGACCACGACCTCGGGCGGCGAGGTCGAGACCCGCGCCGGCAACCTCGCCCGCAACGGCAACGTGCTCGGGCCGCGCTCGAGCTCCAGGGGCGACGTCGAGGCCGGGTTCAAGAAGGCCGACGCCGTCGTCGAGGCGACCTACGCCACGCAGGTCCAGACCCATTCGGCCCTCGAGACCCACGGCCTCGTCGCCCGCTGGGACGGCGAGGAGCTCACGGTCTGGGCGTCGACGCAGGGCATCTTCGACATGCGCGACCAGCTCGCCGAGGCGCTCCAGATGCCGGTCTCGAAAGTCCGCGTCATCACGGAGTACATGGGCGGCGGCTTCGGCGCCAAGTTCGGCCCGCGGGTCGAGGGGCTCGCCGCCGCGCGCCTGGCGAAGGAAGCGGGCGCCCCGGTCAAGCTCTTCCTCGACCGCAAGGAGGAACAGCTCGCGACCGGCAACCGCCCCTCCGCCGTCCAGACGATCAGGATCGGCGCGACGAAGGACGGCAAGTTGACCGCCCTGCAGCTGACCGTCTACGGAAACGGCGGCACCAACGGCGGGACGGGCACCTCCGGCCCCGTCAAGAACGTCTACGCCTGCGAGAACCTGAAGGTGGACGAGTACGACGTCTTCACCAACGCCGGCCCGTCCACGGCGATGCGCGCGCCCGGGCACCCCCAGGGCGCCTTCGCCCTCGAGGCGGCCATGGACGAGCTCGCGCACGCGATCGGCATGGATCCCCTCGAGTTCCGCCTCAAGAACGACCCGTCGGCCGTCCGGCGCGAGCAGTTCCGGCAGGGCGCCGAGAAGATCGGGTGGAAGACCCGCGACGCGCGCCGCCAGACCTCGGATCCCGAGATCGTGCGCGGCGTCGGCGTCGGCGCGGCCGTCTGGTACAACACCGGCGACCCCGGGCCGCGCGCGACCGTCACGATTCACAAAGATGGCTCGGCCGAGGTCGAGCACGGCGCCCAGGACCTCGGCACGGGCTCCCGGACGATGATCGCGATCGTCGCGGCCGAGGAGCTCGGCCTGCCGCTCGAGAAGGTCTCGGTCTCGATCGGCGACTCGCGCCTGCCCTATGCCCCGGATTCGGGCGGCTCGACGATGACGCCGTCGAGCGCCCCGACCATTCGCCGCGCCGCGTACCAGGCGCGACTCTCGCTCGGCCGGGCGATCGCCCGCGAGTGGAAGGTGCCGGAGAATTCCGTGAAGATCGAGAAAGGCCGCGTGTTCGTGCCCGGCGATCCGAAGCGCGATCTCGCGTGGGCCGACGCCTGCAAGCTCCTCCCCTCGCCGGGCGTGGCGGCGACCGCCGAGCGCGCCGACAACCACGACGACGCCTGGAAGCGCTTCACGACGGGCGCCCAGTTCGCCGAGGTGGAAGTGGACAGGGCGACCGGCAAGGTCCGGGTCGACCGCATCGTGGCCGTCCATGACTGCGGCGTGCCGATCAACCGCCTCGCGACGGAAAGCCAGATCCAGGGCGGCGTGATCCAGGGGGTCTCGTACGCGCTCTTCGAGGACCGAATCCTCGACGTGGCGACGGGCCGCATGGTCAACCCGAACGTCGAGTCCTACAAGATCGCCGGCGCCCTCGACGTCCCCGAGATCGACGTCATGCTGGTCTCCGTCTGGGACGGGGTCAACAACACCAACTCCGTCGGCATCGGCGAGCCCTCCACGGTGCCGACGGCCGCCGCCATCGCCAACGCCGTATCGCACGCGCTCGGCGTCCAGATCCGAGAGATCCCGATCACGCCGGCGGTGGTGCTGGCAGCGGTCGCGGCGGGGGAACGCCGCGTCGCAGGCGCGGGCCACGCGCAGCGCGGGCCGGGCTTGCGAGAGGAGGACGTCGAGCCAGCCGACGCCAGAGGAGGGCGGTCATGAAGCCCTTCACGCTCGTCCGCCCGACCACGCTCGCCGAAGCGGCCCGGCTGTCGAAGCCTTCCGACGCCGAGGTCAAGGCCGGCGGCGTCGACCTGATCGACCGAATGAAGGAAGGCATCGACAGCCCGAAGACCGTCGTCTCGATCCTCGAGATCGCGGGCCACGACCGGATCGCGCCCGGGCCGCCGGCGCGCGTGGGGGCTCTCGCCACCCTGGCGAAGATCGCCGACGACGCCGGCTTGCGCCAGTCCTACCCCGCCCTCGCCGACGCCGCCGGCGGCGCCGCGACGCCGCAGATCCGCCACATGGCGACCCTCGGCGGCAACCTCTGCCAGCGGCCGCGCTGCTGGTACTACCGGCTCGAGGAGTTCGACTGCCGAAAGAACGGCGGCAACGACTGCTTCGCGCGCGACGGCGAGAACCGCTTTCACGCGATCTTCGACACGGACCTCGAGTGCGTCTGCATCCACCCGTCGGCCGCCGGCACGGCGCTGTCGGCCTACGGCGCGACGCTCGAGCTGATCGGCCCGAAGGGCCGCCGGAGCCTCCCGATCGAGGACTTCTTTTCGCGTCCGGTCGAGGATCCGACGCGCGAAAACACGCTCCAGGCGGGCGAAATCGTGGAGGCCGTGACGCTCGCGGCGCAGCCGCCCGGCTCCCGCTCCCTCTACCGCAAGCTCAAGGAGAAGGAGTCCTTCGACTGGCCGCTCGTCGAGACCTGCGTCCGCCTCGTCCTCGACGGCGGCGTCGTCCGGCAGCCGCGCGTCGTCTTCGGCTCGGTGGCGCCGACGCCGATCCGCTCGAAAGCGGCGGAGGCGATCCTCGAGGGCAGCAGGCCGAGCGGCGATCTCGCGCGGCGCGCGGCCGAGGCCGCCGTCGCGGGCGCGAGGCCGCTTTCGCAGAACGCCTACAAGGTCACGCTCGCGAAAGTCGAGCTCGAGCGCGCGCTCCGGCAAGTCTGGGCGTGACGGACGACCCGCACGCGCCGATGCGCCGCTTCGTCCGGCCGGGTGCGGCCGAGGCGAAGGAAGCGGACCCGTTTCTCTGCCGGCACCTGCGCACGAAGACCTGGCTCGCGCCCGACGCGTTCGGCCAGGGCGACCCGCGCCAGTCCCCGTCGACCGCCCAGTACTGGTGCCTGCGCACGATGCGCTCGGACGGCCCCGACGGCGACCTCGCCCTGCCCGAGGAGTGCACGGACGAGCGGATCTGTTTCGAGGCGGCCGTCACGCGGGGCGGGGAGTCGTGAGGAACGCGAGGCGCCGACCCTAGGAACCTCGGTGGGCCCCGCCATCCAGCACCCCCTCTCCCCCCCTCCGGGGGGAGAGGTGTTTGCCGGTCTATTTTTTCTTCAGGTCCATCAGCACCTGGCGCGCCACGGCCTTCAGCGTGTCGAAAACGCCCGCGCCCGTCGTGGCCACGGCCTCGAAGGTGGGCTCGCGCTTGATGTTCAGGCGGCGATAGAGCTCGTCGGCGGCCATCGCCGTCGGCAGATCGCGCTTGTTGAACTGGAGGACGTACGGCATCGTCGCGATGTCGTAGCCCTGCTCCTTCAGGTTCTTGTCGAGGTTGCGGATCGACTCGATGTTGGCCTCGAGGCGCGCCTCCTGCGAGTCGGCCACGAAGACGACGCCGTCGACGCCCTTCAGGATCAGCTTGCGCGAGGCGTCGTAGAAGACCTGGCCGGGCACGGTGTAGAGGTGGAAGCGCGTCTTGAAGCCCTTGACGGTGCCGAGGTCGAGCGGCAGGAAGTCGAAGAAGAGCGTGCGGTCGGTCTCGGTCGCGAGCGAGATCAGCTTGCCCTTGGCGGCGGGGTTCGTCCGGTCGTAGATGTACTGGAGGTTGGTCGTCTTCCCGCACAGGCCGGGACCGTAATAGACGATCTTGCAGTTGATCTCCCGGGCCGCGTAATTGATGAACGTCATCGGGACACCGTCGAGGGAGCGAGCGCGCCCAGGACCCTACTCCGAGAACAGGCGGTCGATGTCTTCGTCCGTGATCTCGGCGAACGGCGACGATGCACCGGGATCCTGCACCTTCTTGAGCAGCGACTCGAAGATCGTGTTGAGCTCCTCGGTCGCCTTGCGCACGCGGAGCCGCACCAGGCCGAGCGAGGTCCGCTCGTCGAAAATCACCACCAGGATGACCCGCTGGGCGACGATCGAGATGTGAATGTTGTCCCGCTCGCCCTCGTGGAAGAGGATCGAGAACTCGCGCTCCCCGATCAGCCGCGCGAGGCCGTCGGTCGCCGCGACGTTGCCGGCCGTCAGCGAAGCGAGCGAGGTCGTGTCGAGCGTCGTCAGGTCGCCGACCGCCGCGATCTGCTGGCCGTTCTTGTCGACCAGGAACACCACGTTCGCGTTGGCGTCGGAGGCCAGCCGCGAGAGCGAGTCTTTGATCTTGCGAAACTCGTCGTCGTACAGGACGAGATCGGGCAACGTCATCGGATTAACTGATTCTCCTGCTGCGACTTATTCTAACAGCTTTCCCGGCGCGGGGCCCTACAGCTCTCGCCGGTTCTCCAGCGAGCGCGCCATCGTCACCTCGTCGGCGTACTCGATGTCGCCGCCAACCGGCAGCCCGAAGGCGATGCGCGTCAGGCGCACGCCGGTTTCCTTCAGCCGCCGCGCGAGGTAGAGCGCGGTCGCCTCGCCCTCGACGTTGGGGTTGGTCGCGAGGACCACTTCGCGCACCTCGGGTGTGACCCGCGCCACAAGCCCGGCGACGTCGATTTCGTCCGGGCCGATGCCCTTCAACGGCGACAGCGCGCCCCAGAGCACGTGGTAACGGCCCTTGAATTCGCGCGTCTTCTCGATCGCCGCGAGATTGCCGGGCTCCTCGACGACGCAGAGGATCGCGCCGTCGCGCCGCGGGTCGGCGCAGATCTCGCACGGGTCCTCCTCGGTCAGCGTGTTGCAGACCGAGCAGCGCCGGACGGCGGCCCGCGACTCCCGGATGGCGCCGGCGAGACGCTCGGCCTCGTCGTCCGAGGAGCGCAGCAGGTGATAGGCCAGCCGCGCCGCGCTCTTGGCGCCGATCCCGGGAAGCCGCTGGAACTCGGCCGCCAGACGCTCGAGCGACTTCGGGGTGCCCGCCAAGGGCTACCGCATCCCCGGCAGCATCCCGCCGAGAAGAGACGCCGTCTTCTTCTGAACGGCCTCGTCGACCCGCCGGGAGGCCTCGCGGCAGGCGGCGAGCACGAGGTCCTGCAGCGTCTCGACGTCGTTCGGGTCCACCGCCGCCTTCTCGATCTCGACCGACAGGACTTCCTTCGTGCCCGACATCGTCACCTTGACCATGCCGCCCCCGGCCGTGGCCTCGATCCGCATCGCGGCGAGCTCGTCCTGCATCTTCGTCTGCATCGCCTGAGCCTGCTGCATCATCTTCTGGATGTTCATGGCGGTCGGGCTTACTCCTCTTCCTTGATCTCCGTCAGCTCGCCGTGAAACAGCTCCATCGCGGAGCGGACCATCGGGTCCGACTCGGCACGGGTGCTCGCCCGCTCGCGGGCGATCGTGGCGCGGGGAACCTCCCGGGCCGCCTTGCCGAGGTCGCCGTCGGCCGGCGGGCCGGTCTTCAGCACGATCCGCATCGGCCGTCCGAACGCCTCGCGCGCCGCCTCGGTCAGGAGCTTCTTGGCCGCATGCTCCTCGAGCGCTTCCTTGGCGGCGGCCTTGTCGATCCCGAAGCGCAGGACGAGGTCGTCCTTGTCGGCGCCGATCGACTCGGCCAGACTCGCCTGCGCCGCGGTCACCATGCGCCGCGCGCCGAGGATCTCGTGGAAACGCTCGACCGGGTCGCCTCCGGCGGGCGCGGCAAAAGCCCCGGAAGGATCCGCCGGCTCGGGCTCGACCGGAACGAGCGCGACGAATCTCGGCCCGCTCGCCGCGCGCGGCGGGGGGGCCGGAGCGGCCGGAGCCTTCGCGGCGCCCGAGGGCGGAAGGCCCGACAGCGCTTCCTCGAGCCCGCGCAGCCGCGGCAGCTCGGCCAGCCGCAGCACCAGCATCTGCACGGCCAGGGCCGGGTCGTCGACGCGGCGCGTCAGGGCGTCCGCCTCGAGCGCGAGCGAGACGGCTCGCAGCAGGTTCTCGTAGGGCATCGCTTTCGCGAGCGCCGCCGTCCGCTCCCGGTCCTCCTCGGGCACGTCCGCCGTCGCGCCGGCGGCGACGAGGAGAAGCCGGCGCAGCAGCGCCGCGAATTCCTTCAGGACGTGCCGGGGGTCGGCGCCGCCCTCGACCAGCCGGTCGAGGTGCGCGATCGCCGCGGCCCGATCGCCGCCCGC
This sequence comes from Thermoanaerobaculia bacterium, assembly GCA_035506175.1. Taxonomy (GTDB): domain Bacteria; phylum Acidobacteriota; class Thermoanaerobaculia; order UBA5066; family Gp7-AA6; genus DAHUXD01. The sequence continues at coordinate 26,272 of DATJPZ010000145.1, read as the reverse complement.
GACCGCGGAATACATCCCTTCGAGGAGCTCCCGGTCGACGAGCGCGAGGATCTCGCCGCAGCGCGCCTCGTCCACCTTGCCGCCCGAGAGCGTCGCGGCCTGATCGAGGAGCGACAGCGCGTCGCGGAGGCTCCCCTCGGAAGCCGCCGCGAGCAGCCGGAGCGCTCCCGGCGTCGCGCCGATCTTCTCGGCCTTCGCGATCTTCTGGAGCTGCTCCGCGATCTCTTTGACGGTCAGGGCGCGGAAGGCGAAGCGCTGGCAGCGCGACACGATCGTCGCGGGGATCTTGTGGAGCTCGGTCGAGGCCAGGATGAACCGCGTGTGCGCCGGCGGCTCCTCGAGCGTCTTCAACAGCGCGTTGAAGGCCTCGTTGGTGAGCATGTGGACTTCGTCGATGATCGCGATCCGGAATCGGTCGCGCTGCGGGGCGTAGCGGACCGTGTCGATCAGCTCGCGGGCGTGCTCGATCTTGCGGTTGGAGGCGCCGTCCATCTCGAGGACGTCGAGCGAGTCGCCCCGCTCGAGGATCTCCTTGCAGGAGGCGCACGTGCCGCACGGTTTGACGGTCGGCCCCTTCTCGCAGTTGAGAGCCCGGGCGAGCAGCCGCGCGGTCGAAGTCTTGCCGACCCCGCGGGGTCCCGTGAGCAGGTACGCCGAGGCCACCCGCCCCTCGGCGATCGCGTTCGACAGGGTCCTCGCGACGGCCTCCTGGCCGACGAGGTCCTCGAACGTCCGGGGACGCCATTTCCGGGGGAGCGCGACGTGCATGGGTAGAGAAGCTATCAGCTCAGTAACCCGGCGGCCGAAGATGAGCTCAGGTTGACCTGCGGCGCACGGGGGCGCCTCCTGATCGCTGCTTCCTTCCGGACCTGACGAGGTTCGGAGACTTCCGTCGCACAGGGCCCGAACTCATCCTCGGCCGCCGGGACCGGGATTCTATCGCAGGCGCCTCACGGGCGCCGGGGAGCGACGAGCGTCACGAGCAGGACGGCGCCGAAGGCGAGCCCCGCGGCGAGGTCGGTTCCCCGGAAGCCGCGCGCCGGGGGTTCGGGCCACCAGGCGAAGACGTGGCCGATGCCGAAGACGAGCGTGAAGGCGGCGAGCGCCCCGAGTCCAGCCGCCGCCCGGCGAACGGACGCCGGAGGAGCCGTCACTCTTTCTTCGCGCACCGCGCGCGCACGAAGCCGATGACCGCGTCGGCGAGGTTCTTGGGGATCTCGCGCGGCTTGAGCATCCGGAGCGTCCGCCCCGTCGCGCGGTAGCTCTTCAGGAACACGACGCAGGGCGGGCAGTGCTCGAGGTGCCACTCGAGCTCTTTCCGCTCGGTCTCGGGCATCGAGCCGTCCTCGTACTCGACCAGGTAGTCGAGGATCAGCTTCTTGCAGGTCAGGTGGTCGTGCGTCACGGCGCCACCCTCCGCTCCCCCGCCGGCGGCTGGATCGCCGCGGCCTCGAGCAGCCGCTGGCGCACGAAGAGCCGCGCCCGATGGAGGCGCGACTTCAGCGCCGCGAGCGAGATCTCGAGCACCTCCGCGACGTCGGCCGGCTTCATCTCCTCGACGTCCACCATCCAGATGGCGTCGCGATACGCCGGGGGAAGGTCCTCGATGAACCCGGCCGCGTGCTCGGCCAGGTCGCGGGCGATGACGTCGTCCTCGGCGCCGTCCACGAACGCCGTGAACTCCGACGCCGCGGCGCCGTCGTCCCGGAGGCGCGGGACGTAGTCGTCGAGGGAGACCATCGTGGCGGGCTTGCGGCGGCGGGCCCGCGAGTAAGCCGCGTTCAACGCGACCCGGTAGAACCAGGAGAAGAACTTCTTCGAGTCGTCGAAGGTGTCGATCTTCCGGTAGAGGGTCAGGAACGCGTCCTGAGTCGCCTCCTCCGCGTCCTCGGCGTTGCGCAGAACGCCGTAGGAGAGCGAATACACCCTGGCGTGATACCGATCGACCATCTCGCGAAACCCCTGCTCGTCGCCCCGCTTGATGCGGCGCACCAGCTCGAGATCCGAGGCGTTCTGATCTTCGTTCGCCGCCATACTGATTACGCGCCCCAAGGTCCACTCGATTCCGGAATCGCCATTTTACCGGTACCCAAACGCGGGGCCCGTTGCAGGATTCCCGCCCCCGGAGAGGTGTCCGAGTGGCTTAAGGAGCACGCTTGGAGCCGTCCACCAAAGGCAGACCCTCGGCAGCAGGCAACGCCGCGCGCAGCGCGGCGTTTACTCGCATGGTCGTCAAGCCGAGATTCCGGACCCCCTTGTTGTAGGATTCCCGCCCCCGGAGAGGTGTCCGAGTGGCTTAAGGAGCACGCTTGGAAAGCGTGTGTACGCAAAACGTACCGGGGGTTCGAATCCCCCCCTCTCCGCCACGATGCTGACTCCGCCGAGGTTGGGGATTCGAACCGGGGGTTCGAGCCGACCACCAGAGGCAGACCCTCGGCAGTAGGCAACGCCGGGCGAAGCCCGGCGGTAATCCCCCCCTCTCCGCCACGATGCTGACTCCGCCGAGGTTGGGGATTCGAACCGGGGGTTCGAGCCGACCACCAGCTCCCCACCTCCTTCTCCGTAACCCCCGAACCGGGGTTACACTGGGCGCTTCCGGACAGGGCCATGACCGAGCGCACCGAGAAGGTCGACTTTCTCTTTCTCGCGGGACACCCGTGTCTCGACTTCGTCAACACGCGCCCCGCCGTCAAGGGCCGCGTCCTCGAGCAGCTGGCGAACCTCGAGGACTTCACGCGCTGGCTGACGCGCGCCGGCCGCATCGACGGCAAGGCCGCCGCCGACGCGATCAAGCGCTGGAACGACGGCCCCGAGGGCGAGCGCATCGCCGAGAGGGCGCGGGCCTTCCGCGAGACGCTGCGGCACATGGCCGAAGGGATCGTCCGCGGCCGGGGCGTCTCGACCGAGGGCGTGGCCGCGATCAACTTCGTCCTCGCCGAGAACGACGGCAATCTCCGCCTCGAGCGCCAGGGCAGCAGGTTCCGGACGCGCTTTGCCGCCCGGCCCACGACGCCCATCGTCCTGCTCGGCACCGTCGCCGAAGCGGCGGCGGAGCTGCTGTCGAGCGCCGATCTCGGCCTCGTCCGGCGCTGCGGCAACCCCGACTGCGTCCTGTTCTTCTACGACACCACGCGCAACCACCGCCGCCAGTGGTGCGCGATGGGCACCTGCGGCAACCTGATGAAGGTTCGAGCGTTCCGCCGCCGCCACCGGAAAGCTCGGACCGGCGGCTGACCGCGATCCCGCATCGTGTGCGCCCCGTCACCGGCCGGCGCGCACGACCGTGGCAGACTTGAACAGACTCATGCCGAAGCAGCCGGAAGGCCCTTCGCGGGGCTCGCGCGAGCCGCAGACGGCCGCCTTCGGCGTCGTCTCGGACTCGCTCGAATCCTCGGACCGCTTCGACGGCGAGGTCACGTCGGTCACGCCGCGCCGGCGCTCGACGGATCCGGGGCCCGAGGCGAACATCATCCAGATCGCGCACCCGAAGGGGCTCGGCCTCGGGACGCGGTACCGTTTCCGGCCGGGTTCGACCGTCGTCCTCGGCCGCGCGAAGGAAGCCGACGTCAGCCTGCCCGAGGTCTCGGCGATCTCGCGCAAGCACGCCTCGCTGACCTACCGGATCGAGTCGGTCATCCTCGAGGACCTCGGCTCGACCAACGGCACGTTCGTCAACGACGTCCGCATCGAGCAGCCCGCCGTCCTGAAGAGCGGCGATCGCTTCTCCCTCGGCGCGGTGCACTTCAAGTTCCTGCAGGAGCGCGATGTCGAGAACGCCTACTTCCAGGCCATCCACGACATGATGGTCCGCGACGGCCTGACGCAGATCTCCAACAAGCGCAAGTTCGAGGAGGAGGCCGTGCGCGAGGTCGCTCGCGCCCGCCGGTACGCGCGGCCGCTCTCGCTGCTCCTCTTCGACGTCGACCGCTTCAAGTCGATCAACGACGAGCGCGGCCACCTCTGCGGCGACTTCGTCCTGAAGGAGGTCGTGCGCCTCGTCTCCGACTTCTTCCGCAAGGAGCAGGTGTTCGCCCGCGTCGGCGGCGACGAGTTCGCCGTCCTGACGCCCGAGGCGAAGATCGACGGCGCGAAGACGCTCGGCGAGCGCCTGCGCGCGCGCGTCGCCAACCACGACTTCGACTACGCCGGCGTCACCTTCCGGGTGAGCTGCTCGTTCGGAATCGCGGAGCTCTCGGCCGAGATGAAGTCGCCCGAGGAGCTCTACGAGGCGGCCGACCGCGCGCTCTACGTGGCCAAGCGCGAGGGCCGCGACCGCGTCGAGGCGTTCGTCCGCCCGGCGATCCGCTCGGTGGGGTAGGGGCGGGGCTCGTCCCCGCCCGCGCCGGACGGACGGCCTCGAGGACCGCCCCTACGGGGCGAGTTCGTGACCGAGCCTCCGGAGCGTCTCGAAGCTGTAGATCCCGTCGTTGTGGCCGTCGGCCCAGTCGACCTGGAGCGCGTACGCGCCGACGCGCCGGTGCGCCACGGCCTGGAACGAGCGCGGCGTCAGCGGACGCTCGGGGCCCCTGTGGACGTTGCCGAGAATGTCCTTCTCCCCCTTGCACATCGCGCACGGGCACGCGCGCCGCAGGGCCTCGAGCGGAAAGTAGTCTTCGCGGCCGTCGTCCCAGACGAGGACGAGCTCGCTGCCGACGAGGAGGATGTCGCGCGGAACGGGAAGTGCCACGGACCTACTTTATGCCCTCAGCCAGGAAGAGGTCCGAGAGAATCCGGTTGTAGGAATAGACGTACGCCTTGCCGTCGGGCGTGAAGCAGGGCGGCGAGATGCTGTTGATCCCGGCGGGATCCGGCGGCGTCAGATCCTTCCAGGGCTCCCGCTTCCCGGTCGCCACGTCGAGACGCGCCACGCGAGCCGGATACTCGCCGCGCTTGTAAACGTAGAGGGATCGGCTGTCGGCCGTCCAACCCATGGGAACTTCGAGGTCTCCGAGCCCCGGCACGACGACCGGTTCGCCGCCCTGGAGGGGATAGAGGTAGGCCTTGCGGTCCGGGCCGAACGCGATCACGGACTTCCCGTCGGGAGACATCGTGCCCGTCTGGGTGCGGTAGCCCTCCGGCGAGATCGCCCGCATCTTGCCGCTTTCGATCGGCAGCTCGTAGAGCCGCGTCCCATGGCCCTTTTCGGCGGCCGTGACGAGCAGGCGCTTTCCGTCCGGATAGAAGATCGCGCCCGACGCGGAAAAGCCGTCGGTCGGGATGGGCCTCGGTTCGCCCGCTCCCGTCGGCTGCAGCACGATCTTGCCTCCCGTGATCAGTCCGACGACCGCCGCCACCCACTTGCCGTCGGGAGAGAGCGAGTATCCGGTCCCCTCTCCGAGGCGAACCGGCGGCGAGCCGTCCATGTTGCGGATGTAGCTCGAATACAGGGGTCCTCCTCCCTCTCCGGACTCGCCGAACGCGAGCGATTTTCCATCCGCCGAAATGGCGTAGACCGTCGACCAGTCGAGCCACGAGAGGTCGCGTTCCTTTTCCGCTCCGGGAGCCAGCGCCAGAATGCCCGACCGAAGGGTGTCGTGGGAGATGAGCATTTTTCCGTCGCGCGCGACGTCCTGCAGCGTCAGGTTGCCGGTCACCCGCGTCAGCAGGCGCGCCGTGCCCGAGAGAGTCACGGCCCAGAGGGCCCGATTGCCTCCGAGCTCCGCGGCCGTAAACCAGATCTCCGAGCCGTCGGGCGAAAAGGCCAGTCCCCCTTCCGTGGCGAACTCCTTCGTGAGCGTCCGTTTCCTGCCTTCGGCATCGACGACGGCGACGGAGCCGCCGTCATCGCCTCGGGCGGGATGATCCATGAAGGCCACGAGGCGCCCCTTCGGCGACATCCGAAGATCGCTCAGCCACCCCGGACTGTCGACGAGCACCTTCCCGATCGGCATCTCGAGGCGGCTCCTCCCGGCCACGTCCCGGATGATCGCGAAACCCGAACCGTCCGCGATCCAGTCCGCCCACTGAACGTCGTCCTGGATCTCTCGCGGCGTTCCGCCTCCCGTGATGCCGATCCGCGCGAGCATGCCGGCGCTCATGAAGGGGCCCGCGAAGTGCCGGCCGAGAGCGACGGCCATCTCGCCCGACCGCGAGATGGCGAAGACGTCCGCGTGCTTGAGACCGAAGGGCCGGGACTCCGGACTGTCGAGACGGCTCACGAAGAGCTCGGAGGGGCGTCCCTCCCACGACGCGGCGTAGAGAACCGTCTGTTCATCCGGGGCGAAGCGCGCCGAGTGGATCGTGCCTCGTTGGAAGGTCAACTGGCGGAAGGAAGGCGGCGGCGTCCGGCCCGATTTCCTCCCCGCCGCGTAGGCCGCGACGCCGACGGCGGCCGCGAAGACCGCCGCGCCGGCAAGCCACCGCAGCGGGGATCGCCGGCCCTTCGACGCCTCCGTCGCCGCCGACGCGCGCGCCGAGCCCGAGACCTCCGCCGAGACCGGCGCCTCGGAGAGATGGTCGCGGATCTGGGCCAGATCGCGAGCGAGGTCCTTCGTCGTGCCGTAACGGTCTTCCGGGTCCTTCGCGAGACAGCGCTCGACGATCCACCGCACGGGCGCGGGGATGCGCGCGTTCAGCTGCGACACCGGTTCGGGCTCTTCGCGGATGATCGCCGTCAGCGTCTCGGCGGTCGTGCCGCGCTCGAACGCGCGTTTGCCGGTCGACATCTCGTAGAGGATCGAGCCGAAGGAGAACTGGTCGGAGCGGAAGTCCACGGACCGGCCCGCCGCCTGCTCCGGCGACATGTAGCCGACCGTCCCCATGACCATGCCCGGGCGCGTCGGATCGCCGGCGGCCGTCTGCAGGCCGGAGACTTCCTTGTCCTCCGGCGTCACGAGCTTGGCGAGGCCGAAGTCGAGGATCTTGGCGTAGCCGTGCTTCGAGATCATGACGTTCGCGGGCTTCAGGTCCCGGTGCACGATCCCGGCCGCGTGCGCCGCGGCGAGGCCGTCGGCGACTTGCGTCGCGAGCTCGAGGAGCTTGCGCACCGGCACGGCGCCCGAGGCCGTCAGGTCCTTCAGCGTGCCGCCTTCGACGAGCTCCATGGCGATGTAGACGACGTCGCCGGCGGAGCCGATGTCGTAGATCGTGAGGATGTTCGGGTGGGACAGCGCGGAAGCGGCGCGGGCCTCGCGCTCGAACCGAGCGCGGCGCTCCGCGTCCGCCGAGAGCTCCGCCGGAAGCACCTTGACCGCGACCTCGCGCTTCAACCGCTCGTCGCGCGCCCGGTAGACCTCGCCCATGCCGCCCGCGCCGATGGGCGCGAGGATCTCGTAGGGGCCGAGTCGGGTGCCGGTGGCGAGCGTCATGAAGTCGCGGGATTGTAGCCCGGCCTACTTCATGCCCTCGACGAGCTGGAGGTAGGACAGGACGCGGAGGTAGCTGTAAGCGTACGACGAGGCGTCGCGGGTCAGGGCGACGCGCGACACCGCGTTGAGGCCGGCCTGGTCCGAGGGCATGAGCTCTTTCCACGGTTCCCGGCGCCCGCTGGTCACGTCGTAGCGAAACGCGTTCCAGGGACGCTGACGATCGAGAACATAGAGCGTGCGCCCGTCGGCGGCGAATCGGACCGGGAGCCACTCGGCGCTCATCCCGGGCAGCGGCGTCGGCTCGCCGCCCTCGAGCGGGTACAAATAGATGCGGCGGTCCGGCCCTCGGACGACGGCGCTCTTCCCGTCCGGCGCGATCGTCCCCCGAAACAGGCTGTAGCCCTCCGGCGTCAGCGCCCGCGGCTTGCCGCCCGCGAGATCCTGGAGATAGAGGCGCAGCCCGTGCGTTCCTTCGCTCGCCGTCAAGACGATGCTCTTGCCGTCCGGCATGAAGTCCGCGGAAACGGGGCTGAGCCCGTTCTTCGGGATGGGCTTCGGCTCTCCGACGCTCGTCGGCAGGAGCACGACCTGGGGATCCGAGGACACGTTCTTGATCGAGATCGCCCACGCGCCGTCCGGCGACAGGGCCTCCGTCGCGCCCTCACCGAGCCGGATCGCCGGCGAACCGTCCATTTTCCGGAGGTACGCGGAGTAGCCCGGCCCGCCGCCCTCGCCGGACTCGGTGATGAGGATCGCGCTTCCGTCCTGGGCGATGTCCGACGCCAGCGAATAGTCGAGCCAGGACAACTCGCGGTCCTTCGCGTCGCCCGGCGAGTGGGCCAGGACTCCGAGGCGGGCACTCTCGTTGGTCATCAGGACCTTGCCGTCTCGCGAGATGTCGCGGATCGTGCTGATGCCCGGGACCCGCCCCACCAGCCGGCTCGTGCCCGAAGGCGTGACGGCGTGGACGGCTCGGTTGAAGCCGCCTTCCGCGGCCGTGTACCAGATCTCCCGGCCGTCCGGGCGCCACGCCAATCCCTGCGCGGTGGCGTAGATCGGCGTCAACGCGGTCTTCTTGCCCGAGAGGTCGACGATCGAGATCAGGCCGCCGTCGTCGCCGGGCGAGGGGTGCTCGACGAAGGCCACCCACTTGCCGTCGGGCGAGACGCGCGGATGGCTGATCCAGCCGGACGTCTCGAACAGGACCTTGCCGATGGGCAGCTCGAGGCGATTGCGCGTGCCCGCGTCCCGCACGATCGCGAGGTCCTTGCCGTCCGGCGTCCAGTCGGCCCACTGGACGTCGTCGAGGATGTCGCGCGGCGCGCCGCCCGCGATCGAGATGCGCGCCAGGCGCCCGGTGCGCGTGAAGGGCTGCGTCTCGCGGCGGTTGAGCGAGACCGCCATCTCGCCGCCCTTCGAGATCGCGAGCACCTCGGCGTCGACCAGGCCGAACGGCCGCGACTCGGGGCTCTCCGGACGGTTGATGAAAACTTCGATCGGCTTTCCTTCCCAGGCCGCGGAGTACAGGATCGTCTGGCCGTCCGGCGCGAAGAGCGAGGAGCCGACCTCGCCGCGCGAGAACGTGATCTGGCGGAACGACGGCGGCTGGACGAAGCCGGCCTTCTTGCCGGCGGAGTAGACGAAGGGCGCCGCGACCGCCGCGCCGACGAGGGCGGCGAGCGCGAGAAGACCCCACGGACGGCGCGCCGAAACGAGCGGCGCATGCATGCCGGTGTGCGCCGGCGCCGAGACGCTCGAGAGAGCCTCGAGGTCGAAGGCGACGTCGCGAGCGGACTCGAAGCGCTCCTCGGGGTTCTTCTCGAGGCAATGCCGGACGATCCGCTCGAGGCCGGGATGGATATCCCTGTTCGCCTGCGAGAGATCCGGCGGCTCCTTCGTCAGGATCGCCGTGATCGTGTCGGCCGCGGTGTCGCCCCGGAAGGCCCGCTGGCCGGACAGCATCTCGTAGAGGATCGTGCCGAAGGAGAAGAGGTCGGAGCGCCGGTCGGCCGGCCTGCCGCGCACCTGCTCGGGCGCCATGTAGCCCATCGTGCCGAGCACGACGCCGGGCTGCGTCCCGCCCGAGACCGTCCCGACGTCCGTCTGTCCGCCCTCGGTCCCTTCGGGCTTCAACTTGGCGAGCCCGAAGTCGAGGATCTTGGCGCGGCCGTCCTTCGTCAGAAAGAGATTCTCGGGCTTCAGGTCGCGGTGGACGATCCCCTTTTCGTGCGCGGCCGCCAGTCCCTTCGCGATCTGCACGGCGTAGTCGATCGCCTTGCGGACCGGTACGGCGCCGGCCCCGAGGCGGCTGCGCAGCGTCTCCCCCTCGAGGAGCTCGGTGACGATGTACGGGGAGCCGTCCGCCGAGCCGATGTCGTAGACCGCCGTGATCCCGGGGTGGTTCAGGACGCCCGCCGCGCGCGCCTCCTGCTCGAAGCGCTTGAGGCGGTCGGCGTCCTGCGAGAAGGACGCCGGCAGCACCTTGATCGCGACCTCGCGCCCGAGCCGCGGGTCGCGCGCCTTGTAGACCTCCCCCATTCCTCCCGCTCCAAGCTGGGAGATGACCTCGTACGGCCCGAGCTTCGTGCCCGCGGCGAGCGTCACTGCAGCCCCTCGACCTGATAGAGCGTCGAGAGGATGCGCACCATCCCAACGAGCATCGTCTTGCCGTCCGGCGTCACGCGAACGGGCCCGAACGTGTTCACGCCCCCGGCATCGGTGCCGGCGAGATCGCGGACGCGGGTCCGCCGCCCCGAGGCGACGTCGATGAGATCGACGGTGCACGGAAAGCCGAACTGCGAGACGTACAGACCCTTCCCGTCCGTGGTCCAGCCTGCCGGGGAGTCTCCCGGCCTCGACGCGGTGAGTTCGGCCGGAGTCCCTCCCGCCAGCGGGTAGAGATGCACCCGGTTGTCCGGCCCGACCGCCGCGATCCAACGCGAGTCGGGCGACACGAAGTGACGCGCCTCGATGATTCCTTCGTCGGTGATCGGCCGCGGCGATCCTCCGGCGACGTCCTGGACGTAGAGGCGATTCCCGTGGCCGGGAGAGCTCGCCGCGAAAACGAACTTCGAGCCGTCCGGAACGAACGCCCCGTACGCGGTTCGGCCGAAATCGTCCGCCGGGAACGTCCTCGGCTGTCCGGTCTTGACGGGAACGAGCACGAACTGCGACCGGGTCCCGAAGGTTCGGGTCAGCGCCCACGCGGAGTCGGGCGAGAGGGCGACCCCCACGCCGTCGCCCAGCCGAACGGCGGGCGAGCCGTCCGTCGGCCGCAGGTACACGCCGCCCGCCGGGCCGCCGCCCTCGCCCGACTCGTCGAAGAGCAGGAGCCTGCCGTCGGAGGACAGGGCGCGGTCGCTCGACCAGTCGAACCAGGTCAGGTCCCTTCCCGCCGCCTCGCCGGAAGGGAAGACCAGGACGCTGGAGCGGTAGTCGTCCTCGGTGATCAGCGCTCCCCCGTCCTTTCGGACGTCGAGCAGGGCCGGAGTTCCCTGCATCGATCGGATCAGGCGAAGCTTGCCCGCCGGGGTCACGCCGTAGAGCATCCGCTCGATGCCGTCTTTCGCCGCCGTGAACCAGATCTCGCGCCCGTCGGGGGACCAGGCGAGTCCCTGAACCGTCGACCAGATCTCGGTGAGCTCGGTCTTCTTTCCGTTTCGATCGACGATCGCGACTTTTCCGTCGTCTCCCGCCGTGGGATGCTCGATGAAGGCGATCGTCCGGCCATCGGCCGAGAAACGCGGATTCTGGATCCAGCCCGCCGTTTCGAAGAGGACTTTGCCGATCGGGTACTCCAGCCGGTCCTTTCCACCCGTGTTGTGCGCCACGGCGAGATCGGAGCTCCCCGGAGCCCATTCCGCGTAGCTGACGTCCGTGAGGATTTCCTTCGGAGCGACGCCCGAGAGCGGAACACGCGCCAGCGTTCCGTGGGGTGCGAATCCGGTCAGCGCGTAGCCGGGGTCCAGAATGATGGCCATCTCGCCGGACGACGAGATCGACAGCACGCATGCCGCGGGAAGGGGCAGCGCCGACGACTCGGGATTTCCCGGGCGCAGAGAGAAGATCCGGAGCGGGGGACCGCCCCAGGCCCCCGAGTAGTAGACCGTGCTTCCATCCGGCCCGAACCGCGCCGTGGCGACGGTGCCGCGCTGGAACGTGAGCCGCTGAAAGCGAGGCTGCGAGGAGACCGCCGTCCGGCGCGCAAACACGACGCCTCCAATCGCCCCCACGACGACGGCCGCGGCCGCGAGCGGAATCATCCACGACCGGCGCCGCGTCGGCTCGACGACCGCCGTCCCGCCGGACGCGGACGACGTGACTTCGCCCAGGTGCTCGCGCACGCTCTTCAAATCCCGCGCGAGGTCCCGCGTCGACGCGTAGCGCTCGTCCGCCTCCTTGGCGAGGCAGCGCTCGACGATCCACCGGAGCGGCGCCGGCGCGCGCGGGTTGACCTGCGCCACCGGCTCGGGCTCGTCCTGGATGATCGCCGCCAGCGTCTGCGCCCCGGTCCCCTTCTGGAACGCCCGCTTTCCCGTCGCCATCTCGTAGAGGATCGAGCCGAAGGCGAACTGGTCCGACCGGAAGTCGACCGGCCGGCCGCTCGCCTGCTCGGGCGACATGTAGCCGACCGTGCCCATCACGGTGCCGGGCTGCGTCTCCTGCGGCGCGATGGTCGGCGCCGCGGAAACGCCGCCGGTGGGCGCGACGAAAGTCTTGGCCAGGCCGAAGTCGAGCAGCTTGACGAAGCCGTCCTTCGACACCACGACGTTCTCGGGCTTCAGGTCGCGGTGCACGATTCCAGCGCCGTGCGCCTTGGCGAGCGCCTCGGCGACCTGGACGGCGACGTCGAGGAGCCGCTTCGTCGGGAGCGGTCCCGTCGCGAGCATCTCGCGCAGGCTCGGTCCGTCGACCAGCTCCATCGCGATGTAGGAAGCGCCCTCGAAGGTCCCGATCTCGTGGATCGTGACGATGTTCGGGTGGTTGAGCGCCGAAGCCGAGCGCGCCTCCTGCTCGAAGCGCTTCAGGCGGTCGGCGTCCTGCGAGAAGGACGCGGGCAGGACCTTGATCGCGACCTCGCGCCCGAGGCGCGGATCCCTCGCGCGGTAGACCTCCCCCATCCCGCCGGCGCCCAGAGGCGCGAGGATCTCGTAGGGGCCGAGCTTCGTTCCGGCAGTCAGGCTCATTCGGGCACCGGGATTCTAAGACACGCCCTGATCTATTCTTGCCCGACCTTTCGGAGGCCCGACATGTCCAGGACGCTGCGCATCGCGGGGACCGTTCTGCTTTCCGCCCTTCCGGCGCTCGCCCGGTCGTCGCCGGAGATCTCCGTCGCCTGGGCGAACTCGGACGACGGAGAGGCCGTCGGCAAGCTGCCGCAGACGTTCTGGACCTCGGACGATGCCGTGCTGCTCCTCGACGAGCGCGTTCCGGCCGCCCGGCGGAAGCTCGAGCGCGTCGAGGCCTCGACCGGCCAGCGGCGCGCCGCCACGGATGCGGCCGCGGCTGCCGCCGCCCTGAAGGCGCTTGCCGGCGACGCCGCCCCCGAGACGCTGCCCTGGCCCGACTCGTTCGATCGGGCAGGCCGGCTTGCCCTCTACGTCATCGACGGGGACCTCTATCTCCTCGACCTTCCGGCCGCGCGGTTCGACCGGCTCACCCGCACGCCGGAGAAGGAGTCGGTCGCGCGCCTTTCCCCCGACGGCCGGAGGGTCGCCTTCGTCCGTGGCAACGACCTGTGGGTGTACGACCTGGCGTCGAAGAAGGAAACCCGCCTCACCTCCGACGGCAGCGCGACGGTCTTGAACGGCGCGCTCTCGTGGGTCTACTGGGAGGAGATCTTCAACCACGACGAGGCCGGCTACTGGTGGTCCGACGACTCGCAGGCGATCGCCTTCCTCCGCACGGACGAGACCGGGATCGACGAGGTCGGATTCCAGCGATTCTCGCCGGCGGTTCCGGAGGTCGTGACGCAGCGCTATCCGAAGGCCGGGAACAGGAATCCGGAGGTTCGCGTCGGGATCGCCGACCTCGCGTCGGGGACGACCGCGTGGATGAGCCAGGCCGCGTACGAGTACGTCCTCGGCGTCCTCTGGAGGCCCGACAGCCGCGCCGTGCTGGTCCAGTCGACCGACCGCCCGCAGACGCGCCTCGACCTCTGGCGGGTCGACCGCGACGGCGGCAGGACGACCCTCGTCCTGACCGAGACCGACGAGGCCTGGGTCAACCAGAAGGAAGTCCGGTACGCCGGCGATGGCGATCTGATCGTCTCCTCCGAGCGCGACGGCCACACGCACCTTTACCGCTACGACGGCGACGGCCGGCTCCTGAACGCGGTGACGCGCGGCGCGTGGTCCGTCCGCGGCCCTTACGGCTTTTACGGCGCACCGCTCGAGTCGACGTGGATCGACCCGAAGGGCCAATGGGTCTTCTTCACGGCGCGGCAGAAGCCGGAAGGCGAACGGCAGCTCTACCGTGTCCGCCTCGACGGAACCGGGATGCAGCGCATCACGAAAGAGGACGGCACCCACGCGATCACGATGAGCCCCGACCGGCGCTTCTACCTCGACGCCTACTCGTCCACCAACGAGCCGCCGTCGCTCTCGCTCCACGCCGCCGACGGCCGCGGGGTCGCCGTTCTGTCCGGTCCGAGGACGGACCTGATCGCCGGGTTCGGCTTCCAGAAGGCCGAAATCTTCAGCGTGCCGGCGGTCGACGGGTTTCCGCTGCCGGCGCGGCTGCTCAGGCCGCGCGAGTTCGACGCCGCGAAAAGGTACCCGGCGATCGTCTACATCTACGGCGGACCCGGCGCGCCGACCGTGAACGACGCGTGGGACTACTCGTTCGCCGGCAACGCGCTCTTCGACCAGGTCCTCGCCGCGCGCGGCTACGTCGTCTTCTCGGTCGACCCGCGCAGCGCGACCGGCCAGAGCAAGACGCTCGAGAACACGATCCTCCGGAAGATGCAGACGGACAACGTCCTCGACGACGTCGTCGCCGGCGTGAAGTGGCTGAAGGCCCAGCCCTTCGTCGACCCGGCGCGCGTCGGCGTGTGGGGCTGGTCGGGCGGCGGCACGGACACGCTCCTCGTCATGACGCGCTCGCAGGAGTTCGAAGCCGGCATCGCGGTCGCGCCCGTCACCGACTGGCACTTCTACGACACCAAGTTCACCGAGACCTACATGAAGACGCCGCAGGACAACCCGGAGGGCTACGCGCTCTTCTCGCTCGTCCCGCGCGCCAGGGACCTGCACGGGCGGCTGCTGCTCGTCTTCGGCTCCGGCGACGACAACGTGCATCCCCAGAACGAGTGGAGCTTCATCGACGAGCTCGTCAGGGCCGACAAGCCCTTCGACCTGATGGTCTACCCGATGCGCAAGCACTCGATCGAGGACCGGCCCGCGCGCATTCACCTCTTCGAGAAGATGCTGGAGTTCTGGAAACTGTACCTGTAGCGCTTCCCGGGGTGGAACGCCGCCGCGGCTGACGTATTCTTGCCCGCGCTTTCCCGGGAGGACTCATGCGCTGGAAGACGTCGAGTCGCTTCGTGTTGTTCCTTGTCGCGGCCGCGTCCGCTCCGGCGCGGGCGCAGGCGCCACCTCCCGCCTCCGGTGCGGCGGCGCCCTCCTGGACCACCGACTGGATCTACGGCAGGGATGCAGCCGCCATCGGAAGGGTTCCTCCCTTCGCCTGGACGTCGGGCGGCGACGTGCTCTTCCTCGCCGGCGAGGAGCCCCCGGAAGTCCCGACGCTCGCCCGCGTCTCTTCCGCGACGGGCCGGCGCTCCAACGCCGTGGACGCTTCGGCGGCGCTCGCGAGCCTGCGCGCGCAGGGCGCCGGAGCGGTTCCGGAAACGCTGCCGTGGCCCGACGCACTCGACCCGGCCGGCCGCACCGCGATCTACGTGTTCGGAGACGACCTCTACGCCCTCGACCTGGCGGCTTCGCGCTTCGCGCGCCTGACGGCGACCGACGCGAAGGAACAGCTGCCGCGATTCTCCCCGGACGGCACGAGAGTCGCCTTCGTCCGCGACAACGACCTCTGGGTCCTCGAGCTCGCGACGAAGAAGGAGACGCGCCTGACCGCCGACGGCAGCGGCACGATCTTGAACGGCACGCTCTCCTGGGTTTACTGGGAGGAGGTCTTCAGCCGCGGCGACACGGGCTACTGGTGGTCGCCCGATTCGCGCTCCCTCGCCTTTCTGCGCACCGACGACGGCCCCGTGGACGTGTCCACGTTCACGGACTTCGAGCCCGCCGTGCCGCGCCAGATCCCGCAGCGCTACCCGCGCACGGGCCGCCCCAATCCGACCGTCCGCCTCGGCGTCGTGCCCGCTTCCGGCGGCGCCGCCGTCTGGATGGATCCCGCGAGCGTTCCCTACGAGTACCTCGTCGGCGTCGCCTGGCTGCCCGACTCGAGGTCCGTCGCCGTCCAGACCATGAACCGCCCGCAGACGAAGCTCGACGTCTGGCGATTCGACCCCTCCACCGCGAAGGCGGCGCTCGTCCTCTCCGACGCCGATCCGGTGCTCGTCTACCAGAAGGAGCTCGTCTTCGCCGACGGCGGGAAAACGTGGATCGTCTCCTTCGAGAAGGGCGGCCACACGCACCTCTTCCGCTACGGCGCAGACGGCGCGCGAAGGAACGCGGTCACGCAGGGACCGTGGTCGGTCCGCGGCGGCCATTCCTACGGCGCGGCGCTCGGCTCGGCCTGGGTCGACGACGCCTCCGGCCTCGTCTACTTCACCGCGATCGAGAAGTCGCCGCTCGAGAGCCACCTCTACCGCATCCGGCCGGACGGCGCCGGCATGGCGCGCCTCACCCGGGAAGACGGGACTCACCGGGTCACCCTCTCGCCCGATCGGCGCTTCTACGTGGACGCCTTCTCCACCGCCGACACGCCGCCCTCGCTCACGCTCCACGACGTGTCCGGAAAGACGATCGCGACGCTCCAGGAGAGCAAGATCGCCGCTCTCGCGCCGCTGCACCTCACCCGGCGGGAGTTCGAAACGATTCCGGCGCCGGATGGATTTCCGCTGCCGGCCAGCGTCCTGAAACCGCCGGACTTCGACCCCGCCAAGAAGTACCCGGTGCTCATCCACGTCTACGGCGGCCCGGGCTCCCCCATCGTGCAGAACCGCTGGGACCGGGACGCGCTGTTCGACCACCTGCTCGCCTCGCGCGGATACGTCGTCGCGTCGTTCGACCCGCGAAGCGCCACCGGCCGCGGCAAGCAGCTCGAGGATCTCGTCGTCGGCAAGATGATGAGCGACGTCGAGCTCGCCGACCTCCGGACCGCGGTGGCGTGGTTCAAAGGGCAATCCTGGGCCGACCCGGCGCGGTTCGGCATCTGGGGCTGGAGCGGCGGCGGCTCGTACACGCTGCTCGCGATGACGCGCACCGCCGAGTTCAAGGCCGGCATCTCCGGCGCTCCCGTGACCGACTGGCGCTTCTACGACACGAAGTTCGGCGAGGCGTGGATGAAGACGGCCGATTCGAACCCCGCCGGCTACGCGCTGACCTCCGCCCTCGCGCACGCAAAGGACCTCTCGGGCCGGCTGATGCTCGTCTTCGGCACGTACGACGACAACGTGCATCCGCAGAACGAGTGGGCCTTCGCCGACGCGCTCATCGCGGCAGGGAAACCCTTCGACCTGATGGTGTACCCGATGCAGAAGCACGGTTTCACCAGTAAAGCGGCGATCATCCACCGCGCCGAGAAGATGCTGGAATTCTGGAAGCGGTCCCTGTAGGGGCGGCCCTCGCGGCCGCCCGCTACCTCAAGCCTCTCGCGACGAAGACGTCCGACGGCACTCGGCCGCCACGAGTAAGCCCGGGCGGGCTCCCACGAAGGACCCCCGCGCCCTACTCGTAGCGGAGCGCTTCGATCGGGTCGAGCCGCGAGGCCTTCACGGCCGGGTAGAGACCGAAGAAAACGCCGACCGACATCGAGACGAGGAGTCCGACGATGATCGCCCAGAACGGCGTCTCCGCCGGCAGCGCGGCGAAGGCGGCCTTGATGCCGGCCGGCACCGCGACGCCGACGACGACGCCGATGACGCCTCCCATCAACGCCAGCGTCGTGGCCTCGGTCAGGAACTGCAGGATGATGTCGCGGCGAAAGGCGCCGACCGCCTTGCGCACGCCGATCTCGCGCGTCCGCTCCGTCACCGACACGAGCATGATGTTCATCACGCCCACGCCGCCGATCAGGAGCGAAATGAAGGCGATGAACACCATCGCGCCCGTGATGCCGCGCGTGATGCCCTGGAAGCTCTCGATCATCTGGTCGGGCGTCAGGATGTAGAAGTCGTCCTCGGCGTTGAAGGGCACGCCGCGGCGCGCCCGCAGGAGCGTCCGGCCCTTCTCGATGACCGTCGGCACCTGGTCCGGCCGGTACGGCACGGTCGCGATGTGGATCGTGTCGCCATGGCTCGCCTTGATCTGCGGGAACTGCCGATCGAAGGCGGAGAAGGGAATGAGGAACCAGTTGTTGTTCGAGCCGCCGAAGAAGCCGCCCTTGTCGTCCATGACGCCGACGACCGTGTACTTCCAGCCGTTCAGCTCGACGACCTTGTCGAGCGGGCTCTCGCGGGGAAACAGGGCCTTCACCACGTCCGTGCCGATGACGCAGACGGGCGTCGAGTGCTCGATGTCCGATTCCGTGATGAAGCGGCCCAGCTGAACGAAATGGTTGTTCGCCAGCGTGTAGTCGGGATATGCCCCGACGACGGTCGGGGCGTTCGACTCGCGACCCCGGTACTTGGCGTTGGGCGTCGTGCCGTCGAAGAGGTAGCGCTCGGGCGAAACGCCGCGGATCTCGGGAATCTTGGCCTTCAGGGCCAGGGCGTCGTCGAGCGTCAGGTCCTTGCGGTTCCGCTCAGCCTGGGACCGGTGGCCCGGCCCGAAGCGCATCGAGAACTTCTGGAACTGCACCAGCGTCGCGCCGTAGTCCTGGAACTGCCGGATCATGTTGTTGTTGAAGCCGTTGACGATCGAGACCATCGCGATGACGGTCGCGACCCCGACGACGATGCCGAGCACCGTCAGGCCGGCGCGCAGCTTGTGCGCGCGCACGGCGAGCATCGCGAAGCGCACGTTTTCCGCGAAACCGCGGCGCAGGTGCGAGATCAGCGAGGACACGGGCTACTCGTAGCGGAGCGCCTCGACCGGCGGCAGCTTGCTCGCCTGGTTCGAGGGGATCCACCCGGCGAGCAGGCCGGTCACCGTCGCGACGCCGACGCCGAGAACGATGAACGAGGGACGCACCTCGGCGGGAAACACCTGCTTGACCGCCAGCGCGATCAGGGAGCCGAAGAGGACGCCGATCAGGCCGCCGACCGAGGACAGCATCGCCGCCTCGAGCAGGAACTGCCGTCGGATGTCCTTCTTGCGCGCGCCGAGGGCCCGCCGCACGCCGATCTCCTTGGTGCGCTCGACGACCGACACGAACATGATGTTCGCGATGACGATCGCGCCGACCACCAGCGAGATCCCGGAGATCAGGATCATCAGCAGGAACGCTCCGGCCGAGATGCCGCGCCACAGCGTCTGCAGCAGCTCCGCCGTGACCAGGCCGAAGGGATCGTCGTTGTTGTAGCCCGTCTTGCGCAGCGAGCGCAGGATCGTCCGCACCTCGTCGGTCGTCGCCGTCACGCCCTCCACGCCGCCCCGCGGCTTGACGAA
This sequence comes from Thermoanaerobaculia bacterium, assembly GCA_035506175.1. GTDB lineage: Bacteria > Acidobacteriota > Thermoanaerobaculia > UBA5066 > Gp7-AA6 > DAHUXD01. The sequence continues at coordinate 7,281 of DATJPZ010000145.1, read as the reverse complement.
GATGCCGATGTCCTCGCTCGGCGCGATGTGCTTGTGGAAGACGGTCAGGGGGATGTAGACGACGTTGTCCTGGCTCTGCCCCATCACCGAGCCCTTCTTGGCGAGCGTGCCGATGACCTTGGCCGGATAGCCGTCGACCTTGATCGTGCGCCCGATCGGGTCGACGTTCGGGAAGAGCTCGTCCTGCACGTCCCAGCCGATCACGGCGACCGAGACCGACTGGTTGTACTCGGCCTCGGTGAAGTAGCGGCCGTTGACGATGTCGAAATTCTGAGCCGCGCTCATGTTCGGGGTGTGGCCCTGGATCTCGACCTCGGGCAGCGTGCGGTCTTCGTACTTGACCGGGCGGCGCCGATCGCCCCGCGCGCCGACCTCCTGGCAGAGCCGGCACTCGCGGCGCACGACTTCCATGTCGGTCAGCGTCAGGTCCTTGCGCTTGCGCGCCATCAGCCACTCTTCGCGGCTCGTGATGATGCCGTACTTGTCGAAGATGACGATGTCCGGGTTCAGGCCGATGACCTTGTCCTTGACGTAGGAGTTCAGCCCCGAGATCACCGAGACCACCCCGACGACGGTCGCGACCCCGATGATGACGCCGAGCAGCGTCAGGAACGCGCGCAGCTTGTGCCGGGTCAGCGCCGACGACGAGACGCGGAAGAGCTCCGAGACCGTCATGCCGCCTTCGGTCCGCCCTTCTTTCCGCCGGCGTCGCCCTTGTCGATCAGAACCTTGTCGCCTTCCTTCACCTGCCGGAGGACCTTGAACGGCCCGGTCACGATCTCCTGGCCCGCCGCCGGGCCCTTCGTGACCTGGATCATCAGCTCGCCGGCGATGCCCGTCTCGACCTTGTCGAACTCGAGCTTGCCGTCCTTGACCACGTAGACGCCTTCTTCCGTCTCGGGCCGCGCGCCCGCCGACGGCTTCTTGTCCTTGGACTGGACGTCGCGCACGACGAGGGCCTGGATCGGAATCGCCGTGGCGCCGTCGACGTGTCCGGTGACGATGTCGGCGGTCACGGAGAATCCCGGGCGGATCGTGTCCGGCGGGTTGTCGAGCCGGATCTTGACCTTGAAGTTGATCGCCTCGGAGTTGGCGACCAGCGTCAACAGGTCGGGGTCGGTCTTCGGGATCGGCGACGAGCCGACCTCGGTAACGGTGCCTTCGAACTTCCGATTCGGGTAGGCGTCGATCGCGAGCGTGGCCTTCTGCCCGAGCTTGACCTGCGGCACGGACGTCTCATCCACCATCATCACCGCCTCGACCTGGGCCATGTCCGAGATCGTCATGAGCTGGGTGCCGGCGTTGTTCATCGTGCCGACGACGGTGACCTCGCCCTCCTTGATCGGGAGCGACGTCACGATCCCGTCGATCGGCGACGTGACGGTCGTCTTCGACAGGGAGTCGCGGCTGGCGACGAGGTCGGCGGACGTCGAGTTCATGCGCTGCTCGGTTGCGGCGAGCGTCGCCTCGGCGGCGTCGAGAGTCGACTTCGCCTTCTGGTAGTCGGCTTCGGCCAGGATGTTGGCCTGGAAATTCTGCCGGGCCCGATCGTAGTCGCTCCTGGCCTGGAGGGCGTTGGCCTTCGCGGCATCGAGGTCGTGCCGCATCGCCGCGAGGCTGGCCTCCCGGCCCTGGGCCTGGGCGGCGAGCTGGACGCGGTCGATCTGGAGAACGAGCTGGCCCTTCTTGACGTGGTCTCCCTCCTTGACGGCGAGGTTGACGATTTGCCCCATGACCAGGGCCGACATGTCGACCTTGTTTCTCGCCTGGATCTTGCCGTTGGCCGTGACCTTGGAGACCAGGTCGACTTTTTCGACCTTCGCGGTGGTCACCCGGGGGAGGTCCTTGTCGCGGCCCCGGATCGCGGCCGTCAGAGCCCCCACGACGACGACCGCCGCCCCGATGCCCAGGATGATTTTGGTCTTCTTCGACATGGCCTCAACCCTCCGGCCTGCACAGCTCTTCCGAAGCATCTTTTTCTACGGACGGGGGCCCCGAAAGTTCCGATGGGCGCAGACCATTGAAAACGCGGGGCATTTTCGTTAGCCTCACGCCCCCTGCGCCCATAGCTCAATTGGATAGAGCGTCTGACTACGGATCAGGAGGTTGGGGGTTCGACTCCCTCTGGGCGCACCAAACTTAATAGTCCGGACGCGGCGCCCCGCCGCCCGTCATCAGCCGAACCGAGCGCCGCGTCCGCACCATCAACTCCTCTCCACCCGCGACAGCGGGGGGAGAGGCGGGGTGAGGGGGGCAAGCCTCTCCTCTCGGGGTGAGGGGGGCAAGCCTCCCCCTGCGATAGCCTGCCCTGGTGACGTTTTCCCCCGCCGACGCGGCGTTCATGCGGGAGGCCCTCGCCTTCGCCCGGATCGCCTACGCCGAGCAGGAAGTCCCGATCGGGGCGGTCGTCGTCCGGGACGGCCGGATGCTCGGCCGGGGGCGCAACCGCCGGGAACGCCTGGCCGACCCCACCCACCACGCCGAGATCGAGGCCATCCGGGAGGCCTCCCGGGAGGCCGGAACCTGGCGGCTGGACGGGACGACCCTGTACACCACCGTCGAGCCTTGCGCCATGTGCGCCGGCGCCGCCGTCAACGCCCGGATCGCCCGGATCGTGTTCGGCTGCACGGACCCCAAGGCCGGCTACTGCGGGACGCTGGGAAACGTCCCCGAGGACGAGCGCCTGAATCACCGGTGCCGGGTGGAAGGCGGCCTCCTCGGCGAGGAGTCGGCCGCGCTCCTCCAGCAGTTTTTCCGGGCGAAGCGCTAGCGGCTTTTGCCGCGGCGGAGGATCCCGTCGAGCGACCAGGCGCCCGCCCCGTGCGCGGCGATCAGGAGAAAGATGAAGCAGTACAGCACGGCCAGCTCGCCGTGGTTCTGCGCCGGCCAGAAACCGCCTGGCTGGTGAAATCGGAAGTAGGCGAACGCCATCTCGCCAGACAGGACGAAGGCGATCGGACGCGTGCAGAGGCCGACGAGAACCAGCAACCCGCCGAAGAATTCGAGAATGCCGCCGCACCAGGCCAGCGTAAATGCGGTCGCCGCAGCGCCGTCGGGCGGCATGCCGCCGAACCAGGCGAACAACTTCTGGCCGCCGTGCTGCAGGAAGAGCAGCCCCGCGACGACGCGCAGCAGAAAGAGGGTGACTTCTCGGGCTCGCGACATCAATTTTCTCCTCGTCGTGCAGAACGCCGGCCGGAGTTGCCGCGGTCGGCGACGCTTCGAGACGTCAGTGGCGGAGAGGGTGGGATTCGAACCCACGGAACCCTTTCGGGCTCACCGGTTTTCGAGACCGGCCTGATCAACCACTCCAGCACCTCTCCGAGCGGTCGGGAGCGCGAATCCTAGCCGATTCGGGTCCCCGTTGTCAGTTTCGGCGACACCGGTCGCGGCTTTCGGTCCACGCGCGGAGGGCGTCGCCTCCCGGCCGGGGGTCTGCCTTCGGCGGCCGGCTCGAGGGTGGCCTGATCGAGCACTCCAGCACCTCCGGGCGGCGGGAGCGCGAATCCTGGCAACCCGGCGTCCCTAAACCGGAATCCAAGGATTCCGTAATAATCCGCAACCCTATGGACACCGCGATCGGCCTGACCAGCGTCTCGAAGTCGTTCGGCAAGTTCCGAGCCGTCGACGCCCTCTCCCTCGCGGTGCCGCGCGGAGCCATGTTCGGGCTGCTCGGTCCGAACGGCGCCGGCAAGACGACGACGATCCGGATGATCATGAACATCACCGCACCGGATTCCGGCGAAATCCGGATCCTGGGCAACCCGATGGACCGGGAGACGCAGAACCGGATCGGCTACCTCCCGGAGGAACGCGGCCTCTACCGGAAGATGAAGGTCATCGACCACCTCTACTTCCTCGCGGCGATCAAAGAAGTCGGCCGCGAGGAGGCCCGACGCCGCATCGCCGACTGGCTCGACAAGATGGAGCTGCGCCCCTGGCTCAACAAGAAGGTCGACGAGCTCTCCAAGGGCATGCAGCAGAAGATCCAGTTCATCGCGACGATCGTCCACGACCCGGACATCCTGATCCTCGACGAGCCGTTCTCGGGCCTGGATCCGATCAACGTCGCGTTGATGCGGGACTACTTCCTCGAGTTCCGTGCCCGCGGCAAGACGATCGTGTTCTGCACCCACGTCCTCGAGCAGGCCGAGAAGCTGTGCGACGAGATCTGCCTGATGGCCCGCTCGAAGAAGGTGCTCGAGGGCTCCATGAAGGAGCTGAAGCGCCGCTACTCGCAGGACCTCCTGCGCGTCGCGATGGACGCCTCGCTCGAGGAAGTCCGGACGCTGCCCGGGGTCGCTTCGGCCAAGGCCGTCGACGGCACGTTCGTCCTCGGCCTGGCCCCCGGCACCGACCGGCGTGAGTTCCTGAAGCGCACGCTCGAGCGTTTCCGCATCGACGCTTTCTCGCAGAAGGAGCCCGAGCTCGAAGAGATCTACATCGACGCCGTCCGCAGCGCGGGGATCGAAGACCGCACGATCGAGTGAGGACCCGATGAACTGGAAGAAGACTTTCGCCGTCGTCCGCCGCGAGTACGTGGAGCGCGTGCGCACCAAGGCGTTCTGGATCGCCACGCTGCTGATTCCGATCCTGTTCCTCGCCTACATCGGGATCCAGATTTCGATCTCGAAGAAGACCGGCGGCGAGCGCCAGCTCGTCGTCGTCGACCTGACCGGCAAGCTCTACCAGCCCCTCGCCAAAGAGCTCGCCGACACCGAGGCCAAGCAGCGCAAGGAAGGGTCGAGCTCCAAGGGGCCGCACTGGTCGCTGACGGAGCGCCCCGTCAACGGGAGCCTCGACGCCGCGAAGGAGGATCTCCGCAAGGAGGTCCTCGCCAAGAAGATCAACGGCTACCTGATCCTCGAGCCCGCCAAGCTCGAGAAGGAAGAAGTCGAGTACTACTCGACGACGGTCTCGGACTTCATCGCGCTTTCCCAGCTCCAGTCGGCGATCGGCCGGATCTGGATGCGCCAGAAGATGGCGGCGCACGGCCTGCCGGCCGACCTCGCCAAGGAGCTCGAGACACGCATCGACCTGAAGCCGTTCAAGGTGACCGAGAAGGGGACGGCCGAAGAAAAAGGCGCCGGCATCATCGCCGCGCTCATCCTGCTCATCCTCATGTACTCGACGTTCTTCATGTACGGCTACCAGGTGATGCGCGGCACGATCGAGGAGAAGTCGAACCGCATCGTCGAGATCATCGTCGCCTCGGTGCGGCCGACGGAGCTCATGGCCGGCAAGATCCTCGGCATCGGACTGGTCGGGTTGACGCAGTACTTCGTCTGGTCGGTCGTCGCGATGAACCTGTCGCTGCCCGTCTTCGCCGGCCTCCTCACGTCGAGCGACATGGGCATGCCGCGGATTCCGGTCTCGCTCCTCGGGTACTTCATGCTGTTCTTCCTGCTCGGGTACTTCCTCTACGCCAGCGTCTACACGATGATCTCGGCCCCCTTCAACACGGATCAGGAAGCCCAGCAGCTGGCGATGATTCCGATGACGCTGATTCTCGGCGGCCTCGCCGTTTACCCCGGAGTCATGAACAACCCGAGCGGCGGGATGGCGCTCTTCTTCTCGCTCTTCCCGTTCACCGCGTCGCTGATCATGTTCCTGCGAACCGCCGTGTCCGAGCCGCCCGCCTGGCAAATCCTGCTGTCGGTCGCAATCATGATTTCCACGACCGCGGGGCTTGCCTGGCTCGCCGGCCGGATCTACCGAGTCGGCATCCTCATGTACGGCAAGAAGCCGACCATCCCGGAGATTCTGCGCTGGGCTCGCTACTCGCCCGGCAAGGCGCCTCAGCCGGCCGTGAAACAGGCTTCCTGAGCCGCGAAGCGGCCTTCGCGGCGCCGGCGAGAACTCCGTTCGAGGGCGGCATTTACGAGGGATTCAGGGTCTGTAAGATCCTCGTGAAGGGGCGCCCGGATCATTGAACCCCCCTCCTGACTGGGATATACAAGCCGACATCGCAGGAGGAAAGAGTCATGCGTGCTCGTACCTTCCACGCCTTCATCCAGGTTTGCCTCGTCGCCGCCCTCGCCACCCTCGTGGGTTGCACAACCAACGTCGAGGTGAAGAAAGCCCGGACCACGCTCGAGGCCCAGCGAAGCGCGGGTAAGGACAAGATGTGTCCGAACGACTTCAAGGCCGTCGAAGACATGGTGACCCAGGCCGAGAGCATGTGTCAGAACTGCAAGTACGACCAGGCCGATTCGCTCGCGGCCGCGGCCGTCGCCAGGGCGAACGGGCTCTGCCCGCAGCCGAAGCCCACGCCGACGCCCGCTCCGGCCCCGGCGCCGGCTCCCGCGCCCGAACCGCCGCGAGCCGCGGCTCCCACGGCGTCGCTTTCGGCGGCTTCGAGCTCGATCGAGGCGGGCGCCTGCACGAACCTGAACTGGGCAACCGCGAACGCCAACGACGTCTCGATCGACCCGGGCGTCGGCGGCGTCGGCGCGAGCGGCACCCGTCAGGTCTGCCCGACGAGCACGACGCGCTACACGCTGACCGCGATCGGCCCGGGCGGCACGAAGACGGACACGGCGACCGTGAGCGTGACGGAGAAGGCCAAGCCGACCGACAAGCTCACGATCCACGTCAACTTCGACACGAACAAGTCGGACATCCGCAAGTCCGACGTGGCGGACCTGCAGAAGGCCGAGGCGTTCGTCCGCAAGTACTCGGCGTGCAAGATCGAGATCGACGGCTACACGGATTCGACGGGCACCGACAAGATCAACCAGCCGCTTTCCGAACGGCGCGCCAACGCCGTCCAGAAGTGGCTCGTCGAACACGGCGCGACCGCGGCCGACCACATCACGACGAAGGGCTTCGGAGCTTCCAACCCCGTCGCCGACAACAAGACGGCCAAAGGCCGCTTCCAGAATCGCCGAGCGGAGATTCTGGTCTTCTGCCAGTAGGCGGACGCTTCCCCTCACCCTCGCCCTCTCCCCCTTCACGGGGGGAGAGGGTTTTTCCTTCTGGGCCGCGTCGCGCAAGTCCTCCCGTTTGCTGCCGCTGCGGCCCTGTGTCAACTTTCGCGCCCCGTTCGGCCCCTTCGTCTAACGAACGACATCTTCGCGCGGCGTTTCTCGCCGCGACACGCGGCCCTCTCGAGGCCGCCGCCGCTGACGCGGCGGGCGCGCTCCGCGCGCAAATCCTCCGGTTTGCTGCCGCTGCGGCCCTGTGTTAACTTTCGCGCCCCGTTCGGCCCCTTCGTCTAACGGTTAGGACGCGGCCCTCTCAAGGCCGAAATACGGGTTCGATTCCCGTAGGGGCTACCAG
>DATJPZ010000144.1:0-27897 GCA_035506175.1 Thermoanaerobaculia bacterium | reverse complement strand
GCGGGCGTACGGCACGGGCGGCTCGCCGCCGAGCGCGGGGAGGGCGAAGAAGGCGAGCGCCGCCGAGCCGAGGAGCGTTCCGCGGGAGAAGGCGGGAGTCTTCATGCGGCGAACGCCAGCGGAATCGAGAGCGCCACACGGCACCCGCGACCCGGCGCCCCGTCGAAGGCAAAGGCATGGTCCGGACCGAAGAGGAGCTCGAGCCGGTCGCGCGTGTTCCTCAGCCCGACACCTTCGCCGCCGCCGCGCCGGCCGCCCGGCGGCGGTCCCGGTCCGTCGTCGCGCACGACGAGCTCGAGGCGCCGTTCGCCGTCGCGCGCGACCGAGACCTCCACGCGGCCCGCACCCGGGCGCGCCGCGATGCCATGCTTGATGGCGTTCTCGACGAGCGGCTGGAGGATCAGGGTCGGCACGAGCGCGTTGCCGAGCCCCGGAGCCACGTCGAACGAGACCGTCAGGCGGTCCTGGAAACGCGTCTCCTGGATGTCGAGGTAGACCTGGAGCAGCTCGATCTCCTGGCAGAGCGGCAGCAGGTCGTGCGTCTCGTTCTGGAGCGAGAGGCGGAGCAGATCCGACAAGCGCACCACGGTGCGCGACGCCGCGTCGGCGTCGCGGAAGACGAGCGGCAGGATGCTGTTGAGCGCGTTGAAGAGGAAGTGCGGGTGGAGCTGCATCTTCAGCGCCTCGAGGCGCGCGCTCGCCAGGCGCGTCTTCAGCTGCGAGGCGCGGATTTCGCGCTCGCGCGAAAGCTTCGCGTAGGTCAGCGCCCAGGCGACGCCGACGATCGCCCAGAACGTCACGAGGTGCGTCGGCAGCGAGAGCCGCAGCAGCGCCGGCAGCGCTGAGAGCTGGGCCGACACCACGCACGGGAATCCCATCAGGAGGGGATACGCGAGCTGGTAGAGCGCGCCGTGCGCCACCGCGAAGACCACGGAGGCCGCGACGAGAATCCCGAGAGGCGCCGCCCATCCGCCCTTGCGGGGGAGGCACCGTTTCGCGAGCGCGACGACGAAGGGCGTGAAGGCCGCCCAGAGATAAGCCCAGAGGAGACACTGCGCCAGCGCTTCCCAGGCGCCGAACTCGAGGCGGCGAAGCTGAAACGGGTCCGAGAAGTAGCGGTCGGCGGCGCGGAAGATTCCGACGAGCGTCCAGCCGCCGACGATCCAGGCCGCGTGGCGCAGCCGCCCGTCGGCGGAGGATCGGGAGGCACGGTCGGTTCCGGGCCGTCTCATGCCGCGCCCTCCGCCGGCAGCGTCGATTCCGAGACCGGCGCGTACGGCAGCCAGAGCGCGACCTCGTGGCCCTTCTCGAGCTTGTCGGAGATCGCGACGCCGTGCCCCGTCGGGTACAGGAGCTCGAGGCGGCGTTTCGTGCGGCGGAGGAAGGAGTCGTCGAGGGGCGCCGCCGAGGTTCCCGCCGAAGGGCCGGCCGGCGCTTCGTCCACCTCGAGGTGCAGCACGTCGCCCTCGACGCGTGCGCGGAGGACGACGCGGGCGCGTCCGGCTCGCGCCGAGGCGCCATTGGCGATCGCGCCCTCGCAGAGCGGCAGGAGGACGAGGTTGGGCACCGCGGCATCGAGCGCTTCGGGGGCAATCGCGAAGACGACCTCGAGGCGGTCCTTCAGCCGGGTCTGCTCGATCTGGAGGTAGAGCCGGGCGACGTCGAGCTCGGCCTTCAGCGGGACCAGACTCGCGGCGTCGTTGTGGAGCGCGAGGCGGAGAACGTCGCCGAGCTGGACGACCGTGCGCGCCGCGGCGCGCGGATCGGTGCGGATGAGCGGCAGGATCGTCGCGAGCGTGTTGAAGAGGAACCCGGGGTGGAGACGGAGCTTCAAGGTCTCGAGCTGCGTGCCGACGAGCTCGCGCTCGAGCTCGGAGGCCTGGAGCGCGTGGTCCCGGTACGCGTGGAAGTCGTCGATGGCCCACGTCACGCCGGCGATGCCGACGAAAGTGGCCAGCCGCGCCGCGCCGCCGAACGCGAGGGTCGCGAGGAAGGTTGCCACGAAATCCGGGCCCCGGCCGGCCTCGTCGGCCGCGCTCCAGAAGAGGTTGGTCGCGAGCAGGTGCCCGAGGGCCGCGGCCACTCCCGCGGCCGCGAGCCCGAGCGTGTTCCGGACGAAGGCTCCGTGCCGCGGACGGAAGCGCCGCGCCGCGCGCATGCAGAGCGGCGTCAGGAGCGCCCAGATGAAGGCGGTCACGGCGCTCGCGGCGACCGCGCGCGACCAGGGCAGCGCCAGGCGCGGCTGGAGAGACGGCCCGCGCAGGTAGCGCTGGGTCGCGATGAAGAAGGCGACCCCGGTCCAGACGAGGGCGATACGAAGCCTCGCCGCCCCTCTCCCTCCGGGAGAGGGGGTGGGGGTGAGGGGCGTCCTCTGGCTCACCCGTTCCTCTGTCTAGACCGCCAGCTTGCGGAAGTCCTTCAGGCGCTCGCGGTACGTGCTCGAGAGCGTCAGCCGCGTCCCGTCCTTCAGGGTGACGGCGTAGTCGCCGTTGAACCACGGGTGCATCTCGCGGATCTTTTCGATGTTGACGATCGTCGAGCGGTGGATGCGGAAGAAGCGCCGCGGGTCCAGCCGCGACTCGATGCCCGACGTCGTCTCGTGGTAGACGTAGATCTCCTTGCCGACGTGGAGCCGCACGTTGTTGCGCGCCGACTCGATCCAGTCGATGTCCTCGACGCGCAGAAACACGCTGCGGTCGTCCTTCTTGATGAGGAGCCACTCCGGATAGGCGCGCTCGCGCTGGATGTCCTGGAGGAGCCCTTGGAGCGCGGCCTTCAGGTGCTTCGAAGAGCTGCGGTCGACGGCGGCCCGGGCGCGCTCGACGGCCTCGTGCAGGCGCTCGGACGAGAAGGGCTTCATCAGGTAGTCGACGGCGTGCGCTTCGAAGGCCTTCAGCGCGTAGCGGTCGAACGCGGTGACGAACACGACGGCGGGAAGGTCCTCCGCGTCGACGCTCGCGAGGACGCCGAACCCGTCGAGCCCGGGCATCTGCACGTCGAGCAGCACCAGGTCCGGCTTTTCGGCGGCGATCGCCTTGACCGCTTCGAAGCCGTCGCCGCACTCGCCGATGATCTCGAGGTCCGGCTCGTTCTGGAGCCCGTTGCGGACCCACTCACGCGCGAGCGGCTCGTCGTCCACGATGAGAGTTCGGATGGTCATCCCTGTCCTCCTTCGTATTTCTTGCAACGACGCAGTCCGTGATACGTAAGGAAACACAGGGAGTTAAGGAAAATGCCGTCGGCGGCGAAGTCAAGAATCCGGACGAAACGTTCAGATTCCGGAATGGTGTGACGCTTTCGCCCACCGACGGGAAATCCGTGAGGACGAAGGGGCAATTCGGACGGACGGCCGGAAACGCCTGGCGGGTGCGCGGCGGCGTTCGTCCCCTTGAACTTTTTTTTCTGATCGGCGCCCTGGCGCTCGGAGCGCTCGCGCCGGCGTCCCGGTGCGGCCCGGAGGCGTCGGGCGCGGCACGCCCGACCCCGGCGGCCGACGTCGCGGCGGCGATGCCCGCGACGCCGGCGGCGGTCCCGACCGCTCCCGCCGCGGTTTCCGCCACGACCTTCGCCGCCTCCGTGCGGCCGGTGCTCCTCGCCCGCTGCGCGCCCTGCCACGAGCCTGGCGGGAAGATGTACGCGAAGCTGCCGTTCGACCAGCCGACGGTCGTCGCGAGCCACTCGGCCGGGGTCCTGCGGCGGCTCCAGGGCGAGAACCGCGAGGCCGTCGAGACGTGGCTGGCGACGCTGCCGGCGGCGGCGCCCTAGGTCCTTCGGGGCCCTCTTGACCGGCGCGCCGCTCCGGTTCTATCCTCGCCACCGTTCATCGATATCGAATATCTATAGGGAGGCGCGACGGAGATGCCGCCCCGACGCACCGAGCTCCTGAAGGGGACCCTGGATCTGCTGATCCTCCGGACCCTCGCGCTCGAGCCCCGGCACGGGCAGGCGATCGCCGACCGGATCGCCCAGATCACGCGCGGCACCTTCGTCGTCAAACCGGGCTCGCTCTTTCCCGCGCTCCACCGCCTCGAGCAGGAAGGCTTCGTCGTCGGGGCGTGGGGCGAATCCGAAGACGGCTACCGGGTCAAGACGTACCGCCTCGCGTCGGCCGGCCGCCGTCAGCTCGAGCGCGAGACGGAGCAGTGGAAGCGGATCGTCCTCGCGGTCGGCCAGGTGCTCGAGGCGGAGTCTTAGGGACCCGCGCATGCCGCTCACACCGCGCCTGGCGAGCTTCTGGAGGACGCTCTTCGGCAAGCGGCGGCTCGAGGCGGATCTCGACGAAGAGCTGCGCGCCTACCGGCGGGCGTCCGCCGGGCAGAAGCGACGCGAGGGCCTCGACCCGGAGGCCGCGGCGCGCGCGGCCGATGCCGAGATGGGCGACGTCGAACGGGTCAAGGAGGCGGCGCGGGAGGCGCGGGTCGGCGCCGCGTTCGACGCGGCCGTTCGCGACGCCCGCTACGCCTGGCGCGGCCTGTGGCGCTCGCCCGGGTTCGCGGCGGCGACGATCCTGACGCTCGGCCTCGGCATCGGCGCGACCACGGCGATTTTCTCGGCCGTCGACGCGCTCCTGCTCGCGCCCCTGCCGTACCGGGACTCGGGCCGTCTGGTCTTCGTCTGGTCCGACATGACCGAGGAAGGCTACCCCCGCGCGCCGCTGTCCGGGCCGGAGCTCGCGGACCTGCGGCAGCGGGCGACGCGATTCGGCGGCTTCGGCGCGATCTGGTCGAGCAGCGCCGCCTTGAACGGCGAGGGCGAGCCTGAGCAGATCCGGATCGGGCGCGTCACGACGGACTTCTTCTCGGTCCTCGGCGCCGAGGCCACCGTCGGACGGACGTTTCGGGAGGGCGACGACGCGAAGAACGCCGAGGCCCGCATCCTCCTCGGCGACGCGCTCTGGCGGCGGCGCTTCGGCGGCGACGCTTCGATCGTGGGGCGGCGGATCCTGGTCAACGGACAGCCGACGACCGTCGTCGGCGTGATGCCGTCGTCGTTCCGGCTGCTCCTGCCGCCGGATTCGGCGGTGCCGGACGACCTCGAGGCGTTCGTGCCGTTCTGGCCCGGCATGACCGAAGGCAATCGCGGCCAGCAGTTCCTGCGCGTCGTCGGGAGGCTGAAACCCGGCGCCACGCTCGCCGAGGGCAAGGGCGAGGTCGACGCGATTGCCGCGCGCGTCTCGAAGGAGTTCCCCGAGTACGGGAGCGCCGGACGGCGCTACAACACCGTCGGGCTCCACGACGACGGCGTGCGCGAGGTCCGGCCGGCGCTGCTGGCCCTCTTCGGCGGCGTCGGCATCCTGCTCCTGATCACGTGCGTCAACGTCGCCGGGCTTCTCGCGGCGCGGGCGGCCGCCCGCCGGCCCGAAATCGCGCTCCGCGTCGCGCTCGGCGCCGGGAGAGGCCGCCTGTTCCGCCAGTGCCTCGTCGAGGGCGTCGTGCTCGCGGGCCTCGGGGCCGTGGCCGGTCTCGCCGTGGCGCAGGGCGCGCTGCGCCTGCTCGTCGCGGCGCGGCCGGCGAGCCTCGACCGCATCGCGGCCGCCGGGATCGACGGGCGCGTGCTCGCATTCACGGCGGGCACGAGTCTCCTCTGGGGAGTCCTCCTCTCGCTCGCGCCGCTTTCCGAGGTCGCGCGCACGCCGGCCGTGGCGGGGCTCAAGGGCGGTGGCCCGGGCGCGCGCTCGCGGACGCGCAACGCGCTCGTCGCGGCGCAGGTCGCCCTCGGCGTCGTGCTCGCCGTCGGTGCCGGGCTCGTCGGACGGACGTTCCTGCGCCTCCAGGCGGTCGACCCCGGGTTCCGCGCCGACAACGTCCTCTCGTTCCGCCTCGCGCTGCCGGACTCGCGATACGAGGACGCGGCGGCGTTCAACGCGTTTTGCCGGCGCTTCGAGTCGGAGCTTCGCGCGCTGCCCGGCGTCACGGCGGCCGGCATCGTGAGCCACTTCCCGTTCGACCACATCCCGAACTGGGGAGGCCCCTACCTCGCCCGGCCGGCCGCGGACGACTCGTCCTCGCCGATGGCCGATTACCGGGCGGCCTCGCCCGGCTTCTTCGACGCCGTCGGCGCCCGGATCGTCGCCGGGCGCGGCTTCGAGGAATCGGACGACGAGCGCGGAGAGCCGGTCGTCGTGGTGGACGAGCGCCTCGCGCGTCTGGCGTGGCCCGGCGAAAGCGCCGTCGGCAAGCGCCTGCGCGTCGACCCTCGGTCCAACGGGAAGCCCGACACGTGGGTGACCGTGGTCGGAGTCGTGCGGCATCTGCGTCATCGCCGGTTGACCGAGGAAGTGCGGGAGCAGATCTACTTCCCCGAGCGCCAGATCAACCGCAACCCGGCGGCCTACGTGGTGCGCGCCGCGTCGGACCCGGCGACGCTCGCCGGGCCGATTCGCGAGGCGCTCGCGAAGCTCGACCCGGCGCTGCCGATCTCCGAGGTGCGCCCGCTCGCGGACTACGTCACGGCCGCCCGCGGGGCGCCGCGATTCATGACGATCCTCGCCGCGGCGTTTGCCGCCGTGGCGCTCTTCCTCGCGGGCGTCGGGCTGTACGGCGTCGTCGCGTACTCCGTGACGCGGCGCCGCAAGGAGTTCGGCGTGCGGATCGCACTCGGCGCGCGGCCGTGGCAGGTGGAGGCTCTGGTGCTCGCCGAGGGGCTCGGCGTGACCGCCGTGGGCCTCGCGGTGGGCCTGCCCGCGGCGGCCCTCGTCGCGCGCCTGCTGCGCTCGCAGCTCTTCGGCGTCACGCCGCAGGACGCCGCGAGCTGGGGCGCGGCGGTCGTGCTGCTGTCGGGCGCGGCGCTGCTGGCGTCCTGGCTCGCCGCGCGGCGCGCGGCGCGGTCGAGCCCGCTCGAGGCGCTGCGCGCGGACTGAGGCGGCCGCGGCCCGGGCGCCTCAGCGGAGCCGGCGGAAGGCGTGCGTCTTGACGGCGATCCAGACGTCGACGCCGGGCACGAGGCCGAGCTCCTCGGCCGCCGCACGCGTGACCCGCGCGGTCCACTCGAGGCCGCCGGCGGCGATGCGGGTCCAGGCGTTGGCCCCGGACGGGTCGACGGCCGTGACCCTGCCGGAAAGAACGTTGCGCGCCGAGACGCCCTCGAGCGGGTGCGTCGAGACCAGCACGTCCTCGGGCGCGACGCAGTAGACCGCGGCGGCGGCCGGGTGGTCGGCGTCTTCGCCGGGGACCGCGAGCTCGAGGTCCCCGACCCGAAAGGAGCCGGCGCCGCCCGCGCGTGCCTCGTCGAGGCGCCCGGCGAGGATGTTGTCGAAGCGCGCCTCGGGGTCCTCCCGGCCCATCGCCGCCAGGGCCGCCTCCGGAGTTCCGGCGAAGACGACGGAGCCCTCCCTGAGGACGAGGGCCGCGTCGGCGACCGCGCGCGCCTCGCCGGCGTTGTGGGTGACGTACAGGAAGGGGATGCCGAGCGCTTCGCGGACGCGCAGCAGGTACGGCAGGATCCGGCCGCGCAGCCCGGGGTCGACCGCGGCGAGCGGCTCGTCGAGGAGGAGCAGCCGCGGCGTCGTCGCGATCGCGCGGGCGAGCGCGACACGCTGGCGTTCGCCGCCGGACAACGTCGCCGGAAACTGGTCGAGCAGCGGCTCGATCTCGAGGATCGCGACCGCCTCGACGAATGCCGCATCCGAGCCGTGCCGCGTCATGCCGAACCGCACGTTGCCGCGCACGTCGAGGTGCGGGAAGAGCAGGGCGTCCTGGGGCACGTAACCGATGCGCCGGCGCTCGGGTGGCAGGTTCAAGCCGGCTGAGGAGTCGAGGACGCGCTCGCCGCGGATCGCGATGCGCCCGGCGGCGCCGCGCCGCAGGCCCGCGATCGACTCGAGCAGCGACGTCTTGCCCGAGCCGGACGGGCCGAGAACGGCCACCGCGTCCGACGGAAGCTTCGCCTCGACCCGCAGCGGGAACCGCGCGAGCGGCAGGCGGACGTCGAGCTCGATCACGCGGCGGTCTTTCGCGTCCGGCGCCGCGTCAGGATCTCGCTCGTCCAGACGATCGCGAACGCGAGGACGACCGTGACGCCGACCAGGCGCAGCGCGGCGTCGTCCTGGCCGATGTGCGTGCGCTGGAAGATCGCGAGCGCCATCGTCTGGGTGCGGCCGGGGATGTTCCCGGCGATCATGATCGTCGCGCCGAACTCGCCGAGCGCCCGCGAGAAGGCGAGCAGCGTCCCGGCGAGGATGCCGCGCCAGGCGAGCGGCAGCGCGACGCGGCGAAAGACGGCCGCGGGCTTGCTGCCGAGGGAGCGGCCCATCGCGAGCAGGCGCGGGTCCACTTCCTCGAAGGCCGTCCGCGCCGGCCGGACGAGGAGCGGGAAGGACATGACCGCGGTCGCCAGCGCCACCGCCTTCCACGTGAAAAGGACCTCCACCCCGAGCGCGTCGAGGAGGCGTCCGAGCGGCCCCGAGCGCCGCAACGCCTCGAGCAGGAGCAAGCCCACGGCCGTCGGGGGCAGCACCAGCGGGAGCGAGAGCAGCGTCTCGAGAAGCGTGCGCCAGCCGCCCTCGCGCCGCGCGAGGAGCCAGGCGACCCAGAGGCCGAACGGCAGGATGACGAGCGTCGCGATCGCCGCGACCCGCAGGGTCAGGAGAAAGATCGAGAGGTCGGACGGCGCCGTCACGCTACTTCGGGGACTTGACGAGGAAGCCGCGCTTCTCGAATTCGGCGCGGCCGTCCGGCCCGGCCAGAAAGGCGACGAAGGCCGCGGCGTCGGCGCCGTGCTTGGACGACGCGACCGGCGCGACCGAGTAAAGGATCTCCGGGCCGTCCGTGACCGTGTAGACGATCTTCGCCGATTTCGCGATCGCGGCGTCGGTCCGGTAGACGATCGCCGCGTCGACCCCGCCGCTCTCGACTGCCGAGAGCGAGCCGCGGACGTCGAGGGTCGGCACGAGCTTCGGCTCGATCCTGTCCCAGAGGCCGAGGCCGGTCAGCCATTTCTTCGCGTAGACGCCGACGGGCACCGCGGCCGGGTCGGCGAGCGCGATCTTCGAGAAGGCCGTCAGGTCCTGCGCCGAGGTCACCTTCGCCGTCGAGTCCTTCGGCACCATCACGACGAGCGCGTTCGACAGGAACTCGCGCCGGTCCGCGGCCTTGACGAGTCCCGCCTTCTCGAGGGCGTTCATCTTCGCCGTGTCGGCCGAGAAGAAGACGTCGGCCGGGGCTCCCGCCTGGATCTGGCGGGCGAGATCGCTCGAACCGGCGAACGAGAACGAGACCTTCTGCCCGGTCTTCGCCGTCCAGGCGGCGCCGAGGTCCTGGAGCGATTCGGTCAGGCTCGCAGCCCCGAAGACGAGCAGCTCGGGTTTCGGATCCGCGGCGCGGAGCGTGGGGCAAACGGCGGCGGCGGCGAGGAGAAGGAGAGCGAGAACCTTGCGCATGGGCTCCCTCGTTCAGGCGCGGATCACCATCACCTCCGTCGCTTTGATGAGCGCGTAGGCGGGGGAGCCGGCCTTCAGGCGGAGATCCATCACGGCGGACTTCGTGATGATCGCCGTCAGTCTTTGTCCCGCGACGTCGAGCGTGACCTCGGCGAGGAGGCCCGACACGCGGATCCGCGCGACCGTGCCGAGCAGCTTGTTGCGGCCGCTGATCGCGTCGAGGCCCGAGCCGCTGCGACCGACCGCGGGCGACGCGCCCAGCCGCGCGATCTCCGAGCGCGGGATGCGGTGGTGTCCGCCGGGCGTGCGCACCGAGCGGAGGCGCTTCCGGTAGATCCACTGCTTGACCGTCTGGTAGCTGACGCCGAGGGCCTCGGCGGCCTCGGCGGGGGTCAGGGGGTTGCGTCCGGATTTCGTCACGATGAGGCGAGTCTATACGACTTCATACGGTTCGTTTGCATTGAATCGACGGAAACGGGATGCTTCCCGCCCAGTTCGAAAGGAGCTCCCATGCGCCGCGCCTTGACTCTCGTCGTTCTCGGCGGATTCGCCCTCGCCGGCGCGTTGCGCGCCGAAGGGCCGGAGGACGCCACCGCGCCGGACCTCGAGCTCGAGTCCGGAGTGCCCGCGATGCTCCTCCCCCCGGAGCACGCGCAGACCCGGCACCTGTCCGACCTGACCCTGGGGAACTTCTTCACGGAAGGCTGGGACCAGGACTGGTCGAAGTGGCGGCACTACACTCCCGACATGGCCCTGCTGCGCGTGACGACCAACTTTCTCGAACGGGAGTTCCGCGCGGACTACGTCAAGACCGACGTGGCCAACAGCGCGACGACGGACTCGACCGACTTTCTCAACATGCTGATCGCGTATGCGGTGAATCGCCGCCTCATGCTCGAGATCATCGGCAACTACCAGTGGAACGATCGCACCAACGGCACCGAGGTCAGCGGCTCCGGGGCCGCCTTCCTGGCGCGCTTCCAGCTCATCGAGACCGCCGACGCGTCCTACTCGTTTCAGGCGCGCGTCTCGGCGCCGAACAAGGGGATCGGCGGCACCCAGACGTCGTTGCAGTTCGGGCTCGCCGGCTGGCAGGACGTGCACTCGTGGGTACCCGCGCTCGGCAAGTTCGGCCTGTACTACTCGTTCCAGTACGAGAACCTGCTCGGAAACCCGGCGGCGACGGCCACGAAAAACGACATCAGCTACGACGTCTCGTTCGCCGAGACCTGGACGACGCCGACGACGAAGTTCTTCGGGAACTTCACGACGTTCCTCGAGTTCTTCGGCCAGACCTTTCTCGACGGCGCGAACTCGGGCAAGACGAACGTCACCGTGACGCCCGGCTTCCGCTTCTGGTTCATCCCGGAGAACTCGATCTCCTTCGGGGTGGACTTCCCGGTCAGCAGCAGGCCTGCGATCCACAACGTCTATCGGGCGACCTACATCCTGAACTTCTGATCGGCGCGGGCCCTCTCAGCGGCTTCCGGTCTGGTACTGGAGCCGCGCCTCGGCGACCCGGTACCGGTAGCGCGCCTCGGTCGCGCCGATCTCGGCGCGCGTCTGCTGGAGCTGCGCCTGCGAGAGCTCGACGATCGAGGACAGGCCGAGGTCGTAGCGGCCCCGCGCGAGGTCCAGAGCGCGGTTGGCCTGGAGGAGCAGCTGGTCGGCGACGGCGACGCGCTCGTAGGCCGCGGCCGCGTCGAGCCACGCGGTGCGCACGTCGCGGGCGACGTCGTTCTTGAGCTCGGCGAGCGCCTGCCGCGCGGCCTGCGCGCGGAAGTCGGACTCGGCGGCGCGCGCCTGGAACTGGAAACCGTTGAAGATCGGGATGTCCACGTTGATCCCGATGGCGCCGTACCAGGGGGAAATGTTCTCGTTGCGCCAGGGCGCGCCGCCGGCCGCCCCGAGCGCACGGACGTTCGGCAGCGTCAGGTCCTTCTCCGCGATGTGAAACGTCTCGGCCGCGCGGGCTTCGTCGTCCAGCGCCGCGACCTCGGGCCGGTGCGACAGGGCCTCGCCGACGAGCGGGCCGACGTCGGCGGGGGGAGCCGCGAGCGGCGCCGTTTCCTCGACGAGCTCGAAGTTCTTCTGGTCGGAATACCCGAGGACCGCGGAGAGCACCGCGAGCGCCGCTTTCTCCGAGTTCTCGGCATCGAGGAGCAGCAGCTTCGCCTCGGCGAGGTCGACCTGGGCGAAGCTCGCGTCGAGCTCGGAGCGGAGCTGACTCTGCGCCAGGGCCCCGATCTGGTCGGCCACGTTCTGCCGCGCCGAGACCGTCTGCTGCGCGACCTTGAGGAGCGCCTGCGTGCCGAGGGCGCCGTAGAACGACTCGTCGACGGCGAGCACGATGTCGGCGGTCGTCGCGATCGTCCGCTCGTCGTCGGCCTGGGCGTGAAGCGTCGAGGTCTCGACGAGGTTCGACGTCCGGCCGAAGTCGGTGACGAGCTGGTTCAGGGCGACGCCGCCCGCGGCGCGGTCGTAGATCGCGGGGTTGGAGAGCCCCCCGGCGCTGATGCGGCCGCCTTCGTGGGCGGCGACGCCGGTCAGGTAGGCGTCGAGCGTCGGGTAGTAGGCCGACTTCACGGCGCGGGTGACTTGCCGGGAAGCGAGCGCGTTCAGCCGCGCGACGGAGATGCGCGGATTGTTCTGCCGGGCGATCGACTCCGCATCCTGCCGCGTCAGGCGGATCGGCGGCTCGGCGGTCCGCGCACCGGCCGGCGCGGCGAGGCCGAGGCCGACGGCGACGACGGCGGCGGCGAGGCCCTCCCGACGCCCGCTCACGCGGTCACCGCCGCGGCCCCGGCTTCGCGCCTGTGGAGGAGGCGGTACGCCGCGGGCACGAGGTACACGGTGGCGACGACCGAGACGAGCAGGCCCCCGATGATGGCCTGGGCGAGCGGCGCGTAGGCCTCGGCCCCGGTGCCGAGCTTCATGGCCATCGGAAGCAGGCCGATGATCGTCGCGAGCGAGGTCATCAGGATCGGCCGCAGCCGAATGCGGCACGCTTTTTCGAGCGCCTCGTCCAGCGCCTCGCCTTCCCGGCGCAGCGTCCGCGTGAAGTCGACGATCAGGATGCTGTTCGAGACGACGATGCCGACCATCATGACCACGCCCATCAGCGACATGACGTTCAACGTGCTGCCGGCCGCGAGCAGGACGAGGATCACGCCGGTCAGGCCCGGCGGAATGGCGAGCAGGATGATGAACGGATCCAGGAACGACGAGAACTGAGCCACGAGGATCAGGTAGACGAGTGCCACCGAGAGGATCAGGCCGAAGCCGAAGCTCCGGAAAGAGGCCCGCATGCCCTGGACGGAGCCGCGCAGGTCGACGCGCACGCCCTCGGGCCGCTTCGTGTTCGCGACGACCCGGTCGATCGCCGCGGCGAGACGGCCGAGGTCCTCGCCCGACGGCGTCACGTAGACGTCGACGACGCGGCGGAGCTGGTAGTGGTCGACCTCGGTCGGCGCCTCGATGGCCTTGACCTTGACGACGGCGTCGAGCTGGGTCGGGTTGGGGTTGCCCGCCGCGCGGATGGGGATCTGCTTCAGGTCCGACAGGGATCGGACCTGGTCCTCGGGGTACTGGACGGTGAGCATGTAGTCGTTGCCCGTCTTCGGGTCGACCCAGAAGCTCGGCGCGATCATCTGGTTCGACGTCAGCGCGGTGATCACGTTGTCGACGACCTCCTTCTGCGACAGCCCGACGAGACTCGCGCGCTGGCGGTCGATGTCCAGGCGCAGCGACGGGTAATCCTGGTCCTGCGGGACGAGTACGTCGCTGACGCCGCGCAGGCGACGGACCTGCCCCGCGATGTCGGCGGCCACGGCGGCGGTCTTCTCGAGGTCGGCGCCGCTGACCTGGATGTCGATCGGCGCCGGCAATCCGAGGTTCAGCACGGCGTCGACCAGGCCGCCCGACTGGAAGTAGGACGTCAGCTCGGGCAGCTCGTCGCGCAGGCGCTTTCGCACCCGGTTCATGTACTCGTAGCTGCCGACGCGGTGGTCCTCCTTGAGGCTCACCTGGGTGAAGGCGGTGTGAGAGGCGGAATTCGACGTGTAGATCGCCGAGAAGTCCGGCGTCGTCCCGATGTTCGAGACGATCATGCCGAGGTCCTCGGGGGACACGACCTTGCGGATCGCGGCCTCGACCTTCTTCACGGAGTCCTCGGTCAGCTCGAGCCGCGTGCCGGAGGGCGCCTTGAGGTTGATGACGAATTGCCCGGGGTCGGTCCGCGGAAAGAACGAGACGCCGAGCAGCGGGAAGAGCGAGAAGCTCAGGAGGCAGACGCCGATCAGCCCGGCGACGGTCGCGGCCGGGCGAGCCAGGGACACCGCCAGGGAGCGCACGTATCTGTCGAGGAGCTGTTCGAACCGGTGGTTGAAGCGGTGCACGAACCGGCCGAAAGCCGAGAGTGTGTCGACGTGGTCCTCCTCGAGGTGCGCCGTGCGGAGGAAACGGGAGCAGAAGAGCGGCACGACCGTCATCGCGACGAAGTACGAGGCGAAGAGCGAGAGCGCGACCGCGAGGGCGAGCGCCGAGAAGAGGAACCGGCTGACGCCGTAGAGGAAGATGACCGGCAGGAACACGACGACGGTCGTCAGCGTCGCCGCGAGCACGGGCAAGGCGACCTCGGCGCCGCCCTTTTCCGACGCGACGTCGGGCGCTTCGCCCATCTCGAGGTGCCGGAAGATGTTCTCGAGGACGACGACCGAGTTGTCGATCAGGCGGGAGAAGGCGAGCGCGAGGCCGCCGAGGACCATGGTGTTCACGGTGCCGCCGCCGCCGCTGATCGCGAGAAACGCCGCGAGCGCCGACAGCGGAATCGAGAGAAAGACCGCCACGGTCGCGCGGACGCTGCCGAGGAAGAGCAGGATCATGATCCCGGTCAGGATCAGGCCGATGCCGCCCTCGTGGAGGAGGTTCTCGATCGCGCGCCGGACGAAGAGCGACTGGTCGAAGACGACGCTCGCGGAGAGCTGGCGCGGGACGTCCGTCAGGCCGTGCACGGCCTTCTGGATGCCGTCGACGACGGCGAGCGTGTTCGTGTCGCCGCCCTGCTTCAGGATCGGCAGGTAGACGGAGCGCTGGCCGTCGACGCGGACGATGTTGGTCTGAATCTGCTGGGCGTCCCGCGCCTCGCCGACGTCGCGCACGAGAACGGACGCGTTGCCGACGGTCTTGACCGGCAGGGCGTTGATCTCGTCGGTGTCGGGGAGCTGGCTGTTCGTGTAGAGGCTGTAGTCGGTCGGGCCGATGCGCACGTCGCCGGCCGGCAGGATCAGGTTCGCGTCGTTGACGGTCCGGACGACGTCCATGACCGAGAGCTGGTGCGCCTCGAGCTTCAGCGGGTCGACGTAGACCATGATCTGGCGATAGCGGCCGCCGAACGGCTGCGGCACGGAGGCGCCCGCGACGTTGGCCACCTGGTTGCGCACGGCGTACTGGCCGAGGTCGCGCAGCTGCGTCTCGTCGAGACCCTCGCCCTTGAGCGTGATGAGGCAGACGGGCAGGCTCGACGCGTCGAATTTCAAGACGACGGGCGGCAGCGTCCCGGGCGGCAGGCGCCGGAGGTTCGCCAGGGCGAGGTTCGAGATCTGGGAGAGCGCGGCGTTGGCGTCGGCCCCCGGGTGAAAGTAGATCTTGATCAGGCTCACGCCGGGGAGCGACCGCGACTCGATGTGGTCGATGTCGCTGCCGAGGGTGAAGAAGCGCTCGAAGCGTCCGGTGATGCTCGTCTCGATCTGCTCGGGCGGCATCCCGGAGTAGAACGTCGCGACGACGACGACCGGGATGTTGATCGACGGGAAGAGGTCGACGGGCATCCGCACGAGGGTGGTCGTGCCGAGGAGCGCGACGATCAGGAAGACGACGACGATGAAGTAGGGATGGCGGATGGCGAAGCGCGACATCAGAACTCCTCCGCCCCGGCCTTCGCCTCTTCGATCGGCTGCGGTTTGACCACGTCGCCGGCGCGGAGCTGGCCGCGGCCGCCGAGGACGACGCGGTCGCCCTCGGCGAGGCCGTCGAGGATCTCGAGCCGGCGTGAACCCTCGAGGCCGATCTTGACGGTCCGCGTCTCGATCCGATCCTGCGGTGACACGGCGAGCACCGTCGCCTCCGTGCCGTTGCGCGAGACGGCCTGAATCGGGACGGTCAGCGAGGCCTCTTTGCTCGCGAGGACGAGCACGGTCTCCGCGTACATGCCGGTGACGAGGGTCGCGTCGGAGTTCGGGACGTCGATCTCGGTCTCCATCGTCCGGGTCTGGCGGTCGAGGTCGTCGGAGAGCCGGGCGACGTGGCCCTCGAGCGTCCGGTCGAGCGCCGGCACGCGGACGCGGACGGTCGTGCCGACGTGGATGCGGGACACCACGGATTCCGGCACGGGGAGGACGAGGCGGAGGCGATCGTCCTCGGCCAGGCGGACGACCGGCATGGCCTGCGTGTTGGACGAGGTGCCGGCCTGGATCAGGGCGCCGGTGTCGGCGTAGCGCTTGACGATGACGCCCGAAAACGGCGCCGTGATGCGCGAGTAGTCCGACATCGCCGTGACCTGTCGCAGGGTGGCCGAGGCCTGGGCCATCTGGGCTTCGGCCTGCTTGTCCCGCGCGAACGCGTCCTCGAGCTCCTGCGCGGCGATCAGGCCGGGCCGGGTCTCGGAGACTTCCTTCAGCCGCGCGTACGCCGAGTGGGTCGCGTCGTGGGCGGAACGGGAACGGTCGAGCGAGGCGTCGGCCTCCTGGCGCTGGGCCACGAGCTCGGGGATCTCGAGCACGGCGAGGACCTGGCCTGCCCGGACGCGGTCGCCGACGTCGACGGAGATCGTCTTGATGTAACCCGCGACCTTCGCGTGGAGGTCGACTTCCTGGAAAGGCTTGAACTCGCCGGAAAGGGTCAGGGTCGTCTGGAGCGGGGTCTTCCGCGCCACCGCGACCGACACCGGCCGCGCCGACTCGGCCGAGGCGTCCCGGCGCGGCGCGCGGCCCCGCGCGAAGACGGCCCACAGCAGCACCGCGGCCGCCGCGGCGCCCGCGATCATGATCGTTCGCTTCCGATGCCTGGTCATTCGTCGGCTCCTCTACGCTCGTGGGTCGCGGCTCGCGAGCGAGCGGCGACGGTCGAAACGGCCGCGGCGCCCGGAACGGGTCGCCGCGTGCGGAGCGTCAGCCCCGCCGCGTCAGAGGGCGGCGGGAGGAGCGCGGAGGAGGTGGGCGGCGATTCGCCGCTCGCCGGCGAAGAGAACCGAGGCGGGCGTGGCGCGAAGGGGGCGCGCCGGCGGGCGGGAGGCGACTTCTTCCGCGGCGGGAGTCAGGGTGCAGACCGGATCGAGCACCCGTTCTTCGGGCAGCGGGAATTTGACCGGGTCGGAAAACGACGTCAGCAGTTCCTCCGGCGCGCGGGTCGGAAGCCGCTGCGCCACGCGGCTCTGCATGCCGACGTAGAGAAGTGCCGCGATCGTGAACAGCAGCAGGGCGGCCCGGCGGGGACGGACGCCCCATCCGCGGCCGTTGCCGCCTTTTCGGGATTCGAGGTGATTCACCATCACGGATTGTCTCGCCGGGATCGGGCCCCGGCAAGGGGGAACTGCCGCGCGGGCGTTCGCATTCCCGGAAAGCCGGGCCGGTAAGATGTTTGCCTTCGAGAGGGAGGAACGCATGAGGCTCCGTGTTGCCCTGGCCGGCCTGCTCCTGGCCCCGATTCTCGTCGCCGCCGACGGCGCGGCGCCCGTGCTCGTTCTGCCGGGTCACCCCGACGCGGCGGTGACGCCGGCGGGGCTGCTCGCGGCCGGCGCCGGCGAGGTCGAAGTCGATGGACCGCAGGGAACGATCGTTTACCGCGGCCGGCCCCTTCTCGAAGTCCTCGAGAAGGCTGGTCTCGTCACCGCCGGCATGCCGAACGAGCGCAAGCTCGCGCCGGACGTCGTCGTCGCGAGCGGCCGCGACGGCTATACGGTCGCCTTCTCGGTCGGGGAGCTGACGATGCACCGCGCGGATCCGCGCGTGTATCTCGTGGCCGAGACCGCGCAGGGGCCGTTGCCGGCCGACCAGGGCCCGGTGCGCTTGATCGTCGTCGGCCAGCGCGCGCGCTCGGCGTACGGCCTCGCGAAAATCGAAGTCCGCTCGCTCGGGACCAACGCCGCGAAGAAGCCCTGAGCCGTCAGGAGCGCAGGCCGAAAGTCACCGTCACCGTGAGATAGACGCGGACCGCGCGGCCGTTCAACGTCGCGGCGCGGTAGCGCCACCGGCGGACGGCGTCGGTCGCCGCTCTGTCGAGGATCGGGTTGACGGATTTCAGGACCCGCACGTCGGCGACGTCGCCGGACGCCGTGATGATCGCTTCGAGGATCACGACGCCTTCGACATGGCCGCGGCGCATCGACTCGGGATACTCCGGATCGACCCGGGAGAGGGGAACCGGCGCGACGACGTCGCCGCCGGGGCGCAGCGGGGTTTCGTCAACGGTGACGGGTCCGGTCCCGACGACAGGTTGCCTGCCGGTGCCGTCTTCGACCCCGGTCGCAAAGCCGGCCTGTTCGCCCTCCTTGGCTCCCGACCGCTCGGGATCGGAGGGCGACGTGTCTTCGGCCGATGCCGTGGTCGGCGGGAGGGCGACCACGGGGGGCGCGGCGCTCGATTGAGGCCGCGCCGGATGGACGGGCGCCGCCCGTTCGCCCCCCGTCCCGCGCGGCGGCGGCGGGCCGTCCCAGATCTCGATGCGTTGGACGGGTTCCGGCGGCTCGCCGGCTCTCCAGACGGTCGCGCCGACGAGGGCGGCGATCGTCGCGGCGTGCAGGCCGATCGCCAGGGGCAGGCTCTTCTTGCGGCCGGCGGGCGAGGGGTCTTTCCCGGATTCGATCAGCGTCCGGTCGAACATGACGGGTTCTCCTCCAGGAGACAAGAACCCGGGGCGGGCGGCCCGGTTCCCGCCGAACGGCTACTTCCCGACGATGACTTCGCTCGCCTTGACGAAGGCGGTGACCGCGTCGCCTTCCCTGAGCTTCATGCGGTCGACCGACGCGAGCGAGATCGTCGAGACGATCGTCTGGCCGCCGCCGACCTCGATCGCCACTTCCGCGACGACCGTGCCGCGCTTGACGGACGTGACCCTTCCCTGGAGCTGGTTGCGGGCGCTGAGCTCCATGATTGCCTCCTGAAACGACCCATGGGCGGGCCGTGGCGTTGCGGGATGGAGCCGATGACCGGACTTGAACCGGTGACCTGCGGTTTACGAAGCCTTCGGAAGGGCCAAAGCTATGGAGATCGGTGGAGGTCGGCTGACCTCGATCGAGGCGAAGAAATGGGCTCTGGAAGCGGGTTTCTGCGCTGCTCGCCATCAAGATCAAGTGCTGCCGACGTCAATGAGGTCGGCCACTTTAGTCCACACTGAGTCCACACGGCGAGTTGCGGAGATGGAGGATGGGCTGGCGCAGCCGAGCTCCCAGGACGGGTGGGCTCGACTCCCACACGCCGCCAACCTATACCAACCGGGGACAAGCGAGGCAATGTTCTCAAGGCTTTCCTGATCCCGGTTTCTCCCAGGTTGTCTCCAGAATTCGCCCGCAATTCGTCCGCGAATTCGCCCGCGGAAGCGACCAATGATCCGTCCTGATCAGCCGGGTTGGGATCTGCAGCGGGAGGATACTCGGCGAGCGCGTCGGGCCGGATCTTCAAGTTCGGCCGCCTTCCCGTCAAAATCCAGCTGGCGGGCCAGTACATCGTCACGCAGCCGGATCCTTTCGGCCAACTCTGGAACATCCAGATCCAGCTGACGCCGGTGCTGCCGAAGCTTTCGAGTGAGCGGGCGGTAGCGGGTCGTGAATTCAAGTTCGGGGCGGACATGGCCGCCGGCTGCAGTGGATCTCCGCTTCTTCGCCGCTTCCTGATGCATTTGCATCAGCGCGGCGCCTTGCGTGCGCGATGTTAAATCCCCAGGGGAGGTCTCATGAAAGCGCTCCGTAGGGTAGTCATCCTCCTCGTTTTCGCCATGGCCGGTCGTGTGACCGCGATCGCACAGGACCCGCTCTCATCCTGGAACGACGGCCCGGCCAAGAAGGCCATCCTGGACTTCGTGAAGGCCACAACTGACAAGGCGAGCCTGAAGTTCGTGCCGCCGGAAGCACGGATCGCGACGTTCGACCAGGACGGCACGCTCTGGGTTTCGCATCCCGTCTACAGCCAGCTCATGTACTGCTTCGACCGGGTTCCGGCCCTCGTCAAGGCGAAGCCCGAGCTCGCCAGCGTCGAGCCCTACAAGACGGTGATGTCCGGCGACCGCGAGGCGATGGCGAAGCTCACCATGCCCGACCTCGAGAAAATCGCGGTCGCGACGCTCACCGGAATGAGCACGGACGACTTCCAGACCGACGTGAGGAAGTGGATCGCTGAGGCCCGCGACGGGCGCTGGAAGAAGCACTACACGGAGCTCACCTATCAGCCGATGCAGGAAGTACTCAAGTACCTTCGCGCCAGCGGCTACAAGACCTACATCGTGACGGGCGGCGGCCAGGACTTCGTGCGCGTCTATTCGGAGCAGACCTACGGCATTCCGCCCGAGCAGGTCGTCGGAACCGCCCTGGGCACGAAGTACGGCTACGACAAGAACGGCAAGCCGTACCTGACCAAGGAGCCGAAACTGCTCTTGAACGACAACGACGCGGGCAAGCCCGAGGGCATCCACCTGATGATCGGGCGGCGCCCGTACGCGGCTTTCGGCAACTCGACGGGCGACCAGCAGATGCTCGAGTACACGGGCGCCGGTGATGGGGCGCGCCTGATGATGCTCGTGCTCCACGATGACGCGAAGCGCGAGTACGCTTACGGCCCTGCCACGGGTCTTCCCGACACGAAGGTCGGCACTTTCACCCAGGCGCTCTACGACGAGGCGAAGAAGAAGGGCTGGACCGTCATCAGCATGAAAAACGACTGGAAGAAGATTTTCGCGTTCGAGCAATGAGGCGACCGGCAGCAACCGGACAGAAGGAGTGGGATGAAGGCTATGGGCGATAAGAGACGTCGGGGTCTATTCGTGGCCATCGCGGCGGGCGCGGCAACCCTGCTGTGCGCCGCCGCTGTGCCTGCGCAGGCCGCAAGCAAGAGGCCAAACGTCGTCATGCTGATGATGGACGACGTAGGCTGGAGCGATTTCGGCGCTTACAGGGGCGGCAAGGCGCTCGGGCACCCGACGCCGAACATCGACCGCATCGCCAGCGAGGGTGCGGTCTTCACGAGCTGGTACGGCCAGTCGAGTTGCACGGCGGGTCGTTCATCGTTCATTACCGGCCGGATCCCGATCCGCACGGCGCTCTCGGTCGTCATCGCCCCGGGCGACGAGAACGGGCTGAAGAAGGAGACGCCGACGATCGCCGAGTTCTTCAGGAAGAACGGCTACTCGACGTACTTCTCCGGCAAGTGGCACCTCGGCGACAAGCCGGAGTTCTATCCGACCGAGCACGGCTTCGACGAGATGAAGGAGTTCGCCGCCTACTATCCGGGCGTCTATTCCTACGACGACACGTCGCCGAACTTCCATCCCTGGTTTCCAAAATACAACGCGGCTTACTGGAAGGAATACCAGGAGGTCTGCAACCTCTACGAGTGGGAGGGGACTGCCGGCAAGCCCGCCGCAAAGGTCGCGCTCATTACTTACGACTATCTCGCCAACTTCGACGTGCGGCAGGCTGATTCGGCGGTTGCTTACATCAAAGCGCACGCCAGGGACGCGAAACCCTTCTTCATGGACGTCAACTTCATGAAGATGCACAACCCGACAAACCCGGCACCGCCGTTCCGGGGGAAGTCGAGGCTCGGCAACTATTCCGACTCGATGCTGGAGCTCGACTCCAACGTCGGCCGCATCATCGACGCCATTCGGGCCGAGGCACCCGACACGATCGTGATCATCACCGCCGACAATGGCGCCTGGCAGGATGCGTGGCCGGATGCGGGCGCGACGCCGTTCCGCGGCGAGAAGGGCTCCGCCTTCGAAGGTGCCTACCGTGTGCCGGGAATCATGTGGGCCCCGGGAAGGATTCCGGCCGGAGCCGTTCTCGACCAGATGATGACCCACATGGACGTGTGGCCGACTGCCGCGGCGATGGCCGGCTTGACGCCGCCGCCAACGGGCGCCTGGGTCGACAACAATGGCAAGGGCATCTACTTCGACGGCATCGACAACAGCGCGTATGTCACCGGCAAGTCCCCGAGTTCCGCACGGAATTCGTTCATCTACATCGACGGCGAGGCGTTCGGCGGGATCCGCGTGGACATCGGTGGCGACCCCGAGAACCCGGATCTGAAGATCGCGTGGAAGTACCTGTGGACCGCCAAGGACACCTGGCTCGGGCCCGAGCAGACTCTCGGCGGCATCGGGGCCGTTTACAACCTCACCATGGACCCTTATGAGAAGTACGACATGGCGTTCAACGGCGCCATGTCCTATCGCATGCCCTCGACCTCGCCGGGGAAGTACGCCGGCCAGGACAACGGCTGGGTCCTGTCGCTCATCGAGCCGGTGCTCTTCGAGTTCGACAAGTCGATCGTCAAATATCCGAACACCCGCCGTTTCCCGGGCGGAGCGTCGACCGACCTGCGGCCGAACCTGCAAAATCCCTCGAACCCTGTGCCAGCGCTCGATCCCAACAAGCCACCGCGAAACAAGGCGGCCGGCCAGTGATCGATCGGGAGAGCACGAGATGATGTGACCTCGTGGGCGACCCTGTCGGGTCGCCCACATTTTCCTCGGCGGGAACCGCGGCCGGGGAGGACCATGCTCGGATTTCAGCTCGACATCTGGGACTACCTGACGTTTCTCACCCTACTCCTGGCCGTCGTCGCCGGCGTCGTGGCCTGGATCTGGCTCGCGGGATTGCCGGGGCGGATTGCGATCGCCCGCAGGCATCCGGAAGCCGAGGCGGTCAAGCTGCTCGGCTACGCCGGCTTGCTGCCGACGATCTATCCGTGGATGCAAGCCTTCATCTGGGCCTTCAAGCCGACCAACGTCATCGACATCCGGCGCTTCCCCGGGGAGGAAGCGAAGGACACCGAGGAGGAGATCGCTCGCCTCGGCGGCAAGCCGTCGTCGGCTCGGCCGGGGGCGTCGAGCAACCCGGCTGGCGAGGCGGACTCGCCGCCGCTTCCGGACCAGAAGAGCTGAGCCGAGTCCGCGATGATCGCAGGCCTCGTCCTTCTCTTCGGCTACGTGGTCGCCGTCTGGCTGGTCTTCTTCAAGTTCCGCTGGCTCAAGTTCAGCATCGCGTGGGGCGTCATCTCGGTCTTCTTCGGCCTGCACATCCTGATCATCTTCATGATCGGGTTGCGGTTCGTGACGCCCTATGCGACTGAGGCCAAGGTGGTCCAGCACACGATCCAGCTGATCCCCCGACTGCCCGAGCCGACGCTCGTCACCGCGGTCCT
The DNA here is from genome assembly GCA_035506175.1 of Thermoanaerobaculia bacterium. Lineage (GTDB taxonomy): Bacteria > Acidobacteriota > Thermoanaerobaculia > UBA5066 > Gp7-AA6 > DAHUXD01. The sequence goes on along the minus strand of DATJPZ010000144.1, from coordinate 5,106 downwards.
GGTGGAGCCGAACGTTCCGGTCAAGAAGGGGCAACCGCTGTTCCAGTTTGACCGCCGTCCGTACGAGTACAAGGTCCAACAGCTCGAGGCGCAGCTGGCCCAGGCGAAGCAGAACGTGAAAGTGATGAAGGCCGACGCCGAGGCCGCGGCACAGAAGGTCGACAAACTCCGGAGTGAGCTCGCCTATGCGACGTATCAGCAGAAGCTCTCGACCGATCTGGCGGGGCGCGGCGCCGGCCCGGAAGAGGACGCGCAGAAGTGGAAGGCGCAGGTCGCGGCCGACGAGTCTGCCATCAAGGAGGCGCAGGCTGACCAGCTGCGCGCGAAGCTGCGCTACGACTCGCAGATCAACGGCGTCAACACGACGGTCGCGGCCGCTCAAGCCGAACTCGATCAGGCGATCTACTATCTCGACAACACCCTGATCGTGGCGCCGGAAGACGGCCGCGTCATCAACCTCCAGGTGCGCCCGGGCATGGTCGCGGGGGACATCCGCGTCGGCGCGATCGCCTCGTTCATCTGCGATGCCGGCCGGTATCTGCTGGCCAACTTCTTCCAGGAAAACCTGAAGTACGTGAAGCCCGGCCAGCCAGTCGAAGCCGCGATCGACCTGTATCCGGGTCAGATCTTCCCGGGAAAGGTCCTGGCGATCTGGCGAGGAAGCGGCGCCGGACAGATGCTGCCGAGCGGCGCCCTTCCGGATTTCAAGGCGGTGCCGACCGCGGTTCCTCAGGGCCAGTTCGCCGTGGCGATCCGTCTCGACGACCCGGACCAATCGAAGTTCCCGATCGGCGCCCAGGGCCGGGCGACGATCTACACCAACCCCCACAGCGGATTCGTGATGCTCCGCAAGATCGGCATCCGCTCTTACACATGGTTCAACTGGATCTACCCGTTCTCCGGCTGATGCGCGCTCGGACGCTCGCCATCGTGCTCGTCGCCGCGGCGCTCGCCGGCTGCGCGCTCAAGACGCCGCCGCCCCACGACGCGGTGGTCACCGAGGCGCTGCCGAAGGCCACGACCATTCCACCGGCGTGGAAAGCCGAGCCCGGCGCCGGATCCGTCGCCGACGACTGGCTACGGTCGTTCGACGACCCCGCGCTCGAGGCGATCGTCGCCGAGGCAATCGCGAACAACCTGGACCTGCGCCAGGCAGCGGACCGTGTGGCGATTGCTCAGCAAGCGGTGGTCGTGGTCGGGGCACGCCTGCTGCCACAAGTCGGTGTCACGCTTGGCGGGCGCACGACCCGCGACGAGAACCACGACTCCAACTTCAACACGACCGTCGCCTACGCGGGCGTGACCTGGGAGCTGGACCTGTGGGGGAAGCTGCGAGCCCAGCGCGCCGCGGCCGAGGCGGGCTATGAAGCCACCGCGCTCGACTATGCCTTCGCGCGCCAATCGCTCGCCACGACCGTGGCCAGGGTCTGGTTTCTCGCCATCGAGACGCGGCAACTCGTCGCGCTCGCTGAGAAGTCGGTCGAGATCTACCGCCGGCTCGCCGATCTCGTGGCGATTCGGCGCAGCGCCGGCAAGGACTCGGACCTCGACGTGTACGACACGCGCGCCAAGCTCGAATCCGCGCTGAGCGAGGCCGAGTCGGCGCGCGAATCGTACGGCGAGACGCGCCGCGCCCTGGAGGTGTTGCTCGGGCGCTATCCCGCCGCCGAGATCGACGTGGCCGTTACTTACCCGCTCCTGTCGGCACCTCCGGCGACGGGCATTCCCGCGACGCTCCTGCAGCGACGGCCCGACATCGTTGCGGCCGAACGGGAGGTGCTCGCGGCCTTTCGCCAGGAGGAGGCGGCGAAGCTCGCGCTCCTTCCGGATTTCTCGATCTCGCTCGTGGGAGGGCGCCTGGGCGACCAGCTGCTCTCACTGCTGCGCCTGAATCCCTGGATGGCGTCGGCGGCCATCGGCGTCTCCGTCCCGATCTTCGAAGGCGGCACGCTGCGCGCCAAGGTCCAGATCGCGACCGCTCGTCAGGCGGAGGTCGTCGCTCGATATGGAAGCGTCGTGCTGACCGCGTTTCAGGAGGTCGAGAACGCCCTCGCCAACGAGTATCTATTGGCAGACAGCCTGCCGTTCGACGACAGCGCGCTCGCGGACCGCACCGAGGCCGTGCGCATCGCGACCGTGCAGTACCTGGCCGGCCGTCGGGATCTCCTCTGGGTCTCGAACCTGCAAGCCGGCCAGATTGCTACCGAGGCGGCCCTCATCCGGCTGCGCGGCCTTCAGCGCGTCAACCGCGTCCGGTTGCTTCTGGCGCTCGGCGGCAACTTTTCATCAGGGCCGACGAAATGAATTCCTCGGGCGCCTTATGAACGTGGCGCAGCCCTTCCACATCAGGTTCCGGGGCGCTGCCGGCGCACTCGTTCCGGCTCCCGCCCCAAAGAGTAGATAAGGAGCAGCTATGTCGTCCCGTTCGCTGATGGTGCTTCCCGACGATGCTGCGACACCGATCCTTGAGGCGATCGCGAAGGCCAAGAAATCACTCCGCGTCAAGATGTTCGTCTTTTCCGATCCAGGTCTGATCGAGGCGGTCATCGCCGCCCACAAGCGCGGCGTCAAGGTGCAGGTGATGCTGAACCCCGAGCGGCGCAGCGGCGAAGAGGACAACGAGGCGACTCGCAAGAGGCTGCACGCCGCCGGCATCGAGGTCAAAGACAGCAACCCGGCCGTCGACCTCACGCACGAGAAATCCATGGTGGTGGACGACCAGGTCGCGTTCATCAAGTCGCTCAACTGGGAGACCAGGAACCTGACTGAAACCCGCGACTATGCCGTCGTGACCGATCACAAGCACGAGGTCGACGAGGTCGTCGCGTGCTTCGAGGCCGACTGGCACCGCAAGAAGTTCGAGCCCGGCGACAAAGCCCACATGATCTGGTGCCCGATCAACGGGCGCGACCGCATCGCGCGGTTCATCGACGAGGCCAAGCACACGCTCTTCGTGCAGAATGAGCGCTACCAGGACGCCGTGATCCTCGAGCGCCTCGTGCGCGCCGCCGAGCGCGGCGTGAAAGTCCACGTCATGACGAAGCCGCCGCACACGCTCAAGAAGGAAAAGCTGGTCGAGGGAGTCGGCGGCCTGCGGATCCTCGACGACGTCGGCATCAAGATCCACAAGCTCAAAGGCCTCAAGCTCCACGGCAAGATGCTCCTCGCGGACGGGGTGGCCGCGATCGTCGGCTCGATCAACCTGGCGCCCGGGAGCTTCGACAGCCGGCGCGAGCTCGCGATCGAGGTCCGCGATCCCGAGGTCGTCGATCGCCTGCACAAGATCGCCAAGCACGACTGGGAGAACTCACACCCCCTCGACCTTTCCGACGAGGGGCTCTTGTCCGACCTGGAGGACCGACAGGAAGGTGTCGCTGCCGAGCTCGCGCTGCACGGCGAGGAGAAGACAAAGGACAAATAGGCCGGGTGGTCGAGCTGCACCCGAGCAGCTCACGCACAGAATCCAACACGCTTCGGGCGGCGCGGGTCATCGCGTGGCCCGCAATCGCTGGGTCGCAGATCCAGAGGATATCCGTAAACTGCTCGAAATGAGGCGCTTGATGGGCGTGGAGCGGCACGGACAACAGGCGCCCTGGTGGAGCGACTTACGCGAGTCGATCCTCAGCGGGAGGCGTGACAGGCTTGAACGTGCTGCGCCTCTGAAGAAAGGCCATGACCACTGTGCAGAGCGGGACGTGCAGCGCTGCGATCAGTCCTTCGAGCTGCTTGATGAACGCTGAATAGCCTCCGGGAAAGCGAGTGTTCAAGTACCCTTGAATTGCGGCATCGGCGAAGTAGAACCTCACCCGGCTCGGCCGATCTCCCCGCGAGACAACGGGAACGTCACCAGTCCCGGGCAAGACGCTATCAACGAATGTGAGACGAAAGCCCTTTCCGATCTCTTCGGCGCTGTAGTGATATCCGAGGTTGCTTCTCGCGATGACCAACGCTTTCCCCAGCGTCGAATCCGTCCAGCGTTCATTTGCAGCCTCTACCAGTGTGTTCCAGCCGTTGACCTGCCCCCCGAGACTGGCCCCTGGAGCTTCGCCAGGCCGAAGTCCAGAATCTTGACCAGCCCGTCCTTGTTCACCATCACGTTCTCGGGCTTCAGGTCCCGATGCACGATCCCGGCCTCGTGCGCCTTGGCGAGTCCCTCGGCGATCTGCGGCGCGATCGCGAGGAGCTTCTTGATCGGCAGCGGACCGCCGGAGACGAGAGTCCGCAGCGTCTCGCCCGAGACGAGTTCCATGGCGAGGTACGAGATGCCGTCCTGGGAGCCGGTCTCGTGGACCGAGGCCGAGCGCGCTTCCTTGTCGAAGCGCTTCAATCTTTCGGAATCCGAGGCAAGAGCCGTGGGCAGCACCTTTATCGCGACCTCGCGTCCTAGCCTCGAATCCCTCGCCCGGTACACCTCCCCCATCCCGCCTGCGCCCAGGGGCGACAGGATTTCGCAGGGGCCGAAGCGAGTGCCCGTGGCCAGCGTCATCGAGAGGGCTGCGGCGAAGATTCTACGTCCCGGCAAGGAACGCTCATGGCGACCCCGCTGGAGGAACTCGCAGGGCTTGGATTCCTGCTCGGAGGGACGGCAGGGAGTCGTGGGCTGGTTGTCACAGCCCGACGCCGAGTCCACACTGAGTCCACACACCGAGGAAGAGGGCGTGAGGGCTTTCCGCAAGTGATTGAGAGGATGGAGCCGATGACCGGACTTGAACCGGTGACCTGCGGTTTACGAAACCGCTGCTCTACCGACTGAGCTACATCGGCTCGGGAGGCGGGATCTTACGGAAAGCCGGACTCCCGGTCAAACGCGGGCCGGGCCGGGCGCCGCCGTGCGCGCCGACCTAGTCGAAACGAACCGAGACGATCTTCGAGCAGCCGGGCTCTTCCATGGTGACGCCGTACATGACGTCGGCCGTCTCCATGGTGCGCTTGTTGTGGGTGATGGCGATGAACTGGGTCTCTTCCGTCATGTCACGCAGGAGCTTCGTGAACCGGTCGATGTTGGCCTCGTCGAGGGGAGCGTCGACCTCGTCGAGGATGCAGAACGGCGAGGGCTTGAAGCGGAAGATCGCCATCAGCAGCGCGATCGCCGTGAGCGCCTTCTCG
>DATJPZ010000143.1:0-3460 GCA_035506175.1 Thermoanaerobaculia bacterium | reverse complement strand
GATCCCGTACTTCCTCTCGCCCGGCTGGCTCAAGATCGACCCCAATTTCGACCCGCTGCGCAAGAACCCGAGGTTCCAGAAGCTCGTCGCGGGCGGGAAGTAGTCCCGGGTTCGGAGAAATCGGAAGTTTCAGGCCCTGCCCGAGGAGCCAGACGGCCGGGGAGCTCGCGCGATTCCCCGTCGATGCCGCGCCGGCGCCCTTCCGCGCGTCCCGTTCGGTTCTTCTCCGAGTTGCCGGCTTTCACTCCCTCGTCGAACGGCGGGACCGGACTTCGACGACGCGTCCCGGAAGTCTTTTCGGCCCGTCGAGCGCGCCCGCCTGCTGACCCCTAGCCCTTTCGCGTCAGGATCAGCTCCATCAGCACTTTCTCGTTGCCGCTGGCATCGGCGTTGTACTGGCGGTGCACGAGGCGCTTGCCGCCGTCCTCGAGGAACGACACGGTGCGCGAGGTGTGCTCCTGCCCGTGGCTTCCGGCGAGCGAGACGCTGTATAGGACGATCTGCTTGCCGTCGAACGGCTCCTTGCTCTGGCGCACCGAAAAGTGCGTCGAGCGCGAGTCGTACCAGAACGTCGTGAAGAGCCCGGTCTTCGGATCGAAGCCGCTGATGCCGACGCCGGTCGAGGTCTTGCCGTCGGGCGTGTGGAACGTGAAGTCGGACTCGAGGAACCGGCCGTCCTGAACCATTTTCTGGGTCGCCTCGCCGGTGGCGCGGCTGGGCGATCCGCCGGATGGCGGGTAGAAGATCCGCTCGACGGTCCACTCGCCTTCGAACTTCTTCAGGAACTCCTGGCCGGCGCCGGGCCCCGACGGCGGCTCGAAGCGCGCCTGGACGTCTTTTCCGGGCGTGGCGGCCGGGGCAGCCTGCTGGGCCTGCGCGGCGGCGGTGAAAGCCACAGCGGCGGCCAGAACGGCCGGCGCTCGCAGAATGCGGACGATGTTCATCGATGCCTCCTGGCGGCGAAGAATACCGCGCAACGCGCGCGCCCGGCGCGCAACCTCCGGGCCGCCAGCGGCGTATCCTGCACGGAGGTTCTCCATGAAAGGCCTCGCGCGCGACGTCCGCTTCGCGATCCGCACGCTTCGGAAGAGTCCCGGCTTCGCCGCCGTGGCGCTCGCGACGCTGGCGCTCGGCATCGGCGCGAACGCCGCGATCTTCAGCGTCGTCGACGCGGTGCTGCTGCGGCCGCTCCCGTACGCGGATCCGGGGCGCCTGGTCGTCGCCTACCAGACGCTGCCGAGCCAGGGCGTCACGAGCAACGGCGTCTCGTATCTGAACTACCTCGACTGGACGAAGGCCCGCTCGGTCGAGCGGCTCGGCGCGGTGCGGATGCACGACTACACGCTGACCGGCGCGGGGGAGCCGGCGCTCGTGGCAGCCGGAACGGTGACGGCGAACGTCTTCGGGCTCCTGGGGACCGCGCCGCTGCTCGGCCGCGAGCTCGTCGACGCCGACGATTCTGCCGAAGCGGCGCCGGTCGCCGTGCTGACGGAGAAACTCTGGCGCGACCGTTTCGGCGGCGACCCGGCCGTCGTCGGCAGGGCGGTCCGGCTGGACGAGCGCGTGTTCACGATCGTCGGCGTGATGCCGTCGCGGTTCCGGACGCCGCCCGACGTCCCGCCGGCGGACCTCTGGACCCCGCTGTCGCAGGACCCGATCTTCGACGATCTCCGGCAGAAGCGCGGCGGCCACTATCTGACGATCGTCGGACGCTTGAAGGACGGCGCGTCGCTCGAGCAGGCGCAGGCGGAGCTGAAGACGATCGCGGACGGGCAGGCGCGCCAGTTTCCGAAGGAGAACGAGGGCTGGTCCGTGCGGCTCGTCCCGCTCGCGGAGAGCTTCGTCGCGGGCGTGCGGACGGCGCTGCTCGTCCTGCTCGGCGCGGTGGCGCTGGTCTTCCTGATCGCGTGCGCCAACGTCGCGAATCTCCTCCTGGCGCGCTCCGGGGCCCGGGCCCGCGAGGTCGCGATTCGGACGGCCCTCGGCGCGGGGCGAGGCGCGCTCGTGCGCCAGTTCCTGGCCGAGAGCCTCGTGCTCGGGACGGCGGGCGGCGCGCTCGGGCTCAGCCTGGCCGCGGCCACGACGAAGGCGCTGCGCGCCTGGCTTCCGGCCAACCTGCCGCGCGTCGCCGACGTCGCGCTCGACCTTCGCGTGCTCGTTTTCGGCCTCGTCGTGTCGCTCGGCGCGGCGATCCTCTTCGGCCTCGTTCCCGCGCTCCACGCCGCGCGGCCGGACCTGGCGTCCGGCCTGCGCGAAGGGTCGGCCGGCGCCGGGGAGGGGGCGCCGCGACGACGGCTGCGCAACGTCCTCGTCGTCGTCGAGACGGCGCTCTCGTTCGTGCTCCTGGTGGGCGCCGGGCTGCTCGCCCGGAGCTTCGTCCGCCTGCAGGAAGTGCCCCTCGGGTTCGACCCGGCGCGCGTCCTGACGGCGGGCATGTCCCTGCCGCGGGCGCAGTACGCCAGGCCGGAGCAGTGGCGGAACTTCTACACGACGCTCGTCGACGGGCTGTCGAAGGAGCCGGGCGTCGAGCTCGCGGCGGCGTCGCTGCCGCTGCCGCTTTACGGCGCCGGGCTGAACTTCGCTTTCAAGATCGACGGCCGCGAGGAGGCGTCGGGCTCGGACCTGACGGCGAACTACACGGCGTCGACGCCCGAGTACTTTCGGTCCCTCGGCATCCGGCTGATGCGCGGGCGGCTCTTCACCGAGCGGGACTCGGCCGACGCGCCGAAGGTGTGCGTCGTGTCGGCGGCGTTTGCGAAGCAGTACTTTCCGGGTGAGAACCCGCTCGGCCGCCGGCTCGTCTTCGGCTTCAAGGAGAGCGTGGCGCGCGAAATCGTGGGCGTCGTGGCCGACGTGAAGCGCGACGGACAGGGCGCGCCGTCGAAGCCCGAGATGTACGTCCCGTTCGCGCAGGAGCCGTGGTGGGCGGCTTACGTGCTGCTGCGGACGTCCGGCGACCCGATGCGCCTGTCGGCCGTGCTGCGCCGCCACGTGCGGGCGCTCGATCCGGGGCTTCCCGTCGAGAGCGTCCAGCCGATGACGCAGATGGTAGCGGACTCGGTCGCGCAGGCGCGGTTTCGCACGACGCTGCTCGCGATGTTCGGCGCCGCCGCGCTGGTGCTCGCGGTCGTCGGAATCTACGGCGTCCTGTCTTACAGCGTCGGGCGACGGACCCGCGAGGTCGGGATTCGCGTCGCGCTCGGGGCCGGACGCGGCGACGTGCTGCGGCTGGTCGTCTCGGAAGGGCTCCTGCTGACCGGCCTCGGCCTCGCGCTCGGCGCCGCCGGCGCCGTCGTGCTCACGCGATTCCTGTCGACGCTGCTCTTCGAGGTCGGCCGCTTCGACCCGCTCACCTACGCGGCCGTCGCGGCTGTCCTCGCGGGCTCGGGCCTGCTCGCTTGCTGGATTCCGGCGCGGCGCGCGATGCGTGTCGACCCCGTCGTCGCGTTGCGCGCCGAGT
>DATJPZ010000142.1:0-54192 GCA_035506175.1 Thermoanaerobaculia bacterium | reverse complement strand
GTAATTCGGTTTGAAGTTCGGAGTGTCCTCGAGCCCGCCGCCATGGTGGAGACCGAGGTTGTGGCCGAGCTCATGCATGAAAGTGCCGCCGACATTGGAAGCCAGCGGCGGGCCCCCGAGGTCGTTGAAGTAGGATCCCAGCGATACGACGAGATCGACTCCGCCAATCCACGCAACTCCACCACTGCCAAAAGGCCAACCGACTTGCTGACAGGACCCAGCGGAGCCGCATGTGTTGTAGTGAGAGAACAGGGCGTAGTGATACGCGAGAGCCCTGCGCGGATCGAAATAGGCGGCTTTCACGTTGTAGAAGAAGACCGAATAGCCCCCGAGTGGTCCGGGCGCGTCGGCAAGCACCACGACCGTCGAGTGCGGCACCGCATGATGTTCGGGATCGATGTGCAGGTTGATCCCGTGCGCCGCGAAGGCGGCGACGACAGCGTCGAGCGCTCCGGCGCCGACGACGTCCGGGTCGTGCGTGTGCTGGCAGAGCGAATCGATGCAGCGGTCGCCGACGTGGCTCGGCCCGAGCGACGTGCAGTCCGGATCCGCCGCGCACGCGTGGACACACGTCTTCGCCGACGGACCGGCCGGCGGTCCGGTGCACGTGTCGCCCGCGTGGTCGACGCCGAGGTTCGTGCAGTCGACGTCGCTGTCGCAGCCGTAGTCGTTGAGTCCGTAGTCCATGTAGTCGACCTGGACGTAGACGTCGGGTTTCGCCGGGTCCGCGCCGGGAAGCGGCAGGTCGTAACTCGAGTCGACCTTGCCGTCGCCGTTGAAGTCGATGCCGCCCGCCGCCTCCCAGGCGTCGTTCAAGCCGTCGCCGTCCGAGTCGGGACAGCTCGAATCGCAGGCCGGCGTCGGCCCGAGGCAGGGATCGCCCACGCGGTTCTCGTTGAACGGCACCGACGTCGCGGCGTAAGGTCCGCCCGGAGTCGGTGCGGTCGCCACCAGCGTGTAGCCCTTGCCGAGGTAGTCGAGCGTCAGGTCTCCATAAGTCACACTGCCCGACACGTCGGTCTGACGCGAAAGAGTCCCGCCGAGCACCGCCGCATGCGGAGGATTGGGGCCGATCGACATCGTGACGGTTTGACCGGCGATCGGCTTGCCGCCCGGATCCGTGACGAGGACCGAGACCGCCGGTGAGATCACGGCGGCGACGTCGGTATCCGCCGGCTGGACCGAGAAGGCGACCGTCGGCACGACATAAGTCGTGACGGTCGTCTGGCTGCTGAAGCCCTTGTACGTCGCCGTGGCGACCGCGGAGCCTGTCGCGACTCCGGTCGCGATCCCCTTGTTGGAGTCCTGGTTGCCGACCGCCACGATCCGGCTGGCGCTGCTCGCCCAGTGCGCGGACGTCGTGACGTCCTGAGTCGAGCCGTCGTTGTACGACGCGGTCGCCTTCATGGGGAGCGTCTGGCCCACCCCGAGCCCCGGGTTCTGCGGCGTGACCGTGACTCCGGTGAGGACGGGCTTCTTCCCGGTTCCCACGAGGTGGAACTTCGTCGGACTGGCGGGGTCTCCGCTCACGAGGCTGACGGCCGCGTGCCGGCCGCCCTGGTCGACGGGCGTGAACGTGAACGAGAGAAGACACGAGCCGCCGCCCGGGACCGAAGCGCCGCTGCACCCGTTCGATGCCACCGCGAAGTCGCCGGGGTTGGAGCCCGCGAGCGTGACGGAGCCGAACGAGACGGCGGTGTCGCCCGCGACGGAAATCGTCTCGGTCAGCGGAACGCCCGGAACGCCGATCGTCTCGTCGCCGAAGTTCAGAGGGTCGATCGAGACCTCCACCGCCTCGCCGGATCCGGACAGGCCGACGCCCTGCGGGCTCGAGGCGTCGTCGTCGACGATCGTGACGGTGCCGAGCCGGGTGCCGCTGCCGGCCGGAGAGAACGCGAGCGAGAGGGTGCAACTCGACTGTGGAAGAAGGACGCCGACGGTCGGACAGGGATTGGAGCTCGTGGCCCAGAGGAAGTCGGCTCCGAGCAGCGAAATCCCGCTGATGTGCAGGGGATTCGTACCCGCGTTCGACAGCGTGACGCTCTTCGCGGATCCGGTGGCACCGACGAGCTGCGGCGCGAAGTTCAGGCTCGTGCTCGAGACCGCGATCTTGCTCTGAACTCCGACGCCGGACGAAGCCACGACCTGCACGCTGGGATCGCCGTCCAACACCGTCATGGAGCCGCTCCGCACCCCGACCGAAGAAGGATCGAAGCGCACCCTGATCGTGCACCGGGCGGCGACGGGCAGCGTCCCTCCGATCGGGCAATCCGTCGACGCGGAGAACTCGGCGCTGCTGCTTTCGATCGAAATCACCGGAAGGTCGACCGTGCCCGTGTTCGTCAGAGTCACGTATTGCGGCGCGCTCGGCTTGTTGAGCCGTTCGTTTCCGAAATCGAGGCTCGACGTCGAGAGTCCGGCGGCGACTCCCGGCGGTCCGACCGTCACGCTCGTCGAAGAGGTGTTGTTCCCCGGCACGGGGTCGACGATTCCCGCATCCGCGCCCACGGCCGCGGAATTCGTGATCGTTTGTCCCGGACTGACGGACGCCGCGACGAGTGCCGTGATGGTCACCACCCCGACATCGCCTGGCATCATCGAGTCGAACGTCGCGCCGGTCCAGGCGGCGTTGCAGGCCCCGTTCGCGCTCGCCACGCAGGACATCAGCGTGACGACCGCGGAAGGGACGTCGGACACGGTGACCCCGGTCGCCGTATCCGGCCCGAGATTCGCGACGGTCAGCGTGTAGGTCAGTGTCGTGCCGGGCTGGGCCGCCTGAGGAGACACCGTCTCCGCGATCCCCAGGTCCGCCGTCTGCGCCGCGAGAACGGCCGGTGCGAGACCCAACAGGAAGGCGATCCAGTGGCACGCGATCCGCCGGGTGATTGCCGTCGTCGGGTTCATGCTTTCACCTCCGAATAGGACCGGGACAGGGGCCGCCGGCGAAAGCGGCGGGGACGATGGCGAGCCCATCCGTCAATGCAGGCGGGCCCGGTGCGAGCCAGGTCTGTGGCGACGGCGCCCCGGCCGCGGCGAGACCGATCCTGCGAAGGAGCCTCGCGCAGCGCGGATCCGACCGGATCGGATCGAGGCGCGGGTCGACGTGCGCGTACGGCATGCACGCGGACCGGCTCTCGACGCCCTTGTCGAACCAGCGGAACGCCTCGTCCTTCTCCGAGAGGCCGACGTGGATGACCCCGACTTCGTACGGGCAGACGTACTGCGTCTTGACGATCTCGTCGAGCTTCGCGAGGACCGCCCTCGCGGCGTCGGGCTGGCCGCACGTCGCGTAGACGCCGCCGGAGGTCGCGAGAACCATCGGGCTGTGGCTCTTCTCGGCGCCCTCTTTCGCGGTCGCGACGGCCTCGCCGCAGCGTCCGAGCCGGACGAGCGACAGCGCGGCGATCTCGCGCAGCCAACCCGATTCGGGCACGAGCTTCAGGCCCTTCCGGGCGGAGGCGACGGCGGGCTCCCAACGCCGCGCCATGTACTCTCCGAATGCCGTCGTCGCGTAGGGCTCGGCGTCCAGCGGATTGAGCTTCTCGGCCTTTTCGAACTCGGCGAGGCTCTCCTCGCGGCGGCCCGTGAACTGGAAGTACCACCCCAGCATGTGGTGCGCATCCGCCGAGTTCGGCTGGATCTCCAGCGCCCGCCGTGCTTCCCTCTCTCCGGCCGCGAAGTCCCAGTCGTAGAGCAGCGACACCCTCGCCAGCGCGACGTGCGCGTCGACCTGATTCGGGTCGAGCTCGAGCGCCCGTTCCGCTGCCGCCCGCGCCTTGGGCATGGTGCTGGTCGGGGCCTGGTGGACGTCGTTGAGCGAAACGTAGACCCACGCCTTCGCGGCATAGGCGAGTGCGTATGTCGGGTCCTTGTCCAGAGCCCGGTCGAAGTACTCCTCCGCGCGGGCGACCCCGGCTTCGTCGGAGGCATTGCCGAGCTCGTACGCGCCCTTGAGGACGAGATCGTGCGCCTCGGGGTTGACCGTCGGCGCCTGGGCCAGACGAGCCCTCTCGGCCGGGGAGAGCGTCGCCTTGACCGCGTCGGCGACGGCCCGGGCGACCTGGCTCTGGAGGGACAGGACGTCCTTCGCGTCGCCCTCGTAGCTCTTCGCCCAGAGGTGCCGGTCGGTCGCCGCTTCGACGAGCTCGGTCGAGATCCGCACGCGCCCGCCCGCCCTCTGGACCGACCCTTCGAGGACCCCGTCGACGTCCAGCTCGCTTCCGATCTGCGAGACCTTTTTCCTGGTGCCCTTGTAGTCCAGGACGGAATTGCGGGAGATGACGCGGAGCGACCCGATCTGCGCGAGGTCGTTGGTGAGCGCCTCCGTCATGCCGTCGGCGAAGTAATCCTGCTCGGGGTCCTTCGAGAAATTGTCGAGCGGCAGAACCGCGAGCGACTGGATCTTGCCCGGGCTCGCGCCGCCCCGGACGATGCGCCTCACGATTCGCCCGCCGTCCACGAAGAGCGCGGCGGCGAGCGCAGCCGCGACGCCCATGCCGAGCCAGAGCCGGAGGCGCGTCTGCCGCACCGGCTCCGCCGGCGCCGCGACGGCCGCAGGCGCCGCAACCACGGCCGAAGCGAGCCCCGGGGCCTCGCGGCCGGCCGCGGCCTCCTTCAACGCGAAGGCCACGTCGCGGGCCGACTGAAAGCGCGCCTTCGGGTCCTTCTCCAGGCAATGGCGCACGACCCGCTCGAAGGAGCCGGAAACGGCCGGCGCTCCCGCGCCAAGCCCGGGAGGATCGTCCCGGAGGATGGCGCTCATCGTTTCCGCGACCGAGCCGCGTTGAAACGCGTGTTGCCCCGACAGCATCTCGTAGAGGATCACGCCGAAGGAAAACAGGTCCGACCGGTGGTCGACCGGCTCGCCCCGGACCTGCTCGGGCGACATGTAGCCGACCGTCCCCATCACGACGCCCGCCTCCGTCGCCTGCGTCTGCGTGGGAACGCTCGTCGCGGACCCCGGCTCCGGCTCCGGCCGTATCAACTTGGCCAGCCCGAAGTCGAGGATCTTGACGTGCCCGTGCGGAGAGACGAAGAGGTTTTCGGGCTTCAGGTCGCGGTGGACGATGCTCTTTTCGTGCGCGGCCGCCAGGCCCTGAGCGATCTGGGTGCCGAAGTCGACGACGCGCTCCGGCGAGAGTCTTCGGGAAGCCAGCTCGTGACGGAGGGTCGCGCCCTCCAGCAGCTCCGAAACGACGAACGGCGCTCCCTCGTGGGATCCGACGTCGTGGATCGTCAGGATGTTCGGGTGGTTCAGCGACGAGGCCGCGCGCGTCTCGGTCTCGAAGCGTTTGAGCCGATCCGCGTCCGTTCGGAGATCGACCGGCAGCATCTTGACGGCGACGCCGCGGCCGAGTCGCGTGTCCCGCGCGCGGTACACGACGCCCATCCCTCCCTCGCCGATCTTCTCGAGGATCTCGTAGGGGCCGATGAGCGTGCCTTTCGCGAGCCCTCCGCTCTCGCGCGCGCCGCCCGATACACTCGCGTCGCTCAAAACGTCACCTTGACGGCGGCTCGAAAGAGCCGAGGATTCGCCCGGCGCGTGACCGAACCGTAGTCGCTGTTGTTCTTTTCCTGGTTCGGGTCGTAGATCGTGGCGGGGTAGCCGTCGGGCGTGTAGAGCGACCACACACTGTCGCGATCCACCGCGATCTGCTTGTTGAAGATGTTGAAGAGATAGGCCTGGAGCGAAATCGTCGCCGGCCCAACGAGAATCGGGTAAGCCAGCGTCAGGTCGGTCTGCCACAGTGTCGGCAGCCGGCCCACCGAGCCTCGGGGAACGAGGAAGATCACGGGGCCGTAGTTGCCGTTGAAGTAGCCGATCTGATTGGTCGGTGACCCGGATTCGACGAAGGCGCTCAGCCCGACCGAGAGCTTCCAGGGCGTCATCCAGTAGCCGTCGAAACGAAGTTGGTACGGACGATCGAGGGCGAGGATGCCGTAGGCGTCATGCCAGAGGGCGGGATAGTCGAAGTCCAGGTTGACTCCCGGATTGGTCTGTCCGTAGTAGCTCTGATTGACGCCGCCGTCGTAATTCCCCCGGATGGAGGAATAGACGAAGCTCGCCTGCATCCACAAAGAGTTTCCGATCGACTCGCGCGCGAGGAGCTCGATTCCGCGGTAGATCCGTTGTGCCTCGGGAGCGGCGGGCCCTGGCGCGGAGCACTGGTAAGCGTCGCCATCGTATCCGTTGCAGGTCCGGGTATTCCCGCTCGCGAACGGAGCGTTCGAGCCGGGGTTGATCAGCGCGCAACTGCTGCCCTGGTTCTCGGGATAGCTGTAGTCGAGGTCGCAGCGGTCTTCGATCACGTTGTTCAGTCTTCGATAGGTCCCTTTCAAGCCGACGGTCAGGGTGGGTGTGAGCAGACGCTCGACGCCGACCGTGAGTTCGTCGGTGGTCGACGCCTTCAGCCCGGCGTCGACCGGGTCTCCGGTGGAGCCGGTATGCGCGACGAATATGGACCCGTGATTGATCACGTTCGGGTCCTGCACGACGCTGACCCGGTCGAAGTTGTACGTGAAGAGAGACGTGTAATTCGTGAAAACGGCCGCGGCCGCCAGTGTCGGCAAGGCATAGGAGAAACGCCCGGCCGACGCGTAGATCTTGGTCGCGCCGTTCTGCCAGGGGTCCCACACGACACCGATCCGGGGCTGCCACTGCTCGTTCAAGCGGAGCACGGTCTGGCCGGCGTAATCGCGCGTGTCCTCGCCGTCCCAGCGCAGTCCGACGTCGATCGTCAGGCCCGTCGAGACACGCCAGGAATCCTGGACGAAGAGCCCATAGTCCAGGACCTGCGCGCGCGGATTGATGAAGGCGACCGGCGCCGGGTCATCCGGACTGACCGCATAGAACTTGTGCTCGAAGTAGGTCTGACCATACTCGTTGCGGATCAACACGAGCTGCTCCCCGGTTCCATAGGGGTACAGATTGCTCTGCCCATCCCAGTAGTCGCCGCCCGCTTTGATCTCGTGGTTCCCGACGTAGGCCGTGACGGTTCCGGTGACCTGCCCCCGCTTGGAGCTGCTGTTGTCGTCGGCTCCGCTGACGAAGCCGTACCCGCCGCTCACGGGGGGTTCGGGAGGCGGCGCACAAGGCTGGGTCGGGGTGCCGCCGGCGCAGGTCAGATCCGTGTACTGAATTCCACCCCCGGCCGCCAGCGAGTTCTTGTCGCGATGGTACGACCCTTGAAGGGTCGCGAGAGCCCGGGCCCCGAAGAGCTGCTGTAGCCGGACGCCAAAGTCCGTTCCGCCCTGGGCCCGCGACGAATACCAGGTCGAAGGCTCGAGGCTCACCGGCGGCTGGACGTCGTAGATGCCGAGCCCCTGTCGCGGATCCGCTCCGGCGGCTCCCGAGGTCGTCGAAGGGTCGGCGAAGATCGTGGCGACCACGGTCGTGGACGACGCAATGTTCCAGGTCAACTTTCCCGAATACAGGTTCTGCGCCGAGTCGAGCGGGAATCGCGCGGACGTGGGCACGTCGGGCGCCGGGGCGACGCGGGACAGCCGGTCGTCGAGCGTCACCCGGTCGTAGGCGGCGAAGAACCACAAGCGGTCCTTCAAGAGAAAGCCGCCCAGGTCCGCGCCGTAGTCGTAGCGCTCCCCGTCGACGATGCGCATCTGCGTGATCGCGGAGTCGCCGGGGCGGAACTGCTGAACGGCCGTGGTGCCGGACGAGTCGTAGTAGACGAAGGCGCCGCCGTGGAGCTCGTTGCCGCCCGACTTGGTGATGACGTTGACGACGCCTCCGAGTGCCCGGCCGTACTCGGCCTGATAGCCGCCGGTCTTGACCTCGACCTCCTGGACGAACTCGTTGTTGAGGGCCTTGCCCTGAACGCCCTTCAGGACGTTGGTCGTGTTGACGCCGTCGATGATCCACTGGTTCTCGGCGGAGGTCGCGCCGTAGATCGTCAGCGCGATCGACCGGCCCTCCGTCTGCCCCACGTCCGTCGAGACGCCCGGGTTGGCGCGTACGATGTCGGCGTAGTTCCGACTGACGGGAAGACTCGAGATCACCGCGCTCGTGTAGTTGGTGCCGTTGGTCGTGGACGAGAAATCGATGAGGGGAACGGTTCCGGAGACCGTCACGCTCTCCTCGACGGCGGGCTCGAGCGTGAGGTCGACGGTCTGCGTGGCGTCGAGCGAGACCGTCGTTGTCTTTTCGCTCGACTTGAACCCGGTCTTGCTCGCGCGGACCACGTACCGTCCCGGGGGCAGCGCGGCGAGATGGAAGTTCCCGGCGCCGTCCGACGCGGCGCCGCGGACGCCCTGGAGGCTCGGGCTCACCGCCTCGAGCCTCACGCCCTCGAGGGGCGCGCCGGCGGAATCGGTCGCCCGTCCCTCGATCGTCCCGGTCGTCTGCGCGGCGGCGCCGGCGGCCGCGAGGACCAGCAGCACCCCGTAGGTTCCCGGGCGCCGCTTCATGGCGCGCCTCCGCCCCGGCCCTCCCCGGGGCGTCGCCGGGGCTCCGGCAGAACCCTCCGGATACGAATGATTTGGAGCTTCCACGCGACGACGCGTCCGGTCCGCTGCAGCAGCCGGACTAACCGGGCGATCTCGACCGTGACGACCAGCGGCATGAGCGCTCCCGGGCTCTGAGCCGATCTTTCTCCGGGGCCCCGGCCCCCGTCCTGACCGGAATCGGATAAAGTTCGGACGAGACTCGGACGCACGCTATGCATCGGCAAGCGAAGCAGTTCTTCGAGTTCGGGCCCTTCCGGCTGGACCCGTCCGAGCGGACCTTGTGGCGCGAGGACCGGCCGATCCCGCTGCCGCCCAAGCTCTTCGACACCCTCTGCGCCCTCGTCGAGCGCAGCGGCCACCTCGTCGAGAAAGACGAGATGCTCAGGCTCGTCTGGCCGGACGCCTTCGTGGAAGAAGGCAGCCTGACGCGCGCGGTCTCGCGGCTGCGTCAGGTCCTCGCCTCTCGAGACGGCGACGCGCCCTATATCGAGACGATCCCGAAGATCGGATACCGATTCGTCGCGAACGTCCGTGTCGTCCGCGAGGTCGAAGAGGATCTGATCCTCGAGGAGCACGTCGCGTCCCGGTTCTCGATCGAAGAGTCCGGGCCTTCGAGCGACCTCGTTCGGACTCTCGACACGGCGGGAGCCCTGTCCGCGGCCCCGGCGCTGGCGAGCCGCACGATCGAGGCTGCCGCGCCGCCCCGGCGGCCGCGCCGCGCACTCCTGTGGGCCGCGGCCGTGCTGCTTCCGGGACTGGCGGCTCTCCTCGTCTTCCGCGGGACGGGCAAGGGGCCTGCCCCCGCCGCCGCCGCGCCGCGCGCCGTCGCCGTCCTGCCCTTCCGCGCCGTCGGCCCGTCGATCTCCGACGGCGAGCTCGGCCTCGAGGTCGCGGACGAGCTCTCGTCGCGGCTCGGACGGCTTCGCCAGCTCGCGGTCCGGCCCGCCCACGGCGAGGAGGGATCGCCGGGCGGCAATCCGCTGCAGGCGGGCCGGGACCTCAAGGCCGACTGGGTGCTCGAAGGGACGATTCGCGAGGAGCCCCATCGCGACACGTACTCCGTGCGTCTGCTCGACGTGCCGAGCGGCCGCACCCGCTGGGCCAGGGACTTCGACGCGCCACCCCGGGACTCCCTCTCCGCGGCCAACACGATCGCGATCGGGCTGTCCGACGCGCTCGCGCCCGAGATCACGGTCCGCGACCGCGAGACGCTCGAGGAGCCCCGGGCGGAGCGCCTCGACGCGTACCAGCTCGTGATGAAGGGCCGCCTCTCCATGAGCCGGGGCGGCAGCAGGGGCACCATGGCGGCCGGCGATTACTTCCAGCTCGCGATCGAGAAGGATCCGCACTACTCCCTGGCCTATTCGGGCCTGGCGGGCTGCTACACCAGCCTCTTCGACGGTCTCGTGATCGACTATGCCGAGGCCGCGCCGAGCGCCCGCTCAAACGCGCTGAAGGCTGTCGAGCTCGACGGGACCTCGGCCGAGGCGCACCTCGCTCTGGGGATGGTGCGGGCTCTCTTCGACTGGGACTGGGTCGCCGCCGAACGCGAGTTCCGCCGGGCGGAGGAGCTCCGTCCCAACTACCCGAGCGTCCACGTGGCCCGTGGCTACGTCGCGAGCCAGCTCGGCCGATTCGACGAAGCGCTCCGGGAGTTGCGCATGGCCCGGGAGCTCGATCCCGTCTCGCCCTGGATCCCGACGCTCATCGGCGAGACGCTGCGCCGCTCCGGCCAATCCGACCAGGCCGTCGGAGAGCTCCAGCGGGCCGCCTCGATGTCTCCCGCAGAGGGAGCCCCCCACTACAAGCTCGGAATGGTCTACGAGGGCCGCGGGTCGTACGAGACGGCGATCGCCGAGTTCCTGAGATGTCTCGACGCCTACGGCATCAAGGCGACGGCCGCCGCCGTCCGCAAGGCAAACGAGGAGGGCGGTCCGATGAGCGCCTACCGCGCCTGGCTCGAGCGGTGCGAGCTGGATCGCGGCGTCAAGGCCGTGCGGATCGCCCAGATCCACCTCGTCCTGGGAGAGCCGGCTCGCGCCCTGGACGCCCTCGAGCTGGGTTTCCAGCAGCGCTCCTCGGAGATCTCCGGGATCGGAGCGGAGCCGACGCTGGCAAAGCTGCGATCGGAGCCCCGCTTCCAGGAGCTCCTGCGGAAGATGAAGGCCCCCGCCCACACGCTGTAGCCGGCCGCGATTGCACTATCCTCGCCCGCGGATGGAAGCCCCCGCCGGCGAAGCCCTCGACGCGCTGCTGCGTACCTTCCTTTCGGAGGACGTCGGCCGCCGCGACGTCACGACCGAGCTCACGGTGCCGGCCGGCACGCGGGCGCGCGGCGTTCTGACCGCGAAATCGTCCTGCGTCGTCTCGGGGCTCCCCGTCGCGCGCCGGGTCTTCGAGCTGCTCGATCCCGCGCTCGCCTGGGAACGCGAGGCCGCCGCCGGCTCCGCGGTCGATCCCGGCGCGACGCTCGCCGCGCTCGCCGGGCGCGCGCGCGCGATCCTGACGGCCGAACGCGTGGCCCTGAACCTGCTCCAGCGGATGTGCGGCATCGCGACCGCGACGCGCCGCTTCGTCGACGCCGTCGCCGGCACGCCCTGCCGGATCCTCGACACGCGCAAGACCGTCCCGGGACTGCGGCCGTTTGACCGGCAGGCGGTGCGCGACGGCGGCGGCGTGAACCACCGGTACGATCTCTCCGCCATGGTCCTCGTCAAGGACAACCACCGGCGCCTGTCGGGCGGCATCGCCCGCGCGGTGGCCGCGGCCCGCGCCGGCGCTCCGGATCTGGCCGTCGAGGTCGAGGTGGAGTCGGAGACGGACCTCGCGGAGGCGATCGCCGCGGGCGCCGACCAGATCCTCATCGACAACCAGACTCCCGAGACCGCGGCCCGCTGGTGCGCGATCGCCCGCACCGCGGCCCGCCCGCCCTTCGTCGAGGCTTCCGGCAACATGACGCTCGAGACCGTGCGCGCGTACGCGCTCGCCGGCGTCGACGCCATCTCGGTCGGCGCGCTGACGCACTCGGTCCGCGGGGCCGACGTCTCGCTCGAGCTCGAGCCCGCATGAACGCCGAACCCGTCGACGTCCTCGTCCTCGGGACCGGCGTCGCCGGATGCGCGGCGGCGCTCTCGGCGGCCCGCGCGGGAGCGTCCGTGACGATCGTGACGCGCGCGGCCGAAGCGCGCGAGTCCAACACCTACTACGCCCAGGGCGGCATCGTCGGGCGGCCGCCGGGCGACTCGCCGGAACGGCTCGCCCGCGATATCGAGCGGGCGGGCGACGGCCTGTGCTCGCCCGAGGCCGTCGCGCTGATCGCGCGCGAGGGTCCGGACCTCGTCCAGTCGCTCCTCGTCGACGAGCTGCAGGTGCCCTTCGACCACGACGGCGCCGCCTTTCACTGGACGCTCGAGGGCGCCCACTCCGTGCCCCGCGTTTTGCACGTCAAGGACGCCACGGGCGCGCCGATCGAGCGCGCCCTGATCGAAGCGTGCCGCAAGGAGCCTTCGATCCGGTGGCGGCTCGAGACGACCGCGGTCGACCTCCTGACGCTCTCGCACGACTCGACGAACCCGGCCGACCGCTACCGACCGCCCGCCGTCATCGGCGCATACCTCCTTTCGCGCAACGGCGAGGACGGTGTCGAGCCGCAGCTCGCCCGCGAAACGATCCTCGCCACCGGCGGCCTCGGCCAGGTCTACCTCCACACGACGAACCCTCCCGGCGCGCGCGGCGACGGCTTCGCGATGGCGCGGCGCGCCGGGGCGCGGCTCCTGAACCTCGAGTACGTCCAGTTTCACCCGACCGCCCTCGTCCACGCCAAAGGCCGTCTCCTGCTGACCGAGGCCTTGCGCGGCGAGGGCGCGCGCATCACCGACATCTCCGGCCGCCCGTTCCTGAAGGAGTTCCATCCCGACGGCGAGCTCGCGCCGCGCGACGTCGTCGCCCGCGCGATCCACCAGCGGATGCTCGAGAAGGACGAGACGCACGTCATGCTCGACATCTCGCACAAGAAGGCCGATTGGATCCGCGCCCGGTTCCCCGAGCTCGTCGAGCGGTGCCGCGAGTACGGGTTCGACCTGACCGCCGGGCCGGTGCCCGTCGTTCCGGCGGCGCACTACGCGTGCGGCGGCGTCGCGGTCGACGGCGACGGCCGCACCGGCCTCGGCCACCTGCGCGCCGTCGGCGAGGTCTCGTGCACGGGCGTCCACGGGGCAAACCGCCTGGCGTCGACGTCGCTCCTCGAAGGCCTGCTCTGGGGCTGGCGCGCCGGGCGCGCGGCGGCCCGCGAGTCCGAGCGCCTGCGCGACCGCAAGCACGCCGAGGTGCGGCCCTGGGAGCCGGAGCACGAGCCCGTGGATCCGGCCCTGATCGCCCAGGACTGGATGGTCATCCGGCACACGATGTGGAACTACGTCGGACTCGTGCGGTCCGAGCGCCGGCTCGACCGCGCCCGCCGCATCCTGGGCGAGCTCCGCGAGGAGATCGAGAACTTCTACCGGCGCGGCACGATGTCCGACGCCCTCGTGGGCCTCCGCAACGGCGTCCAGACCGCGCTCGCGATCCACAGGGCGGCGTCGGACAACAGGGTCTCGAAGGGGTGCCATTACAGGGTGGACGGCTAACAGAGAACCGTCACCCCTCTCCCCCCCCGGGGAGAGGGGGTAGGGGTGAGGGGCGTTCGATTGGCCTCTTCCTATATATTCCGCCCCTTATGAGCGTTCTTTACCTGGCCTTCGCCACCGACGAGCGGCAAAGCCGCCTCCAGAAACTCCAGAAGAGCGGCGCCCACATCGTGGTCTCCGAGCCGCGCTGGCCCGGCTTTTTCGAGCTCGCCAAGCGCGAGAAGCCCTACGCGATCGCGATCGACTTCTCGCAAGCCCCCTCCCACGCCCTCGAGACGGCCGACTACATGTCCAAGGCGCGCGAGACCAAGGACGCGACTTTGTTTCTCCTGCGCGTCCCCTCCGACCGGCTCGAGGCGGTCCAGAAGCGGCTGCCCCAGGCGACGCCGGTGACCGAAAACGAGCTGTCGGGCCGCCTCGCCCAGATGGAGCAGGAGGCCGAGGCGCGCGCCCGCCAGAAGAAGGAAGCCGCCGCGGCCGCGAAGAAAGCCGCCCGCGCCGCCGCCCGCGCCGGCACCGCCGTCGCCGAGAAGGGCAAGGCCGCGCCCCCGGCGAAGGCCGCCAAGCCCGCCGCCAAAGCCAGGCCCGTGCCGCCGCCCAGGAAGAAGGCCGCGAAGAAGCCCGCGGCTCCGGCCCGCAAGCCCAAGCCCAGGAAGAAAAAGTAGACAAGGAGAACGCGATGGCGACCGGATTCACGCGGGACGAGCTCCAGACCTACGCCCGCGCCAGGAGATCCGAGTACGAGAACGTGCTCAAGAACATCGTCGAGATCCCGTCGGTCTCGGTCGAGCCCGAGCGCAAAGGCGAGGTGCGGCGCGCCGCCGAGTACGCGGTGTCGCTCCTGCAGTCCTTCGGCGCGACGGCGAAGCTCTACGAGACGAAGGGCCATCCCATCGTCCACGGCCGATTCGACCGCGGCCCGCAGTATCCGACCGTCACGATCTACAACCACCTCGACGTCCAGCCCGCCGAAGGGCCCGACTGGCGCACGTCCCCCTTCGAGTTCGTCAAGGACGGCGACCGCTACTTCGGGCGCGGCACGACCGACGACAAGGGGCCCGCGATCACGGCGCTCTTCGGCGCGCGCTACGCCGCCGAGCAGGGCGTCCCGGTCAACATCCGCTTCCTCTGGGAGCTCGAGGAGGAGATCGGCAGCCCCAGCTTCGAGGCCTCGATCCGCGCCAACGCGAAAGACTTCGCGACGGACAGCGTCGTCGTCTCGGACACCGTGTGGGTGTCGCGGGCGCGCCCGGCGGCTCCGGCCGGCCTGCGCGGCCTGCAGGGCTTCCGCTTCGAGCTCCAGACGGGCGAGACCGATCAGCACTCCGGCACCGCCGGCGGCGCCGCGCGCAATCCCGTCACCGAGCTCTGCGCGCTCATCGCCGAGTGCGTCGACGGCAAGACCGGCCGCATCAAGATCCCCGGCTTCTACGCCGACGTCGTCCCGCCGACGAAGAAGGAGCTCGAGGACCTGAAGAAGTGCGGGTTTACGGTCAAGGACTTCAAGAAGGACCACCTCTTCCGGTCGCTCCGCGTCAACGACGCGCTCGAGGTCATGAAGCGCATCTGGACGATGCCGACCTTCGAGGTGCACGGCATCGCGGGCGGCTACCAGGGCCCGGGCGTCAAGACGATCATCCCGCCCAAGGCCACCGCGATCGTGTCGTGCCGGCTCGTGCCCGACATGGATCCGAAGAAGATCGTCAAGCTCGTGAAGGCGTTCGTCAAGAAGAAGAATCCCGACGTGGTCGTCTACGCCGAGCACGAGCTGCCGGCCTACCAGGGGAAGACGACGGGCCCGTACGCCGACGCGATCCGCGGCGCGATGAAGTTCGCCTTCGGCAAGGAGCCGGTGTTCGTCCGCGAGGGCGGCTCGATCGGCGCCGTCCTGTCGATGGAGCGCGTCTTGAAGAGCCCGGTGTTTTTCCTCGGCCTTTCGCTGCCGGAGCACGGCTACCACGCGCCGAACGAAAACTACGACTGGCCCCAGGCCGAGGGTGGGATGGCGGCGTTCGCCGACTACTTCCGCCGCCTCGGCGAGATGGGAAAAGCCTAGGCCCGACCGCCAACCGCAGGAGAAACCGGCGATGAAGATCTCGGCGAGCGCCCTGCGCCCGTTCTGCCTGACCCTGTGCCTGACCCTGGGCGCGCGCGCGCTCCCGGCCGCCGACGCGAAGCCCGCCGACCCCGTCAACGCGCAGCTCGAGCGCATCTTCGCCGCCAGGGACTTCGAGGCGAAGAAGTTCGGCCCGTCCCGCTGGATGGAAGGCGGCAAGGCATACACGACGCTCGAGCCGTCGGCGGCCGCCGCCGGAGTCAAAGAGCTCGTCCGCTACGACACCGCCACCGGCGCGCGGCGCGTCCTCGTCGGCGCCGCGGCGCTCACGCCGCCCGGCGGCAAGCCGCTCGGGATCGAGGACTACGCGTGGTCGGCCGACGGCAGGAAGCTGCTCGTGTTCACGAACGCGAAGAAGGTGTGGCGCCGCAACACACGGGGCGACTACTGGGTGCTCGACGTCGCCTCCGGCAAGCTCCAGAAGCTCGGCGGCGACGCTCCCGAGTCGTCGCTGATGTTCGCCAAGTTCTCGCCTGACGGAAAGCTCGCGGCCTATGTCCGCGCCAACGACCTCTGGGTCGAGGACCTCGCCACCGGCAGGATCACGCGCCTGACGACCGACGGTTCCTCCACGATCATCAACGGGACGTCCGACTGGGTCTACGAGGAGGAGTTCGACGTCCGCGACGGCTTTCGCTGGAGCCCGGACGGCAAGTCGATCGCCTACTGGCGCTTCGACACGAGCGGCGTCGGCGACTACGCGCTCATCAACGACACCGAGACGACCTACCCGGTCGTGACGAAATACGGATACCCGACGGTCGGCACGACCAACTCGGCCGTGCGCATCGAGGTCGTTCCGGTGACCGGAGGCCCCGCGCGCGGCATCGGGCTGCCCGGCCACCCGCGGGACCACTACGTGCCGCGCATGGAGTGGGTCGAGTCGACCGGCGAGATCGTCCTGCAGCACATGAACCGGCTGCAGAACTCCAACGACGTCTACCTCGCCGACCCGAAGACGGGCCAGGTGCGCCGGATGCTCCACGACGAAGACAAGGCCTGGCTCGACGTCGTCGATTCGTGGCGCTGGCTCCCCGACCGGGACCTCCTCTGGGTCAGCGAGCAGCGCGGGTGGCGCCACGCCTACGCCGCGCCTCGCGACGGCACGGCGATGCGGCTGCTGACGCCCGGCGATTTCGACATCCTTTCGGTCGAAGGCGTCGACGAGAAGAACGGCTACCTCTACTTCATCGCCTCGCCGGAGGACGCGACGCGCCGGTTCCTCTATCGGAGCCGCCTCGACGGGACCGGCGCCGCGATGCGCGTCACGCCGGCCAACGCCACGGGCACGCACTCCTACGACATCTCGCCCGACGGCAAGTATGCGATCCACACGTTCTCGTCCGCGGACCGGCCGCCGGTGGTCGACCTCGTCAAGCTGCCGTCCCACGAGGTCGTCCGCGTGCTCGAGGACAACAAGGCGCTCGCCGCCGCCGTCGCCTCGCTCCAGCCCGGGCTCGAGTTCTTCAAGGTGGACATCGGCGAGGGCGTCGTCCTCGACGGCTGGATGCTGAAGCCGAAGTCCTTCGACCCCGCGAAAAAGTATCCGCTGCTCATGTACGTGTACGGCGAACCGGCCGGCGTCGAGGTCACCGACCGCTGGCACGGCGACCGCGCGCTCTTCCACCGGACGCTCGCCGATGCCGGCTACGTCGTCGCCTGCGTCGACAACCAGGGCACGCCCGCGCCGAAGGGACGCGCGTGGCGCAAGATCATCTACGGCTCGATCGGCCCGCTCGCGTCGAAGCAGCAGGCCGCCGCCGTCCGCAAGATGATCGCGGAACGCCCCTGGCTCGACGGCGACCGCGTCGCCTCCTGGGGCTGGAGCGGCGGCGGCTCGATGACCCTGAACCTGCTCTTCCGCTCGCCCGACCTCTACAAGGTGGGGATGGCGGTCGCGCCCGTGCCCGACCAGACGCTCTACGACACGATCTACCAGGAGCGGTACATGGGCCTGCCCCGGGACAACGCCGAGGGCTACAAGAACGGCTCCCCCATCTACTTCGCCGAGGGGCTGCGCGGCAAGCTCCTGCTCGTTCACGGTTCGGGCGACGACAACGTCCACTTCCAGGGCTCCGAGCGCCTCGTCAACCGCCTCATTGCGCTCGATAAGCCCTTCGATTTCATGGACTACCCGAACCGGACGCACGCCATCGACGAGGGGGAGGGGACCGCGGTCCACCTCCACGAGCGCCTCGCCCGATTCCTGCAGGAGAACCTGCCCGCCGGGCCGCGCAAGGTCCCTCCCGCCCCGGCGGCTGCGTCGACGCCGTCGAACTAGGTTTGTCTCCGGTCCGGTCCGGCGATAGGCTTTCCCAAGAACTTCGAAAGGAGAAGCCATGAAGGTCAGAATCGGGGGCGGAACACTCGCGCTCGGGGCAGCACTGTCGCTGGCCCTGTCGGGAGCCGCCCAGGCACAGAACCCCAGCTCGACGAGCACCACGCAGACCGGCACTCCGGTCACCACGATGACGAGCCAGACCATATCGGGCAAGATCGCCAGCGTCGACGGGAACAAGGTCGTCGTCACGGACGCCGGCGGCAAGTCCAAGGAGTACACCGTCCCGGATGGATTCAAGTTCCAGATGGGCGGCAAGGACGTCGGCGTCGCTGACCTGAAGCCCGGCATGAGCGTCAGCGCCGTCGTCACGACGTCGGTCACGACGACCCCGGTCACGGTCACCGAGATCCGCAAGGGCAAGGTCCTCGCCGTCGCGGGCGACACCGTCGTCGTGCGCGGCCCCAACGGCGTTCGGAGCTTCACGGCCGCGGAACTCGAGAAGCGTCACGTCGTCATCAAGAACGACGCGGGCAACCCGATCACGATCGGCACGCTCCATCCGGGAGACCACTTCACGGCGACGATCGTCACCGACGAGCCGCCCCACGTCGTCACCGACCGCGAAGTGAAGGCGATGGTCAAGCCCGCTCCGACGGCAGCTCCGGCGGCCGCGGCGGCTCCGGCAGCGGCTCCGGCCAAGCCGGCTCCCGCGGCGGCTCCGGCTCCCGCGGCGGCCCCGGCTCCCGCGGCGGCCCCCGCAGCGGCTCCGGCCAAGAAGAAACTTCCGAAGACCGCGAGCCCGGTACCGCTGGCGGGCGCGATGGGCGCCCTCCTCATCGGCGTGGGCGCGGCTCTCTCGCTTCGCCGCCGCGCCTCGGGCCTCTAGGAATCGACCCCGTGGTGGCGGCTCGCCTCCGGGCGGGCCGCCACTCTGCTTTCGCCCAGGCTCAGCCGCCCCGGCTTCCCTTCTTCGGCAGCAGCCGGTAGCCCGATAGCGTCTTCTCGACCCGGCGGCGCGTCTCGTCGCGCACCGGAACGAGCGGCAGCCGGAGCGTCTCGCCGCACCGCTTCATCAGCGCGAGCGCGCACTTGACCGGGCCGGGGTTCGACTCGGCGAAATTCAGCTCCATCAGCGGCTGGAACTTCCGCTGCAGTTCGAGCGCCTCCTCGCGCCGGTCTTCGAGGGCGGCGCGCACCAGCGCCGTCATCTCCTTCGGAATCTCGTTGCCCACGACCGAGATCACCCCCCGCGCGCCGAGCGCGATCAGCGCCAGCGCCGTCGCGTCCTCGCCCGCGAACACGGCGAACTCCTCGGGAACCGAGGCCATCAGCCGCGCGATCTTCCCGAAATTCGACGAGGCCTCCTTCAGGCCCGCCACGCGCGGGATTTCCGACAGGCGGAGGATCGTCTCGACGTCGAGGTCGAGCGCGGTCCGGCCGGGCTCGTTGCCGACGAGAATCGGCAGGTCGGTCGCGTCGGCGATCGCGGAGAAATGGCGCACGAGGCCTTCGGGGCTCGGCCGGTTGTACATCGGCGTGACCGAGAGGATGCCGTCGGCTTTGGCGGCGGCCGCGTCCCGCGCCCAGAACACGGCGCGCGCCGTGTGATTGCCGCCCGCGCCCGCGACCACGGGGATGCGCCCGTTGGACGCGCGCACGACCGCGGCCGTGACCGCCCGGCGCTCGTCGCGGGACAGCGTCGCCGACTCGCCGGTCGTCCCGCAGGGGACCAGGAAGTCGACTCCGCTCCCGATCTGCCACTCGACCAGCGCCTCGAGGGCGCCGAAGTCGATGCGGCCTTTGTCGTCGAACGGGGTCACGAGCGCCGTGCCGCAGCCCGTCCAGGGAACCGCCGAGCCGTTGCCTTTCACCTTCAAGCGCTTCCTCCTCGAGACCGTTCGAGCGCAACCGTATAATCGTTTCGGCTCCGCGTTCGAACGAAAAAATTACATGAGCGCCCCGACCGCCGGACCCCTGTGCCCGCGCTGCCGCCGAAAGCTCGCGGCCTGGAAGCTCGACCACTGCGTCTACTGCGGCGAGACCTTTCCGGCCGACCTCAAGGAGGGCTTCGAGGCCCCGACCGGCCTCCAGTGGGTGGAACGCCCGGCGCTCCCCACCGACCTCTCCAAGAAGCTCGAGCTGATGAAGGTGGTGCCGCTCGAGACACGGCGCAAGTCGCGCTCCCTCGTCGCGGTCGTCGGGGTCCTGTCGGTGCCGATTTTCGCCGGGATCTTCTACCTGCTCTACACGATGATCCGGCGGCTCTCCCCCGGCACGAGCCTTCTCGTGCTCGCCGGCGGCGCCGGATTCCTCGCGTACCTCGTCTGGATCTTCGCGCGCGCGGCGAAGAAGTGACGGGCGGCCGGCTGCCGGCGGGCCAGGGCGAGGGGGGCGGCCCCTTCAGTCGAACAGGGACCGCTTCGGGTCCGGGGGAATCGGGATCCCGAGCTCCCGGGCGAGAGCCCGGATCGTCAGCGGCGCGCAGCCCTCGGCCCGGTTGTTGACCAGGACGAACGCGTCGGCGCCGGCTTCCGTGACGTGGCGGACGAGCCGAACGAGGTCCCCGCGCATGTCCTCGCGCGGCGCGAGGATGCGGTCGTACGGCTGGAAGCGCGCGACGGCGTCCTCGTAGGCCATGCCCGGCGGCACGAGGATGCGGACGACGGCGAGGTTTCGTGGCAGCGGCTGCGCCGCCTCCCACTGCTCGAGAAGCGGCGGCGTGCGCGTCCACCAGTTGAAGACGTGCGCCGCACCGCGGCGCCGGAGCACGTCGAAGTAGTCCCGCGCGAAGTACGCCGGGGTTCGGATCTCGACGGCGTAGGCGTGCCGCGGCGGCAGCGCGCCGAGAAAGGCCTCGAGCCGGCCGAGAAACTCGGCGCGCCGCGCGGGGCTCGGCTGCCACTCCGTCGGAAACTCGAAGACGAACGGCCCGAGGTGTCCGGAGAACGCCTCCTCGTAGGCCGGCAGCACTTCATCGCAGAACGCGCGGGCGTCGAGGTAGCGGGGGTTGTCCTGCCCGGCGCGCGGACCGTGGCGCGGCAGCTCCGGAAAGCGCGGCATCGTGATCTCTTCCCAGACCTTCGACACGACCGGGAATCCCGGCGGCAGCGCAGCGGCATAGCGCGTCAGCTGCGCCGCGGTCGGCGGCCGATAGAAGGGAAAGTCGAACTCGACGGTCTCGAACGGCGCGAAGCGCGCGTACTCACGGAGACAGTCGACCTTGAACGTCGCCTCGCGGTAACGCTCGTGGTAGACGATTCCTTTCCAGCCCTCGTACGCGAAGCTCGCGGTGCCGAATCGGACTTCCGACACGCCCGGAAGTATCTCCCACGTAGAATCGCCGGCGATGATTCCGCTGCGCGGTTCCGCCGAGATCGTCGGCCGCCTCGAGCTCCCGGCCGCGGGGAGCGTGCTCCTCGTCGACGCGCCGCCCGAGCTCGAGGCGCTGCTGGCCGCCGCGATCGCGCCCGGGCAGACGCTCCGCGCGACCGAGGCGCGCACCGTCCGATCCGTCAAGGACGCCTTCGACCTCGTGCTCGTGTGGCAGGAGAGCCGCGTCGGCTCGCAGGCGGTCTTCGAGGCGGCGGCCAAACGCCTCGCTCCCGGCGGCAAGCTCTGGGTCGCGACCGCGCTGCGAAAAGTCTCGGGGCCCCGGACGCCGGCCGTGCACCGGGTCGAGCTCTCGGACCTCGAGAAGGCGTTCGGCCCGAAGGGCCTCGTGCGCGACCGGGAAGCGCGCCTGTCGGCGTGGCACGTCGCGTATCGCTTCGCGGCGCGCCCGGACGCCGGTTAGGCGCTCACTCGACGTAGGGGAAGAAACGCCCCGACACCCGGAAGAAGCGCCCGCTCGGCGGCTCGACGGTGAGCTGGCAGCGGGAAACCTCGATCGTGGACGAGAAGGAGACTCCCGGAGCGTTCAGGCTGATGGGGTACTTCGTGCCCACCTTCAGCGGCGTGTCGAAGTCGAAGCGGACGCCGGTCGGCGAGACCTCGAGAACCTGGCGGGCCTTCTCCCAGCGGATCTTGAGCTCGTACTGCTCCGGCTTGAGCTTCTTGGAGCCTTTGCCGGCCGGGTCTGTCTTCCTCTCTGCCATGGGGTTCGGAGGAGACAGCCTACTCCGTTTCGGTTCGGGTTCCAACGTGGCCCGATTCGGATCAGGAGCGGCCGAGCGACCGGGCCATGCGAATCGCCGCGGCCAGGCCCTTCTTCTCGCGGTGGGCGCGGACTCGCGCCTTCTCCGCGGCCTTCAGCCGGCGCACGAAGCCCATGTACTGCCCCTGCTGGCGGCGCAGCGCGCGCACCTTGGGAGAAAGACGGCGGCGAACCCGGGCGGACACGGCCCTGGTCTCGCCGGCGGCCTTCCCGACCGCGCGGGCCCCCATCGTCTCGAGGGCGGCGAGGCGATGCCGCAGCGCGGCGATCTCGCGGTCGCGGTCCCTCAGGATCTCGCGGACGTGCTTGGCGGCGACCTTGCGCCGGGCGATCAGGGCATCCAGAACGTACTGGGCTTCTCTGGCATCGAGCTTCATCTACCACCTCCGAGCGGCCGGGCAGTCTACACCAGCCGTCACGCCAGGACATCCCGCCGGACGAAGACCGCGAACGCCGCGACCAGCGCCGCCGCCGCCCACGCCGCCAGCACCGCCGCCCCGAAACCCACGGTCAGCCCGGTAATCGGCGGCGGCGATCCCGAGTAGTAGTCCGGAAGCGGCAGGTTCGTGACGAACAGGAACCGCTGAGCCTCCCAGGTCGACGCCAGCCGGGGCAGGATCGTCCCCGCGATCAGCGCGGCGAGCATCGTGCCCATGGCCGCGGCCGTCGAGCGCAGGAGGACGCTCGTCAGCAGAGCGATCGCGCCGACGCACAGCGTGGCGAACCAGGCGAGGCCATAGGCGAGGATCGTGTCCTGCCAGAGCGGGATCGTCCGCACCGCGGCCGGATCCAGGCGCTCGCCCGCGACCCGGAAGCCCGTCAGCACGGGCGCTCCCCAGCCGCCGTAGCCGTAAGCGATGCCGCCGAAGACGTAGGCCACGACGCCGCCGAAGAGAACCGTCAGCGTGATCGCGAGCGCCAGCGCCGCGAGCTTCGACGCGAGCACGGGGGCGCGCCCGACCGGCCGCGTCAGCAGGAGCTTGATGGTCCCCTGGGCGAACTCCGCCGAGACGACGTCCGACGCGAATACGATCGCGAGCAGCGGCAGCAGCAGGTAGCTCGACGCGTTGGCGAAGCCGCGGGCGAACAGAGGTCCCGACACGGCATCGGGGTCGATGTTCCGGTCCAGGTGGTAGCGCAGGCGGTCGAGCTCGAACCGGGCCCAGCGCTGCGAGGAGGCCGGCATTCGCCCGTCGCGCAGCCAGTTCTGGATGCGCGCCATCCGCTCCTGCGTCTCGACGTGCCAGTCCTTGCCGGCGCGGAAGCGCTCGCGCCCGCGCGACTGCGCGAAGACGATCAGGCCGATGAGCGCCACGAGGATCAGCACGACGACGCGGAAGCGTCGCTGCTTCGCGAACTTCAGGATCTCGTTCTCGACGAGGCCCGAGAAGCTCATACCGTCTCGCCGCCGGTCACGTCGAGGAACACCTCCTCCAGGGTCGCGAGCGACCGCTCGACCGCGTAGACGTCGACGCCCGCCGCCGCGAGCGCCCGCAGCGCCTCCGGCATCCGCTCCCGCGCGATCCGCGCGTCGACCCGGCCTTCGCCGTCCGCCGCGCCCTCCTCGTCGGCCGGGGCGGCCGCCGTCCCGAACGCGGCGAGGACCTCCGCGGCGCGGCGCGCCGGGCGCGCCGTCACCCGCACGCGGTCCGAGGCGACGCGGTCGACGAGGTCGCGCACGGGCCCGGTCGCGAGCGTGCGCCCGCGGTGGATGATCGCGACGCGGTCGCACGTCTGCTCGACCTCGGAAAGCAGGTGGCTCGACACGAAGACCGCGATCCCGCGCTCGGCGGCGAGGTGGCGCACGAGCTGGCGGATCTCGCGGATGCCGGCCGGGTCGAGGCCGTTGGCCGGCTCGTCGAGGATCAGGATGTCGGGGTTGCCGAGGAGCGCCTGCGCGATCCCCAGGCGCTGCCGCATCCCGAGCGAGTATGTCGCGACGCGGTCGTCCAGCCGCTCGGTCAGGGCGACGAGGCGCGCGAGCTCCTCGATCCGCTCGATCGCGCCCGCCGGCAGCATGCGGGAAAAGTGCACCAGGTTCTCGCGGCCGGTCAGGTAACGGTAGAGGTCCGGCGCCTCCACGATGCAGCCCACGTGCTCCATGGCGCGTCGGAACTGGTGCGTCAGGTCGAGCCCGCGGATCCGCACGCGGCCCGCGTCCGGCCGCGCCAGCCCCACGAGCATGCGGATCGTCGTCGTCTTGCCGGCGCCGTTCGGACCGAGGAACCCGAAGACCTCGCCCGCGCGGACGTCGAACGAGACGTCGGAGACGGCGACGCGGGCGCCGAACCGCTTCGTCAGATGCTCGGCCGAGAGAACGACGTCGGGGGGCGCGGCGGCCGCCGGGGCGAATTCGGCGCTCACCGAATCAACGTATCATCCCCGCTCCGATGGCCCGCGGCCTGTCGCGCTTCTGGCTCTGGACCGCCCCGCTGACGGCGGGCATCGCCGCCGCCGTCGTGTTCGGCGGCGGCTTCGTGCTGGCGCTGCGCGGCGCCGCCGGCAAGCCGCTCGGCACGCCACCGCCCGCGCCGACGCCGGCCGAGGCGCGCGCCGCCGCCCGCGACGGCGTCTACCGCATCCTCGTCGTCGGCGACTCGCTCGCCAAAGGCACCGGGGACGACACCGGCAAAGGCTTCGCCGTCAACGTCCTCGAGGCGTTCCGCAGGAAGGGACCGGCCGAGATCACCAACCTCGCCGTCAACGGCATGGAGTCGTCGGAGGTGCGCGCGCTCGTCGAGACCCCGAACGTCCGCGCGCTCGCGGGCCGCGCCGACCTGATCCTCGTTTCGGCGGGCGCCAACGACCTCTCGCACGGCGCCTTCCGCGGCGGCGCCGCGCCGACCGAGCTCGTCGACAACGTCGCCGAATCGCGCCGGCGCTACGCCGAGAACCTCCGGGCCATCCTGACGGCGCTCCGCGAAGCCAACCCCCGCGCGCGGATCTGCGTCCTCGGGTTCTACGATCCCTTCGGCGAGGAAAAGGCCGCGGGCCGCCTCGGCGCGTCCGTCGTCCTCGAGTGGAACGCGCTCATGACCGAGACCGCGCTGTCGTTTCCGAACGTCGCGGTCGTGCCGACGTTCGACCTGTTCCAGGGGCGTCCGGACCGCCTCTCCGCCGACCACTACCACCCGAACGCCGCGGCGTACGAGGAGATCGCGAAGCGGATGCTGCAGGTGATCTAGTCCAGTCCACTTCAGGGCGGGCGGCCTTTCGGCGCCCGCGCACGGAGTCGGGCCCCGCCCCGACGACCTGGTCGTGTGGCGAGCCGCTACCAGAATCGCCGCAGCCGATTGACGCCTCGGCCGACGCCGAGCGCGAGCGATGCGTAGGAAGCGATCTTCGACACGCGCGCGGCGAGCGAGTTTTTCCCGAAGAGCTTCCAGCCGGCCATCGCGGCGGCGGCCAACCCCGACGCCGCCCAGCCGGCGAACCGCCAGCGGTGGCGCAGATCGTCGACCTCGCCGCGCGCGGCCGCGAGGGCCTCGACGAAGTCGGCGCGCTCGACGGCGGCGCGCTGGCGAAGCGCCTCGAGGCGCTCGGCCGCGCCGTTCATTCGGACCCCGCCCGGAAGCGCTCTTCGAGATCCTCGACCGGGGCCCCGTCGGGCGCGCCCTCCGGACCGCCGCCGTCGTCCTCGACGTCCGGCGCGATCGCGGCCGCGGCGGCCTCCCAGTCGCGCGCGAGCTCGCGTGCCGTCTCCGGGAATTCGGCGGGCCGGACGCGCGTCAGCGCCGAGACGGCCGCCCGCGCGGCGAGCCCCGCGCCGAGCGCGTAGAGCAGCAGGGCGGCGAGAATGCCGAGCACGACGCTCTGGAGGAGCTTGGCGAAGAGGGCGGCGATGAGGGCGGCGCCGAGGAGCAGGGCGCCCACGCCGAGCGCCGCGGCGACGACCACGAACGCGAGGCCCCGCGCCGCGAGAACCGCCTTGGCCGACGCCTCCGCGCGAAAGATCTCGAGGCGCGTCGCCAGCAGCGTCCGCCCCGACGCGGCCACTTCGGCGAGGCGCTCGCGCCAGTCCCGCTCGGCGTCCTCGCCCGGCAGCTCCGCCCGTTCGGTGCTCATGGGTTCAACCAGTCTACAGGGTTCGTGCCAGAAAGAGGCCCCCGGCTCAGCCCGGCGGGATGACCACCCCGTCGTGCCGGCCGGCCCGGCCCGGCTCGAGCGGGGCGATCCGGATCCCTTCGGCCCGGAACCGCTCGTGAATCCGCCGCGCGATCGCCGCCGCCCCGGGCGTGTCGCCGTGGAGGTTGAGCGTGTCGGCGCGCACCGCCACCCGCGCGCCGTCGGCCGCGGTCACGGCGCGGTCGCGCGCGATCGCGACGGCCTGATCGGCGGCCTCGTCGGGATCCGTGATCAGCGCGCGCGCCTCGCCGCGCGGCACGAGCGTGCCGTCCCGCCGGTAGCGCCGGTCCGCGAACGCCTCTTCGGCGACCGCGAGGCCGGCCTCGCGCCCCGCCTCGATGAGCATCGACGCGGCCGCGCCGACGAGCACGAGGCTCGGGCGAAAGCGCCGCACGCCCTCGGCGATCGCGCGCGCGACGTCCGGAAACTCCGCGCCGCTGTGGTACAGCGCGCCGTGCGGCTTGACGTGCGTGAGGGTGCCGCCGTGCGACCGCACGAAGCCGTCGAGCGCGGCGACCTGGAAGAGCACGAGGTTCTCGACGGCCTCCGCGGGCAGCTCGACGGCGACGCGCCCGAAGTGCTGTCGGTCGGGATAGCCCGGATGCGCGCCCACGCGCACGCCGCGCGAGAGCGCGAGCGACACCGTGCCGTCCATGACGCTCGGGTCTCCCGCGTGCATCCCGCACGCGACGTTGGCCGACGTGACGAACGGCAGCAGGGCCGCGTCGTCCATCCCCTCGCCGACGTCCGCGTTCAAGTCGATGCTCAAGGGACGCTAATCGTACTCCCCTCGGGCGCGCCGGGCGTCGACGAGGGTCACCGCCCGAAAGCGGATCTCGCCCCCCGGCGCCGCCTGACCCACGAGCGGCAGGTCCGCCGCGATCACGGTCGCGATTTTCGGGTAGCCGCCGGTCACCGGGCCGTCGGGACCGAGGACGATCGGGAGCCCTTCGCCCGGCACCTGGATCGACCCCGGCACCGTTCCCTCCGGCGGAATCTCGCCGGCCCGCGCGTGCTCGAGTCGCTCCCCTTCGAGGCGCAGGCCGCGCCGGTCGCTGACGGGCGACACGCGCCACGAAGACGCCAGGAACCGTTCCAACGTTGCCGCCGGGAAGTGGTCGGCCTGGGGCCCCGGGACCACCCGTAACGCGATTCGATCGCCCGCCGGGCGCTCGCCCGGATCCGACGCCGCCCGGCGCGACGGCGGACCGGTTCGCGCCGCCAGCACTTCCCCGCGCTCGATCCGCCGCGTCGTCTCGCCCGGGAGGCGCGGATCGGCGAGCCCGCCCGCGATCGCGAGATACGCGCGCGCGCCGCCCCGGGCGCGTCCGAACCGCAGGCGGCTGCCCGCCCGGACGCGAAACGCCTCGCCGGAACGCACCGGCGCGCCGTCGAGCAGGACGTCGAAGTCGGCGCCCGCGACGGCGACCTCGGTCTCGTCCATCGCCTCGAGCTCCGGACCGACGAGCGCGATCTCGAGGGCCGGGGCGCCGGCGCCGTTGCCGACGAGCGCGTTCGCGCGCGCGAGCGAACGCCGGTCCATCGCGCCGCCGGCGGGCACGCCCGAGGAGCCGAGGCCGTACCGCGGCGCGCCGAGAACGGCCGCGAAGGCGCCCGGCGACTCGACCCGAAAAATCGCCCGGCCTGCCGGCGGACGTTCGCGCGCGGCGAACGCCGGCGCCGGCAGCTCTTCCTCGCGAACCCGGTCCAACCGCACGCGATCGCCCGGGGCCAGAAGCGCCGGCGGCGCCGCCTCCGGGTCGAAAAGCCGCACCGTGGTCCGCCCGATCAGCCGCCATCCGCCCGACATCGCCGCCGGGTAGACGCCGGTGTACGGTCCGCCGATCGCCACGGCGCCCGCCGCGACGCGCGGCCGCGGGCTCGGCAGGCGCGCTGCCCGAAGCTCCGGAGGCACCCCCGCCAGGTACGCGAACCCCGGCGCGAACCCGACGAAGGCGACCCGGTATTCGGCCGCGGCGTGGCGGCGCACGAACTCCTCTTCGGAAAGCGCCGCGTCGCGCGCGAGCGCGGCGAGGTCGAGGGCCGCGCTGCCGCCGTAGGCGACGGGGAGGCGGACGATCCGCGCCGGCTCGCCCGCGTCGTCCGCTCCCGACGCCCGCCGCGCGATTTCCTCGCGGAGGCGATCCCCCGAGAGACGCTCGGGATCGAAGACGACGAGCACCGTCCGCGCGCCCGGAACCGCGTCGAGAAGACCCGCCGGCGCGGAGGCGGCGAGACGCTTGCCCAGCCTGGCCGCCGCGCGGCTCGCCTCCTCGTCCGACGCCTCCGGAAACTCGACGAGGAGCGCGTCGTCCCGCAGGTCGCGAGTTCGTGTCGGCGGCGTCAGGATCGCCGCCTCCAGAAGAAGTACACGGGCACGCCCGTCGCGAGCATGGCGTAGCCGGGCCACGTGCCGCCGGGATTGCCGGCGAGCAGCAGCGCAATCAGCACGAGGCCGGCCGCGGCGTAGAGCAGCGGCAGCCACGGATACACCGGCGCGCGGTACGGCCGCGGCCACTCCGGATGGCGGCGCCGGAGCGCCACGACGGCCAGGACGAGAAGCACGCAGAGAACGAGGTCCGCCGAAATCACGTACCGCAGCAGCTGGCCGTACGTTCCCGAGAGGACGAGCAGGCCCGCCCACGCGGCCTGAAGCCAGAGCGCCGCGGCCGGCACGCGCGCCGCGTTCAACCGCTCGAGGCCTCGGAAGAACAGGCCGTCGCGGGCCATCGCGAACGAGACGCGCGCGCCGGAAAGGATCAACCCGTTGACGCAACCGAAGGTCGACACGAGGATCGCCACGGCCGCGAGCGGCGGCCCCGCGGCCCCGAAGAGCGCGCCGGCCGCCGCCGTGCCGACGCGGTCCTCCGGTGCGTGCTGGATCGCGCCGAAGGGCAGGGCGCGCAGGTAGGCCACGTTGGTGGCGACGTAAAGGACGGTGACGGCGAGGCACCCGGCGAGGAGCGCGAACGGCAGACTGCGCCCCGGGTCCCGGATCTCTTCGCCGGCGAACGCCACGTTGTTCCACGCCGACTGGGAAAAGAGCGGCCCCACCAGGGCCGCGGCGAAGGCCGTCGTCAGCGCGACGCCCGAGAGCGCCTGCCCCGAAGCGCCGCGCGCGTCGAAGAAACCGGTGCCCGAGAAGACCGATCCCGGGTGGCCGAAGAAGAGACCGGAGACTGCCAGCCCCAAGAGCGCGGCGAGCTTGGCGGCCGTGAAGACGTTCTGCGTCCGCGTGCCCGCCTTCAGCCCCGTCGCATTCGAGGCCGTCAGCAGCGCGATGACCGCGAGCGCGACGAGCTGGACCGGCGACGGCGAGAACCGGCCCGCCGCGATCCACGGCGCGCCCGACACGGCCGGAACCAGGACGCCGAGAAACCGCGCGAAGGCCACCGCGACGGCCGCGATCGTCCCGGTCTGGATGACCAGGAACGTCGCCCAGCCGAAGAGGAAGCCGGCGAGCGGACCGTACGCCTCGCGGAAGAAGACGTACTGGCCGCCCGCGCGCGGCAGCATCGCGGCCAGCTCCGCGCACGACGAGGCCGCCGCGAGCGTGAGCGCCCCCGCGGCGATCCACGTCAGCAGGAGCCAGCCCGGCGACCCGAGCAGGCGCGCGGATTCCGCGGAGACGATGAAGATGCCCGAGCCGATCATCGAGCCGACGACCAGCGCGGTGGCGTCGAACCGCCCGATGCGGCGCTCGAGCTCGAAACGCACCGTTGGCGTCGCGGCGCCGCTCAAACGCGCCCCCTGCCCCGACCCTCTCCCCTTCGGGGGAGAGGGAGAGCGTTCACGTCAATTCGTCCTTCAGCAGTCCCATCCGGATCACGTCGATCGCCTGGCCCTTGCGGAAGACCTCGGCGCGCAGCACGCCCTCGCGCCGGAACCCGACGCCCTCGTAGCTCTTGAGCGCCGGGGCGTTCGAGGCCTGGACGTCGAGGCGGACCTTGCGCAGGTCCATCTCGTCGAAGGCGAAGCGGCAGAGCGTCCGGACCGCGTCGGCGCCGAACCCGCGCCCGCGGCAGTCCCGCTCGGCGATGAAGATCCCGAGCGTCGCCGTCCGGTTGTCGCGGTCGATCGCGACGAGCCCGCAGTTGCCGACGTGCCGGTCGTTTTCGGAGACGCAGATCGCGAAGGTGAGCTCGGAAGGGTCCTGGCCCCGCGTGACGCGGTCGAGCCAGTCGGCCTCGCGCGGAAGCGACATCGGGTAGCGCTGAGCCAGGGTGGCGACGAGATCCTCGTCGTTCATCCAGGCGTGGCAGCGCTGGAGGTCGTCCCGCTCGACGGCGCGCAAGTAGATTCGCTGGCCTCGAATCACGGCAACTCCTTGCCCTCCAACGATATCGGAACCGGAGCCCGATTTCGAGCCGGCGCCGCAACGGACGCGGCGGCCCCGGCGTCTCAAAGGCAAGGAACTTCCCTTCGCGCGGTGCGTAACTCCCCTCGAAGGAAGCTCCGGCGAGGGACCCATGAGCGGAGCGATCCGACGCTTCTTCGCCCGGGAGGATGGCATGTCCAGGCTCTTCAAGACGCTGCTGCTGCTGTTCGTGCTCGTCGCCGCCGCCGCGGGCCTCTATGCCCTCACGCGCTCCGGCAAAGGCGCCGACGGCGACCTCAAGATCGTCACCGTCGAGAAGGGCTCGATCACCGAGAAGGCCCTCGCCGTCGGCCAGATTCAGCCCCGCCAGAAGTTCTCGATCAAGTCCAAGATCTCCGGCATCGTCAAGCGCTGCATGGTCAACGTCGGCGACCACGTCAGGGCGGGCGATCCGCTCCTCGAGATCGCGCCCGACCCGACGCCGCAGGAGCTGACCGACGTGGACCGCCAGCTCGACTCGACGCGGGCGACCCTCGATCGGGCCAGGGCCGAGTTCGACCGCGCGCAGCAGCTCTCGAAGGACGGCGTGCTGCCGGCCTCGGACCTCGACGTCAAGCGCGAGGCCTACGAGCTCGCCAAGGTCGCCGTGGCCCGGGCCGAGCAATCGCGCGACCTCACGCGCAACGGCAAGATCACGACCGCCACCGTCAACATGGAGTCGATCATCCGGGCGCCGGCGGCCGGCACGGTCCTCTCGCGCGCGGTCAACCCCGGCGACCCGGTCGTGCCGCTGACGTCGTACCAGCCCGGCACCGAGCTCGCCGCCGTCGCCGACATGAACGACCTCATCTTCAAGGGCACGGTCGACGAGATCGACGTCGGCAAGCTTCACACGGGCATGACCGCGCGCATCAAGGTCGGCGCGCTGCCGACCGACGTCGTGACCGGCAAGGTCTCGCGCATCGCGCCCCAGGCCCAGCAGAAGGAGGGCGCCACGCTCTTCGACGTCGAGATCGAGCTCGAGCCGACGACCAACATCACGCTGCGCGCCGGCTACTCCGCCAACGCCGACCTGATCATCCGCGAGGTCAAGGACGTGCCCACGATCCCCGAGCGCGTCGTGATCTTCGAAGACGGCGGCAAGAAGACCTTCGTCGAGCTGCCGGCGGCGAATCCCAAGGAGGCCCCCAAGAAGACCGCCGTCAAGCTCGGCGTCTCCGACGGGCTCTCCACACAGGTCGTCGAGGGGCTCGCGATCGGCGCCAGGGTCGTCGAGCGGCCGCCCAAGAAGCTGACGTCGGCCGTCGACTGAAGCGGGCCGCGGGCGTTCCATGCTCTCCTTCCGCGACGCCGTCCGCCAGATGTGGCGCGACGTGCGCAGCCAGAAGCTGCGGACGTTCCTGACCGTCTTCGGCATCATCTGGGGCACCGTCTCGGTCACCCTGCTCCTCGCCTTCGGCAAGGGCATGCAGCGCCAGATGGTCGTCAACGCGGCGGGCATCGGCGACGGCATCTGCATCGCCTGGCCCGGCCTGACCTCGATCCCCTTCGAAGGCCTCGGCAAGGGCCGAAAGATCCGGGTCAACGAGGACGACGTCGACGCGATCCGCCGTCAGGCGCCGGGCTTGCGCGCGATCTCGAGCGAGTACTCCGACACGATGAAGTTGAACTACGGCACGAAGACGATCGCCGTCGACATCTCCGGCGTCGCGCCCGAGTTCGGCGGGATGCGCAACATCAACCCGCGCGCCGGCAGCCGCTTCATCAACCCGACCGACATGGACGAGCAGCGCCGCGTCCTCTTCATCGGCTGGAAGCTCGCCGAGCAGGTGTTCGGCAAGGCGGACCCGGTCGGCAAGACGGTGATGCTCAAGGGCTCGCCGTTCCTCGTCATCGGCGTGCTCGAGGAGAAGATCCAGCAGTCGAGCTACAGCGGCCGCGACAACGGCAAGGGCTTCATCCCGGGCACCACGTTCCGCGCGTTGACGGGATCCAAGTGGGTCGACAACCTCATCTACCAGCCGGCGGTGATGAAGGACAGCAAGGCGATCACCGCCGGCGTCCGCCGCGTCCTCGCCGGCCGCCAGCGTTTCGACCCCGACGACAAGGAGGCCTTCTCGGTGTGGGACACGACCGAGGAGTTCGCGTTCCTCGCCACGTTCTTCCTGTCGTTCCGCCTGTTTCTCGGCATCATCGGGTCGTTCACGCTGATCGTCGGCGGCATCGGCGTCTCGAACATCATGAACGTCGTCGTCGAGGAGCGCACCAAGGAGATCGGCATCAAGATGGCGCTCGGCGCGAAGACGCCCTGGATCCTGCGCCAGTTCCTGATGGAAACCCTGCTGATCACGGCGATGGGAGGCCTCATCGGCTTCGGCATCTCGATGACGGTGTGCGCGGTCTTCCCGAAGTTCGGCGTCACCCAGTACGTCGGCGACCCGGACGTCTCGCTCGGCGTCGCGCTCCTGACGGCGACCGTCCTCGGCCTGACGGGCCTCGTGGCCGGCTACTTCCCGGCGCGCGGCGCCTCCCGGCTCGACCCCGTCGTCGCGATGAAGCTGTGAAGAAGAACCTCACGCTCGTCGTGCAGCTCTTCCTGCGTTCGGCGCGCCTCCAGAAGAAGCGCGCCACGCTCACGATCGCCGCGCTCGCCTGGGGCACGGTCACGATCCTCCTGCTGCTCGCCTTCGGCGAAGGCCTGAAGCGCCAGATGACGTCGAACGAGCAGGCCATGGGCAACAACCTCGCGATCCTCTGGCCCGGCGAGACGACGAAGCCCTACAAGGGGCTGCCGCCGGGGCACAGCATCCGGCCGCGCATCGAGGACGTCGACTTCGCGCGCGAGCGCATGCCCGAGCTCGACGCGATGTGGGCGGAGCTGACGTCCTGGCGCACGAACCTGTCCTACGGCAAGAAGACGGTCAACGGCCGCGTCATCGGCACGATCGCGCCCTACGGGAACGCCCGCAAGCACTTCCCGAAGCCGGGCGGCCGCTTCCTGAACCCGGACGACGAGACCGAAAAGCGTCGCGTCGTGTTCCTCGGCAACGAGATGGCCAGGGACATCTTCGGCGAGGAAGACCCGGTCGGGAAATCGCTCCTGATCAACAACTCGCCGTTCACGGTCATCGGCGTCATGCAGCGCAAGCGCCAGTCCTCGACCTACGGCGGACCGGACGCGTCGCACGCCGTCATCCCGCAGTCCACGTTCAAGGCCGTGATCGGCAACGACAACGTCAACGTCGTCGTCTTCCGCGTCAAGAAGGCCGAGGACATGGATTCGGCGCTCGTGCACCTCTCCCAGATCCTCGGGCCGCGCCTCGGCTTCGACCCGACGGACTCGCACGTCTTCGGCGTCTGGAACACGGTCGAGGGCCAGAAGATGAGCGAGAAGATCCTGACCGGGCTCGAGATCTTCTTCGGCATCATCGGCGCGCTGACGCTCATCATCGGCGGCGTCGGCGTGGCCAACATCATGTACGCCGTCGTCAAGGAGCGCACCAAGGAGATCGGCGTGAAGATGGCCCTCGGCGCGCGCAGCGCCTGGATCACCGGGCCGTTCGTCCTCGAGGGACTCGTCTACACGTTTCTCGGCGGTCTCTTCGGCGCCCTGATCGCGATCGTCATCGTCACCGCCCTCGGGTTCGTCAAGCTCGAGGGCAACGACGTGCTCGAGTTCCTCGGCCACCCGACCCTGTCGTGGCCGATCGGCCTCGCCACGATCGGAATCCTGGGCTTCTGCGGACTGGCCGCCGGTTACTTCCCCGCTCGCCGCGCCGCGGCGATCGACCCGGCGTCGACCTTGAGGTATGAATGATGAGCCGAACCCCAGCCCGCTTTCGCGCTTCGAACGAGGGAGACGCCGTGACGCACATCATCGAGATGCAGGCGATCCGGAAGGTTTACGACACCGGCAAGGTCAAGGTCGAGGCCCTGAAAGGGATCGACTTCTCGGTGACGCCGGGCGAGTTCGTGGCC
Source organism: Thermoanaerobaculia bacterium (assembly GCA_035506175.1). Classification (GTDB taxonomy): domain Bacteria; phylum Acidobacteriota; class Thermoanaerobaculia; order UBA5066; family Gp7-AA6; genus DAHUXD01. Next base: position 20,136 of record DATJPZ010000142.1, on the reverse strand, counting down.
GTCGTCGGTCCGTCCGGATCGGGCAAGTCGACCCTCATGAACCTGATCGGCTGTCTCGACACGCCGTCGGAAGGGCGCTATCGCCTGGGCGGCGAGGACGTTTCGAAGTTCACCCGCGACGAGCTCGCGGACGTCCGCAACCGCAGGGTCGGATTCGTCTTCCAGGGCTTCAACCTGCTGCCGCAGATCTCCGCGTTCGAGAACGTCGAGCTGCCGCTGCTCTTCGGGGGCGTGGCGCCGAAGAAACGCCGGGCGCGGGTCGAGGAGCTCCTCACCAAGGTCGGCCTCGGCGAGCGCATGGACCACAAGCCGACCGAGCTCTCCGGCGGCCAGATGCAGCGCGTCGCGATCGCCCGGGCGCTCGCCATGAAGCCGGACGTCATCCTCGCCGACGAGCCGACGGGCAACCTCGACACGTCGGCCGGCGGCGACATCATGAGCCTCTTCACCGAGCTCTGGGGACAGGGCTCGACGCTCGTCGTCATCACCCACGACATGACGCTCGCCCGCCGCGCCGGCCGCGTCGTCGAAATCCGCGACGGCCGGATCGTCAGCGACGGGGAAGCCGCCGCGTAACGGGCCGGGGCGGGCGGGGGTCAACGCTGAATTCCTGAATCGGGCGGGGTCAACGCTGAAGGCGGTCGGGCGGGGTCAACGCTGAATTCCTGAATCGGCCAGCGCGCGCCGCAACCGCGCCGCCTCAGTTCGCAGCGCCGGGCTCTGCTCGAGCCGCGCTTCGACGCGCCGAACGTCCTTGACGATCGTCGTCTCATGTTTGAGAAAGATTCCGGCAGTTCGACACAGAGGGACCCGGGCCACCTCTCGCGCCGCCAGAGCCGTCAGGCCCCGAATGCGCCATTCGGCGTGACGGAAATCATCGGGCCCGAGTCGAAACACCATGGCGACGCATCGCGCCACGTCGTCGATCGACACATCGACGCGACCGTGCCATTCCGCCGATCCGCGAACGACCCTCGCGACGAAGTCATGCCCGCCCTTGATCAGTGCGCCGCGTGCCTCGACATCCTCGTAACGCGGCCCTTCCTTCCCGGACAGGAAGGCCTCGTAGGCCGCGACCGCGCGCCGGCGATCCTGCCCGAATCGCGACAGCGCGGCTGCCGTGTCGAGCCAGAGCGGTCCTCGTCCCTTCGAGTAAGCCCGCGCGCTCGACCACGGGTACGCAGACGCGGTCGAGGCGAGACGCGCCCGCACCGGGTTGAGGTGAATGTATCGAACGAGGCAAGCGAGATACTCCTCTGCCTCCACGAGAAACGCCTTGTAACGTCCCTGAAAGAGGTGCCCGACTCGCCGATGCCGGCGATTGAAGTCCTGCGCGTATGTTCCGTGAAGAGCCAGCATGATTCGCGATAGTGGGACGGGCCCGGTCCGCACCGTGAGGTGGACGTGGTTGGGCATCAAGCAGTAGGCGTACACGACAAAGGCGAGCCGCCCCGCGTAGCAGCCCAGGCGATCGAGATACCGCTGGCGATCGTGCGCGTCCCGAAAGATCGCGCGGCGCTCGTTGCCTCGCGCGATCACATGGTAGACGGCCCCCTCGAACTCGAGTCTCAGCGGTCTTGACACGGTCTTCCCTGCGTAAGGATTGTCGCGACCGCCCGGGTTGGCGACGACCGCTCCGACAGCGGGCCCGTTGCCGCCATTCACGAGTCCCTTGACCGCTTCTGGCCTGCGGGCTGCGTTGGCGTGATGACCCGCGATCAGGATTTCAGCGTTGACCCCTACCCCGCCCCTACCCCGCCCCTACCCCGCGATTCAGGATTTCAGCGTTGACCCCTACCTCTTTTTGACCCCTACCTTTTGAGGAACCCCTCCGTCTCTTCCGCCCCCGACTTCGCGAGGTACGCGATCGTGGGATCGGGATCGCCGGCGAGTTCCTTCAAGAGCGCGAGGTCGGTCTCGCGGTGGAACGCGGCGAGGCGCCTGACCGCGTCTTCGCGGATCGTGCGGTTGCGGTCGGCCGTGAGCTGGCGGAGACGGTCGGCGAGCTTCGGATCCTCCGGCGCCGCCGCGGCCCAGCCCGCGACCGCCGCCGCGCGCACGTCCTGGACGTACCTCGGGTCCGTGTACGGCGAGAACGCTTCGACGAGCGTCGGATCCTGGAGCTTCCCGAGGCCCTGGAGCGCCGCGACGCGGATTCCGTCGAACCAGACCGACTGGCGCGCGAGCTGCTTGACGAGGTAGTCCTTCGTGCCCGGGGCATTGACACTCCCGAGGGAGATTTCGGCGGCGCCGATCACGTCCTCGGCCTTGTCCGTCTCGATCGCGCGCCTCAGCGCCGCCGCCGAAGACGCCTGGCCGCACGTGCCGAGACCGAGCGCGACGGCGCGGCGCACGCGCGGGTTCGGCTCGGACACGAGCGTTTTCTCGAGCGCGCGCACGGCATCGGCTCCCCCGGCCCGGCCGAGATCGAGCGCCGCTTCCTGCTTCAGGCCCCAGTGCGACTTCGCGTCGGCCAGGACGCGCGCGAGCGCCGCGACCGCCCGCGGATCGCGGCCGAAGTCGTCGGCCAGCTGCCGGGCCGCGCGCAGCCGCGCGGCGAGGTCGCCGTGGTCGAGCTCGTCGAGGACCTCGGCGATCGGCCGGTCGTACTTGACCTCGCACACGAGCCAGCCGCCCTTGTCGAACGTGACCCGCCGCGGCCGGGTTGCGGAGGGCAGCGCCACGCTCGTCGACCAGCCCGAGAGCTCCACGCGGTGCGTCGCCGTCTGGCCCGCCGCGTCCGCGATCTCGACGTCCACCGGAAGCCGGAATTCATTCTCGAAGGGCAGGTCCGACTGGATCTGCTTGACCGTCAGGTCGATCTGCTGGCGTTCCGGCGCCCAGCGATACGACACGTCGAAGCGCGGGTGCCCGCCGCCGCCCACGACCCAGTCGCCGAAGAACCACGACAGGTTCCGCCCCGCCGCGAGCTCGATCGCCTCCGCGAGGTCCGCCGACTCGACGCTCGAGAACTGATTCCGGCGAAGGTAGTCCGCGATCATCCGGTAGAAGTCGGCGTCGCCGAGAATGTGCCGGATCATGTGCAGCACGAGCGAGCCCTTCACGTAGGTCAGCTCGGTCTGGTACATCGCCGTCGGGTCCGTGTACCTGAGGTACTCCATCGGGCGGACCGTGCCCGACTCCCGGACGTAGTCGACGTACTTGTTCAGGTACCACCAGCGCTGGTACGTCAGGTCGTCCTCGCCGTGCGCGTGCTGGTTCCAGATGGTGTGCCAGAACGTGGCGAAGGACTCGTTCAACCAGATCGAGCCGATCGACCGGCACGTCACCATGTCGCCGAACCAGTGGTGCGCGAGCTCGTGCGAGATCGTGTCCTCGACGGTGAAGATCGGCCAGGCCTCGGAGAAGTCGGGCGCGGAGTCGGGAGGATCTCCCGCGACGTGGACGTGGGAGGCGCCGAAGCCCGTCGCCGTCGTCGTCTCCATCGCGCCGACGGCAAAGTCACGCACGACCACCTGGTCGTACTTGACCCACGGGTAGGGGTAGCCCATCTTCTGCGAGAAGAATTCGACCATCTTCGGCGTGTCGCCGAAGGTGTAGGTCGCGGCCTTCTCCGTTCCCGGCGGCGTCCAGACCGCGAGCGGAACCGACGCGGTTCCGACCTTCGCGTCGGCGAGCGGCACCCGCACGAAGTTCCCGACGTCGACCGTCATCAGGTAGTTCGGGATCGGCTTCTCCTGGATCCAATGGAACGTCCGCGAGCCATCGGCGTTCTCTTTCGGCGGCTCCAGGATCCCGTTCGACACCGCGGTGAAGCCCTTCGGCACCGTCACGACGAACTCGACGGCGAAGCGGTCGTTCGTGTCGTTGTAGATCGGCAGCCAGGCATCGTGCAGGCCGCCTTCGCCGTAGTTCCACGCCTGCGCCTCCTCCTTGCCGGAACCCGGGAAGAAGTAGAGGCCGACGTGCGGGCGCGCTCGATACGAGATGCGGACCGTGGCCGATCGCCCGAGCGGGAGGGGCGCCCCGAGAGCGACGTCGAGCTTGAACTTCCGGTCGTCGACCTTGAAGTCGAGCGGCTTTCCGTCGCGCTCGACCTTCGAGACGTCCAGCCGCGCCGCGTCGAGCGACAGCGTGTCGAGCGGGTCGCGGAGCGAGGCGAACGTGATCGTCGCCGTGCCGGCGATTTCCTCCTGAGTCATGTCGAACACGAGCTCCGCGACGTACTTCTCGATGTGGTACGACCGGTCCCGCACCGGATGATCGGTTCCGTCGGGAAGGCGGTGGCCGGGCCGGACCTGGGCTCGGGCAGCGCTCGCGCACAGGACGAGCGCCAGGGCGGCGGCGAAACGTTTCATGTCCCCTCCGAAAGCTGCGCGATTCTACCGTCCCCGGATAAGATCCGCCCGAGACTCACGGTCACGATGCGCAGCCGTCCGCTTCGACTCGCCGCCGCGGCGGCCCTCTTTCTCGCCGCGGCCGCGCTCCCGGCCGCCGAGTACGCACTCGACGTCGCCCACTCGAACGTCCAGTTCTCGGTGCCCGTCCTGGCCGTGTCGAAGGTGACGGGCAAGTTCATGCGCTACGACGTCAAGCTCACGGCCGGCAAGGCGCGCGACCTGTCCCAGGCGAAGGTCGTCGCCGTCATCGAGACGGCGAGCGTCGCGACCGGCAGCGACTCGTGGGACGCCAGGCTCCGCACCCCCGCCTTCTTCGACGCCGCGAAGTACCCGGAGATCCGATTCGAGAGCAAGCGCGTGCGCAAGGCCGGCAAGCGCTGGGAAGCGGTCGGGCGTCTCTCGGTGCACGGCGTGACGAAGGAGATCACCCTCCCCTTCGAGATCAAGGGCCGCTTCGACGGCGCCCATCCCGACGACAACCTCGGAATCGAAGCCGCCTTCTCCTTCGACCGCCGCGAATACGGCATGGCCTGGACCGACAATCCCGAGGCGAAGGTCGTCGGCAACAGGGTCACCGTCGACATCTCGCTTCTCGCCACGCGCGCCGCAGCGAAGAAATAGACGGACCTCGCCGCCGCCGCCACCCGGCTGGGGTCAACGCTGAAATCCTGAATTTCTGACCGAGCTCAGGAATTCAGCGCTGACCCCGCTACCCCCCCTGGCCCTTCAGGAATTCAGCGTTGACCCCTCTGTCGGGGTCCAGGAATTCAGGAATTCAGCGTTGACCCCTCTGTCCCCCTCTGTCGGGGTCGCGCGCCCTAATGTTGAAACGCGTACGACACTTTGACGAAGAACTGCCGTCCCGTCGGCAGCAGGAAGTTCGTCGTCTCGTCCAGGGCGCGGGAATCGCCGTAGCCGACGAAGACCACGCTCTGCCAGTTGAGCTTGTACGAGAAGAGGGCTGAGCCGGCGAAGCTGCCCTCCTTGTCGACGACCGGCTGAATCCAGAGCGCCGTGTCGCGGCGCACTTCCTGGTATTGCCCGATGAGCCGCAGGAGCAGCTTCGAATTGAAGACGTAGACGGCCTTCAGCCGCGCCACGTCGGCCGTGAACAGGTTGCCCGCGAGGGGGCCGACGTGCTCGTCCACCCATTGCCGCTCGAGGCGCAGGTCAAAGCCCAGGTGATCCGTCGGGCGCACGAGAGCCGTGATCAGCACGTCGCCGCCCTTGCCGACGCGCACGTTGTCGACGTCGGGCTGCTGCCCGTAGTTGCCCGCGATGCCGACGACCGGCAGGAATCCGGACGGCGACGCCGTCACGGTCCACACGAAGCGGTCGTAGTCGAGCGTCCGTCCGTCGATCGCGACCGCCTCGACGTTGTAGTCGAACTCGGCGCGCGTCCCGGCCAGCGCCTGGAACGCGATTCCCGGAAACGCCTTGCGCGAGACGAGGTCGCCGTTGCGGTCCGTGGCGTAGTTGCCTCCCGTCAGGAAGCGGACGCGCGAGAAGAACCCCGTCGGATAGATCCGGTACCCCGCGCCCCACGTCGCCTGCTGATAGCCCACTTGCGGCACGAAGCCGTCGTCGGCCCGGAAGCCCGGCGCGAAGTCGTCGTACTGCGCGAGCCAGTCCCAGTGATACGTGGTGTGCGTCCAGTTCGCGGTCAGCCCGAACCCCGAGATCTTCTGGCCGAGCCACTCGGGCGAGAGGTCGGGGCGATCCGGGAGCCGCGAGAAGCTGTAGAGGTACTGGGCCGTCACGAGGTCCGAGTCGTTGGGGCGCCACTGGAAGTCGGGCCCGAAGACGTAGTTGTAGGCGCCGCCTTCGTTCACGCGCGCCGTCGCGACCGCGCCGACGAACGAGTTGCCGACGTCGTGGCGCAGCCGCCCGATGCCGACGTACGACGGGAAGTCCTGCGCGGCCGTCCCCGAGAAGACGGGCCCGGGGTTGATGACCGTGCCGCCGCCCCGGTCGTCGGTCACGAGGACCGTGTACGACGTCGAGCCCTCGCGCGAGGTCAGGCGCGCGCCCCAGAGCGGGTCCGTGATCGTGCGCGTGTAGATCGCCTGGATGGGCGTCTGCAGCAAGTCCACCTGCTCGAGGAAGAAGGGCCGCTTCTCCGGGTAGAACAGCGCGAACCGCTGGTTGACGCCGATCTGCACGGCGTCGGACTCGACCTGCGAGAAGTCGGGGTTGATCGTCGCGTCGACGACGGTGCCGGCGTCGGGCAGCCACTTCAGATCCAGGCCCGCCTGTCCCTTCGTCACCGTGTCGGGCGTCCCGAGCTCGCCGCCCGGGGGCGTGGGCGGGTAGATCGCCTCGGAGAAGCCCGCCGCGTACGGCGCGAGGACGTAGTGCATGCCCTGCGGCAGGCCGTCGATCGCCGCGACCGTCGACGACCAGCACAGGAAGCAGCTCGAGCCGCGCGGGATCCGGACGCTGTAGAACTGGTAGTTGAACTCGCGCGGCCAGACCCGGTACACGATCATCGCCCAGTCCTGCGGATCCTTGTTCGGATAGCGCAGCGACGAAAGCGGGATGCGAACCTCCGCGGTCCAGGCCCCCTTTTCGATCCTGCCGGCCGACTCCCAGAACCAGTCGGGTGCCGTGTCTTCGCCGAACGGCGACTCGTTCAACATCGAGTCGGTCTGGATTCCCTGCGGGTTGATCCAGAAGTCGACCGCCGAACGCCGGGAGTTGTCGACGTCGAGCAGGATGCCGACGTAGTCCATCTGGTCGGTCACGCCGTCGCGGTCGACGAAGGGCGCGCGGAGCTTCGCGATGTCGGGCTCCTCGCACCAGAAGGAGGCGTAGAAGTACCTGTCGTCGCGGCCGACGCGCGCGATCGTCTTGACCGGCGGCACCGTGCCGTCGCCCGGCTGAAACTCGTAGAAGGTCTCGATCACCGTCGCGTCCGCCCACCCCGGATCCGAGAGGTCGCCGTCCACCGTGATCGGGGAGCCGATGCGGTTCAGGTGGACCGTGGGCGGGACGGGAAGCGGCTCCTCGGCGAGAAGCTCCGGCGCGCACAGCACGGCCAGGAGGGCGACTGTGCGCGGACGCATTGAGACAAGTTTACGGACTCTTCGGTCGAAGGTTGCCGGAAACGGGAGAGAGCCCGGGAGAGACTTCCCCTCTCTCGTCCACGGCCCGCGAAGCGGGCCGCTGGAGGTCCGAGCTCATCGAAAATCGTGGCTCGGCATCCGTTCGAACTCGGGGATCGTCCAGAAGCGCTCGGCGCGGACCGACATCGCGCCGTCCTGGCGCTGGAGCCGCCCTTCCACGACGAGCGCGCCCGATCCGACGACCACCGCGCGCTGCTCCCGGAAGAGGTCGGGCCGGACGATCGCCTGGAGCATTCCCGTCTCGTCCTCGAGCGTCAGGAACACGAACCCTTTGGCCGTTCCGGGGCGCTGCCGCACGATCACGGCCCCCGCCATCGTGACGCGCTCGCCGTCCCGGCCGCGCGACAGCTCCGCGGCCGACGCGACGCCCCTCCTGGCGAGGTCTTGCCGCAGATGCGCGAGCATGTGCGGGCCCGTCGTCATCTCGGTCGTCTCGTAGTCGGCGCGCGTCTCCTCGATCGGCGACATCTCCGGCAGCGGCGAGGGATCGTCCACCGGGATCGCGTCGTAGAGCGGTCCGGCCCGGCGCGCGACTTTCGCGACTTGCCAGAGCGCCTCGCGCCGCGTCTTCCCGAAGGCCGCCAGCGCGCCGGCGTGCGCGAGCAGCTCGAGATCTCCGGGCCGGAGCGCCGCGCGCCGCGCGAGGTCCTCCGTCGAAGAGAACGGCCGCTCGGCCTGGGCGCGCTCGACCGCCGCGCCGGCGTCCTCGCGCAGGCCCTTGACGAAGCGCAGCCCCAGGCGCACGGCGCCGTTCTCCCAGCGGCACTTCCAGCCCGACCGGGCCGCGTCGACGGGAAGGACCCGCGTGCCGTGGTGCTGCGCGTCCTTCACCAGCGTCGCCGGGTGGTAGAAGCCCATCGGCCACGCGTTCAAGAGCGCCGCGAGAAACGCCGCCGGGTGATGCGCCTTCAGGTACGCGCTCGCGTAGGCGATCAGCGCGAAACTCGCGGCGTGCGATTCGGGAAAACCGTAGAGCGCGAAGGACGTGATCGACTTGACGATCTGGTCGCGCGCCGCCTCGCCGATCCCGCGCGCCGCCATCCCCTGCCGCAGCCGCGTCTCGATCGACTCCATCCGCTCGACCGAGCGCTTGAATCCCATCGCCCGCCGCAGCTCCTCCGCTTCGCCGCCGGTGAACCCGGCCGCGACCATCGCCATCTTCAGGATCTGTTCCTGGAAGAGCGGCACGCCGAGCGTGCGCTTCAGGATCGGCTCGAGGCACGGGTCCGGGTATTCGACGGGCGCTCTTCCCTGCCGCCGCTCGAAGAAGGGGCGGACCATGCCGCCCACGATCGGCCCCGGCCGGATGATCGCGACCTGCACGACGATGTCGTAGAAGCAGCGCGGGGCGTTGCGCGGCAGCGACGCCATCTGCGCGCGACTCTCGACCTGGAAGAGCCCCACGGTGTCGGCGGCGTTCAACATCCGGTAGACGGCCGGGTCGTCCGCCGGCAGGTGCGCGAGGTCCACCGTGATCTTCTCGTGCGTCGCGATCGTCGGGAGGCACTCCTCGATCGCCGCGAGCATCCCGAGGCCGAGGAGATCCACCTTGACGATGCCGAGGTCGGCGCAGTCGTCCTTGTCCCACTGGACGACGACACGGCCCGGCATGGACGCCGGCTCGAGCGGCACGACCTCGTCGAGCCGGCCCGCCGCGACGACGATGCCGCCCGAGTGCTGCCCGAGGTGGCGCGGCAGGTTCTGGATCTGGAGGAAGAGCCGCAGGAAGTGGCGGGCGCGCCGCTCCGCGGGGTCGAGCCCGGCCGCGGCGATCTCGCCTTTCAGCTCCTCCGGCGGATCGCGGATCTCGCCGAAGTTCCAGCCGCCGAGCTGCTTCGACAGCGCATCCACCTGCTCGGGCGAGTAGCCGAGGGCCTTGGCGACCTCGCGCGCCGACGAGCGGTCCCGATACGTGATGACGTTGGCCGTCATGCCCGCGCCGTGCGGGCCGTACTTCTGGTAGACGTGCTGGATCACCCGCTCGCGCTGGTCGCCGGACGGCAGATCGAGGTCGATGTCGGGCCACTCGCCGCGCTCCTCCGAGAGGAAACGCTCGAAGAGCAGCTCCATCTTCACGGGGTCGACCGCCGTGATCGAGAGCGCGTAGCAGACGGCGCTGTTGGCGGCCGAGCCGCGCCCCTGGACGAGGATCCGGTTCTCGAGGCAGAAGCGCACGACGTCGTGGACGATCAGGAAGTAGCCCGCGAGGTCGAGCTTCTCGATCATCGCGAGCTCCTTTTCGAGCTGCGCCTGAGCCTTCGTCGTCAGCGGCCGGAAGCGCGCGCGCGCGCCGTTCCACGTCAGTCGGCGCAGGTGCGAGGACGGCGTTTCGCCGGGCGGCAGCGGGTACTCGGGAAAGCGGTAGCCGAGGTCCGCGAGCGTGAAGTCGAGGCGCGCCGCGAGCTCCGGCGCGGCATCCACGGCGCCGGGCAGGTCCGCGAAGAGCGCGCGCATCGCCGCGCCGTCCTTGAAGTGGCGGCCGCGCTGCGCGGCGAGCAGCCGCCCCGCCCGGTCGAGGGGAACGTGGTTCCGGATCGACGTCAGGACGTCGTGCAGCTCCTTGTCCTTCGGCCGCGCGTAGCGGACGCCGTTGGTGGCGACGAGCGGCAGGCGCCCGCGCCGGGCGAGCTCGACGAGGGCGCGGTTGCGGTGCTCCTCGTCGCGCCGGTGATGGCGCTGGAGCTCGACGTGGAGCCGCCCGGGAAAGAGCCCGCCGAGCTTTTCGAGGAGCACCCGCGCGGCGTCGAGCCCGCCTTCGGCCAGCGCCCGCGCGATCGGCCCTTCCTCGCCGCCCGTCAGGACGTGGAGCCCCTCGGCATGCGCCGCGACCTGCTCGAGCGTCACCGCGGCTTCGCCCTTCGGTTTCCCGAGCGCGCCCGAGGTCAGGAGCCGGCAGAGGTTCCTGTAGCCGGCGCGGGATTCGACCAACAAGGTCAAGCGAGGTGCCGATCCAATAAACCCTCTCCCCCCACCGGGGGGAGAGGGCAGGGTGAGGGGGGGACTTCGTCTCGAAGAATCATCCCGACGACGCGACGGTCCCGAGCGCCCCTCACCCCTACCCTCTCCCCGCGCCGCGGGGAGAGGGGGAAATGCAAGCGTCACTTCCGCGCCGACAATTGCGCGCAGCCCCGCCGCCTTCGCGGCCTTGTAGAAGCGCGGCGCGCCGTAGACGCCGTCGCGGTCCACGAGAGCGACGGCAGGAATCTCGCGCCGCGCGGCTTCCTCGACGAGATCTTCCGGCAGCGACGCGCCGTCGAGAAACGAAAACGCCGAGGCGCAGCGAAGCTCGACGTACGCCGGCGCTTTCCGCGGCGGTGCGGAACGCGCCGGGCGGTCGAACGCGCGCTGCCGGAGCTTCTCCTTGCGCGCGCCGGCCGAGACGATCAGCGCGAGGGGGTCGGCGTTTTCTCCGTGGCCGCCGCAGGAGGCATTGCCGACGGCGTTGCCGACGCCGAGGTTGCGCGAGGGAGGCATCTCCCGGGGGCTCCCCGACGGGCGCGACCGCTTCTCGGCCATGGGAGGCCGACTTTAGGCGTCAAAAGGGCGTAAGTCAATCCGGGCCCGGCGCCCGGCGTCCGACCACCCGGAAGACGAGCGGGTTCAAGGTGATCGACAGGAGCGCCCCCGCCACGACCAGGCTCTGGCTCTCGGGCGTCAGGAGTCCCAGCCCGATCCCGAGCGCGACGAGGATGAACGAGAACTCGCCGATCTGCGCGAGCGCCGCGGAAACCGTCAGCGCCGTCGCGAGCGACCCGCGCAGCGCGAGCACGATCCCGAGGGCGGCGATCGACTTGCCGATCACGATGATGCCGATGACGGCGAGGACGTGGATCGGCTCGCGCACCAGCACGGCGGGGTCGAAGAGCATGCCCACCGAGACGAAGAAGAGCGCCCCGAAGACGTCCTGCAGCGGCTGCAGCTCGTCGGCCGCTCGGTGGCTCAGGTCCGACTCGTGCACGACCATGCCGGCGAAAAACGCGCCGAGCGCCAGCGACACGCCGAAGAGCTCGGCCGACCCGAACGCCACCCCGAGCGAGAGCGCGATGACCGCGAGCGTGAAGAGCTCCCGCGAGCCCGTCTTCTCGACGCGCTTCAACAGCCACGGGAAGACGCGCCCGCCGACGACGAGCATGAGGACGACGAACGCGGCCACCTTGCCGAGCGTCAGGCCGATCGCTCCAGGGAGACCCCCCGGCGGCGCGGGGCCGCCGTGCGGCGCGGCCGCGCCCGCGAGCGCGGGCAGCAGCACGAGCGCGAGGACCATGACGAGGTCCTCGACGATCAGCCAGCCGACGGCGATCCGCCCGTCGGCGGAGTGGACGAGGCCCCGGTCCTCGAGCGCCCGCAGGAGCACGACCGTGCTCGCCACGGACAGCGCCAGGCCGAACATGAGTCCCGCTTCGAGCGGCCAGCCCCAGAGGCTCGCGACACCCGCCCCGAGCGCCGTGGCCACCGCGATCTGGCCGATCGCGCCCGGAACCGCGATCCGCCGCACCGCCCAGAGGTCGCGGATCGAGAAGTGCATGCCGACGGCGAACATCAGGAGGATCACGCCGATCTCGGCCAGCTGCGGCGCGAGCTTCGCGTCCGCGACGAACCCGGCGGTGAACGGGCCGACGGCGACGCCCGCGAGCAGGTAGCCGACGAGCGGCGGCAGGCCGAGGCGCACCGCGGCGAACCCCGCCACGAACGCGAGGGAGAGCCCGATCGCGACCGTCTCGATCAGCGCGACGTCGTGCGGCATGGCGCTTTACGCGATCCCCGCGCGCCGGCGGCGCCGCTCGAGCGGCGCCACGTCGCGCCACGTCCCGCCCAGCCGCCCGAGCTTCCCGCGCACGCCGACGCGGCGAAAGCCGCACCGTTCGTGGAGCGCGATCGCGGCGGCGTTCTCCGGGAAGATGCCGGCCTGCAGCGTCCACACCCCCGCCTCCTCCGGCGCGGCGACGAGTGCCTCGAGGAGCCGCCGTCCCACGCCGCCGCCTCGAGCGTCCGCGGCGACGTCCACGCTGCCTTCGGCGACCCCGCCGTAGACGCAGCGTTCCGACACGCGCGAGAGCGCCGCCCAGCCGACGACGCGGCCTCCCTGCCGGGCGACGAACCGCGAGTCCGGCCGTTGCGCGGCGTCCCAGTCTTCCCAGGGCGGCGCCGCGGTCTCGAACGTGGCGTTGCCGGTCGTGACGCCTTCGCGGTAGATGCGGCGGACGTGGTCCCGGTCGGCGGACGTCAGGGCGTCGATCGAGACCGCCGCCGCGGCCACGGAGCTAGACCTCGGAGTACTCGGGAACGTAGCCCGCCATGAGGTTGCCCTTCGGCAGGATCGTCTGCCCGGGGCCCGCGCCCGGATCGCCCGTCTTGACCCAGTGCCAGGCGTGCAGGACCTCGGCGGCCGGGTAGTAGCGCGTTTCGGCCTGGATCAGCACGGTGCCCGAGAGGATCTCCGCCTTCACGTCCTCCCACTTGCCGGCGCCGACGATCGCGACCCGCGCGATGTGGTCCGAGTACTTCGACAGGAACTTGATCTCGTCCCAGCGGGCCTTCCACTCGGCGCCCGTCATCCCCGAGAGGTCCGCGAGGATTCCGAGGGTGCGCTTGCCGCGATCCTTGATCGCGAACTCGAGCTGCGGCAGGAAGGCCTCGACCTCCGCCGCCGTCACCCGGCCCGTCACCTTGAGCCCGAAAGCCTTGTCGCCGCTTTCCTTGAGTCGCTCGATCATGGGGTGGTCTCGTCCTTTCTCGATCTCGTCCGCGCGGAGTATCCCACGCTCTCAGGGCGCGCCGGGAAACTGGGCGCGGTGATGCGCGGCGTGCACCGCGAGGAGCCTGAACGTCTGCGGCGCCGTGAGTTTTCCGAAGTAGGGGTGCATCAGGCGGACGCGGCGGGTGCGGTGCGCCTCGGTCACCTCCGTCTCGAAGCGGGCCGCGCTCCCGCGCAGGCGGCGCGCGGCCTCCGCGGGCGTCGCCGCAAACCCCTTCGGCCGGGACTCGCGCGGCGCCGGCGCTCCCTTCGGGAACCTGCCCGCGAAGATCTTCGGCAGGACGGAGAAGCGGACGAGCCGACGCTTCCACCACGGCAGGCGGATCTGGAAGCCGGCTCGGCCGGCGAGCTCCTCGAAGAGCGGTTCGTACGACTGCGCGAGGTGCTCGGCGATCTCCGCCGGCGACCACTTTCCGCCGTCGCGCGCCACGGCCCAGGAAGCCGGCGGCTGCGCCTCGATCGCGCGCGCGGCGTCCTCGATCGCCGCGCGGTGCTCGGCCGCCGCCTGCTCGAGCCCGATCCGGCTCACGCCTCGGTCACGGCGCCGACGCGAGCGCCGCCTCGCCGCCCTCGGGCCCGTAGAACATCACCCACACCACCAGGTCGTCGGTGAAGCGCTCGAAGCGGTGGTCTTCCATCGCCGGCACGAAGAGCACGTCGCCCGGCCCGAAGGACTCGAGCTTTGGCCCGTTGCGGAACTCGCCGCGGCCGGAGACGACGAAGTAGACCTCGTCGCGCGTGTGGGGCTTCTGCGGGTCGCTGCCGCGCGGCGCGTAGATCTCGATGTCGAGCGAGCCGTGCTCGAGCACCGTCGCGTACCGCTCGCCCTTCGGGCCCGGCAGCTTCCCCATCGCCTCCGCCACGCCGACTCTTCTCTTCTCGAGGATCATCGTTCTCTGCCTCCTGCCTTCCGCGTTCCGCTACATGTCCTCCAGCGCCCGGCCCTTGGTCTCGCGCACGAATTTCACGACGAGGAGAAACGACGCCGCGGCCGCCGCGGTGTACAGGCCGTAGGCGTAGCCGAGGCCGAGGCGCGACAACCCCGGAAACGTCAGCGTCACCAGCCAGTTGGCGATCCACTGGGCCGACGCGGCGAGCGCGAGCGCCGCGCCGCGGATCCGGTTGTTGAACATCTCGCCGAGGAGCACCCAGACGATCGGCCCCCACGAGAACCCGAACGCGAAGACGTAGAGGTTCGCCGCGACGAGCGCCGCCGTCCCGGAAGCCCCCGACAGCACGGGGGCGCCGTGCGCGTCGAGCGGCGCGGCGGCGAAGAGCCACGCCATGAGCCCGAGCGTCAGCGTCATCCCGACCGAGCCGACGAGCAGCAGCGGCTTGCGGCCGAACCGGTCGACGGACGCGATCGCGATCAGCGTCGTGACGATGTTGATGATGCCGGTGATCGAGCTGATCCGCATGGAGTCGGCCTCGGTGTACCCGACCGAGTGCCACAGCGCGGTCGAATAGTAGAAGATGACGTTGATCCCGACGAGCTGCTGGAAGACCGACAACCCGATGCCGACCCAGACGATCGGCAGCAGACCGCCGGCCGGCGCGCGCAGGTCCCGCAGGCGCGGCTTCGTCGCGCCCGTGACCGTCTTCTGGATGTCCTCGATGCGCGCCGGGACGTCGGGCTCGCCGATGCGCGTCAGGATCGCCGCCGCCTGATCCGCACGCCCCGAGGCGACGAGGTGCCGTGGCGACTCCGGCACGAAGAAGGCGCCGAGGCCGTAGACGGCCGACGGCAGCACCTCGACCCAGAACATCCAGCGCCACGCCGGCACGCCGAACCAGAACGGCGAATCCGGCGAGCCCGCCGTGTGGGCGATCAGGTCGTTGACCGCCAGCGCGAGGAAGATGCCGATGACGATCGCCAGCTGCTGCAGGGACCCGAGCCGTCCGCGCATGCGGGCCGGCGCGACCTCGGCGATGTAGGCCGGCGCGATCACGCTGGCGGCGCCCACGGCGATCCCGCCGAGAAACCTCCACGCCGAGAAGGCCCACAGAGTCTGGGCGACACCCGAGCCGACGGAGCTCGCGGCAAAGAGGAGCGCCGTCACCTTCATGGCCTGCACGCGCCCCCACACGTCCGCGACGCGCCCGGCGATCAGCGCGCCGACCGCGGAGCCGAGCAGCGCCGAGGCCACGGCGAACCCGAGCCGCCCCGGGTCGGCCTGGAAGTGCCGCTCGAGCGCCCCGACCGTGCCGTTGACCACCGCCGTGTCGTAGCCGAAGAGGAACCCGCCCACCGCGGCGACCGCCGAGATGAGCACCACGTACCCCGACCCCTTCGGCGTCGACGCCTGCGTGTTGGCCATCGGGTCATTCTCCTTCGAGGAAAAACTCCGCGAGGCGGGGCGTCTGCCCCGTGAAGGACTCGTCGCTGTTGACGATCATCGCGGCGACGAGGCGCTCGTCCGGATAGATGACGAGGCAGGCCGTCCCCCCCTGCGCGCCGCCCGAGTGCGAGATGCGGCGGCGTCCCTTCGCGTCGCGGCGAACGCCCCAGCCGATGCCGTACTCCGTCTCCCTGCCGTCGGCCGTCTTCTGCGACGTCCACAGCAGCTGCACGGTCTCGGGCTTCAACAGCCGCCCTTCGAGGAGCGCGTTGGCGAAGGCGACGAGGTCCTCGGCCGTCGAGAGGAACCCGCCGCCCGCCCACTTGTAGCTGTTGTCGACGAACCCGGCGTTGACGATCGCGCCCGCCGCGTCGCGCGTGTAGAACCGGCCGCGGCCGGGGACGATCGCCGCCGGGTCGTCGGCCGAGGTGTGCGTCAGGCCCGCGGGTTCGAAGACGCGGCGCTGCATGAACGTCAGGAACGGCTCGCCCGAGGCGGCCTCCATGGCGGCCGAGATCAGGTTCCAGCCATAGGAGGAGTAGGAGAACGCCGTTCCCGGCTCGAAGAGAAGCGCGTCTTTCTCGAAGACGGCGAGACCGGCGCGCACGGTCGCGTAGTGGTCGCGGATCTCGAACTCGCCGTTCTCGTAGTGGCGGATTCCGGCGAGGTGCCCCGCGAGCTGCCGCGTCGTGATCGGCCACGCCTTCTTCGGAAAGTCCGGGACGTAGCGCTGGATCGGCGCGTCGAGGTCGATTTTGCCTTCCTCGACGAGGAGGCCGAGCCCGGCCGCCGTCAGCGGCTTCGAGACGCTGCCGATCCGCAGGCGCGTCGTCGTCGAGACCGGGACCTGCAGCTCGACGTCGGCGCAGCCGATCGCCTCGCTCCAGACGAGCCGGCCGCCGCGCGAGACGGCGACCGACACCGCGGGCGCGAGCGTCCGCGTCATCTCGCGGTCGATCAGGGCGCGGGCCTTCGCGATCGCGGCGGCGTCGCCCGTCTCCGAGCCGCGCCCCGCCGCGGCCGCGCCGAGAACCACCGCCGCCCACACCAGGAACGTCCGGCTTCTCGCGCTCATCCGTCAGCCCTTGATCGACACGGCGATCCACACGACGAGAAGCGCGACACAGATGCCGACCGTGACGTAGACGCTCACGAAGGCGCCGAGTGTCGCCGCCAGGTACCCGGGGACGCCGAGCCAGTAACGCCGGTGGATCTCCTGGATGCGCTCCTCCGAGTAGTCCTTCCGCAGGAGGCGCCGTCCCGCGATCGCCGTGCGCCACAGCAGCTGAAACGCCGCGCCGCACAGCACGAACGTCCCCGCGTACACCGCCGCGGCGACGGGCGCGCCGGGCTTCTGGAAGTACTCGGCGAGGAGCGCCGTCGGAAACGGCACCACCGTGACGACGAGGAGCAGGAGGCCGTTGGCGTAGAGAAAGGGCGCGCTGACCCTTCGGACGAGGTCGAAGATCCGGTGGTGGTTCGCCCACATCACGAGGATCGTGAAGAAGCTCGTCACCAGGGCCACGTACGACGGCCACTGGGCCGCGAGCGCGCGGGCGAGCGAGCCCTCCCCGCCGCCGTCCGGCAGGTGAGGCACCTTGAGCTCGAGGACGAGGAGCGTGATGGCGATCGCGAAGACGCCGTCGGAGAACGCCTCGATGCGCCCGGTCTCCTTCTCGTCCGCCGCGACGCTCACGGCGACGCCGGTTACTTCGCGGGCGCCGGCGGCGGCGGTGGCGGCTCGACCGAGGCGTGGTCGACCACGTAGCGCCACTTCCCGTCGACCTTCCGGGCCACGCTCGAGAAGCGCCCGCCCATGATCGTCGGCGCGCCGCCCGCCTTCGGCTGGAGCGCCAGCGTGAAGTGACCCCACGCCATGCCCACGTTCTGCATGGTCTCGTACTGCGTGTCGGTGAGCGAAGCGTCCTTGACCGTGTACGTGCCGAGCAGGCCCGCGTACAGGTCGTGAATGGCCCTGGTACCCTTCGCCTCCCGGTCGCCGGGCATCCAGAGCACGGCGTCCGAGGCATAGCACGCCGTGACGGCGTTGGCGTCGCCCGCCTTCATCGCCTTCACCCAGGCGGCGTCGAGACCCTGAGGGCCGTCCTGCGCCCGAGCGGCCGGAGCGAGAGCCAGCGCCGCCAGGACCACGAGCATCCCCGTGAGCACGCGAGTCTTCATCGCTTTCCTCCTCGAAAGAAGCTGGCGCGAATCATACACGTCGCCTTCGCTCTCCTCGGGATCTGCCCCGCCGGGGCACCGGTTACTTCGCGAACCTTTGGCACGCGGCGAGCTCAACGCCCGGTCCGCCGAAAATGGAAAAGACACCAGGAAAGCAAGTCGCCTTCCTCCCTCTCGGTCACGGCACGATCGCCACGTCCACGGGAATCGCCGCGAGCACGCGCGTGAACGCGGCGGGCTCGAGCGCGACGAGGAAGCCGCGGCGGCCGCCGTTGACGAGCACCCGCGGCAGCGCGAGGATCGACCGCTCGACGTGCACGGGAAGGGTCTTGCGCGTTCCGAAGGGCGAGACGCCGCCCGGCACGTAGCCCGTGTGCTTCTCGACGGCCGCCGGGCTCGCCGGCGCGATCTCGCGCGCGCCGATCTGGCGGGCGAGCCGCTTCGTCGACACCTCCCGGTCGCCGTGCATGAGGATCAGGAGCGGCTCGGGAGGGCCGCCGCGCCGCGCCTCCATGACGAGCGTCTTGACGACCTCGTGCTCCGGCACGCCCAGGGCCTCGGCCGAGTGCCGCGTGCCGCCGCGCTCGACGTACTCGTAGAAGAGAGGCTCGAACGCGACGCCGGCGGCGCGCAGGACACGGACCGCGGAGGTCGCGGGCACGTCGGGCTTCTTCAGACGCCTACCTCAGCGACTTGACGTAGCGCAGCGACTCGGGCCGGAAGCCGCGGCGCGCGTAGACGGCTCGCGCGCGGACGTTTCCCTCGAAGACGTTCAGGGTCAGGCGGTCGAACCCGTGGGCGCGCGACCAGTCCTCCGCGGCCGCAAGCAGCGCGCCGCCCGCGCCCTGGCCTTCCGCGTCCGCGGCGACCGCGAGGATCCCGACGTGCCCGTGCTCGTCGAGCCGGAAGTAGTCGCGCAGAATCTCCACGTACGCGAAGCCGAGCGGGCGGTGCGCCTCGTCCTCCGCGACGAGGAGCGCGGCGTTGGACGGCGGCGCATCGAAGAAATTCCGGAGCGTCCGCGCCTCGCCCTCGACCACTTCCGCCGGCGTCCTCCACGGCGGCGGCCCGAAGGCCGCGAGGCGCTCGGCCGTCGCCAGCACGAACGCCCGGTCTTCCGCGCGCGCGGGCCGCACCGCGGCCGTCACGCCGGCTCCGCCGACGCCGCCAGGATCGCCCAGATCCGATCGAGCCACGCGCGGTGCTCCGGCTTCATGAGGACCGAGCGCAGGCAGGTCACCGTCTCGCGGTCACGGGCGATCCCGGCCGCTTCGAGGCCGAAGAAATCCGCCGGGAGCTCCGCGAGCGCGAGGTGGAGGCCCCGGCGCGCCGCCTCGTCGAAGAGGCGCCGCGCACGGGCCGAGCAGTCGCTCGCCCGGGCCGCGCGGACGAGCCAGACCACGATGTCGAGCTCGGGAGAAAACGCGGGCAGGAACCGCGGGTCCGCCGCGAGCCGCCGGTGGAGGTCGAGGGCCGCGGCGCGCGATTCGGCGAGCCGCGTCGCGAAGGCGCCTCCCCGCTCGAGCGGCAGGAGCCGCTGCGTCGCCCAGAGCGCGGCCGCGCTCGCGCCGGGCCGCGAGCACTCGAGGCTGATCTCGCCCAGGTGCAGCTCATCGCTCGTGAAGTAGGTGTACGGCGAGTCGTGCACGTAGTGGCGCCCGACCGCGGGGTCGGCGAAGACGACGCACCCGCAGCCGTAGGGCTGCAGCCCGTGCTTGTGCGGGTCGACGACGACCGAGTCGGCACGTGCGATCGCCGCGAACGGGGCGCGTGCGACGCCCGGGTCGCCGCCGTCGGCGAGCAGCGCGAAGAAGCCGCCGTACGCCGTGTCGACGTGCAGCCGCGCGCCGTGCTCGGCGCACAGCCCCGCGATCTCGCCGACGGGGTCCAGCGCACCGAGGCTCGTCGTCCCGGCAGTTGCGACGACGGTGCCCACGCCCCCGCGGCGCAGCTCCGACTCGAGCGCATCGAGATCCATCCGCCCGGCGACGTCCTGGGCGAGCGCGCGGTGCTCGACGCCGAGCAGCGCGCACATCCGCGCGTGCGTGTAGTGCGCCCCGGCACCTGACACCACGCGCGCCCCCGGGCGCTCCTCGCGGGCGACGAACAGCGCCTCGAGGTTGGCCACCGTCCCGCCGGCGGTGAGGTGGCCGAGGTGCTCCTCGCGCCCGAGCAGCATGCGCGCGAGCAGCGCGACGGCCTCGCGCTCCATGCGTGCGGTCGCCGGACCCCCGTCGAGCGCGTGGTTGTTCGGGTTGAGCAGCATCGTCAGCGCGTATGCCGCCCACGCGACCGGATGCGGCGGCTTCAGCATCTGGCCGGCGTAGCGCCAGTCCTGGTACGGGTAGGTGTCCGCCAGGCGGACCGCCAGCTCG
>DATJPZ010000141.1:0-5777 GCA_035506175.1 Thermoanaerobaculia bacterium | reverse complement strand
GCCGCGGTCGGATCCGCCGCCCGAGACCTGGTCCTGAGCCATGCCGCGCCAGATCAGCTCGCCCGTCTTGGCGTTGGTCATGTTGACGACGATCGTGCCGATCGGCACCTCGGTCTGCGTGGCCTGGCCCATGCCGCCGCCAAAGCGGCCGAAGCCGCCCGTCGACGTCGCGTTCCACTGCTTCTCGGCCGAGAGGACGACGTGCGGGGTCACGGTGACGTCCGGGTTCGCCGTGACCGCCTGCCAGCCCTTCGACTGGAGCGCCTGCGTGATCCCGTCTTCGATCCGCTTCTGGGTGAACGTCTCCGGGCTCTGGGTGCCTCCGACGATCTGGAAGGTGTGGAACTGGGACCAGTTGACGGTGTGGTCGTAGTCCACGGACGTCTTCATTGTCGAGCAGGCCAGCGTCATCAGGCCGGCCAGGACGCCAGGCAGAATCGCCGCTCTCTTCATAACCGCTCCTCCTTGCTCATCTCGGATGAGCAGCGGGACTCTGAAACGGCTCGTCGATCCGCACACCTCGGAAAACTACTAGGGTCATCGGGGCCGACGAATCAACGCCCGCCGCCCGCGGCGGCAGAGGCGAACCGCCGACCACCGAGGACGGCATCGGCGGCGGGCAACAGGTCCTCGGCGATCGAGGCCTTGACCACGAAACCGTCAGCCCCGGCCCGCCAGGCGGCCTCGACCGCCGCGGCTGCGTCATGCAGGCTGAGGAGGACCACCCTCTGGTCGCCGCGCAGCTCCCGCAGGCGCCGCAGGGCGCCGAGCCCGTCGGCCGCGAGGCCGAGATCGAGCACGACGAGGGCGGGCGCCATGCGCCGCACCGCCTCACGGAGCGACTCCTCGTCCGAGACGGTCACGACGGCGTCGAAGCGCGACCGCAGGAGCCCCTGCAGCCCCTCGAGGAGAGCCTGGTGGCGATCCGCGAGGATCAGGCACGTCCGATCCGCTCGAACCGGAGCGGGTTCCATGGGGAAGCACTCTGGCCCCGCGCCGCCGGCGGGACAGCTCGTAAAACTACGAGGTTGGCGTCCCGGTCAGCGGGCGACGAGCCCCTGCTCGAAGGCGAAGCGTACGAGCTCCGCCACCGAGTGGATGCCGAGGGTCTCCATCAGCTTGTACTTGTGGAACTCGACCGTCCGGATTGAAACGCCGAGAACGGCCGCGACCTCCTTGGCGGCCTTGCCCGCGGCGAGCAGCCGAAGCACCTCCGTCTGGCGGCGCGTCAACACCATCCCCGGGGCTCGCCCGCGGCCGGACAATCCCCCCGGTCCCCCGAGTTCGGAGGCGATCTCGTCGCTCACGAAGACCCGCCCGGCGAGCGCCGACCGGATCGCGGCGATGAGGTCCTCGGGGGCCGAGGCCTTGAGGACGAAGCCGAGGGCCCCCTCCCGCAAGGCGCTCCTCGCATAGGACGGCTCGCCGTGCATCGTGATCACCACGATTCGGGTACCCGGGCTGATCTCGAGGAGCCTGGCGATGGCCTGCAGGCCGTTGAGTCGAGGCATGGCAATGTCGATGACCGCCACGTCCGGCTGCAGTTTCGACGCGGCGGCGAGCAGCTCCTGGCCGTCCCGGAAGAGGCCCACGATCTCGAAGTGAGGCGCGAGAAGTCGCTTCAGGCCTTCGGCCATCATCCGATGGTCGTCGGCGATCAGCACGCGCGGTTTCGTCATCGCCCGGCCTCACCCATCGGCACCCAGGCCTCGACGGTGGTGCCGCGGCCGGGCGCGCCCCGGATCGCGATGCGGCCCCCGGCCAGTTCGATGCGCTCGCGCATGGAAAGGAGTCCCAGACCCGGGCTCGTTCGGGTCCGGGCCGCCTCGAAGCCTTCGCCGTCGTCGCGCACCCGGAGATACGCCGAGCCGTTGGCGGCCTCGAGCCGGACTTCCACGGCGCCCGCGCGGGCGTGGCGCTGGACGTTGCGCAGCGACTCCTGGGCGACGCGGAAGAGACAGAGCACGGCCTCGCGGGGCATCGCCGGCCAGGACTCCGGCGTGGCGACGGAGACCTCGAGACCCGAAAGCCGGGCCACGCGGTCGCACTCGATGCGCACCGCTTCGACCAGTCCGAGGTCGTCGAGGGTCGACGGGTGGAGCTGCGAAGCGAGGGACCGAACGTCCTTGGAGAGACGCGACAGCTCCGACCGCATCTCGGTCGCCACCGCCGTCGGCTCGCCCCGCCCTTCGGCGACTTCGGCGGCGTCGATGGAGAGCCGGGCCAGGCGCTGCGAGAAGTCGTCGTGCAGGTCGCGCGCGATGGACCGCCGCTCCTCTTCCTGGGCCCTCAGGAGGCCCCGGTTCAGGTCCCGGACACGGCTCTCCGCGCGCCGCCTTCGGGCACGCTGCGCGAGAAGCGCGACGATCAGGAAGGCCTGCAGCAGGACGACGGCCAGAGCCAGCAGGACCTGGGGAGTGTACGGACTGGGCGGGCGAAAGAGCACCGCGCTGCCCGGAGGCAGGCGCCGCTCCGGGATCCCGAACCGCCGAAGCTGGCGGCCGTCGAACGCGTCGTGAGACGGCTCGCGCGGAGGGACCTCGACCCGCGAGAGAGGCGTGCCGCGAAGGATCTGAGCGGCGACCGCGGCGCACCGTTGCGCCTCCCGGGTGATCGAAAGCAACGGGCCGCCGACGATGCCGAGACCGAGCTGCTCTTCGTACATGCCGAAGACCGGCGATCGGGAGGAGGCGCCGATGGCGGAGAGACCATCCTGTTCGTGAGGCATTCCGGCCGCGTCGACGTAGAGCGCGCCGTAGAAGACGGCCGAATTCGCCGGCAGGGAGGCGACGGTGCGCAGCATCTCGGGAAGGGACAGAGAGTTGAGCCAGCGGAAAGAGACGCGGCCCGCAAACGGCGCGAAGTCGCGCTCCAGCTGCACGCGCCACAGCCGCTCGAGCGGAGAATTGCCGATGACGACCGCGACGCTCTTCGTCTCAGGCAGGATCCGCAGGATGCTCCGGATCGACTCCGCCGGCTCGAGGCGCACCGGGACGACGATCTGATTCGGACCCGGAGGAATGTCCCGAACGCGGCGCTCGTCGATCGAGCCGAGCAGAAGCGGAACGCCCGGGAACAGCCGGTCGCGGTATCTCACGACGAAGCTCGCCGCCGAACCGCCGAGGGCGACGACGAGATCGATGTCGCCGCCCGTGGAAAGGGCCGCCAGGTAGTCGGCGAACACGGCGCCTTCCGCCGGCTGAGCGAAGCGCGACATCTCGATCGGAACCTCGAGGAACTCGATTGGCTCCTTGAGCCGATTTCCGATCTCGGCGCGCAGCGCTGCGGCGAACGTGGAGAACGGCTCGAAGCGCCCGCCGAGGGAGGGGATGAGCAGCACCCGCCGCACCGGCTTCTCTTCGGCCGCCTCGAGGCGCGACGCCGGCGCCAGCGGCTGGGCGAGCAGCGCGCAAACGATGAGCCACCCCGTCTTCGAGCGACGGATCGGTACCAATTTCACCCCTCGAGGAAAGTGCTTCCGGCCTGGAACCCGGACCCGGACCGCCGAATGGAAGTATTCTTTGATTTTAGTGAGGACACAACCATGCGAGCTTTTGCCGCCACGACCGTCCTGCTGACGGCCTCTCTGCCGGCCTTCGCGCAGCAACCGGCCGCGGCGCCCGCGCAGGCCCCGACACTGAACACCTCCGTCCCCACGAAGGTCCCTCATCCGGCCCTCGAGATCTACCAGGTGGATCTGATCCCGACCGGCATGGGCTTTGCCGTCGGCAAGCCCGTGCTCGACGGCGATTTCTACGTCTTCAAGGCGCTGCCCGAGAAGCAGGAGGTGCGCGTGGCGAAGACGAAGGTTCGCGCCATCACCCTGCGAATCCCCGACCTCGACCAGGAGGCCGTCTACGAGATCCGGCTCCTGCCGTCGGGCCGCATGCTTTCCCGCGAGCAGCCCGTGCTCAAGAACGGCGCGTGGCAGTTCCACACGTGGAAAGACAACCGGCTGATGAGCATGCGCCAGACGGACGTCCAGGCGGTCGTCGTGCTCCAGGGCCTCGCGGCCTTCAAGGCCAAGCAGGAGGAGAAGGGCGCCAGGCTGATCGGCAACCTCGCCATGCAGGACGGGCAGTACCAGTCCGTCGGCGCCGCGCCGCCGCCTCCGGGACAGGCGGCTCCCCCTCCGGCCGCCGGCCCCGCGGGCGCGAGCAACTGGATCTACGACGGCGTCCCGGGCGTCACGGACGCCTACGCCCCGCCCAACGCGGTCGTGGCTTCCCCGGGCGACGTACCGAAGGCGGCCGAGCCACCGCGCTGAGGCCGGGTCAGGCGCCGCCGCTCTGACCCGCGGCCGCGCGGTCGGCGAGCACCAGCGCCCCGTCCCGGCGGACCCGGCCCGCGGGAATCGTCGCGTCGCCCGACGTGAGGCGGGGAAACATCGGCGCCTTCTCGGCCCCGTTCATGAGCCACAGGATCCGCCGCGCGCGGTCGAGCACGGGATACGTCAGCGTCATGCGCCGCCGGCCCATGTAGACGCCGGTCAGCGCGACGTCGCGGTCGGTCACCGCGCAGACGGGATCCCCGGGAACGAGCGACGCCGTGTGCCCGTCCGGTCCCATCCCGAGGTGCGCGAGGTCGAGCACGGGCGGGGCGCCGACGACGCCCTCGAGCGTCTTCGCGTACGCGGCCGCCGCCGCGTCGAGATCCGGTGCCTCGACGGGCATCGCGTGGATCTGCTCCGGCGGCAGGGGCGCGTGCGCGAGCAGGCTCTCGCGCAGATGCGTGAGGTTGCGGTCGGGGTCGCCGGCCGGCGCGATCCGCTCGTCCACCTGGAAGACGTGCACGTCTTTCCAGGGGACGTCCTCGTTGGCGAGCGCGCGAAGCATCGCCCAGGGGGTGTGCCCGCCGCTGACGGCCATCGCGAACCGGCCGCGCGCCGCGACGGCCGCGCGCGCGTCGGCGGCGATCACCGCGGCCGCCCGCGCCGCGACCGCGTCCGCGTCGGCGAGGATCTCGACCCTCACCGCGCGCCCGTCTTCGCCTGCCGGTAGCGGCGGATGAGCGCGTTCGTCGAGCCGTCGTGCGCGAGCTTCGGTTCCGCCGGCCCCTCGAGCTCCGGGATGATCCGCTGCGCCAGCACCTTGCCGAGCTCGACGCCCCACTGGTCGAACGAGTCGATCGCCCAGATCGCGCCCTGCGTGAAGACGCTGTGCTCGTAGAGCGCGACGAGGGCGCCGAGCGTCTCCGGCGTCAGACGCTGCGCGAGGATGACGTTGGTCGGACGGTTGCCCTCGAAGACGCGGTGCGGCACGAGGGCGTCCGGCGTGCCCTCGGCCTTGACCTGCTCCGGCGTCTTGCCGAAGGCCAGAGCCTCCGCCTGCGCGAAGACGTTGGCCACGAGCATGTCGTGGTGACGGCCGAGCGGATTCAGCGCCTCGACGAACGTGATGAAGTCGCACGGAATCAGCCGCGTGCCCTGGTGGATGAGCTGGTAAAAAGAGTGCTGGCCGTTCGTTCCCGGCTCGCCCCAATAGATCGCCCCGGTCTGGTAATTGACCACCTCGCCTTCGAGAGTGACCCGCTTGCCGTTGCTCTCCATCGTCAACTGCTGGAGATAAGCCGGGAAGCGCTTGTGATACTGGTCGTACGGCAGCACGGCCACCGTCGAAGCATTGAAGAAATTGTTGTACCAGACGGCCAGCAGGCCCATCAGCACCGGCAGGTTTTGCTCGAAAGGCGCAGAGCGGAAGTGTTCATCCATGCGGCGAAAACCGGCGAGCATCTGGCGGAAATTCTCAGGGCCGATAGCCAGCATGGTCGACAATCCG
>DATJPZ010000140.1:0-30311 GCA_035506175.1 Thermoanaerobaculia bacterium | reverse complement strand
GCGTGTGCTCGTCGCGGGCCGCGGCGCCGGCGAAGCGCTCGTGCGTCAGGACGAGCTCGGTTTCCGATCCGCGGTCGTGGAACTCCACGGTCACGGTCGTGTCGCCTTCCTGCGAGTCCGGGCCCTTGGCGATGCCGGGGTCGTGTTTCCACGTCCAGGTGTAGACGAGGCGCTCGGGCGGGCGCACTTCGAGGTACTCGCCCCAGATCGACCAGCGCTTGCCGCCGACGTGTCCGTCGAGGCGATACTTCCCGCCCTCGCGCAGGTCGATCTCGCACCGCGTCATGTTGGCGTCGCCCTCGACGAACCAACGCCTCATCAATTCGGGCTCCGTCCACGCCCGGAAGACCCTCTGCCGCGAGGCGCGGAGCGTGCGCGTGATCCTGAGCCGGTCGACCGCCGAGGCCGTTTCCATGATTTCTCCTCCTCTTGCTCCGTCGTGCCGTCGAGATAGCGCTGCAGGGCATCCAGGCGCCCGTCCCAGAACTCCCGCTGGCGTTCGATCCACGCGGCGGCCGACTCCATCGGCGCCGCGACGAGACGGCAGCGGTGGACCCGCCCGTCTTTCTGGCGCGCGACCAGGCCGGCCTGCTCCAGGACGCGCAGGTGCTTCGAGATCGCGGGCAGCGAGATCGCGAAGGGACGGGCGAGCTCGCCGACCGAAGATTCGGGCGTCCGCGCCAGGTGCGCGACGATCGCGCGCCGCGTCGGGTCCGCGAGCGCCCCGAACGTCGCGTCGAGGGCGGCCGAACTATTAACCATATGGTTAACTATATCGCGCGCGGGAGGAGAGTCAAGGAGCCGGAGGCGGGAGGGGCGCGGCTACTGGAGGGAGAAGGTCTTGGTCAGGAACACCGCCATCTGCCCGCGCGTGTTGGGGTTGTCGGGGCAGTAGAGCAGCGGCGATGCCTGGCAGCCGCCGGTGATGCCGCGGCCGTAGAGGTCCTCGATCCAGTCCGCGGCGAAGGCCCCCTGCGGGACGTCGCCGAAGATGCCGACCGCCGGCGGCGGCACGTGGGCCGAGCCGAGAGAGGTCTTCAAGAGAAAGATCGCCATCTGGGCGCGGGTCACCGGGGCGCTCGGGCAGAAGTTCCCGCCGCCGCAGCCGCCGGTGACTCCCTCGAGCGCGAGCTGCTCGATCCAGTCGACCGCGAAACCGCCGGGGCAGGGAACGTCGGCGAAGAGGCCCGCGCAGGGCGGCGGCGCGTACGCCGATCCGTGCTCGGCCTTCAGCAGGAAGACGGCCATCTGCGCGCGGGTGTTGGCCGTGTCGGGGCAGTAGTTGCCGCCGCCACAGCCGGCCGTGACGCCGACGCGCGCCATCGTGTCGACGTAGTCGTGGAAGAGGTGCGCCGGCGGCACGTCGAGAAAGTCCACCTGGATGGCTTCGGCGGCCTGGGGCGACGGGCAGCTGGTGGAGTTCGTTTCGATCACCGTGAGGGCCATCGTCGTGCCCGGAGAGCCGGCGTCGTAGGTGATGGCGCTCGTTCCCTGCCCGGTCGTGATCGTGCCTCCGGAAAGGGCCCAGGCATAGGTCGAGCCGGCGTCGTCGGGAACGCTGGCCGCGACAGCGGTCGCGCCGACGGGGACCCAGTTGGCCGCGGTGATCGTCGGAAGCGCGGGCGCCGCGTCGACGTTCGTCGAGGCGGTCGCGGTGTTGTTGCCACCGTTGACGTCGGTGACGGCGGATCCCACCGTGACGCCGGTGACCGCCGCGCCCGCCGGCGCCGTCACGACGACCGTGACGGGCGGCGCGGCCGTCACGTCGAGCGTCGACCGCGTGCACACGAGCGGCGCCCTGCCGTCGCAGTTCCAGCCGTCGCCGGAGGCGGACACGAGCGTCGCGCCCGCCGGCAGCGCATCGACGAGGCTCACCGACGTCGCCCGGGACAGGCCGGCGTTGGCGACGTTGATCGTGTACGTGAGCGGCGCGCCGTCGCAGACCTCGGGCGGCGCGGTCATGCCGACGGACAGATCGGCGAAACTGCCGAACGACGCCAGGTAGGTGACGGGCGTTGGCGTGGCGATGACCGTGTGGTCCTGCGAGCCGCCGTCCGACCAGGAGGTCCACTGCCAGATCGTGGGATAGGTGCCCTGGGGTGACGGCGCATTGAGCTCGTTGGCGGAGCCGATCACCACGGTGTGCGGAAACGGGGCCGGCCCGGCGAAGGTGCCGACGGTCAGCTGAAGGCCGGGGGGCGCCGTCTGGAACTGGAGCGTGACGGTCTGCGGCTGGATCGACACACTCGTCGTCGCCTGAAGACCGCCGGAGTCGGTCGCGGTCAACTGGATCTCGAGCCAGGAGGGGTATTCGTGGTCGGGCGCGATGAACGTTCCGCTCGCGACTCCGGAGAGAGTCTCGTACGTGTGCGTGTGGCAGTTCGACGGACAGTGGTGAATGATGATGACCCAGGAGAGCGCGCTCGGCGGCAGGATTCCGTCCTCCGGGTCCGTCGCCGAGCCCGAGAACCCGACCACGTCGCCCACCTTGTAGGTGAGCGTCGGCAGCGGCGCGGCGATCGAAGGCACCGGCGGCTGATTACCCGCGGTCACCACGATCGGCGCGCTGATCGCCGAGGCGCCGCGCTGGTCGGTGACCTTGAGGCGCACGTCGTAGGTGCCGCCCACGGTGTACTGGTAGGTGGGCGTCGGCGACGCCGAGTCGTCGAACTGCCCGTCGCCGTTCAGATCCCAGGCGTACGAGAGCGTGTCGCCGGGTTGAGCCGGGATCGAACCCGTGCCGTCGAACGACACGCTCAAGGGCGTGGGACCGGCCGTGGGTGTGGTGGCCACGGCGATCGCATTGAGGCCGTAGACGAATCTCGTGATCTTCCCCCCGTTGTAGTCGACGTAATAGACGTTGCCGTCGGGGCCGGTCTCGAGCTCGACGGGCCCTCCGCCGGTCGAGGAGGAGAACGGAGACATCAGCGTCGGGTCCGGGTCGCCGCCGGCGCCCGGGAACATCACCCACACGCACGACCGCGAGTAGTCCGAGAAGAAGAGGGCGCCGTCGTAGGCGGTCGGATAGTTGCCGTTGCCCGTGGTGAAAGCGATGCCGGCGATCGAGGAGCTACCGACGGGGCACCCGTCGCCCGGCACCACCACGGAGCCGTGGTAGTAGGTGAAGTACGGCGGCGTGACCGTCGGCGGGTTCTGAGCGTAGAGCGTCTCGCAGATGTTCAGGTTGGCGCTGTTGTAGTCGAACTGCGATCCGGTGCCCTCGTAGCAGGGCCAGCCGAAGTTGCGCGCCGTCGTCGGATTGGGCACGCGGTCGATCTCCTCCCAGCTGTTCCAGCCGACGTCGGAGATCCAGACGTCGTTCGTCCCGGGCTTGATCGTGAAGCGGAAGGGGTTCCGCAGGCCGTAGGCGACGAGGCGCCGCTCGTTCGGGTCGGCGGAATTGATGAAGGGGTTGTCCGGCGCGGGCAGGCCCGTGGCCGGATCGATTCGGAGGAGCGAACCGTTCAAGACTCGCGGCTCGCCGGCCGTGCGGTTGTGGCTCTGGGCTCTCAGGGCTCCCCCCTCCGCGGTCGGGGGAGTCTGGATGCCGCCCACGCCGGCAGGCGGATCGCCGCATGGGTTCCTGGGCGTGACGGGCGGGGATCCGTCCGTGCCGCCCCACTGTCCCCAGTCGGCGTTGTTGAAATTTCCGCCCTCCCCGGCGCTCACGTACAGGTAGCCGTCGGCGCCGAAGTTGAGCGAGCCGATGGAGTGGCTCGGGAACTGCTGGCACCAGTCGTCGAGAATCGGCGTTTCACTCGACGTCCAATCGGCTCCGACCGCCGTCAACCGCGAGAGCCGGCCGCTGATCACGCAGCCGTCGGTCGTGGCCCCGGGCGGGTCGGGACAGCTGGTGCCGGGCCAGGCGGGAGGTATGCCGCCGATCGGCGCGTTGTAGGAGTAGAGAACGTAGACGTAGTTGTTCGTGGCGAAGTTCGGGTCGACCGCGAGACCGAGCAGGCCGCGATCCCAGAAGTTGTGGACCTCGGCGCTCAGGTCGGCGACGACGGTGTAGGAGTTCGTCGCGATGTTCGGAAACAGCTTGAGCTTGCCTCCTTTTTCGGCGACGAGCACGCGGCCGTCGGGGAGGAAGCGGACGACGGTCGGAAACGTGAGGCCGGAGAAGACGACGGTCTCCGAGAATCCAGGCTGCTTGAAGCTCGTCGCGCCCGCCGGAGCGTCGAGCGCCAGGGCGAGGCAGGCGCCGATCGCGGCACGAACACCGCGCGACACGATCCGTGCGGCCGCCGACGTGGAGGACCCGTTCTTCATGTGGCGAAGACGAAACTATGGGGCCAGCGGAGGCGACCGGTCAAGGGTCGAACGACGTTCGCCTCACGGAAGGTCGAAGGCTTTGACCAGAAATACGGACATCTGTCCGCGCGTGTTCGAGCTGTCGGGACAGTAAAGAAGCGGCGCCGAGTGGCAGCCGGCCGTGACGTGTTCGGCGGCGAGCTCCTCGATCCACGGGGCAAACGGGTCATCGGTCGGAACGTCTCCAAAGATCCCGACGGGCGCCGGCGGAACGTACGGGGACCCGTGTTCCGCCTTGAGCAAGAAGGCCGCCATCTGTCGACGCGTCACCGCGGCGTTCGGGCAGTAGAGGCCGGCGCCGCACCCGCCGGTGATGCCGCGGCTCGCGAGGTCTTCGATCCAGGCGGCGGCGAAGGCGCCGGCGGGAACGTCGGCGAAGACCGTTCCCGTCGCCGGCGGCGGCGCGTAGTGCGGGCCCTGGCTCGCCTTGAGCAGGAAAACGGCCATCTGCGCCCGGGTCACGGGCATGTCGGGACAGAAATCGCCCCCGCCGCATCCTGCCGACACGCCGTCGTCCGCCGTCGACATCACGAACGAGTAGAAGGGATGCGCGACGGG
The DNA here is from genome assembly GCA_035506175.1 of Thermoanaerobaculia bacterium. Classification (GTDB taxonomy): domain Bacteria; phylum Acidobacteriota; class Thermoanaerobaculia; order UBA5066; family Gp7-AA6; genus DAHUXD01. The sequence goes on along the minus strand of DATJPZ010000140.1, from coordinate 25,439 downwards.
CACGTCCGAAAAATCGAGCAGCGTGGCGGCGAGCGTCGCCGAGCGCGCGGGAAGAGTCAGGCCGAGCGCTCCCGACGCCGGCAGCCCGGTGCCGGCGGCGCCGAGCCCGCTGCCGCCGTCGAAGCGCCAGAGCCGGGCGCGCCAGTTCAGCGGCGACGGCAGGCTCACGGACACGTCGCGGTCGCCCGTGGCTTTGTTGAAGAGCAGCAGGTAGAGCCGCGTCCCCGCGCCGGCCACGGCGTAGGCGCCCACGTCGTCCACGTTCGCGCTCTGCGCGTCGACGCTGTCGCCGGCGATCGAGGAACCCAGGCCGTCGTAGTCGAGGTAGAGGCGGAACGCGTCTTCGACGCGGCTGCCCGGGTCCGGCGCGATCCAGCGCGTCGCGAGGTCCACGCCCTCGCGGCCGAAGATCGCGAGGGCCTCGGCCTGCGCGAGCGCCGAGCTGATGCCCGTGTCGCCGCCCCAGTTGTACTCGGTGATCGCGAGCTTCGTTCCCGGGTACCGCGCGGCGATCCAGGTCTTCATCCTCGGGATCAGATCCACGGCGGTCGGGCCGCAGCAGGTCCCGATCCAGGACTCGTCGACGTAGGTCGGGTCGTACAGGCTCTTGAGCGAGCGCAGGCGCAGCGCCGCGACGCTCTCGTCGTCGGTCAGCGCCACGCCCGAGGCCTGCGGGTAGTAATGGATGTCGAGGTAGTCGACGAGCCGCACGCCGCTGGCGACCTCGTGGTCGTGCGCCTGCTGGAGATACCACTCCAGGTAGTGAACGCCGCCGTGCGCCTGGAGGTCCGGTCCGCCGTCGCCGCACCCGTCGAGCGCCGACCAGAAGTAGGCGCACCAGCCCCAGGGCACGGGCCCCAGCACCAGCGCCGCCGGGTCCTGCGCCTTGACCGCCGACGCATAGTCGACGGTGCGCTGCCAGATCTCGTCGTACGAGAGGGGCGCGGGGTGGACGTCGCGGTGCGTCGAGTTCCAGAGGTCGGGCTCGTTGTCGAGCGCGAAGAAGCGCACGCCGCCCGCCGCCGCGCTGCCGACGCGCCCCTCGACGTGCTGCATCCAGCCCGTGACGAAGTCCGGGCCGATCTCGCGCGACGTGTCGTGCGGGTCGTTGCCCGTGATCGGCGTGCCGTCGGCGTGGTTGCCGTTGCCGGCGTCGGGCTGGCACCAGGGCGGGTAGCCGGTCGCGGTGCATTCGGTCTGCTGTTGAGCGCCGTACTTCGCCACCGAGAAGCCCCAGCGCCGCACCCGATCCGTGGGTGTCCAGCCGATGAGAGGGATCGTCAGGACGGTCTCGCTGCCGGCCGCGCGCGTGGCGTCGATGAAGAGGTCGGCGGTGGAGCCGTCGGGCAGCGTGCCCGGGTCGGGCTGCGACTCGATGTTGTAGAAAAACCAGTCGCTCGCGTGGTTGGCGATGTCGTCCTGCCACGAGTAGCGCGTCGTCCCGTTGCCTCCCCAGCGGCGCGCCGGCCAGCGCAGCGCCAGGGCCTGCGCGTCGTCGCCGAAGTTGACGCCGTAGATCAACGCGCTGATCGGATGGCGATTCGACGCCGGATCGACCGTGACGGCGATGGGCGCGGCGGGCGTTCCGAGGACCAGAGCCAGGAGAACGGGGGCGAGCTCGGTGAGCATGGGGAGCTTCCTACCCTAGCCGAGGCACCTCCGATTCCCTGTGATCGCCCGCACAGGAGCGGTCACGGGCACGTGTGAAACGCGCCCGTGTCCTGAATGGGAGCGAAAGGCACCGACGCCAGGTTCGTGTACACCTGCTGCTCGCCCGACTGGAGATCCTTCACGGTCAGCGAGACGCCGACGTTGGTCAGGCCTGACGCGAAGACCCAGTAGGCGTTCGAAATCGAGCAGCCGTCGAGGACCTTGACCATGAGCTCGACGTTGGCCGGATCGAAGAACCAGAAATATCCCGTCTGATCCGTCAGCGTCACCGCGTGTGCCGGGGCGACCGGGCCGAGCGGCGTCAGCTGGAAGCCGGCGCGCGCCGAGAAGCGGCCCTGATCGAAGCACAGCGTGTGGAGGTCGGGCGTGCAGAGCGCGGCGCCCGAGCCGGCCTCGGCCGGTGCCGGAGGCGGGACGGACTGTGCCGCCGCGCCGGCGGCGATCGCGAGCCAGAGCGAGAGCGCGACCGACGGACGAATCAGCCCGGAGGAAGCTCTCCGGGAAAAACGGTGGGCCATGGCTGCCTCCCTGGTCGGGCCATGGCCCGATCCTACTCCGCGCGTCCGCGCTTCGCTCCGCCTGTTCCCGCGAAAGAGTCTTCGCCGGGAGCCGCCCGCCAGCCGGCGGGGCGACCGGGTCACGGCAAGTTGAACGTCTTCGTGAGGAAGACCGCCATCTGCCCGCGCGTGTTCGGGTCGTTCGGGCAGTAGAGCAGCGGGCTTGCCGAACAGCCTCCCGTGACGCCGCGGCCATAGAGATCCTCGATCCAGTCGGCCGCGAAGGCGCCGACGGGCACGTCGCCGAAGATGCCGACCGCGGCCGGCGGCGCATAAGCCGCGCCGAGGTGCGTCTTCAGGAGGAATACCGCCATCTGGGCGCGCGTGACCGAGGCGTCGGGACAGTAATTGCCGCCGCCGCATCCGCTCGTGACGCCTTCGGTCGCGAGCCGTTCGATCCAGTCGGCCGCGAAAGAGCCCTGCGGAACGTCGGCGAAGACGGTGCCGGTCGCCGGGGGCGGGACGTAGGCCGAGCCGTGCTCGCTCTTCAGGAGGAAGACGGCCATCTGGGCGCGCGTGACCGAGGCGTCGGGACAGTAATCGCCGCCGCCGCATCCGGCGGTGACGCCGTTGCGCGCGACGGTGTTGACGAAGTCGTGGAACGGGTCCGCGGGCGGCACGTCGAGGAAATCGACCGACACGAGGACGTCGGCCGCCCCCACGGCGCAGTCGCCGAGCGAGTCGACGACGGACAGCGTCATCGTCGTACCGGGCTCGCCCGAAGTGAACGTGATCGCGGCGGTGCCCTGGCCGGAGTCGAGCGAGCCGCCCGTCAGCGTCCAGGCGTCGGCGTGGCCGGGCCCCGACGACACGGTGGCGGCGACGCCTCCGGTCGCGGGCGGCACCGACGCCGGCGCCGCGATCGTCGGCGTCGGGAAGGGGCACGCGGAAACGGCTGCCTGCACCGGCGCCGAGTCGTTGCCGGGGTTCGGGTCGAGGCCCGTGATCTGGACGAGAGCGTTGCTCGTGAGGGTCCCGACCGCGCCCGGCGTGCCGACGACCGTCACCGTCGCCGTCGCGCCGCTCGCCATCGGGCCGAGGTCGCAGCTCGCGCCGTGCGCCTGAAGCACGCAGGAGCCCTGGCTCGGCGTCGCCGAGTCGACCGACGCGGTCAGCGTGAGTCCCTCCGAGACCTGGACGTCGATCGCCGAGCCCGGACCGTTGCTCGTCACGGTGATCGTGAACGTCACCGGAACTCCGACGAGCGTGGGATTCGGCGACGCGGACTGCGAGATCGAGAGGTCGTCGGTGAAGGCCGCGAGGGCGTCGACGCGCCCCCAGCCGTAGGTGTTGTTCGGAATCTGGCTTCCCGGGATGCCGCCGCAGGTCTCCGTCGTCGTGCGGGGCAGAGCGCTCGCCGTCAGGACCGGCTCGATCGCGTCGGGATTGCCGATCAGATCCGGACGCGCCGAGAGGACGAGCGCCACCACGCCGACGACGTGGGGGCCGGCCATGCTCGTGCCGCTCAGGATCTCGTAGCCGTTGGTGGGCACGCTCGAGCGCACGTTGACGCCCGGCGCGGAGATGTTCGGCTTCAGGCGGCCGCTGCCGTCGGCCGTGACCGGTCCGCGGCTCGAGAAGCCCGCGATCGTGTCGCTCGAGTCGGTCGCGCCGACCGAAAAGGACGCGGCGTAGATCGCCGCCGGGTCCGTGACGGTGGAACAGGCGGGGCCGCTGTTCCCCGCGGACACGACGACCTCGATGCCGGCCGCGCGCACGCTTTCGACGACCGACTGGAGGATCGTCGGATCGGTGCAGCCTTCCGACACCGGGCAGCCCCACGAGTTGTTGATGACGTCGGGCGCCTTGCTCGGATCCGGGTTCAGGCCGGCCAGATCCGTCGGCGCGATGAACCACTGGAAGCACTCGGCGTAGCGCGCGGGCGTCCCGGTGCCGGCGTCCATGTTCCGACAGCCGATCCACCTGGCCCCGGGCGCGACCCCGATCTTGTTGGTGCCCCCGTCGTCGCCGACCATCGAGCCCATCGTGTGGGTCCCGTGCCCATAGTCGTCGCAGGGCGCGGGCGAGTCCGAGCCGCACGGGTTACCCGGCGCGGCGTCGTGGATGGCGTCGTGCCAGTTGTAGTTGTGGTTGGCCGATCCGGTCCAGCCGCGATAGTGCGGTTTCAAGGCCGGGTGGTCCCACTGATAGCCGGTGTCTCCGCCGGACACGACGACCCCGCCTCCCTTGAAGCCGAGCGCCCAGAGGTCGGGCGCGTGGACCTGCGAGACGTTCCACTCGATCGCGTCGGGCGACTCCGGACCGGCGGCCGCGGCGTCGACGGGGCCGTCCATCTTGACGTGCGGGTTGGCATAGACGTGGAACACGTCGTCGCGCGCCGCGATCTCCTCGACGAGCGCTCGGCCGCCGCGGACCCAGAAGGCGTTGGCGACCCAGAAAGCGCGGTGCGGGGCGCCGCGCCGGGTCAGCAGCGCCTCGAGCGGCGCCTGCGTGCGCTCGGCCGTCGCGGCGAGCGCGTCGGCCACGAAGGCCGCCCGCTCCGTCTTCGTCGACAGGTTCCGCGCGCCGCGGAGGTCCGCTTGTTCGCGCAGCATCACCAGGAACTCGGTGTCGCCGCGCTCGGCCGTGGCCAGGACCCAGGGATCCACCTTGTCCCGAAGGTCGGCGGCGGCCAGCCCTCGAACCGAAGCGAGCGCGAGGCACAGAACGATCAGCGAGCGCGAGCGCATGGACGGCACTCCTTGTTCTTCCGAAAACCCGGCGATTATGCCGGATCGGGGCCGCCGCGGCGACCGCATCCCTTCGCCGCGCGACAGAGTTCCACGAGCTCGGGCGAGCCGGACGACTCGCGCGGCGGGAGCCGGAGCGAGAGGAAGCGATCAGGCGGGCGGTCGAGGGATGTCCCCGAGCCGCCCGCCGGTGCGCGCGGGGCGCGCAGACTCCGAGCGAGCGAAGGCGACGGTCTACTGCAAACCGAACGTCTTCGTGATGAAGACCGCCATCTGCTGCCGGTTGTTCGTGTTGGTCGGGCAGTAGCGGAGCGGATTCGTCAGGCAGCCGCCGGTGATGCCGCGGGCGTAGAGGTCCTCGATCCAGTCCGCGGCGAAGGCCGACGCCGGCACGTCCGCGAAGATGGTGCCGGTGGCCGGCGGCGGCGTGTAGGTGGAGCCCTGGGACGCCTTCAGCAGGAACACGGCCATCTGGTCGCGGCGCACGGCGTTGTTGGGGCAGTAGTTGGTGCCGCCGCAGCCGCCGGTGATGCCTTCGTTCGCGAGCTCTTCGATCCAGTCGACCGCGAAGCCTCCCGGGCAGGGCACGTCCGTGAAGCGGCCCGCGCAGGAGGGCGGCACGAAGGTCGACCCGTGCTCGGCCTTCAGGAGGAAGACGGCCATCTGAGCTCGCGTCACCGACGCGGTGCCGCAGTAGTTGCCGCCGCCGCAGCCCGCCGTGACGCCGTTGCGGGCGACGGCGTTGACGTAGTCGTGGAACGTGTTGGACGGGGGCACGTCGAGGAAGTCGACCTGGATGTTCTTCGCCGCGAGCGGCGACACGCATCCGGCGTTGGTCTCGACCACGGTGCAGGCCATCGTCGTCCCCGGAGGACCGGCGTCGAACACGATCTGGCGAGTCGTCTGGCCGGCCGTGATCGTGCCGCCCGAGAGCGTCCAGGTCCAGGTCGAGCCCGCGTGGTTCGGCACGCTCGCCGACGCGCCGGAGGCCCCGACCGGGACGGACAGCGGCGCCGAGATCGCCGGCGTCGCCGGCACGGGGTTGACGTTGATCGTCACCGTCGGGTTGTTCGTCGACGGGCAGCCGTTGGCCGCCATGACCGTCAGCGTGTAGACGGTGGTGATCGAGGGCGTCGCCATGGGGCTGCAGCTGGTCGCGCTGTCGAGGCCGAGCGACGGCGACCACGCGCAGGAGACGCCGCCTGAACCGGACAGCGGCGTGGCCGTGCCGGCGCAGACGGTCGCCGATCCCGACGCGGCGGCCATCGGCCGCGCGTTGACGGTGAGCGCCGCGGCCGACGACGTGAGGGACTGGCCGAAGCCGTCCGTGACGACGACGTCGTAGCTGCCGGTGTCGCCGGGGACGGTCGCGCTGATCGTCAGCGTGTTGGTCGTGACGCCGGAGATCGTGCCGCCGTTCGAGAGCGGCGAGCCGTTCTTCCGCCACTGGTACGTCAGCGTCGGCTGGCCGGTCGCGGTGACCGTGAAGACGGCCTGCGCGCCGGAACAGACGGTCAGGTCTCCCGGCGCGGTGACCTCGATGGGAATGCGCTCGTAGGCGCCCATGTCCACGATGCCCGGCGGCACGTTGCCGACGCCCGTGTCGGGAACGCCGGGGTCGTCGAAGAAGCGCGGAAGGCCGCGGACGTCGATCGTCGTCCCGCCGGGGACCAGCGTGTTGTTGCCGGCGTCGACCACGGGCGAACCCTCGCCGGGCCGCAGGTCGGCCGGCGCGCCGAGGAACAGCGGGTCGGCGTCGATGTTCCCCGAGCCGGCAAACGGCGAGCCGCCCTGGACGTCGCACCACGAGATCGAGGCGGACGAGGATCCGTCGAAGAAGATCTCGGGCACGAGATCGCCCCAGAAGACGGAGTTGGCGATCGTGTTGCTGTTGCTGACGAGAAACGCGGCGCCGTAACCGTTGTTCGCGTTGAAGGTGCAGTCCTGGATCTTGTTGTTGTCGCCCTGGATCTGGAGGCCGTTGGGGCTGTTCTGCGCGATGACGCAGTTGATGAGCGTCGTGTTGCCGCCGGTCTGAACGCCGCCGCCGCCCGTCGTGGACCCGGAGATCGAATTCGAGCGGAAGACGCACTCCTCGGCGTCGACGGACGCTCCCGTGTTGGACGAGAGGCCGGCGCCGCCGGCACCGAACGCGACGGTGTTCGAAACGAACGTGCACGAGAGAAACTGCGGCGCGCCGCTCTCGACCCGCACCGCGCCGCCGCGGAAGGAGGCGTAGTTGGCGGTCAGCGTCAGGCCGACCAGCTTGGGGCTGCCGCCGTTGACCCAGAGCCCGGCGCCGCGATCCTGGTTGCTCGGCGAGGCGCCGTCCGCCTGGCCCCCGCTGATCGTGACGCCGTCGATGATGCCGGTCAGCGTCACCGACGCGTCCGCGGTGACGACGTGGTAGCTGTTGTCGCCGGAGAACCCCGCCGTGCCGATGTCGCCGGAGAGGACGACCACGTTGACCGACGGGTTGCGCTGGCCGCGGCTCGTTTCGGTGCCGTTGAAGCCGCCGTAGATCGCCACGCCGTTTTTCATGGCGAAGGATTTCGTCCGGTCGGTGTCGCTCGTGGGCTTGTAGGTTCCCGCGGCCACCCAGATCTCGTCGCTGGCGCTGGCCGCCGCGAGCGCGGGCTGCAGGTCGGTGTACGCCGTCCCCGGAGCCCAGCATCCGGTTCCGGACGGCACCGGCTTGACGCAGAGGACCGTGGCGGAAGCGGCGCTCGTCGCGGCCGCGCAGAGAACGATCGAGGCGGTGAATGACCGCAGAGACATCGAGGCACTCCTTGTCAGGAAGTTGGGCACCCCCCATTGTCGCGCCGATCGGCCCCAAATGGCAGCCGTCCTTTCGGGCAGGGTCGCGCCGCGGCGGCGCGCGCCGTCGCCGTGTGAAGGACAGGTGATACGGTCGCTCGCGATCCGGCATGAGCGAGACGTGGCGGCTCCTCCTCTGGACCTTCCGGCGGGTGCCGCTCCTCTTCTTCCTGCGCCCGACGGTGGTGGAGGCGAGCGCGCGCCGAACGGTGATCCGGATCCCGCTCTCGCGGCGGTCGCGGAATCACCTCGGGTCGATGTATTTCGGCGCGCTGTGCGCGGGCGCCGACCTGGCCGCGGGGCTCTCGGCGATGCGCGAAATCGAGCGAAGCGGCCGGCGCGTTTCGCTCGTCTTCCAGGACCTGCGCGCGCAGTTCCTGAAGCGCGCCGAGGCCGACGTCCTGTTCGCGTGCGAGGAAGGCGAGGCGATCGCGGCTCTGGTCCGGCGCACCAACGAGAGCGGGGAACGCGAAGCGATGCCGGTTCGCGTCGTGGCGACCGTCCCCGACAGGTTCGGATCGGAGCCGGTGGCCGAGTTCGTGCTCACGCTTTCGCTGAAGCGGCGCGACTAGACGGCAGCCGCCGGCGGAGCGATTTCCCTGTCCGTCAGGACAGGTAAAGTGTTACCGAGGGTGACACTTTTCGAGCCGCCGCCGTGGAGCCTGGATTCCAAGGCGCCTGTTTCCAAGGGGTTGAAATCTGGCCCCCGGATTGCGTCTTACGGCGGCAGGGGGATCCCGATGAGCGAGCCCTGGAGACCGGCGCCGGATGCGGAGGTGAAGCTGGACCTTTCGCGCCTGAAGGGAGAGCCCGCGGGAACCGACACGCGCTACAGCGTGGCGCTCGACGGGCGGCTCGGCGACGAATGGGTCGCCGACTTCCGAGCGCTGCAGGCCGAGTCGGCCGTCGGGCGGCGCTTCGAGCTCGATCGCGGGCGCGGGGCCGTGCGGTTTTCCTGCCGCTCCGTCGACGGGACCACCGTCGTCTTCGAGGCGCTCGAGCGCCTCGAAGAACTCGTGAGGCACGCCAACCAGATCGTCGCCGTGCGTCGGGCCTCGGGCCCCCGGATCGGCGCCCTGTCGGCCGCGCCTCCCGCGCGATGAGCCGGAATTCCTTCGCCGCCGCGTCCTTCTGAAGCGCCTCGAGGCGCGTTCGACCCGCGGCGTCGCCCGACGCCGCCTCGACCTGACCGAGCGCGAGAAGCGCCTCGAGCTCCCACGCGACGAGACCTCGCGTTGAAGACGAACCGACCCGACGTGGCCGACGACGGGCGCTCGATGGAGCGATTCCTCCGCGCGGCGCAGCCAAGGCGGCGAGGTCGCGTCACGAGCCCCTAGAGTCGCGAAGGCCGGTCTCCTGCGCCCTCGGGTAGACTCTCGCGCCGATGTTCCCGGAGCGCGCGTGAGGAAGTCGAACCGGCCGGCGTGGCTGTCGTCGACGGCCCTGATCTTCTATGCGCTGATCCTCGGCGTCGCCTGCGGATTCCTGTTCCCCGCGGAGACGAATCCGAACGCCTACGAGACGTTCCGGTTCCTGTCGCGCGCCTTCATCAGCCTCATCAAGCTGTTGATCGTGCCCCTGATCTTCTCGACGATCGTCGTCGGGATCGGCAAGACCGGCGACATCAAGGCCGTCGGCCGCATGGGCGTCAAGGCGATCGTCTACTTCGAGGTCGCGACGACCGCCGCGCTGGCGCTCGGGCTGACCATCGCGCACGTCGTGCGGCCCGGCGACGGCCTGCACCTGCCGCCCTCGGGCGAAGCGCTCGCGAAGCCGAAGACGCTGGTCGAGACGCTGCTGCATCTCTTTCCCTCGAACGTCGTCGACGCGATGGCGAAACAGGACGTCCTCCAGGTCGTCGTCTTCGCCACGCTCGTCGGGGTCGCCGCCGCGCACATCGGGTCCAGGTCGGAGCCGTTCCTGAAGGTCATGAACTCGGTCGTCGCCGTGATGTTCCAGCTGACGGACTACGTCATGGCGCTGACGCCGCTCGGCGTGTTCGGCGCGATGGCCGGCTCGGTGTCGCACCACGGCCTCGCGGTGCTCGGTTCGTACGCCAAGCTCGTCGCCTCGCTCTATGGCGCACTGCTGCTCTTTGCGTTGCTCGTCCTCGTGCCGGCTCTGACGCTCGCTCGCGCGAACGTCCGCCTCTTCTTTCGCAAGATCCGCGAGCCATTCCTGCTCGCGTTCTCGACGGCGTCCTCCGAGGCCGCACTGCCGCGGGCGCTCGAAAAGATGGTCGAGTTCGGCGTCCCCGAATCCGTCGCCGGGTTCGTGATTCCCGCCGGGTATTCGTTCAACCTCGACGGCTCGACGCTCTACATCTCGCTCGCGTCGCTGACGATCGCGCAGGCGGCCGGCATCCATCTGCCGCTTCCGACCGAGCTCCTGATGATGCTGACGTTCCTGATGACGTCGAAGGGAGTGGCCGGCGTGCCGCGCGCCTCGCTCGTCATCATCGCGGCCGGATGCGCGTCCTTCGGGCTTCCCGGCGAGGCCGGCGTCGCCATGATTCTCGCGGTCGACGAGCTGATGGACATGGCCCGCACGTCGATCAACGTCATGGGCAACTGCGTCGCCTCGGTCGTCGTCGCGCGGTGGGAAGGGGTGCTCGGCGACCCGCTTCCGATCCGCGACGAGAGCGCGCCCGGCGCCGAGCTGGCGAAGGAGGCGATTCCCTAGCGCAACCGCGCCAGCGCGCGGTTGACGGCCTCGAGGTCGAAGGCGCCGGCGTCGAGCCGCTCGGCCGTCATGAAGTCGACGCGGTCCGCGGAGTCCTCGGGGGTGTCTCCCGCTTCGGAGGGCCAGGAGTGTTCCCCGCCGAGGCAGACCGGGACCTGGTTGTCGGTCCGGGCCTCGAGGACGCCTTCGATCCGGATGTCGTGCTCCCACGTCTCGTCGGCGAGGAGTTCGTAGCGGAAGGAGCCGCCGCCGAGCGCGGCCGCCACGTCCGCGACCGTCACCCAGCGCGAATCGCGCAGGCCGCCACCCTCGGACATCTTTCCGTAGAGAACCTCGCCGACGCGAAAGCGGTGGGCTTCGATTCCCGACCAGCCCATCGCGCACTGCAGCACGGCGTGCAGCTGCCGCAGCGTCATCTGGCCCGGGACGCGCAGGCGCCGCCAGACCGGGGGAAAGATCTCGAGCAGGACGATGCGCAGGCAGACGGGGTCGGACCAGTGGCGAGACGACTCGACCGCGTCGTTTTCGAGACGGCCGCGCGCGGGACGTTTGGGCTCGAGCATGGAGTCCTCCGCGGGACGCCTAGAGCACCCTCACGTAGTCCGTGGCTTCCTGCTTCCAGACGACGACTCCGCAGAAGCGGTCGCCCTCGGGGCAGACGGGACGCACGCCGGCGTGGTGCCGCAGCGTGCACGGCGGCAGCAGCCAGGGCCCGATGCGCGGGTTGACCTCGCGGATCTGGAGCGCCTCGTCGAGGGACGCGCGCCAGATCTCCTCCTGGGCGTTGTAACAGAGGCGCATCGCGCACTTGTGGTGCAGGTTGAGCAGGTCCGCCGACTCGGTGAACCGGATCGCGACGGCGTTGGGCAGCAGGTAGGCCGCGAACTCGTCCGAGACGCCGCGGCCGCGCAGCTCGCCGACGGCGGCCCAGGTCTCCTCCATCGTGGAACGGTAGAGCGCGTCGGCCTCGGGCACCTCGGCGACGAGCATCGGGACGACGTAGTCGGGCTCGTCGGAGAGATACGCGGGCAGCGCCGGCCGCGAGGCGGGCGTCATCCGGTGGCGCTGATCCTGGCTGTCGGCGGTGTGCGAGAGCTTCTTGCGGAACGTGTAGGCCGGGTGGAAGAGCGCGCGGGACAGCTTCCCGTGCGTCGTCAGCGTCAGCGTCTCTCCCAGGGAGCGGTTCTTTGCCGGGTCGAGGACGAGACGGATCGCGTCGTCGTCGGACAAGGCGGCCTTCGGCGCGCCGAGAATCTCGCGGACGGCCGACGCCAGGACCTCTTCGTTGTTGGCCTTCCAGTCCACGAGGCGCGAGACGCGGCCTCCGAGCTCCCGGTCGAACTCTTCGCGGAACGCCAGCGACGCGCCCCGCGCGCGCGGAAGGTTCTGGAACGCGGCGTACTCGGGCGTCTCTTCGAGCGGCAGCGGCTCCTCGAGGACGGCGGCGTACAGCGGGTCGTGGCGCAGAACCTCCGCCACCATCTGCCCGACGACCTCGCGCTGCTCGGCCGGAGCGTCCATCGCTTCGCACAGGCGCCAGTAGCGAAAGAGCGTGATCCCCGAGATCGTGTGGTAGAGGTACGAGAACGTCGCGACCGGAAGCACGTAACGCGCGATTTCCTGCGCGCGCTTCTTGATGGAACCGGCAAAGCGCGTCCGGCCGTCGCCGCGCGTCCTCCCGGGGAAGAGGCCGAAGTAGCGCTCCGCCGCCAGCGGCGTCAGGAGCTCCGTCAGCCGCGCGTAGGCCTCCTGCTGGCGCCGCGCGGTCTTCTCGTAGAGATCCCGTTCCGCCGGCCCGAGCGGCGGCACCGCGTAGTTGCCGCGGCTGACTTCCACGTAGCGCTGGGAGACCTGCTCGGAGTTGTAGAAGGGATGCGCGTGGAGGAAGGACCACAGGAATTGCCGCGAGACGTTTTCGAGAGAGAACTGGAAGTGGGCGTGCTGAAAGGTCGTGTGATGCCCGGCCTCGTAGATGGACCGGGCGATGGCGTCGCGCCGGTCGGGGCGAGCCGACGCCTGGTCCTCCGTGACGATTCCTTTGGCGGAGTAGCAGGTGCGGGCCGTCGCGACGACGTTCTCGTAGGGCCGGTCGAAGGCGTGAACGAGACGCACGCGCGGCGGCGCCGACGTGAACCTGAATGAACCCTGAACGGGGCGAGGCAGGCTCGACACGATACTCATTGTAGCGCCGGTGGCTGAATCCTTCGCCGGCTCGAGGGAGGATCTCATGGTCGACAGCGGTCGCCGCGCCGGGCGTTTCGCGCTCGCCCTCGTTCTCGCGCTCGCCTCGAGCGCCGCCGCTCTCGCGACGGCGTTTTCCGTGACCAGCACCAGCGACTCGGGACCGGGATCGCTGCGTCAGGCGATCCTGGACGCCAACGCCGGCGGGGCGGGACCCCACACCGTCACGTTCGCCATTCCCGGCTCCGGAGTCCAGACGATCGCGCTCGCGAGCAGTCTCCCCGGCCCGAACGTCGCGAGCGGCGGCCTGACCGTCGACGGAACGACGCAGCCTGGCTACGCGGGCTCGCCGCTCGTCGCGATCGCCTGCTCCGACACGAGCCAGATCGCGTTTCAGTTCTTCGGTTCGGGGGGCGGCGTCAAGGGGTTGACCATCGGCCACTGCGGCATCGCGATCACTTCCGACGAGAGCACCTCGATAACGGTCCAGGCCTGCCACATCGGCGTCGACGCCGCGGGGACGACCGCCACCCCGAATTTCACCGGCGTTTCCCTGGCGGGGTCGACCTTCCTGATCGGCGGGCCCGTGGCCGCGGATCGCAACATCATCTCCGGCAACCAGAGCGACGGCATCTTCATCGGGTCCTCCACGGGAGGCACGATCCAGAACAACTACATCGGGACGGACGTCACGGGCACCGTCCCGCTGCCGAACGCCACCGGGGTCGTCATCGCGGGCGGCAACGGATCGGGCGTCCTGGTCGGCGGCGCCGGCACGGGGAACCTGATCTCGGCCAACACCGGCGACGGCCTCGACGCGGGCTTCTTCGCCGTCGACGTGACGATCCAGGGCAATCTCATCGGGACGGACGTCAACGGCACGGCCGCGATGCCCAACAACGTGGGAATCGGTATCTCGAGTCCCGGCGCCGGGCTGGTGATCGGCGGAACCGGAGTCGGCGAGGGGAACCTCGTCTCCGGCAATCTCACGATCGGCATGAGCGTCAACGCCGACGGGGCGACGATCCAGGGGAACGCCATCGGCGTGGACGATTCCCACCTCGCGCCGCTTCCCAATGGAAGCCACGGCATCGAGATCGCGTCGACCGGGGCGTCGCCGAACCTCATCGGCACGTCGAGCCCGGGAGGACCGGGCGCCAACATCATCGCGTACAACGGCGGCCAGGGCGTCGCCGTCGCGGCGGGCCCGAACAACACGATCCGCGGCAATGCGATCCACGACAACGCGGCGCTCGGGATCACGCTCTCCAGCGGGTCGTCCACGCCGACCGCCAACGACCTCGACGACGGGGACACCGGCCCCAATGACCGGCAGGACTTTCCGGTGCTCGTCTCCGTGGCGTATGGCGCGGGGAACACGACCGTGTCGGGGCTGCTGAACTCGACGCCCAACACGACTTTCGCCCTCGACTTCTATTCCAACCCCGCCTGCTCCCGCTTCCCGCGGGACTACGTGCAGGGCGAAACCTACCTGGGCTCCTCGCAGGTCACGACCGACGGCTCCGGCAACGCCCCCTTCACCGTCTCGACGCTTCCGGCCGTGGCGTCGGGCTCGAGGATCTCGGTGACCGCGACCGATCCCACCGGCAACACGTCCGAGTTCTCGCAGCGGCTGCCGTTTTCCGTCAGCCCGAAGTCGGGGCCGGCGGCGGGAGGAACGACCCTGACGGTGGCCGGCACGAACTTTCTCGCGGGAGCGGACGTGAAGCTCGGAGGCATCTCGGCGACGGGCGTTTCGGTGAATTCCTACGTCTCGATTTCGGCCGCGTCTCCGGCGCTGGCTCCCGGAACGGCGAACGATCTCGTCGTCACGAACACCGACGACACGACCGGGACGCTCGTCAAGGCGTTCGTCGCGGACTTCCTCGACGTGCCGAACGGACAGCAGTTCTACGCCTTCGTGACGACTCTCGTCTCCAACGGCATCACGGCGGGCGTTGGCGGGGGACTCTACGGCGTCAACGACGACACCCTGCGCCAGCAGATGGCGGTTTTCATCCTCAAGGGCAAGCACGGCCTGTGCTACGTCCCGCCGCACTGCGCGGGCGCCTTCCTCGACGTCCCCTGTCCCTCGACCTTCGCGGACTGGATCGAAGCGATGGCGGCCGAGGGGATCACCGGGGGTTGCGGCGGCGGCAACTTCTGCCCGCAGACCCCCGTGCGACGCGACCAGATGGCCGTCTTCCTCCTGAAAGGCGAGCACGGATCGTCCTACGTCCCGCCGCCGTGCGCCGGAGCGTTCCTGGACGTTCCGTGTCCCTCGACGTTCGCCAACTGGATCGAACAGCTCGCCCACGAAGGCGTCACGGGAGGCTGCGGCGGCGGCAATTACTGCCCCTCCAGCCCGAACACGCGCGGCCAGATGGCCGTGTTCATGGTCAAGACGTTCAGCCTTCAGTGATCCGGGCGGCCCCCCGGAGGGGCTCGAACCCCGACGCCGCCGCGGAACATAATCAGGGCGGCCATGCACCTGCCCGTCTATCTCGACCATCACGCGACGACGCCGGTGGACCCGCGCGTGCTCGAGGCGATGACGCCTTACTTCACGCGCTCCTTCGGCAACCCGTCTTCGCGCGGCCACGTCTTCGGCTGGGAAGCCGAAGCGGCCGTCGACGCCGCCCGCGAGGCGCTGGCGGCGGCCCTCGGGGCATCGCCGAAGGAGATCGTCTTCACCAGCGGCGCGACGGAGGCCGACAACCTCGCCGTCTTCGGCGTCGCGCGCCTCCACGCGGGCACCGGCGCGCACGTCGTCACGGCCGCGACCGAGCACCCGGCGGTCCTCGACGCGTGCCGGCGGCTCGAGAAAGAAGGCTTCGGCGTGACGATCCTCGCTCCGGAGAAGGGGACGGGCGCGATCGCCCCCGAGCAGGTGCGCGCCGCGCTCACGGACCGGACCGTCCTCGTCTCGCTCATGACCGCCAACAACGAGATCGGCACGATCCACGACGTCGCGGCCATCGGCGCGGTCTGCCGCGAGCGCGGGGTCCTCTTCCACACGGACGCCGTGCAGGGCTTCGGCAAGATTCCCTTCGACGTCGGCGCGCTGAACGTCGACCTCGCGTCGGTGTCGGCGCACAAGATCTACGGCCCGAAGGGCGTCGGCGCGCTCTACGTGCGCGGGCGGAACCCGCGCGTGCGCCTCGAGCCCCTCTTCCACGGCGGCGGCCAGGAGCGCGGCGTGCGGTCGGGCACGCTCAACGTGCCCGGCATCGTCGGTCTCGGGCGGGCCGCGGAGATCGCGGTCGCGGAGATGCCGGAAGAGAGCCGCCGCCTGCGCCGGCTCCGCCGGCGGCTTCACGCGGGACTGACGGCCAGGCTCTCCGGCGTCGGCCTCAACGGGCCGCCGCTGCCCGATCTCGACGCCGACGGGTCCGTGCGGGCGGGGGCCGTCGAGCGTCGGCTTCCGGGCAACCTGAACGTCTCCTTCGCGGGCGTGGACGGCGAGGCCCTCGTGGTCGGGATGAAGGACCTCGCGGTTTCGACCGGGTCGGCCTGCACGTCCGCGTCGCTCGAGCCGTCGCCCGTGCTGACGGCGATCGGCGTGCCGGCTGATCTCGCGCACGCCTCGATCCGCTTCGGGCTCGGACGCGGGACCACGGAAGAGGAAATCGATTTCGCCGTCGAAACCGCGGTCAGGGCCGTCGAGCGGCTGCGCGAAAAGTCGCCCCTGGCGGGCGTCTCCAGCCGATAGAGTATCGGCTCCATTTCAGGCTGACAGCCGAAGGCTGGCGGCCGACGACTCGGGGTTCTCGTGCTCACGGATCTGACTCGCGGACTGCCTTCCTACGCGGACCTCCTCGCCAGGGTCCGGGGGGGAGAAGACCGCCTGGTCGTCTCGGGCGGCGTCGGCGCGCTGCCGGCGATGCTCGCCGCGGCGCTCGCGGCCGACCTCGGACGTCCGCTCGTCGCGGTGGCGGGCAGTGAGAAAGAGGCGGAGCGCTTCCGGTCGGACCTTGCCGCGGCCGGCCTGTCGCGGACGTTCCACGCGCCCGCGCCGACGCTGACGCCGTACCAGCGGATCCCCGCGTCGCTCAAGGCGCGCAAGGACGAGTTCGCGCTGCTCACGGCGCTGGCCGGCGGCCAGCTCGAGGCCGCGGTCCTGCCGGCCCGCTCCCTCTTCACGCGACTTCCCGAGCCGTCGCGTTTTGCCGAGATCGTGCTCCGGCTCGCGGTCGGCGACGACGTCTCGCTGTCGTCGCTCGTCGAGCGCCTGACGCGCCGCGGGTACCGCCGGGGAGATCTCGTCGTCGAGGCGGGCGACCTCGCGGTGCGCGGCGGACTCTTCGACGTCTTCCCGCCCGACCGGGAGCTCGCCGTGCGCGTCGAGCTCGACGGCGACCGGGTCGCGTCGCTGCGCCTCTTCGACCCCGACACGCAGCGCTCGCGCGAGCGGCTCGAGACGGTGGCGTTGCCGCCGTTTGCGGCGTCGGAGGAATCCGACGAAGCGCGGCGTCTGATGACCGAGCGCATCGGGCGCCCGCCCTCGGAAGCCGAGCGCAGCGTCTTCGCGCCGGGGGTCGTGCCGATGCCGGCCGGCTGGCTCGACCACGCGGCCGGCGCGCTCGTCGTCCTCGTCGAGCCGGCCTCGGTCGAAGAGGAAATCGCGGCGTTCGCCGAGCGGCTGTCGGGCGACCGGGACCCCGACCGCGACGCGTTCGCTCCCGAGGAGCTGACGCATCCCGCCGAACGGATCCGGGAGCGGCTCCGCGCCGCGCCGCTCCGGTTCGACCGTCTGGGGCTCGGGGTCGAGGGCGCCGTCGAGATCCGGCTGCCTGCCGAGGCGATCGCCGGCCACGGGGGCCGCGCGGCCGAGGCGGCGGCGGACCTGACCCGCGCTCTCGACGCGGGCGAAGAGGTCTTCGTGGCCGCCCGGCCGACGGGCGGCGCCGAGAACCTGAAGCGCCTGGCGGTCGAGTACGGCTTCCACGTCTCCTCCGAGCGCCGCTCCGGAGCGGTGATCGCGATCCCCGCGGAGATCTCGGCAGGATTCCGGCTGCGGGAGCCGCGCCTCGCCGTCTACGCCGAGGAGGAAATCTTCGGCGAGGAGCGCCGCTCGTCGTCGTCGCGCCGGCGGCCGTCGGAAGCGTTTCTCTCGGACCTGCGCGACCTGAAGCTCGGCGATGCCGTGGTGCACGCCGACTACGGCATCGGCCGCTTCCGCGGCCTCAAGCGCGTGCCCGTCGAGGGCGAGGAGCGCGAGTTCATGGAGATCGAGTACGCGGAGGGCAAGGCGCTGCTGCTGCCGGTCGAGCGGCTGGACCTCGTCCAGAAGTACTCGGGCGTCGAAGGCGTCGACCCGGTCCTCGACCGCCTGGGCGGCGCGGGCTGGGCGCGGCGCAAGGCGTCGGTCCGCAAGGCGATGCGCGACATGACCGACCAGCTCCTGAAGCTCTACGCGCGCCGGAGCCTCGCCGAGGGCTTCGCCTTCTCCAAGGACTCGCCGTGGCAGAAGGAGTTCGAGGACGCCTTCGAGTACGTCGAGACGCCCGACCAGGTGCAGGCGATCGCCGACGTCAAGCGCGACATGCAGTCGGCGAAGCCCATGGATCGCCTGCTCTGCGGCGACGTCGGCTACGGCAAGACGGAGGTCGCCATGCGCGCGGCCTTCAAGGCCGTCCTCGACGGCAAGCAGGTGGCCGTCCTCGCGCCGACGACGATCCTCGCGGACCAGCACTTCCGGACGTTCCGGCGCCGCTTCGCCGCGTTTCCGGTCTCGATCGAGCTGCTGTCGCGGTTTCGGGCGCGCCCGGAGCAGAAGGACGTCATCGCGCGCGTCGCGGACGGGTCGGTCGACATCCTCATCGCCACGCACCGCATGCTCGGCCGCGACCTCGCCTTTCGCGACCTCGGCCTGCTCATCGTGGACGAGGAGCAGCGCTTCGGCGTCGCCCAGAAGGAGCGGCTCAAGGAGTGGAAGGCCTCGATCGACGTGCTCGCGATGTCGGCGACGCCGATCCCGCGCTCGCTGCACCTGTCGCTGTCGGGCCTGCGCGACCTGTCGATCATCGAGACGCCGCCTCGCGACCGGCTGGCGATCGAGACGCAGGTCGTTCCGTCGAGGCCCGAGATCGTCCGCGAGGCGATCGAGGCCGAGATCGCCCGGGGCGGGCAGGTCTTCTTCGTGCACAACCGCGTGGAGTCGATCGGCCGGGTCAAGCGGGAGCTCGAGGAGCTGCTGCCGTCGGTGCGCGTCACGGCGGCGCATGGTCAGATGCCGGAAGCCGAGCTCGAGAAGGCGATGCTCCGGTTCGTCTCGCGGGAAGCCGACGTCCTTCTCGCGACGGCCATCGTCGAGAACGGGCTCGACATCCCGTCGGCCAACACGATCCTGATCGACCGTGCCGACACGTTCGGCCTCGCGCAGCTCTACCAGCTCCGCGGCCGCGTCGGCCGCAGCGACAAGCCGGCCTACGCCTACCTGCTGGTGTCGGAGACCGCGGCGCTGTCGGACGTCGCGCGTCAGCGCCTGGCGTCGATCCGCGAGTTCTGCGACCTGGGCGCGGGATTCCGCATCGCGGCGCGCGACCTCGAGATCCGCGGGTCGGGCAACATGCTCGGCGGCGAGCAGTCGGGCCACATCGCGGCCGTCGGCTTCGAGACGTACCTGTCGCTGCTCGAGGAGGCGATCCGCGAGATCCGCGGCGAGGAGCCGCTGCCCGAGCGCGCGGTGACCCTTTCGCTCGGCCTGGATCTGGCGATTCCGCACGCGTACGTCGAGGACGAGAACTGGCGGATGATGATCTACAAGAAGATCGCGCGGGCGGGCGACGACGCGGCGCTCGCCGAGACGACCCGCGAGATCGCCGACCGGTTCGGGGAGCCGCCGCCCCAGGTGAAGCGCCTCGTCGAATACGCGCGCCTGCGCACCCGGGCCGAGCGGCTGGGCGTCACCGCGATCACGCGTCAGGCGGCCCGGGTGCACCTGCGCTTCGCGGAGGACGCGCCGGTCGACGGCGAGCGCCTGCTCGCGCTCGTCGCCCGGACCCCGGGCGCCAGCCTCTCGCCGGCCCGGGTCCTGACCGTGCCGTCTCCGGAAGGAGACGCGCTGCTCGAGGGGCTTCTGGCCCTGCTGCCATCGCTCGAGCGGCGGGTGGCGTGAGCCCTCCGCCGAGGAATTCCCGGGGCCGAACGGTGTTACAAATGTCCTCCATGCGGAAGCCGACCGTCCTGCTGATCGCCGCGGGCCTCGCCGCGCCCGCGCTGCCGGCGGCCGAGCTCGTCGAGCAGATCGTGGTGCGGGTCAACGACCGCCTCATCACGCAGTCCGAGTACGACAAGCGGCTGGCCATCGCCTCCCGCGCGCCCAACCACCCGACCGACGCCGCCGAGCTCGAGCGCAGCGTCCTCGAGGACCTGATCAAGGAGAAGCTTCTCGAGGAACGCGCCAAGGAAATGTCCGTGAGCGCCACCGAGGAAGAGGTGGATGCCGCCGTGGCGCGGATCAAGGAGCAGTACAAGCTGACGAGCGACGCGGACTTCGACAAGGCGCTCGCCGAGTCGGGCATGACCCGCGAGGAGCTCCGCCGGCAGATGCGCCAGAGCATCACGCTGCAGAAGGTCGTCGGCCGCGACGTCGCCTCGCAGCTCCAGCTGACCGACGACCAGCTCCGCCTCGAGTACGAGCGCAAGAAGGAACAGTTCTACGCCGTGCCCGAGTCGGCGCACGTCGCCGAGATCGTGATCCGGTTCTCGCCGAGCGACGGGGAGGCGCGCCAGAAGGCGGTCGAGAAGGTCGAAGAGATCCGCGTCAAGGTCAAGGGCGGCGCGTCGTTTGCCGAACTCGCGAAGGAAAACTCCGAGGGCAACACCCGCGACAAGGGCGGCGAGCTCGGCACGGTCTCCAAGGGAGAGCTCGTCGAAGCGCTCGACGTGGTGATCTTCGTGACGCCGCCGGAGGAATACCCCGCGCCCGCGCTGCTGCCAGACTCGATCCACTTCTTCCATGTGACCGAGCGGAAGGCCTCCGGCTACAAGCCTTTCTCGGAGGTCAAGGAAGACCTGCGCAAGCGGATCCAGGACGACCTCTACGAAAAGCGCTTCGGCGAGTACATGGACAAGCTCCGCCGCGACGCCTTCGTCAAGATCTACGTCCCCGAGCTCGCGAAGCTCGACGAGAAGAAGCCGACGTAGGACACGGCTCGCGCCGACCAGCTCGCCGCGGCTGGCCGGTCGCTGATTGCCATGCGTCTCTCCCTCGAGCTTCCCTCGAATTTCGCTTTCGACGCGGTCGTGCGCTCGCACGGCTGGTACGACCTGCCGCCGTTTGCCTACGACGCGGCGGCGGGCGTCCTGACGACGGTCCTCGCCGGAGCCGGCCCCGTGTCCTTCGCGGCCCGGGAGGGGCGCCTCGAGGTTTCGGCGCGGAAGGGAAGCCGTCGGGCGCTCGAGCGGATGGCGCGGCGCGTCTTTTCGCTCGACGTCGACCTCTCCCCGTTCGCCGCCATGCTCGCCGGGGAGCCCGATCTCTTCCGGGCGCTCGAGCGCGGCGGCGGGCGGATGCTGCGGGCGCCGACCCTCTTCGAGGACGCCGTCAAGATGCTGTTGACGACGAACTGTTCCTGGGCGGCGACGCGCGGGATGGTCGTTCGTCTCGTCGCACTCGCCGGAGACGGCGGCGCGTTTCCGGACGCCGCGGCAATCGCGCGGCTCTCCCCGCGGGCACTGCGCGATCGCGTGCGCTGCGGCTACCGCGCCGGCGCGCTTTCGAAGCTGGCGCGCCGCGTGGCCTCCGGGAGGCTCGAGCTCGACGCGTGGGAGCGGCCCGAGACGGCGGCGGCGGACGTTCGCGCGGCGATCGTGGCCGAGCACGGCTTCGGGCCCTACGCGGCGGAGGGACTGCTGCGCATTCTGGGGCGGCACGAGTTCCTCGCCATCGACTCGTGGGTGCGCAAGAAGTTCCGGAGACTGCATCCGGGCCCGGCGAAGACGGTGGACCGTGCGATCGCCCGACGGTTTGCGAGATTCGGCGTCTACCGCGGTCTCGCGTTGTGGCTCGAGCTCACGCGGGACTGGCACGAGGGCGGCGGCTCGGACGACGACTGACGCTTCACGCGACGGGAAAGCGCCACGGGGACGGCTCGCGGGATCGCCGACGCACAACCGGTTGTGCAGAAGCGCGTCCTGTCCATGAGGCCAGACTTACGCCTCTTTTGCGCTCCTAATTTTTTTAGGCAAACTTCTTTTCTTGACTAATAAAGCACGGCGCTCCTAACATCCGCCCAGTGGCCAAATCTGGCTAAAAGTGGGAGAAAGTGGTCCCGGAACTCATTACGGGACGACATCTGAAGGATGGATCGCTTTCGTGGAAGCGCGCCGGCCCGACTCGACGAGAAGGGTCGGCTGAAGGTGCCGAATCTCTTCCGTCAACAGATCGAAGAGGCGTTCGGACGCGACCTCTTCGTCACGTCGCTTCACGGCCGCAACTTCCTCCTCTATCCGCTCCCGATCTGGCGTGCCCTCGAGGAGAAGCTCGCGGAGCTTCCCGCGATTCATCGCGCGAAGAACAAGTTTCTCGAGCGCGTCAACTTCTACGGCCAGGACGCGGCGATCGACGCGCAGGGCCGCGTGCTCGTGCCGCAGATCCTGCGCGACTCCGCCAGGCTCCCGGCCGACGTCGTCGTGACGGGGAACATCGATCACCTCGTGGTCTCCGACCGCGGCGGCCTCGCCAAGAGGCTCGAGACCGAGGAATTCGGTCCCGAGGACTACGACGAGCTGTCGAAGCTGCTGCTGTGAACGGGAATCGGAAATCGGGAATCGGAAATCGAGGAAAGCAAGATTGAAGTCGTTGCTCACACGCCGGTCCTCGTCCAGGAGGTCGTGCGCATCCTCGCGCCCGAGCGCGGCGGTTTCTTCGTGGACGCGACCCTCGGCGCGGGCGGCCATGCCGAAGCGCTGCTCGAGCGCGGTCCCGATCTGCGGCTCCTCGGGCTCGACCGCGACCCCGACGCGCTCGCGATCGCGCGCGAGCGGCTGGCCCGGTTCGGCGAGCGGTTCGAGCTGCGGCAGGCGGATTTCGGCGATCTCGCGGAGGCGCTCGCGGGCTTCCCGGCGCCCTCGGGCGTCCTGGCGGACCTCGGCGTCTCCTCGATGCAGATCGATCGCGCGGAGCGGGGCTTCTCGTTCCGACGCGACGGGCCTCTGGACATGCGGATGGGAAGGATCGGGCGGAGCGCGGCCGACGTCGTGGCCACGGCTTCGCTGGAGGAACTGACACGGATCTTCCGTGATTTTGGGGAGGAGCGAATGGCGGCAAAGATCGCGCGGGGAATCGTGGCGGAGCGGGCCCGGGGTCCCATCGTGACCACCCGACAGCTGGCGAAGGTCGTCGCGGAGCAGAAGGGCGGCCGCGAAAAGATCGATCCGGCGACCCGGGTCTTCCAGGCGCTTCGGATCGAGGTCAACCAGGAGCTCGTCGCGCTCGCCCGGTTTCTCGCGGCGGCCGTTGCCCGCATGCAACCGGGCGGCCGCCTCGCGGTCATCTCGTATCACTCGCTCGAGGATCGGATCGTCAAGGAGGCCTTCCGCCGCGACTCCGGCGTGTGTCTCTGTCCGCCGCGCCTTCCGGCGTGCACCTGCGGCGCGCGCAAGGCCCTCGAGGTGCTGACGCGGCGTCCGATCCGGCCCACGCCGGCCGAGGTCGAGCGCAACCCCCGCTCGCGGAGCGCGCGTCTGCGCGCCGCCGAGAAGATCGCCGTCTGAACGGGAACCCGCCAACCCCGTGAGCACCCTGTACGCCCAGTCCAAGCGCGTCGAGAACCTGCACCTGACGCGGGAGCGCGACCGCCGGCGCGGCCGCGAGCTCGCGACGTTCGTTCTCGCGGGCCTGCCGGCCGCGTGCGCGCTGCTCGGGTACGCCGCCCTCCACGTCGAGACCGTGCGCGTCGGCTATCTCCGCGAGGCGCGGCAGGCGACGCTCGCCGACTTGAACGAGGAGAACCGGCGTCTGCGCGCCGAGCTCGGCCGGGCCTCGGCGCCCGACCGCGTCGCGGCGCTGGCGCAGCAGAAGGGGCTGCGGCCGCCGCACCCCGGCCAGGTGCAGTACGTCGAGCCCGCCGGAGGCAAGACGAAGTGAGCGCCGTCCGCCGCGGCCGCACGCGGTTCTTCGCGCTGTTTCTCGCGCTCTGGGCGGCCGTCGTCGTGGCGCGGCTCGTCCAGGTGCAGATCGCCCAGGGCTCGCGCTACCGGGCGCGCGCGCAGCGGCAGCAGGAGCGCCGCATCGACATCAAGGGCTCGCGCGGCTCGATCCTCGACCGCGACGGGCGCGAGCTCGCGGTGTCGGTCGAGGCGGCCTCGGTCTACGCGATCCCGGACGACGTCGAGAACCCGCGCGCGACGGCGCAGGCGCTCGCCTCCGCCGTCGGCATGACCCCCGCGGACGTCCTCGAGAAGCTCAAGTCCGAGCGCGGATTCGTCTGGGTCCGCCGCCAGATCGACGCGGCGGCCGGCGAGAAAGTCCGCGCGCTGAAGCTCGCCGGCATCCACACGCTCGCGGAGCCGAAGCGCTTCTATCCGAAGGGGAGGCTGGCCTCCTCGCTGCTCGGGTACGTCGGCACCGACGACGCGGGACTCGCCGGCCTCGAGCACCTCTACGACAAGACGATCGCCGGCAAGCCCGGGGAGATCGTCGCCCTCACCGACGCGCGCCGCAGCCGCTACGGGGAAACCGAGACCGCGAGCAGCCGGGCGGCGGAAGAGGGCGCGTCGCTCGTGCTGTCCCTCGACTCGGGCGTGCAGTTCGCGGCCGAGCACGAGCTGACGGCCGCGATGCTCGAGCATCACGCCAGGTCCGGGAGCGTCGTCGTCCTCGACCCGTGGAACGGCGAGATCCTGGCGATGGCCTCGTGGCCCGACTTCGACCCGAACGACTTCGCGCGCACGCCGGCCGAAGGGCGCCGCAACCACGCGATCGCCGACACCTACGAGCCCGGTTCCACGTTCAAGATCGTCACGGGCGCGCTCGCCGTCGACGGGGGCGTCGTCTCGCTCGACGAGATCATCGACACCGGCGACGGCACGATCCGCGTCGCGAACACGACGATCCAGGAAGCCGACCATCACCGCTACGGCGCGCTGACCCTCGGCGGCGTCCTCGAGCACTCCTCGAACATCGGCATCATCCGCGTCGGCCTGCGCCTCGGGGCGCGCCGTCTCTACGACGGGGCGCGCTCCTTCGGCGTCGGGCAGCCGACCGGTGTGGATCTGCCCGGCGAGAACGCCGGCATCTTCCGGCCGCTCGCGCGCTGGTCGGCGCTCTCGAACGCCGAGATCTCGATGGGCCAGGAGGTTTCGTTGAACGCCCTGCAGCTGGCCCGCATCGGCGCCGTGATCGCCAACGGCGGCAAGCTCGTGCAGCCCCACGTCGTCACGAAGATCGTGGAGCCCGGCGGCAAGGTCCGCGCGATCGCGACGCCCGAGCCCGTCCGCGTCGTCTCGGAAGCCACCGCGCGGTCGCTCGCGAACATCATGGTCGGCGTCGTCGAGCGCGGCAACTCGGGCAAGGCCGCGATCCCGGGTTTTTCGGTCGCGGGCAAGACCGGCACCGCGCAGAAGGCCGGCATGGGCGGCTACATGCCCGGACATCACGTGCCGAATTTCGTGGGCTTCGCGCCTGCCGACGCGCCGCGCTGCGTGGCCGTCGTCGTGCTCGAGGAGCCGCAGGGCAAGTACTATGCGGCCGACGTGGCGGCACCCCTCTTCTCGCGCGTGATGTCCCAGGCCCTCGGCATTCTCCGCGTGGCGCCCCGCGAGCAGCGCGTGCCCGCGACGGTTCTCGCCGAGGCCGCGCCCCGTCCCGCGACCTACGCGGCGGGCGTCGTGC
>DATJPZ010000139.1:0-20928 GCA_035506175.1 Thermoanaerobaculia bacterium | reverse complement strand
CCGGGGAGAACGCGCTCCTCCAGGACCCCGGGGGCGAGCAGGGCCGCGACCGGGACGTCGATCACCTCCGCGATCTCGGCTTCCGCCGGGCGCAGCGCGTGCGGATACGGGATCGCCCCGACGAACGGCTCGACGAAGAAGTCGGTGACGGTGACCAGCGGCGTCAGGTCGCCGAGCCGGCGCACGTCCCCGGGCGCGATGCCGAGCTCCTCTTCGGTCTCGCGCACGGCGGTCTCGAACGGCGTCGCGTCCTCGACCTCCTCGACGCCGCCGGGAAACGAGATCTGGCCGCGGTGATGCTCGACCGTGTCGGTCCGCCGGGTCAGGAGGACGTGGAGCGCGCCTTCGCGCACGAAGAGCGGCACGAGCACGGCGGCCCGCCGCCGACCCTCGGGAGCCTCGACCGGCGGGCGCTCGTGCGCCGCCAGACGTCCGGCCACCTCGGCCATCCAGGACCCGGCCGGGGACGGCTCAAGGGACACGCGCCGGGCTTCCCTCCGCCGCCCACTTGAGAAACGACTCGACGAACGGGGTCAGGCCGCCGTCCAACACCGCGTCGGTGTCGCCGGTCTCCTGTCCCGTCCGATGGTCCTTCACCATGCGGTACGGGTGAAGCACGTACGAGCGGATCTGGCTGCCCCACTCGATGGACTTCTTCTCCCCGACCCGCCTCTCCTCCTCCGCCCGCCGCTCGTCGAGCGCCCGCTGGTACAGCCGCGCGCGGAGCACGCGCATGGCCATGTCCCGGTTGCGCCCCTGGCTGCGCTCGTTCTGGCAGGTCACCACGATCCCGGTGGGCAGGTGCGTGATGCGGACGGCCGAATCGGTGACGTTGACGTGCTGGCCGCCGGCGCCGCTCGACCGGTACGTGTCGACGCGGATGTCCTTGTCGGCGATCTCGATCTCGATGTCCTCGTCGATCTCCGGGGCGACGTAAACCGAGGCGAAGGACGTGTGGCGCCGCTTGGCGGAGTCGAACGGCGAGATCCGCACGAGGCGATGAACGCCCATCTCCCCCTTCAGGTAGCCGTAGGCGTGGTCGCCGACGACGTGCAGCGTGGCGCTCTTCAGGCCCGCCTCCTCGCCGTCCTGACGGTCGATCAGCTCGGCTTTCCAGCCCCGGGCCTCCATGAAACGCATGTACATGCGCAGCAGCATCTCGGCCCAGTCCTGCGACTCGGTGCCCCCCGCCCCGGCGTGGATCGACAGCCAGGCGTTGCGAGCGTCCTCGGGAGCGCTCATCTTGACCGACAGCTCGAGCTCGTCGGCAAAGACCTGCGCGGCACGCAGCGCCTCCCGCGCATCCTTCTCGGCCGGCTCGCCCTCGCGCAGGAGCTCGGCCAGCGTGTCGAGCTCGCCCCGCCAGTCGTCGAGCTTCGCGGCCGCCTCGAGCCGGCGCTCGAGCGTCCGCGTCTGCCTCAGGACCTCCTGGGCCTCTTCCTGGCGCGACCAGAAGTCGGGGGCCGCCGACTTCTCGCGCAGGGCCTCGAGCGCGCTCCGCGCCGCGTCGAGATCAAAGATAGCCCCGGAGCGCGCCGAGGCGTTCCGAGGCGGCCGTGAGAGCGGTGACGAGGTCGTCGCGTTCGGTCATGGTGACGTGAACCGAGAGCCGGGAGCCGTAGACACACGGCCCCGGAGGGTCCGAGCGAGCGCGAAGAGTAACACGCCGGCGGCCACCGCGTCCCCGAGGGCCGGGAGGCGATAGCCCCATCGGGTCCACGCGGTGAGGCCGCTCTCGAGGCGGACCTCCGAGCGCACCAGCGTTCGCTCGTCGGCGCGGGTCTCGGCGACGATGCGGCCGCGATCGTCCACCACGCCCGAGATCCCGGTGATGGCCGCCCGCACGAGCCAGCGCCCGTTCTCCACCGTGCGCAGCACGGCCCCCGCGAAGTGCTGCTCCTGGGCTCCCGCGCGGCCGTACCAGGAGTCGTTCGAAATCGTCGCGAGCAGGTTCGCGCCGCGGGCCGTCTCCTCGCGCGCGAGCGACGGGTAGATCGCCTCGTAGCAGACGGCCGTCCCGATGACGAAGGGGCCCGACCGCAGGAGCTCCGGGCGCTCGGCGGGAGTGAAGGCGCCGATCTCGGTCGAGATCTGCCGGACGAAGAAGAAGAGCCGCGGCAGCGGCACGTACTCGCCAAACGGCACGAGGTGGACTTTGCGGTAAGACGGGCCCGACAGCCCCTCGGGCGCGAGCAGGCGCGCCGCGTTGTAGTACCGGCCGTCGGGTTCTTCCTCGACGTCGTTGAAGAGCAGGCGCGGGCCGAGCCGGGCGATCGAGGCGAGGTCCTGCCGGAGCCTCTCGCTGCGCTGCCAGTATGCCGGGAGCGCCGATTCCGGAATCACGATCAGCTCGGGCAGGTTGTCGGAGGCCTCGCGCACCTGGTCCAGAACCACGCGATAGCTCGCCGCCGATCCTTCGGGAGTCGCCCGCATCTCCTCCGTGAGGTTCGGCTGCAGGAGCGCGACGGGGACCGGCGGGCGCGTCGATTCCGGGCGCGCGAGCCTCGCCGTGCCGAACGCCCCGGCGACGACCACGAGCCCGGCCGCGGCGAGCAGCGGCAACGCCCGACGCCGCGCGGCGCCGGCGGCGAGCAGGCACGAGACGCCGACCACGAGTCCCCCGACCCCGTAAACGCCCCAGATCGAGGCCGACTGCAGCCACACGGTGTGCCGGAACAACGCGTGCCCGGTGAGGTTCCAGGGGAACCCCTTGTAGACGACGGTGCGCGCATGCTCCGACGCCATCCACAGGATCGGAAAGAGCGCCAGCCGCGCGGGAGAGCCTGCCGGCGCCGCCGCCGTCGCGGTCCACGCGACGAACGCCGGCCATTCGGCGAGGATCAGGGACAGCAGCACGAGGCAGACGACGCCCATCGCGCCGTTCTGACCGCCGTAGTGCGTGACGACGTACACGATCCACGGTATCGACGTGCACCAGTACGCGAGGCCGAAGGACGCCCCGGACCAGAAGGCCCGGCCCGGGCGCGGCTCCTCGAAGAGGGCGATCAGCCACGGGACCAGGGCGATGGGCAGGAGCACCGCCCACTCGAACGGCGGGAAGGCGAGGGCGAAGAGCAGCCCCGACAGGACGCCCGCGGCGGGCGCCCGAAGGCGTTCGCTCACGCGCCGGCCGAGGCGGCGCGCAGCGCCTCCTCGGCGCGGTAGGACGAACGCACGAACGGGCCCGAAAAGACGTGGCGGAACCCGAGCGACTCGCCGAAGGCGCGGTGCCCGTCGAACACTTCCGGGGCGACGTACTCGACGACCGGGAGGTTCTCGCGGGACGGTCGCAGGTACTGGCCGATCGTGACGATGTCCACGCCGGCGCGCCGCAGCGACTCGAGCAGGGCCCGCACTTCGCCCTCGCGCTCGCCAAGCCCGAGCATGAAGCCCGACTTCGTCGCGATCTCCGGATGCAGGATCTTCGCCGCCGAGAGCAGCCCGAGCGATCGGTCGAGGCGAGCGCCGCGGCGCACCGTCGGGTACAGCCGGGGCACGGTCTCGACGTTGTGGTTGAAGACGTCCGGCTTCGCGTCGAGGACGACGCGGAGCGAGTCGAAGCGGCCCAGAAAGTCGGGGGTCAGGACCTCGACTCCCGGCGCGGGGTCGAGCGCCTTGACCGCCTCGATCGTCCGGGCGAACTGCGCCGCGCCGCCGTCGGGCAGATCGTCGCGGTCCACGGACGTCAGCACGACGAAGTCCAGACGCAGGCGCTCGACGGCTGACCGGACCCGCAGGGGCTCGGCGGGATCGACCGGAAGCGGCCGCCCGTTGGCGATGTGGCAGAAGCCGCAGGCCCGCGTGCACACGTCGCCCAGGAGGAGAAACGTCGCCGTGCCCCGGGCAAAGCACTCGCCGCGGTTGGGACAACGCGCTTCTTCGCAGACCGTGTGAAGGCGGTTCTCGCGCATCACGCCCTTGACGGCGTGCAGGTCGCTCAAGCGGAGTTTCCGCTCCCGGATCCACTCGGGGGCCCGGACCGGCGCGGGGACGCTCACTTGCCTTCCGGGACGATCCAGGGCTCCCGGATCTTTTCCTGCTTCGAGAGCTTCGTCACGGCGCGCGCCGCCTCTTCCTCGCTCCGGTACGGGCCCACGCGGACCCGGTAGACGACCCCCTTCGGGCTCGAGCCGCTCGACACCACCGCGTGGAAGCCGTGCTTCGACAGGCGCGCGGAAAGGGCGCCCGCCTCGTCGCGCGAGGAGAGCGACGCCGCCTGAACCCAGATCCTGCCGGCCGGAGCCGGCGCGGCCGCCGCCTTCGTCGACGGCGCCGCACTCCTGCCCGCCGCCGGCGCTGCCTTCGACGGCGTGGCCGCCGGCGCGCCGACGACCGACGTCCGGCTTCCCGCATCCGCCGGGGCCGGCGACTCCTCCTCGGAGGCGTCCTCGAACGGATGAATCGTGGCGGGCGCCGTCGGCTCGGCGGGGGGCGGCGTCACCGCGGGCTCGGCCGCTCGCGCCCCGTTCGGGATCCCGGTTTCGACGGGAGGCACGGCCGGTTCGGCGGCGGCCGGGCTCGCGGCGGGCGCGGCCGGCGCCGGCCTCTCGTCCACCCGGGTCTCGCGGCCGGCGAGACCCGTCTTCAAGCCGAGAAAGTACGCGACGCCGAGCGCGGCGAGAAGGCCCACGAAGAGGCCGACCGCCTGCCGGGCCGTCAGCGAGATCTGATAGTGCGTCCGGGCCTCGCCCACGGCCGCAGAGTGTAGCAGCCGAGGACGGCTATCCCTTGTCCCGCGGCAGGAAGGTCTTGATCAGGTCGATCGGCAGCGGGAACACGATCGTCGAGTTCTTCTCGCTGGCGATTTCGGTCAGCGTCTGGAGATAGCGCAGCTGCAGCGTCGCCGGTTGGCGGGAGATGATCTCGGCCGCCTCGGACAGGCGCGTGGACGCCTCGAACTCGCCCTCCGCGTGAATGATCTTGGCGCGCTTCTCCCGCTCGGCCTCGGCCTGTCTCGCCATGGCCCGCTGCATCTCGGGCGGCAGGTCGACCTGCTTGACCTCGACGAGCGAGACCTTGATGCCCCATGGCTGCGTGTGCTCGTCGATGATCTTCTGGAGGTCGAGATTCAACTTCTCGCGCTCCGACAGGAGCTCGTCGAGCAGAGCCTGGCCGAGAACGCTGCGCAGGGTCGTCTGGGCGAGCTGCGAGGTCGCGTACAGATAGTTCTCGACCTGCACGACGGCCTTCTCGGGTTCGACGACGCGGAAATACACGACGGCGTTGACCTTCACCGAGACGTTGTCGCGCGTGATGATGTCCTGCGACGGCACGTCGTGCACCACCGTGCGCAGAGAGATCCGGACCATCCTCTCGAAGGGCCAGAAGATCAGGACGAGGCCCGGGCCCTTCGGATGCCTCCCGAGGCGGCCGAGCCAGAACGTGACCGCCCGCTCGTACTCGTTGAGCACGTTGATCCACTTGAAAAGAAACAGGAGGCCGACGAAGAGGGCGAGGACCAGACCCGGCAGCGACACCACCTGATTCATGAGCTCCTCCGTTCCACCTCGAGAATCCTCCCGGTGGCCCGCACGACGCGGACCGTGTCGCCGGGCACGAGCCCCTCGGGCCCCTGAGCTTCCCAGTATTCTCCGAGAACCTGCACGCGGCCGCTTCTCGACGACCCGAAGCCGTCGGCCACGCGTCCGCTCTCGCCCACCATCGCGTGCAGCCCGGTCCGGGCGGGCAGGCGGCGAAGCCGCGCGGTTTTCCACGCCAGCAGCCCCACGATGCCGAGCGTCGCCGCGAGCGACGGCAGGACGACGCCGAGGTCCACGCGGTAACCTTCCGCGCCGCGGCCGCCGGAGAAGAGCAGGAGCGACCCGGCCAGCAGCGCGAGCGCTCCCCCCATCGCCAGGATGCCGTGGCTGACGACCTTGACCTCGGCGACGAACAGCCCGATGCCGAGCAGGATGAGGGCGAGGCCCGCCAGGTTGACCGGCAACACGGAGAAAGCGTACAGCGCCAGCAGGAGGGCGATGGCGCCGACGACCCCGGGGAGCACGGCCCCCGGCGTCGAGAGCTCGAAATAGAGCCCCACGAGGCCGACGAGAAAGAGCACGTACGCCACGTTCGGATCCGACACGACGCCGAGGGCCCGCTCCGCCTGCCCCATTGGCCGCGCGTCGATCCGCGCGCCCTTCAGCGCGAGCGTCGTCTCGCCCCCGCCGACCCGCACGACGCGGCGTCCGTCGAGCTGGCCGACCAGGTCCGGGACGTCGCGGGCGATCAGTTCGACGAGGCCGCCCTCTTTCGCCTCGGTTTCGGTGTACGACACGCTCCTGGAGACCGCCGCCTCCGCCCTGTCGGCGTTGCGGCCCCGCTGGTGGGCGAGCGTCCGGATGAACGCCCGGGCGTCCTGCTCGGCTTTTTCGTTCAGGTTCTTCGGCAGGTCCTGTCCCTCGCCCCCCACCGGATGCGCCGCGCCCGTGTTCGTGCCGGGCGCCATCGCCGCCACGTCCCCCGAGAGCAGCAGGAAGAACCCCGCCGAGGCCGCCTGCGCGCCGGACGGCGCGACGAACGTCGCCACGGGGACTTTCGATCGGAGAATCGCCGAGCTCATCGCGCGCGTCGACGTCAGCAACCCGCCCGGCGTCGACAGCGTCACGATGACGAGGGCCGCCCCGTCGCGCTCCGCGTCGGCGAGCACCTTCTCGAGGTAGCTCGCGGATGCGGGATGGATGACGGTGTCGAGCCGTGCCTCGACGACCAGCGGCACGCGCTCGGCAGCCGTCGCGGCCGCGGCAACGAGTGCCGCCAGGAGCAACGCCCGCTTGGACATCGGACGCGCGAGTCTACCGCAACCGGCCGGGGCGTCCCCCGCTTGGGCGTCGCCTCCTGGATGTTATAAATGCCTGTGCGTTTGCGCCCAACCGAGGCCATCCACTGCGCCGCCCTGGCGTCGCTGACCGCCCTCACCCTGCTCCTGTGGCGGCGGCTGGAAGACCCGGTCGCGATGCTCCTCGGCTATGCCGGCCTCTCGCTTCTCGTTCTCGTCATGATCGCCCTGGCGCCGAGGGAGGACCGCCTCCCCGCCCCGCTCACCTTCCTGGTGGACTTCTACCCGGCGGCCTTCCTGCCCCTTCTCTTCAATACCCTCGAGCCCCTGATCCAGGCCCTCCGCGGCGGCCCCCGGGACGCCTGGCTGATCGCCGCCGACCGATTCCTCTTCGGAGTCGACGTCACGGTCTGGGCCCAGCGGCTCGTCCGGCCGTGGCTCAACGACCTTTTCTACGTGTTTTACTCGACCTACTACTTCATCGCGCTCACGCTCAGCCTGTTCCTCTGGCTCCGGAGCCGCGCGGACGCCCGGCGCTTCGTGTTCACCCTGATGGTCGTCTACTACGTCTCGTGGACCGGTTACTTCATCATCCCCGCCCTCGGCCCCCGCTTCGCCCAGGCCGCGGAATACACGGTCTCTCTCACGACGACGCCGATCGCCCGCACGATCAACGACACGATCAACAACATGGAGAAGACCAAGTTCGACGTCTTCCCCTCGGGCCACACGATGATTTCCGTGACGGTCCTGATCGTGGCGTGGCGGCGCGCCCGCGACGTCTTCTGGGCGCTGCTGCCGATCGCGACCGGCCTCGTGATCTCGACGGTGTATTGCCGGTACCACTACGTCATCGACGTCATCGCCGGCACGGTGCTCGCATTCGTGACCGTTCCGGTCGGCGACGGCGTCTACGACCGTCTCGTCGGCGCCGTCAGCGCGGCGCGGGCGATCCCCCAGCGCGGCGCGGCCCGCGCCTACAACGCTTTTTCGTAGATCCGGTAGGTCTTGTAGAGGCGGCCGCCCCAGAGGCGCACCGCGGCGATGACGAGCTCGTTGTCCTCGAGGAGCCAGGACACTTCGGCGCCCGTGTACCCCTTGGACAGCAGGAAGCGCAGCGAGTCCGCCATCATGATCGACTGAATGCCGCTCTGCCGGTACGGGAGCTTGATGCCGAGCGTGAGCACGCGGACGGTCTTGATCTTCTTGACGCCGAGGAGAAACTTCAGCCAGCCAAACGGCAGCAGGCGCCCCTTCAGAGGCTTCATCGCCACGTTGTAGTCGGGCAGCATCAGCATGAACGCGATCGGCTCGAGCGTCCCGTCCGGCTTCTTCACCTCGGCCAGCCAGAGGAGCTCCTCGACGAGGAGCGGCTTCATGCGCTTGGCCATGAAGTCCATCTCTTCCGGCGTCATCGGGACGAACCCCCAGTTCTTCTCCCAGGCCTCGTTGTAGACCTCGCGGATCTTGAGAAGGTCCTTCTCGAGGCTGCCCTTCGACACGTTGCGGACCACGATGTGCGTCGCGTGCTTCCGGAATCGGTCGGCCACGCGGGACAGCCGCGAAAGCGGTTTCTCCTCGAGCGGGAACCAGTACGCGAGCAGGTCCTTGGCTTTCCGGAAGCCCTGCCCTTCGATGAGCTTCGTGTAGTACGCCGGGTTGTAGGTCATCATCAGGACCGGCGAGGAGTCGAAGCCGTCGACGAGGAGGCCGGCCTCGTCGTTGAGCGTCGGGTTCGTCGGACCGCGCAGCACCGTCATCTTGCGCTCGCGCGCCCAGAGCGCCGCCGCGTCGAGCAGGGCTTTCGCGACTTCGGGGTCGTCGTCGGCCTCGAAGTAACCGAAGAAGGCCGCCTTCTCGCCGTGGAACTCGTTGTGGTTGCGGTCGAGGATCGCCGCGATCCGGCCGACGTCGGCGCCGCCGCGCCGCGCGACGAAAAGCTGCATCTCGCCGTGCCGGAAGAAGGGGTTCTCGTCGCGGAAGACCTTGGCCAGGTCGTCGCGCAGCGGCGCGACCCAGTGGGGATCGGACGCGTAGATCCGATCGGCGACGTCGAAGAAGCGGGAGAGGTCGGCCTTCCCTCGGCCGATCCTCTCGATGGACGGCGCGGTCAAGGCCAAACGATCCCCGCCGGCCTCAGACCCCGACCGCGCGGACGAGACCGACTTCGCGGCCGACCTTCTCGAAGGCGTCGAGGGCGCGGGCCAGGTGAGCCCGCGTGTGCGTCGCCATCAGCGAGGTCCGGATCAGCGCCCGGCCCGGCGGCGTCGCGGGCGAGAGGACGCAGTTGACGAAGACGCCTTCCTGCTCGAGCAGGTGCACCATCTTCAGCGCGGCGAGGTCCTCGCCGACGACGACGGGGACGACCGGGCTGTTGGATTCGCCGGTGTCGAAGCCGAGCGACCGGAGCCCCTCGCGGAAGAACCGCGTGTTCTCCCAGAGGCGCTGACGCCGTTCGGGCTCGCGGTCCATGATCTCCACCGTCGCCAGGGCCGCCGCGGCCGACGCCGGCGGCGGCGCCGCCGAGAAGATCAGCGTCCGGGCGCGGTGCTTGATGTAGTCGATGACGGTCGCGTTGCCCGCGATGAAGCCGCCGACCGACGCCATCGACTTCGAGAACGTGCCCATGATCAGGTCGACGTCGTGCTCCAGACCGAAGTGCTCGGCGGTCCCGCGGCCCGTCGGCCCGAGAACGCCGATGCCGTGGGCGTCGTCGACCATCACGCCGGCCGCGAACTCGCGGGCGACGGCGACGATCCCGGGCAGCGGCGCGATGTCGCCTTCCATCGAGAAGACGCCGTCGACGACGACGAGGCGCCCGCGCGACTCGTGGTCATTCTTCATCTGCCGGCGCAGGTCCGCCGGATCGTTGTGCTTGAACTTGCGGACGTCGCCGAAGGAGAGGCGCGCGCCGTCGATGATGCAGGCGTGATCCTGCTTGTCGAGGTAGACCGTGTCGCCCTTGCCCACCAGGCACGAGATCGCGCCGAGGTTGACCTGGAAGCCGGTCGAGAACGTCACCGCCGATTCCTGGCGCATGAACTGCGCCAGGCGGTTCTCGAGCTGAACGTGAAGGTCCAGGGTTCCGTTGAGGAAGCGGCTTCCCGCGCATCCGGATCCATATTTCCGAATCGCGTCGATCGCCGCTTCCTTGACGCGCGGGTCGTTGGTCAGGCCGAGGTAGTTGTTCGACCCGAGCATCACCAGGCGGCGGCCG
The DNA here is from genome assembly GCA_035506175.1 of Thermoanaerobaculia bacterium. Taxonomy (GTDB): domain Bacteria; phylum Acidobacteriota; class Thermoanaerobaculia; order UBA5066; family Gp7-AA6; genus DAHUXD01. The sequence continues at coordinate 10,933 of DATJPZ010000139.1, read as the reverse complement.
CCGCTGACGACCTCGGGATCCTGCGCGGACTCGATCACCCGGAAAAACGAATAGAACCCCGTCTGGCGCACACGCGCGGGATCCTCGTAGCGGTAGCACTTCTCGAAGAACGGTGCGGCGCCCACCGCCTCCGCCCTGATCGCCCGGGCGAGCTTTGTCATCGTCCCCCCACCTGTCATTGCCGGGTCGGCGGCCGGGATCTTAGCAAATTTTACAATGTCTTGCCGGTCAGCCATCCGGCGGCCCTGTACCAGGCCCAGGCCGCCTTCAACCCCTCGTCCAGGGACCGGGCCGGGGGCAGCCCCAGCGCCTCGGCCAGGGGCCGCCCGTCGCAGAGCCAGTCCCCGGCCAGGATCTCCTTTGCCTTGTCCGCGTTGAAGGGCCTCGATCGGCGGGTCGCCCGTTCGACGAGGGTCTCGGCGAGACCGAGGAGGCCAACGACGGCGTCCGGCACCGGGAAGAGACGCGGCCGCCGGCCCGACCCCTCGCCGATCCGCCGTGCGAGATCTTCGAGGCTCACGGCCTCGGGGTCGCAGAGAAACGAGCGTCTCCCCGCGAGGTCCGGGCGCGACGCCGCCCGTGCGAGCGCGAGCGCCGCGCGCTCGGCGCCGATGATCTGGACGCGTGTCCTGCCCGCGGGGACCGGGATCCACCCGCGCGCCGCCATCCGGAAGTACTGGAGGAGGCCACGGTCGCCCGGACCATAGACGACGCCGGGCCGCACGATGTGCCACGGCCCCCGCCACACCCGCTCGACCGCCTCCTCCCCCTCGCGCTTCGAAAGGCCGTACCAGGAGATCGGGCGCGGCTCGTCGGACTCCGACACGGGACGGCCGCCCGCGGACGGCCCGGCCGCGGCCTGGCTCGACACGTGGACGAAGATCGCCCGCGGCGCCAGGCGCGCCGACGCCTCGAGCAGGCGCTCGGTGCCGCGCGCGTTCACCTCGCGGTAGTCCTCGAGCGACCGCGCCTTGGTCAGTCCGGCGACGTGCACGATGGCGTCGACGCCCGCGATCGCGGATTCCGGCAGGCGCCCCGCCGCGAGCTCGCCCGCGACGACGTCGACGTCGAGCCCGTCGAGCAGGCCCGCTCCCGCCTGCGGCCGCTTCCTCGCGAGAAGGCGGACTCGCCAGCCTTCGCCGACGAGCGCGCGCGCGACATGGCCGCCGAGAAAGCCGGTACCGCCGGTCAGAAAGGCGATGCGCATGCGGTGCGGATTGTATTGACTCGTCCGGGCCGGGAGGAGAGGATGGCGCGACTTTCATGGAACTTTTCGCCGGGTCCCCCGTCTGGCGGTTCGGAGGCCGTGTGATCCGACCCGTCGCGCTGATGCTCCTTTCCGCCGTGCCGGCCTGCGCGGCGACGCCCGTTTCCCCGCCGGTCGTCGAGTATCGGATCGCGGTCTCGCTCGAGCCGAAGGAGAAGATGCTCGAAGGAACCGAGCACCTCGTCTGGCGCAACCCGTCGGGAGACGCGGTGTCCGAGCTGCGCTTTCACCTGTACCTGAACGCCTTCAAGAACAACCGCACGACGTTCATGCGCGAGTCCGGGGGACAGCTGCGCGGCGACGAGGCCGGCAACAAACCGGGCGACTGGGGCTGGATCGACGTGACGTCGATGAAGATCGCGGGAGGCGCCGACCTGACCGCGGCCGGCGAATTCATCCAGCCCGACGGGAACGATCCGTCGGACCAGACCGTGCTTCGCGTGCCCCTGCCCTCGCCCGTGCCCCCGCACGGGGAGATCGCCCTCGACGTCGCCTTCCGCGCGAAACTTCCGAAGATCTTCGCGCGCACCGGATTCGTGCGCGATTACTTTCTCGTCGGCCAGTGGTACCCGAAGATCGGCGTCTACGAGCCGGCCGGGATGCGTCACCGGGCGCGCGGCGGCTGGAACTGCCATGCCTTCCACGCCAACTCCGAGTTCTACGCCGACTTCGGGAACTTCGACGTGACGATGACGGTGCCGTCGCGCTTCGTCGTCGGCGCAACCGGCAAGCGCGTCGCCGAGACCAGACAGGGCGACCGCACGGCCTACCGCTACCGGCAGGACAACGTGCACGACTTCGCGTGGACCGCGGATCCGCGGTTCGTCGTGGTGGACTTTCCCTTCGATCCGGCGCGCGACGTTCCCCCGGAAGTCGCGGCGAAGGCGGCGAAGGAGCTCGGGTTGACGGAAAAGGAAATCGCCCTCAAGCCGGTCGCCTGCCGGCTCCTGCTGCAGCCCAACCACGGAGCGGCCCGCGAGCGCTACGTGCGCTCGGCGAAGCAGGGGCTCGTCTTCTACGGCCTCTGGTTCGGCGCCTATCCCTACGAGACGCTGACGGTCGTCGACCCGCCCGATGACGGCGGAGGCTCCGGCGGCATGGAGTACCCGACGTTCATCACGGGCGGCGAGGCCGAGCCCGTGCTGACCCGTTGGCCGTTCGAGCGTGTCCGCGGCGTCGAGATCGTGACGATCCACGAATTCGGCCACCAGTACTGGTACGGGATGGCCGGCTCCAACGAGTTCGAGGAATCCTGGCTCGACGAAGGTCTGAACACGGACTCCGAGTACCGCTCGATGGCCCTGTTCTACGGCCCCCGCGACATGGCGCAGCTTCCGGGCGGCGTCGGCATGACGTCCTATGCCTTCGCCCACGGCGTCTACACGCGCCTGCCGAACCTCGACCCGATCGACTCCTGTGCCTGGTGCTTCGCCTCGGATTCTTCCTACGCCGCCAACTCGTACATGAAAGTCGGCCTCTTCATGGCGCAGCTGAAGAACGACCTCGGCGCCGACGTCTTCGCGCGCGCCCAGCGCGCGTACTTCCAGGAGTGGTCCTTCCGCCACCCCGACACGACCGACTTTTTCGACACGTTCGAGCGCGTCTCGGGCCGCGATCTGTCGACCTACCGGAAAAACGTCGTCGATGGCCGCGCGCGCCTGGACTGGCAGGTCGTGTCGGCCCGGAGCGTCCGGGCCGACGCCGATTACGGCGTCTTCGACACGGGCGGCAAGAAGGCGACCTACGACGACGGCGTCCTCGTCCCCTCCGGCGGCAAGTCGGCCCCGCGGCGCGAGGAGCAGGACCGGCCGAAGACGTATGCGACGCGCGTCCTTTTCGGCAACACGGGAGACTGGCCCCACGGCGCGAAGGCTCGGATGGTCTTCACCGACGGCACGGTCGTCGAGCGGACGTTGCCGGCCGAGGCGCGGTGGGTTCGCTTCCGGATCGCGTACGGATCGCGACTGGCGTGGGCGGCGGTGGACCCCGATCGCCAGAACCCGTGGGACTGGAACCGCCTGAACGACTCGAGGGTGCTCGACACCGGCAAGGGAGCGGCGCGGACGCTCGGCGTTCGCGCCTTCGTGAAGTACTCGGCCTTCGTTGCCTACCTCGACGCGCTCTGGACGCAGATCCTGTGGGCCCTCGCATGAGACCCGCGCCGTCGCCGGTCGCCGCCGGACTTTCCGCCCTGAGGCACGGGAAGCTGATCCTGCTGCTCGCCGTCACGACGGCGCTCCTCGGCGCGGCGGCCGCGGTGCCGCTCATGCCGACCTTTCACGAGACGATGACGAGGACGCTCGCGGGAGACGACTTCCTGCGCAACCACCCGACCTTCGCCCCCGAGGATTTCCTCGATCTGCTGCGCGAGAACGGAGCCGCGATCGACGGCGCCCGGCACACGGCCGGCGTCATGGGGCTCGTCGGAGTGGTCCTGCAGATGTTCTTTGCCGGCGGCATCGTCGTCGTTCTCGGCCGAGGGCCTTTCGGCTTCGGTGAGTTCGTCGGACCGGCTCGCCGGAACTTCTGGCACAACCTCAAGTGCTTTTTCCTTCTCGCCTTTGCCGCCGCCGCCGCCCTCTCGGCCTGGCTCGGCGGCGTCGGCTTCCTGCGCCACAAACTCGTCGAGGACTCCCCGCCGGGCGCCCCCCTCCGCAGCCTGACCGGATGGATTCTCGCCCTCGGCGCGCTCGCGCTCTGGGCCGTGCTCTCGCTCCTGTACGACTTCGCCCGCGCGGCCCGCCGCCACGCGCCCTCGATCGGGGCCTGGCGCGCCTTCCGCTTCGCCGGCCGCGCGCTCTCCGGGTCCTGGGGCGCCGCGCTCGGGCTGTGGCTTCTGTGGCTGGTCCTCGGCGGCGCCGCGCTGCTGACCGGCTTCTCGGTCACCTGGAGCCTGACGGCGGTCTCGAGGCCCGCGATCGCGCTCCTGGCGGCGCTCCAGTTCGGGGTCCTCTGGCTGCGTTCCGCCGTCCGCGTCGCCGCGTGGGGCTCCTACCTGGCCTTCCTCGAGCCGCGCGCCCGGCGCGCCCTCGCCGAACCGGAGCCCGATCGCGCGGCGGCGTTCCCGGCCGCCGACCCGGCCGCGCCGCCGGCCTGCTCCTGACCTGAATCAGCGGGCCGCGGCCCAGGCGGCGAAGCGACGCACGCCCTCGACCAGGCGCGCTTCCTCGGTCGCGAAGGAGAAGCGGACGCACGCATCGTCGCCGAAGGCATCGCCCGGCACCGCGGCGACGTGCGCCTCCGCGAGCAGACGGTCGCAGAATGCCGCGGAGCCGCCGAGGCCCTTACGGCCGGCGAGGGCCGAAACGTCGGCGAAGACGTAGAACGCTCCCTCCGGATTCGGGCACCGCACGCCCGAGACGGCGCCGAGACCCTCGACCATCAAGCGGCGGCGCTCGGTGTACCGGGCCAGCATCGCGGCCACGGCGGCCGACGTCCCCGCAAGGTCGGTCAGCGCTTCCAGCGCCGCGGCCTGCGAGATCGACGACGCATTGGACGTCGTGTGGCTCTGGTACGCCGCGATCGCGGCGACGAGCTCCGGCGGACCGACGGCCCAGCCGAGCCGCCAGCCGGTCATCGCCCAGGTCTTCGACGCGGCCCCGGTGACGACGATGCGCTCGTACTTCGACCGCAGCGCCGCGGCCGACGCGTGCCGCCGCCCGTCGTAGAGGAAGCGGTCGTAGGTCTCGTCGTAGACGAGCCAGGCCCCGCGCGCGGCGCACCAGTCCGCGATGCGGGAGAGCTCCTCCGGCGCCACGACGGCGCCCGTCGGGTTGTTCGGCGAATTGACGATGACGCCGCGCGTCGCGGCGGGCGCCGACGCCTCGAGCGCCCGCGCGGTCGGATGCCAGCCGGCGTCGAGCGCGGTCGGCACGAACGCGGGCGAGGCCCCCGTCAGCCGCACCATCTCGGGAAACGACACCCAGTATGGCGAAAAGAGCGCGACCGCGTCGCCCTCGTCGAAGAGGGCCTGGCACACGTTGAAGACGGCCTGCTTGGCGCCGGCCGTCACGATGACGTTGTCGCGGGTCACGGCGGCGCCCTGTTCGCGGACGTACTTGGCCGCGATCGCGTCCCGCAGGCGCGCCTCCCCCGCCACGTCCGTGTACTTCGTCTGGCCCGCCTCGATGGCGCGCGCGCCGGCGCGGCCGACGAAGTCGGGTGTCGCAAAGTCCGGCTCGCCGATCGACAGATCCACCACGTCGACGCCGGTCGCGGCCAGGGCCTTCGCCTTCTTGCCGGCCGCCGTCGTGGACGACGGCGCGAGCGCCGCGATCCGCCGCGAGAACTTCCAGCCGTTCATCGGCGCCCTTTCCAGGACCGGGCGAGCGCGCCGAACGCCACGATCCGCTTCTTCCCCGCCGCGACCAGCCCGAGCTCCACGACGATCCAGGCGCCGTAGACCCAGACCATGTCGTGCCGGAGCGAGGGCACCGAAAACTGAACGAGCCAGAGCACGAAGAGGCCGGCCGCCTCGTACGCCTCGAAGCTCATCGAAGCGAGGAAGATCCACCCGAGAAACGCCTGGAGAATCGTCAACAGGATCTCGAGCCGCTGGAACTCGTCGAACGGCAGCGCCGACGTGTCGCCGTGGCTCACGCAGTAGATGATCGCGAGCAGGCCCGACAGGACGCCCCACTGGTTGATGTTCGACGACACCATGTTCAGGAGGGCCACGGGCGCGCGCGTGACCCGCCGCGCCCAGGCGAACGCCGACGTCTTCTCCGGAAACTCCGAAACGAACGGGGCAACCCACTGGATGAAGACGAACTGCGAGATGCCGAAGCTCGCCGCGAGCGCCATCATCGAAGCGAGAAACGGCTCGGCCACGATGTAGATGATCGCGCCGCCGGCGAGGAAGAGCCCGCCGACCGCTGCCCAGCGCTTGCCCCCGGAGAACGAGAGCGCCCAGCGCGACACCGCGGGAATCTCGTCGTGCTCTTCTTCCGTCTCCTCCCGGGGCGGGAGACGCAGCAGCACGACGAGGTAGAGGACGTAGGTCCCGATCAGGAACGCGGAGTCGACCAGCGAGAGATTGCCCTTCGCCCAGACGACGACGAAGTAGGCCAGGGGCGGAAGGAGTCCCACGACCTCGACGGCGTGGTCGTCGCCGAGCACGATCCGGCCGAGGCGCTTGCCCCGGCGCCGCGACGACCAGGCGGCGACGGCGTAGATCATCGGCCAACCGAACCCGGTCAGGAGGCGCAGGCTTCCCGTGAAGTTCGCAATCGCCAGATGCACCATGTCCGGGTTCTTGCCGGCCTTCCACGCGATCACCGCTTCCACGGCGAATTCCGGCAGCGTCTGGATCAGAGCGAGAAGCGCGAGGGCGAGGCCCTGCGACATCAGGAACTCGGCGGCCTCGGCGCCCCACGCGACGACGAACGCGGAGCCGATCATGGCCGGGAAGGTCCAGAGCGCGGAAGTCGGCGATCCCTCCGCGATCTGCTCCGCGGCCGTCGCGAGCACGCCCGCGTCGCGGAGCGATCTCATCGCGCGCGGTTATAGCATGGAGCGCGTGCCCGCGATCGAATCGCCCGGCAACCCGTTGATCCGCGAGATCGCGCGCGGCCTCGAGGACCGGACGCTGCTGCTGCTGGAGGGCGAGAAGACGATCCTCGACGCCGTTTCCGCCGGCCTGACGCTCGAGCACGTCCTCCACGACGCCTCGATCAAGCCGGGCCGGCTGGCGGCGCTGACCTCCCTGCACCCGCGCCTGGTGTCGCGCACCGTCCTCGAGCGGCTCGCCGATGCGCGAACGCCCCAGCATCTGCTCGCCGTCGCGCGGCGGCGCGACGTCCCGGTCGCCGACATCCTCGGCCGGCCCGGGCCCGTCGTCTTCGTCTTCGGCATCCAGGACCCGGGGAACCTCGGAGCGATCGTGCGCGTCTGCGAAGCGGCCGGCGGCGCGGGCGTTCTCGGCGCGCCCGGCACCGCAGACTTCTTCCATCCGCGCGCGGTGCGGGCGAGCGCGGGCAGCGTGCTCCGGATCCCCGTATCGGGCAGGGTCTCGTTCGAGCCGTTCGCCGCCGACGCGAAGGCCGCCGGCCGGCCGATCTGCGGCGCGGTCTCGCAGGACGGCGAAAATGCCTTCGCCGCGCCGCTCGACCCGCGCGCCGTGCTCGTCGTCGGCGCCGAGGGCGGCGGGCTCCCGGCCGGCGCCTACCGCTATCTCGACCGGCGGCTCACGATCCCGATGGCGGCTCCGGTCGATTCGCTGAACGCCGCGGTGGCCACGGCGCTGCTCCTCTACTCCCCTTCGCTGCGGGCGCCTTCGGGGGCCTGACGCCGCCGCGTTCGCGGCGCGGCGCAACGATCTTCTTCTGCCGGTTTCCGGTTCCCTTCACTCGGAAAACACCTCCGCCCGAAACGCCCAGACGCGCGCCTCGGGCCGCTTCCACGCGTCCGCGGGGAGGCCCGCCTTACGCGACAACTCGGCGAAGAAGGTCTCCCGGTCGAATCCCCACTCCGTGGCCACCTGGGGCAGCAGCAGGCCCCGCCGGCCGCCGACTTCGAGGATGAGCCCGTCGCGGCCGATTTCGATCTCGTCCGGTCCCGAGACGGGCCGCGGCGCCGTCAGCACCGAAATCTCGAGGACGCACTCGGAGAGCTCCGCCGGCGCGAGCGGCTCGAACCGCGGGTCTTCGAACGCCGCGCGCAGGGCGTACTCGGGAACGACGCGCGCGAGGTCGCCCGTGGGCGCGAGCGTGCCGATGCAGCCGCGCAGCCGGCCGGCGCGGTGCAGCGTGACGAAGAGACCCTTCGGCTCCCCGAACGCTTCCGCCCGGTCCGAGGCCAGGCGCGGGGGCGGCTCGCCGCGGAAATGCGCCTCGAGCGTGCCGCGCGCCAGCGCGAGCAGATCCCCGCGGGCCTCTGCCGAGAGCGGCGCGTCGCCGGTCACGGCCGTCCTCCGGCCGGAGCCGCCCGTCGATCCGGAATCGCCGCGAGAAACCCGGCGATCGCCTCCACCACCGCGTCGAGACCACCCTCGAAGAAGTGGTCCGCCCCGGGAACCACGACGACCGTGCCCGAGCCGCCGACGAAGCGCGCGAGCTCGTCGGGCGGTCCGAACGTGTCGCGCTCGCCGACGGCGTAGAGCGTGGGCACCGTGGGGCGCGGCACGAGCCGGCCCGATTCGGTCGCGAGGGGGAGCCCGAGGGCGATCGCCGCAACGACCCGCGCGTCACCCGCGATCGCCCGCAGAGCGACCGCGGCCCCGAAGGAAAACCCTCCCGCCACGAGGGGCTCTCCGGCTTCGGCCGCGGCCCGGTCGAGCGCGGCGCGATAGTCCCCGGTCTCCCCGCGCCCGCCGTCGTGGCGCCCCTCCGACAGGCCGACCCCGCGGAAATTGAACCGCAGCGTCGCGTATCCGGCGGCGGTCAACGCCTGGACGGCGCGATAGACGACTCTGTTGTGCATCGTGCCGCCGTGGAGCGGATGCGGGTGCCCGAACACCGCCGCGCCGCGCGGTTGGACGGCGGCGTCCTTCCACAACCCCTCCAGCGCGCCGGCGGGACCCCGAAACTGCACCGACCGAAGCCTTCCCGACACCGCCGCAACCTCCCCGTTGGCGAAACGACCGTCTCATCGTATCCTTCCGGCCGTCTCGCACGCACGCGCCGCCTCGCAAACGACAGGAGACCCCGATGAAGAAGATCGTCCACGTCGTCGGCACCGGAACCATCGGCGAGCCGCTGATCGGCCTCTTCGCCGACTTCGGCAAGCACCTGGGCGTCGACGAGGTGACCTTCCACAAGCGCACGCCCATGACCACCGAGCGGGCCAAGGTCAACCACCTGATCGAGCGCGGCGCGCGCCTGGCCGTCGACCACGACAAGGTCGCCGACTTCGAGGCCCTCGGCCACAAGGTCTCGCAGGACGCGCAGGCCGCGCTGGAGCGCGCCACGGTCGTCATCGACTGCACGCCGGCCGGCAACGAGAACAAGAAGGTCTACGAAAAGATCAGCGGCCCCAGGGGGTTCCTCGCCCAGGGCAGCGAGTTCGGCTTCGGGAAGATGTACGCGATGGGCATCAACGACGAGGCCCTGGTGCCCGGGCAGGACCGCTTCCTCCAGATCGTGTCGTGCAACACGCACAACATTGCCTGCCTCATCAAGACGCTGGGAACGGGCGACGCCGGCAACCGCATCCTGACGAAGGGCCGCTTCGTCTGCATGCGCCGAGCCAACGACGTCTCGCAGGACTCGGGGTTCGCCCCGGCGCCCTCGGCCGGCAAGCACGACGACCCCGAGTTCGGGACGCACCACGCCCGCGACGCGTCGGCGCTCCTGTCGACGATCGGCTGGCAGCCGCCGATCTTCTCCTCGGCCATGAAGCTGAACACCCAGTACATGCACTCGCTCTGGTTCGACATGGAAGTGTCGGAGCCGACCACGAAGGAGAAGGTCCTCGCTCGCCTCCGCTCCAACCGCCGGATCGCGCTGACCGAACGCCGGTCGGCGAACCAGATTTTCTCGTTCGGCCGCGACCACGGTTACTACGGCCGCATCCTCTCGCAGGCGGTGATCTCGACGCCGACGCTGGCCGTCAAAGGCGAGCGCGAGATTCTCGGCTTCTGCTTCACGCCGCAGGACGGCAACTCGCTCGCGTCTTCGATCCGGGCGGCGCTCTGGCTCATGGATCCCGAGCCCGGGCAGCTCGCCGAGCGGATGGCGCCGCTCGACCGCTTCTTCTTCCAGGAGATCTAGCGGCAGACGGGCGGGACGACACGGGACGCGATGTGACCGCCAACACGGCGTCCGATCTCGCCTCCCGCATCGGGCATCCCTAATCCCGCCTCTCCCGGCTACACTTGTTCCATGGCCTGGGTCACGTGTCCCCACTGCGGTTTCACGCAGATCCCGTCGGCCCGGTGTCTGAAGTGCCACAAGACGATCGAGCGTTCGGGCGCCGGCGAGCCGCCGCCGCCGCTCGGACCGAACTACCGGCAGCTTCTGCGCTCCCTGCCGCGGCCGTTCGTCTGGACACTGGCCGGTCTCGCCGCGGCGATCATCGCCGCCGTCCTGGTCTTCAGCCGCGGCGCCTCCATCTCGTCCGAGGCGGACGTCCCGGCCGCCGTGGCGACGCCGGAGCCGTGGACGATGGACCTGACCGGGCGCTGGCAGGGGCAGGCCGAAACCACGATCGCCGCCGACCCGCCGCGGCCGGCGCTGCGCGAGGTGTTCATCGAGACCGACCGCGCCGGCACGATCGTCGCGGCCGGCGCCGTCCTCACCGATCCGGGCCACGGCGGCGCGGGCGCCGGGTACCTCACGGTCCCCGACGGCGGCCGGCGCGTCCGGGAAATCGGGCAGGCTCTGGCGGCGTCCCCGCGCGGGGCCGCCGTGTCGCTCGATTTCATCCCGCTGGCGCCCTGGGTGCCCAAGCGCGACCGCCTCTGGCGGGCCGTCGAAGGCCAGCGGTCCCGGCCCGAGGAGACGACCTATCTGCTCCTCGAGTCGGCCGAGCCGGAATACCTGATCCAGGCCGGCGTCAACGCGAGCGGGTTCCTGTCCTATGTTTTTCTGTCACCCGAGTACGCCGGCCGACGCGGCGAAGACGCGCTGTCGCGCGTCATCCACCCGTCGGCGGACAGCTCGCTCCGAGGGTTCCGCAACCTGCTCTGGGACCTGTCCGGTTCCGCGAACTTCGTGTCGCTCCAGGTGC
>DATJPZ010000138.1:0-5232 GCA_035506175.1 Thermoanaerobaculia bacterium | reverse complement strand
GTGGCGGAGAAGCTCTTCGTGCAGGCGAACGCCTACCGGGGCTCGGGACCGACGAAGTTCAGCTGCGTGCGATACGGGAACGTCGTCGGGAGCCGGGGGAGCGTCATCCCATTGTTCCTTTCCCAGCGCTCCAACGGCCGTGTCACCGTGACCGATTCGCGGATGACCCGCTTCTGGATCACTCTCGAGCAGGGCGTGCGCTTCGTCATCCGGGCCGTCGAGACGATGGAGGGCGGAGAGGTCTTCGTTCCGAAGATCCCGAGCACCAACATCATGAGCGTGGTGGAAGCCGCGACGCCCGAGTGCCGCGTCGACATCATCGGGATTCGCCCCGGCGAAAAGCTGCACGAGGTCCTCATCTCCGAGGACGAGGCGCGGGGCGCCGTCGAGCTCGACGAAATGTACGTGATCCGACCGCCGGCGCCCCTCGGCGCCGACGGGATCGCCGCTCGCGGCCGCGCTCTGGCGGACGGGTTCCGGTACTCGAGCGATTCCAACGAATGTTCGCTGAGCGCCGACGAGATTCGGGAAATGGTGGCCGATGTCAGTGGCGCGGTCCGCTGAGCGACTGGCCGTCGACGGCGGCCGGCCCGTCCGGGCCACGCTGCTCCCGTACGGCCGGCAGTCCATCGACGACGCCGACGTGGCCGCCGTCGTCGAGGCGCTGCGCTCCGATTACCTGACGACCGGGCCGCGCGTCGCCGAGTTCGAGCGACGCTTCGCCGAGACGGTCGGGGCGCCGCACGCCGTGGCCGTCAGCAATGGAACCGCGGCTCTTCACGCGATCGCGGCGGTGCTGGGTGTCGGGCCGGGGGACGAAGTCATCGTTCCGGCCCTGACGTTCGCGGCGACGGCGAATTGCGTGGTCTACCAGGGGGCGAAGCCGGTTTTCGCCGATGTCGACCCGATGACCCTGCTGCTCGACCCGGTTTCCGTCGAGGCTCGAATTACGCCGCGTACGCGGGCGATCATCGCGGTCGACTACGCCGGCCAGCCGTGCGACTACGCGCGGCTCCGGGCGATCGCCGACGCCCGGGGTCTTGCCCTCGCCGCGGACGGCTGCCATGCCCTCGGTGCCCGGGAGGCAGGAGTTCCGGTGGGCCGGATCGCCGACCTGACCGCGTTCAGCCTGCACCCCGTCAAGCACATCACGACGGGAGAGGGAGGCGTCGTGACGACGGCCTCCGGCGAGAAGGCGTCGGCGCTTCGCCGATTCCGAAACCACGGAATCGACTCGGATCACCGGGAGCGCGAGACCCGTGGCTCCTGGCAATACAACATGGTCTCTCTCGGCTACAACTACCGGCTGACGGATTTCCAGTGCGCTCTCGGGATGAGCCAGCTGCATAAGCTTCCCGACGGGCTGCGGCGGAGACGTGAGATCGCGCGGCGCTACGACGGGGCGCTCGACGGCCTGCGCGGAGTCCATCCGATCGGGGTACGGCCCGGGGTGGAGCACGCGTATCACCTCTACGTCGTCCGCCTCGACGCGCGCTGCCTGGACCGGGGCGCCGCCTACCGCGCGCTGCGCGCCGAGGGAATCGGTGTCAACGTGCATTACATGCCCGTGCATCTTCATCCTTACTATCGCGAGAGGTTCGGGACCGGGCCCGGTCTCTGCCCGGCCGCCGAGGCGGCCTATGAAGAGATGCTGTCCCTGCCGATGTTCCCGGCCATGACGGAGAAGGACGTCGACGACGTCGTCACCGCCGTCACCAAGGTGGCTAGAGGCCTGGGCCGCTGACGATGCGCATCGCCGTGCTGGGTATGGGGTCCATCGGTCGCCGGCATGCCCGAAACCTGCGTGACCTCGGGCAGAAGGATCTCGTGCTTTTTGAGCCCGCCTCGGACGCGCGTTCCTCTCTGGACGTCTTCCCGGGGTCGCGGGTCTGCGCTCGGCTCGAGGAAGTCTGGGACTCGCGGCCCAACGTCGTTTTCGTCACCGCCCCGACGGACCAACACGCCGGGCTGGCTTTGGAGGCGGCGCGGCGGGGCTGCCACCTCTTCATCGAAAAGCCCGTTTCGGACACGGATGAGGGCCTCGAAGTTCTGGGCGACGAGGTCGAAAGCCGCCGTCTCATCTCGATGGTCGGCTGCAACATGCGGTTCCACCCCGGGCCGGCGAAGGTCAGGGAGCTGATCGAGCGCGGGGCGATCGGCGAAGTCATCGCGGCCAGGATCCACACGGGTTCGTACCTGCCGGATTGGCGGCCGGGCTCGGACTACCGGGCGAGCTACAGCGCCTCGGCCTCGCGGGGCGGCGGTGTGATCCTCGACTGCATCCACGAAATCGATCTGGCCCTGTGGTATTTCGGCCCGGGCGCCGTCCTCGCGGCGGCGACGCGGCCGGCCGCCTCGATCGGCCTCGAGGTCGAGGGGGTCGCCGAGATCCTCGTCCTGCACGATACCGGGGTCCTGTCGAGCACGCACCTCAACTTCGTCCAACGCGACTACCGGCGGGGGTGCACGATCGTCGGGGCGCTGGGGACTCTCTCGTGGCTGTTCGGGGTCCCGGAGGTCCTGTGCGCTCGAGGCGGCGGCGAAGCGCCCGAGCGTCACGCCCTCATCGACGGTTGGGAGATCAACGACATGTACGTTGCCGAGCTGCGCTCCTTCCTCGAGTGTGTCGCCGAGGGACGACCGACGCCGAACCCGGTGGCTCAGGCGCGCGCCACTCTGAGGGTGGCGCTCGAGGCGAAGCGCCTGGCCCGAGACTCCGCCGAACGGCTGGAGGCCGAGGGTTCCCGTTCGCGCCGTGCGAGCGGGCTCAGGGCGCGCTGACGATGGGCCCCGTGGGGAAGTTCGACAAAGGCCGGGCCATGGCCGAGAGGTTCGAGTCTCTCGTTCCGGGCGGCAGCCACACCTACAGTCGCGGGCGGGACCAGTTCCCTTTCCTCTCGCCCCAGATCGTGGCCGGCGCCCGCGGCGCCTATTTCTGGGACCCCGATGGAAATCGGTTTCTGGATTGGGCGATGGGCGTTCGCGCCGTCATTCTCGGGCATGCCTATCCGGCGGTCGACGAGGCCGTGAAGGCACAGATCGACAAGGGGGTCCACTACACCCGGCCGGGCGTGGCCGAGTGCGAACTCGCCGAGTTCCTCGTGGACCTGCTGCCGGTCGCCGAGATGGTGAAGTTTGCCAAGAACGGGTCGGACGTCACGACGGCTGCGGTCAAGCTCGCCCGGGCGTACACGGGTCGGCCCTACGTGGCGTATTGCGCCGAGCATCCCTTCTTCAGCATTCACGACTGGTTCATCGGGACGACTCCGGCCAATGGAGGCATCCCGGACGAGGCGTATCGCCATACCCTGCGCTTCTCCTACAACGACCTCGGAAGCGTCGAGGCGCTCTTTGCCGAGCATCCCGGGAAGATCGCCGCCCTGATCCTGGAGCCGGTCAAGAGCGACGCGCCGGCGGCGGGCTTCCTGGAGGGACTCCGGGCCATCACGCAGCGGGAAGGGGCGGTCCTCATCTTCGACGAGATGATCTCCGGCATGCGCTTCGACATCCGCGGCGCCCATCACAGGTGGGGGGTTTATCCCGACCTCGCAACCTACGGCAAGGCGATGAGCAACGGGTACTCCTTCTCGCTGCTCGCCGGCAAGCGGGACCTGATGGAGCTCGGCGGCCTGCGCCACGATCGTCGGCGCGTCTTCCTGCTTTCCCAGACGCACGGTCCGGAGACGACGGGGCTGGCGGCCTGCCGCGCGACGCTCGAAGAGTGCCTCCGGGTAGACATCAATCGCCACATCGACACCATCGGCGGGCGCCTCGTGGAGGGCTTCCGGTCGCTGGCCGCCGCGGAAGGAGTCGCCGACCACGTGCGGGTGACGGGATTCGACTGTAATCCGCACATCCTCTGCACGCGACGAACCGGCGAGTACTGGCCCGAGCTCCACACCGCGTTCCACGAGGAGGTCATTTCGCACGGCGTCGTCATCCCCTGGATCAGCATCACCTACTCGCATGGAGACGAAGAGCTGGCGCGGACTTTCGACGCGGTCCGGGAAGGGATGCGGCGGGTTCGCCGCGCGATCGACGAAGCGCCAGGACCGCGATTCACGGGGGAAGCCGTCAAGCCGGTCTTCCGCCCGTTCAACCGCTGCCGGCAGGCGGTCTGCGGCCGGCTGAACCCCTCGGCCCCGCAGCTCGATTGCTGCCTTTCCGACGGAGGGCCCCGACCGTGAGGATCGGCGCGGTCGTGCCGGTGCGGCTCGGATCCGAGAGGCTCCCCGGGAAGGCGCTGTTGCCGGTCGAAGGTCGGCCCGTCATCGCGCACCTGATCGACCGACTCGCGTCGAGCCGCCATCTTTCGCGTGATCGGGTCGTCGTCTGCACCACTCGGGACCGCAGCGACGACGCGCTCGTCGGTGTCGTCGAAGGTCTCGGCGCACGGGTCTTTCGGGGCAGCCGGGACAACGTGCTCGACCGTCTCGGGGCTGCGGCTGACGTGTTTCGTTTTGACGCCCTGGTTGAGGCCGATGGCGACGACCCCTGCGTCGATCCCACGTATCTCGACCGGGCCCTCGAGACCCTGCTCGCCGACGAGTCGTTGGGGATCGTCTCGGTCGAGGGATTGCCGCTCGGGCTCGCCGGCAAGGCCATCCGCGCGAGCGCGCTCGCGGACGTCCGGCGGCACTGCCGGACGGAGCAGAACGACACCGGTTTCATGTACTACCTCACGCGGACGGGGTTGTGCCGTCACGCGGTGATCGGCGTCGAGTCGGACGCGCACCGGCACGAGACGGCTCGGCTCACCCTCGACTACCCCGAGGACCTCGAGTTCTTCCGCGCCCTTTTTCGCGAGCTCTACGTGCCGGGCGAGGTCTTCGGCGTCGAGGCGATCGTGGCGCTGCTGCGGCGCCGACCCGACCTCGTGGCGATCAACGCGTCGCTGACGGAAGTGTTCTGGGAGAGAACGCGCGAGAAGGCACAGCTCGAATACGAACGCGACGGCGTCGTCCATCGGATCGAGGTCTGATGAAGTTTGGCGTCGTCGGCCTGGGATCGATGGGAAAGCGCCGGGTCCGGGACCTCAAGGCCCTGGGGCACGAGGTCATCGGCTTCGACGTCCGCGCCGATCGCAACGCCCAGTCGGAGCAACTGTTCGGGATTCGGACCGTCGCGAGCTGGAAGGAGCTGCTGCAGCAATCGCCCCAGGCGCTCGTTCTCTCGACGCCGCCGGATCAACATCCGGCCGACTACGCCGCGAGTTTCGATGCGCGTTTGCCG
>DATJPZ010000137.1:0-2544 GCA_035506175.1 Thermoanaerobaculia bacterium | reverse complement strand
GTACACCTCGCCCATCCCGCCCTTGCCGAGCGGCGCGATGATCTCGTAGGGACCGAGCTGTTCGCCGGCTGCCAGGGTCATGGCCGGCAAGAATACCAGTCGCACCCGCGCTAGACTGAGAGGCGATGGAGATCTGGCTCCTGCGCCACGCCGCGGCCGAGGATCGATCCTCCTCGGGCCGCGACGCCGACCGGACGCTTACCGAGGATGGCCACAAGCGCGCCCGCGAGGTCGCGCGGGGACTGGCCGCGCTCGAGACCGGAATCACGCTCGTCCTGACCTCGCCGTTCGCGCGCGCCCGCCAGACGGCGGAGCCGGTTGCGCGGGCGCTGAAGCTCTCGTCGCATCTGCGCGAGACGTCGTCGCTCGAGCCCGACAGCGACCCGGAGGAGATCCTCGCGGAGGTCCGGAGCGAGAAGGCCGATGCCGTTCTCCTGGTCGGCCATGAGCCCCATCTCGGCGCCCTGCTCGGACGGCTGGTCTTCGGAAAGCCGGGCTTCTCGATCCCGATGAAGAAGGCGTCGGTCGCGCGCCTCTCCTGGGAAGGGTCCGGCCCGGCCGCGCTGCGCGCGCTCCTGCCCGCCCGGGTGCTGGCCCTCCTCGGCGCCGGCGATTAGACGGCACCCCCCGCCGCCTTCCTGTAGACTTCCCACCCCAACCGTTTCACTCGAGGAGGAGCTTCATGGGCAAACTCGCGCTGGGGTGTCTCGGGATCCTGGTGATCGTGGTGGTGATCGCGGGCCTGTCGTTCGCGGGGACCTACAACAAGCTCGTGACGCTCGGCCAGGACGTCGACAAGCAGTGGTCCGAGGTCGAGAACCAGTATCAGCGGCGCGCGGACCTGATTCCGAATCTCGTCCAGACGGTGCAGGGCGCGGCCAACTTCGAGAAGGAAACGCTGACGGCCGTCACCGAGGCGCGGGCCTCGGTCGGGCGCGCGACGATCACGCCGGGCAAGGCGCCCGCCGACGCCGAGTCGCTCGCGAAATACCAGCAGGCCCAGGACCAGCTCGGGTCGGCGCTGCAGCGGCTGCTCGTCGTGTCCGAGCGCTATCCGGAGCTGAAAGCGAACCAGAACTTCCTCGACCTCCAGGCGCAGCTCGAGGGCACCGAGAACCGCATCACGGTCGCCCGCGGACGCTTCAACGACTCGGCGCAGGCTTACAACACCGTGCTGAAGAGGTTCCCGACGAACCTGATCGCCGGCGTTCTCGGCTTCAAGGAGAAGCCGTACTTCAAGGCCACGACGCCGGGGGCGGAGCAGGCGCCGAAGGTCCAGTTCAACTTCGGCAACGCGGCGCCGACGGCCGCGCCCGCGCACTGATCGTGAGCCGAAAGCCGTAAGCCGGGAGCCGTGAGCTCCAAACCGAGTAGAGCTCTGCGCGTCGTCAGGCGCCCGCTGCAAGCGGTGCTTCTGGCCGCATTCGCGGTCACCCTGTCGAGCCCCGCGCGGGCGGATCGCTACGACGAGCTCGTCCCGGAAAAGCCGCAGCGCTACGTCACCGACCGCGCCGGCGTCTTCGGGCCCGGCCAGGCGGAGGCCCTGAACGCCCGCCTCGAGCAGTTCGAGAAGGACACGTCGGACCAGATCCTCGTCTGGGTCGACCGGAAGGTCCCGGAGGGTTTCGCGCTCGAGGACTTCACCGTGCGCGCCGCCCAGAAGTGGGGCGCCGGGCAGAAGAAGGAGGACAACGGCGCGGTCCTCTTCGTCTTCACCGAAGATCGCAAGGTGCGGATCGAGGTCGGCTACGGGCTCGAGGGGCCGCTCCCGGATCTCACGGCCAAACGCATCATCGACGGCGAGATCGTGCCGCGCTTCCGCCAGGGCGACTTCGCCGCGGGCGTGACGGCGGGCGCGAGCGCGATGATGGCGGCGGTCAAGGGCGAGTACAAGGGAACCGGCCGCACCGTGGACGAGGGTCGCCGGGGCAACAGCGACCAGATCGGCAACTGCCTCGCGATGGTGATCGTCTTCGGCATCTTCGTCATCCTCCCGATCCTTCTGCGGCGCAACCGATTCCGGAGCCACGGCGGCGGAGGCTGGTGGGGCGGGTGGGGCGGCGGCGGTTTCGGGGGATTCTCCGGAGGTGGCTTCGGCGGTGGCGGTGGCTTCGGCGGTGGCGGTGGCGGTTTTTCGGGCGGCGGCGGCGGTTTCGGGGGCGGCGGCGCCTCGGGGAGTTGGTGAGCATGGCGAGCCTCTTCTCGAAGTTCGACTCGGATCGAATCGTCGCCGCGATCGCCGCGGCCGAGAAGAAGACTTCCGGCGAGATCCGCGTCCACGTCACGCGCCACGTCCCGAAAGACCTCGAAGAACGGGCTCTGCGGCGCTTTCACCTGCTCGGCATGGAGAAGACCGCTCACCGCAACGGCGTGCTCCTCTACATCGCGCCGCGCGGGCGGCGCTTCCGGATCCTCGGCGACGTCGCGATCCACGAGAAGTGCGGCGACGAGTTCTGGAAGGAAGTGACGGCGGTCATGGAGGGGCACTTCCGCAAGGGCGCGCTGACCGACGGGGTGGTCGCCGGGGTCGAGCGCGTCGGCGAC
>DATJPZ010000136.1:0-44665 GCA_035506175.1 Thermoanaerobaculia bacterium | reverse complement strand
GACGCCGTCCGGGCCGACACAACTGGGGCTGCGCGTTTTTTCCTGGCAATGGGACTGGTGCTCCGTCGACACGCCCTGCCAGCAAGGCAACTGCGCCTATCGCGTCGAGAATCCCGACCCGATGGGTCTTGGTCGGAATGGCATCACCCTCCACGAGGGGTGCACCTACCAGCTCACGATCCGCAACGTCGATTCGGGCGGCGGCGACCAGACACAGCCCCACGAGCTGAACACGGGACTCGTCGCTCTCGGCGTCCCCGACACGACCCTCCTTCCCGGCCAGTCGGCCACCTACACGATCACGATTCCGACCGACGGTCCCGCCGACTTCGGCTTCGCCTGCAAGAACACGGCTTGCGGAAACGCGAACCAGCACGAGGGCATGCTCGGCGTCGTTCACGTCGTTCCGTAGCGGGGCGCGATATCCTCCTCCGCGATTTCGAGCGGAGGAGTCGATGCCCGAGGCCACGTCGAACGTCGAGTTCGCGCACCGGATCCACGAACAAGGACATCACGGCGGACCGCACGGCCGCGCGGAGTGGCTGGAGCTGGTCGAGGCGATCGTCCTCGCCGCCGTGGCCGTCCTGACGGCCTGGAGCGGCTATCAGGCGGCCAAGTGGGACGCGGCGAGCGCGGCGGCGTACGCGCGCGCGGCGCAGCTGACGGAGGAGGCCCAGGAGCAGAAGACCCTCGCGGGCCAGGATCACCTCTACGACGTCATCGCCCTGATGTCCTGGGTCCAGGCGACCCGCGCCGGGGAGCGCGACTATGCCGCGCTGCTGGAGCGGCGGTTCCGCCCCGAGTACGAAATCGCCTTCCAGTCCTGGATCAAGACCGACCCGCTGCGCAACCCGAGCGCGCCGCTCGGCCCGGCCTTCATGCCCGAGTTCCGGAGCGAGCGGCTCGAGAAGGCGCGCGAGATCGGGCAGCGCGCCCGAGAGCAGTACGAACGCGGCGTCAGGAGCCGCGAGACCGGCGACGACTACGTGCGGATCACCGTCGTGCTCGCCACGGTCCTGCTGCTGACCGCCCTCTCCCAGCGCTTCAAGATCCACGCCGCGCGGGTGGGCCTCGTCGCGGTCGCCTTCGTGATGCTGGCGGTCGCGGTCTTCTGGATCGCGACCTTCCCGCGCGCCTGAAACGGCCGCCGCGCGATCGAATCCCCGCTCCCTTCCCGGGGAGAGGGTCGGGGTGCGGGGATCAGCGTTTCGCGGTCGGCGTCGGCGACGCGGCGCTGGCCGCGAGGAGCTTGGCGAGGACTTCCTCGTAGTACGGCTTCTCGCGCAGCCCCGCGTACTTGCCCGGGAAGTACGCGAGCGTGAGGTCCGCCCGCGCGGTCGCCGGGTCGAGCGCGTTCAGGACGACGGCGAGGCGCTGGTCGTGCGGCAGGCGCGTGTTGTCGATCATCGGAAAATCGAAGTGGCCGAGCCAGAACTCGGTCGAGATCGTTTCGGCGCCGGAGGGCTCGGCCGTGCGCACGGTGACGCGGAGCTCGACCTGCTCGTTGGCCTTGTCGAAGTCGAGCACCTCGAGCTTGAAGTTGCGCGCGAGCCCGTCCACCACCAGGTCCCGCGAGAGAAACGGCACCCGCGAGACGCCGTCGGGGCCCACGAGGGCGAGCTCCTTGCCGTCGACCGCCGCGTCGAACGTCGCGCCGCCCTCCTCGATGACCAGCATCTGCTTCTTGGACACTTCCTCGGCGACGCGGTTGAGACGGGACAGGTACTCCTGCCGCTGAGGGCTCTCGCGCACCTGCCGGGCCAGGTGCAGGAACAGGGGCTTCAGGTTCAGCGACTCGTGGAAGTTGTAGACCAGGAGCTCGAGGTTCAGGACTTTCTGCTCGAGGTTCCCCGCGCCGCCGCCCAGAAACGAGGTGATGATCGACGTGAACATGTCCTTGCGCAGGGCGCTCTCGGACTCCTCGCGCCGGCTCGTCAGCTCCGAGTAGAGTCGGGCGTTGGTCTCGCTCGTCTGCATCCGCTCGCGCAGCGCGGCCTCGCGCGCTTCGCGGTCCCGCAGCCAGCTCGACGTCCAGAAGCCGAGCACCGCGACGGCGATCGCCGTCAGGAGTCCCCCCACCGGCTGCAGGACGATCGCCGCCTTGTCCCAGCCGTCCCGGGGCGGACGAGGCGCCGGCGCCTCCCCCGTCACTTCCTCGTCACCACGAGCTTGCCGCCTTCGGCCGAGACCGCGAGATCGTAGCGGCTCGGTTTGTCGAACACGGTCACCGTCGTCGCCCCGGATGCGCCCTTGTAAGCGATGGAGAGTCTGCACTCTCCGGTGGCCGCGACCTTGAGGCTGTAAGACCCGAAGTTGTCGGTCGTGGCTTTCCCTGAGGCGCCGGCGCAGTCGAGCGCGAGGGCCACGCCCTGGGGCAGCGGCTTGCCGTTCTCGCTGACGGTGCCGTGGATCTCGGCGCCGAACGCGGGCGCGGCAGCGGCCAGGACCAGGACGGCGAGACCGGGACGTTTCTGCATGTCGAGCCTCCCCGGGCACTCTAACGGATCGCGCGAGCCGGGGCATTCCGCGCCGCGGCCGGCGCCGGCGGGCCGGAATGCCGCGTATCCTCCGGCTGTTCGCCGCCATCGAAGGAGTGCCGTGAAGCCGACCGGTCCGCCGCCGCCCGCTTCGGAGATCACGCCGGAGTCGGCCTATCTCGACCGCCGCCGGTGGATCCGGAATTCGCTCTATTTCGCGGCGACCGCGACGGGCGTGGGCGGCGGCCTCGTGTGGCTGACGGGAGGCGCCCGCGGGCGAAGCATCGCCGGATCGAGCGCGGACGCGTTGCCCGCCGTCCGGCCGGGGCCGTTCGGCACGGACGAGGCCCGGACTCCGATCGGCGCCATCACGACGTACAACAACTTCTACGAGTTCGGCATCGACAAGGACGACCCCTCACGCCTCTCGGGCACGCTCCGAACGCGGCCGTGGACCGTCACGATCGACGGCGAGGTCCGCCGCCCGCAGACGCTCGACATCGACGCGCTGCTCGAGGCCTTTCCCCTCGAGGAGCGCGTCTACCGGATGCGCTGCGTCGAAGCCTGGTCGATGGTCGTTCCCTGGGACGGTTTCCCGCTCGGCGACCTGATCCGCCGCGCCGAGCCGACCTCGGCGGCGCGCTTCGTCGCCTTCACGACGCTGCTCGACCCCGCGCAGATGCCCGGACAGCGCCGCCACGTCCTCGACTGGCCGTACGTCGAGGGCCTGCGCCTGGACGAAGCGCTCCACCCCCTGACGATCCTCGCGGCCGGCATCTACGGGCGGCCGCTCCCGAACCAGAACGGGGCGCCGCTGCGCCTCGTGGTGCCGTGGAAGTACGGCTTCAAGGGGATCAAGTCGATCGTCCGCGTGACGCTCACGCGCGAGCAGCCGCGCACGGCGTGGAACGAGGCCGCGCCCGACGAGTACGGTTTCTACGCGAACGTGAACCCGGCCGTCGACCACCCGCGCTGGAGCCAGGCGACCGAGCGCCGCATCGGAGAGCTCGAGCGCCGGCCGACGCTTCCGTTCAACGGCTACGCCGAGCAGGTCGCGAGCCTCTACGCCGGCATGGACCTTCGGCGGAACTTCTGAGCAGCGTCGCGGCGATCCGAACGCCTCCGGCCCGGCGCCCGTGGCTGAAGCCGGCCGTCTTCACCGGCGCGCTCGCCCCCCTCGCCGCGATCCCGCTGCTCGCCGCCCGCGGCGGGCTCGGGGCCAACCCGGTCGCCGAGGCGCTCAACCGGCTGGGGCTGACCGCGCTGACGCTGCTCGTCGCGTCGCTCGCGTGCAGCCCGGCGCGCGAGATCTTCGGGTGGACCTGGGCCGTGGGGCTGCGCCGCATGCTCGGGCTCTTCGCGTTCTTCTACGCCGCCCTGCACTTCGCCACGTACGCGGTCCTCGACCAGGGGCTGCGCGGCCCGGCGATCCTCCAGGACGTGTCGAAGCGTCCGTTCATTTTCGTCGGGGCCGCGGCGCTGCTCCTGCTGACGCCGCTCGCGCTGACGTCGACCGCCGCCTCCGTGCGCCGGCTCGGCTTCCCGGCCTGGAAGCGGCTCCACCGCCTCGTCTACCCCGCGGCGGCGCTCGCCGCCGTGCACTTCTGGTGGCGCGTGAAGAAGGACGTCCGGGAGCCCGCGATCTACGCGGCCATCCTCGTCGTGCTGCTCGCCGCCCGCGTCGTGGCGCGGCGGCGTTCTTCTCGTCCGTAGCCCCATCGCCCTGGCGCGGAGGACGGCCCGGCAGGATCGTTCCCTCTCCCGTCCGTCGGTCCGCGCAGCGGACCGCTCAAGGTCCGAGCACGCTCGGCGGGAGCCCGCTCCAGTTCAGGATCCCGTTCCACAGGAATCGATAGTCGGAGTGATTCAGGTCGCGGTGCATCGGGCTGAAGTTGAACGCGATGACCCGGCCCTTGCCCGACGGCACTTCGAGGATCGCCGGGTAGCCTTCCAGGTTCTCGAGCTTCCGGGCGCCGCCCGAGACCACCATCGAGCCGTCGCCTTTGCCATCGCCGCCCTTGCCGGCGGGCTCGGCGCTCTTGTCGGAGCCCTCGCGGAACTCGCGCTCCTCCTTGGTCGGCCGCGTTCCCCACTGCAGGACGACGAAGCGCCGCTGCGCGGGCCGGACCGAGTAGGTCGACAGGTCCGTCCGGAACGCCGAAGTCTCGACCGGGTACCCGTACGCCAGCGGATGGTCGGGCCGCTCGAACTTGACCTTCAGCTCCACGCCGGGCGTCCAGGCGGAGCTCCCGCGCGTCGAGACGCCGCGCACGAGGCCACCCTCCAGAGGCAGCGCGGATCCGTTGCCGAGCGTGATCATCAGGCCGCCCGAGCTCAAGAACTCCTGGAGGTTCGCCATGCCGCCCCAGCCGATCCCACCCGTGATGTCGTCGGACGCGTCGGGAACGCCGTGGCTCGGGAACTGCGCCGTCTTGGTGTACGGCATCGGGCCCCACCGGGTGTCGATGCCCTGGACCTGCGCCTTCCAGCTCTCCTCGTTGTCGCCGTAGAGCAGGATGTCGTACTTCTCGTGCAGGTGTCCGGCGCGGACGTCCTCGTCGCGGATGTAGGCGTACGGAATCTTCTCCTGGTCGAGCGCGAGGCGCAGCCACCCGGTCGCCTGCGTGTCCGACCAGAGGTGCCAGAGGGCGATCCGCGGAATCGGCGACGCGTGCGCCGCCACCGAAGGCGCCGCGGCCGCGCTCTCGAAGTCGAGGCCGAGTTCCCCGGCGACTTCCGAGAGCGCCGAAGCGAGGTCCGCCTGCGCCGGGAGGATCCACGAGCCCGCCGGGTACTGGGCGTGGCCCACGGTGAAAGGCTTCTCCGCGATGGAGACGTCGAACTTCGCGAGGCGGAAGCGCGCCGCGAGCAGGGCTTCCTGGCCCGTGTCCTTGAGCAGGAAGACCGGCCCGGATCCGGAAACGCGGCCGACGACCGACGGCGCCGCCGTCATCGGGGCCGCGGGAGCCGAGACGATCTTCGCGTCGTCGATCCGGGTTGCCTCGAGGCCGTAGTGGACCGGCAGCGCCCACGAGATGTCGTCGTAGGGCTGGTAGGGCGAATCCGTCGGGAACTTCTGCGGCTCGAGCAGGTCGACGGCGTAGTTGCGGTACGGCTGATCGAGGCGCACGAGGAAGTCGCCTTTCGCGAACGAGCCCTCCTTGACCGCCACGGGCGCCGTCAGGCGGGCGACCTCGATCCGATGCCCGCGCAGGATCTCGACCATCTGCGCCACGCGCCGCGGGTCGCCCTGGCTCTGCGGGATGACGAAGGCGTACGGGTTGCCCTGCACGCCGGCCTGCCACGAATTCCGGCTCTTCCGGTAGAAGTTGCGGAGGACCTCCTTGGAGTTCTTCGACGCCCAGTCGAGAATCGAGAGGCAGCCCGACTCCATGTAGTTGGTGTTGTCGCGCAGGGACCAGACGAACTTCTTCTCCGGCGGCCACGCGCGGTACCACTCGCGGTCGGTCACCGGCTTGTCCACGTAGGTGTGCGACGGGCGGAGCGTCCGCTCCACGGTCTCGGCCGTGTGGTTGCCGAAGGTCTCGTAGCCGCGGCCGAGGGCGTTGTGGTTGGACGCGACCGAGTCGAGGAAGTGCAGGCCCCAGGACTCGCCGTAGCCCCACGTCCAGACGCCCGGCATCCCGAGCGCGGTCAGGGCCTGGACCTCGTGGAACGAGGTCTCGAGCCACTCGTTGATCGCGATCGGGTCGAGGTGCGCGTTGTAGGGTCCGGTGCCGTTCCAGGTGTGGAGCAGCGGGATCGACTCGTGGAGGTCGTGCACGACGACCGGGTGGTACTCGTAGAACATCCGGTGCACGGCCTTGGTCAGCTGCAAGGCCGTCTGGTGCGTGTCGCGATTGTTGTCGTGGTAGACGTAGTAGCCCCAGTAGGGCGGCGACATCTCGGGCAGGTTCTCGTAGTCGGTCTTGCCCTTGAGGTAGCGGTAGAACCAGTCGACCATCTTGTCGCGGCCGTCGGGCTCGGCGACCGGGTTGATGAGGACGATGACGTTCCTGCGGATGCGCTCGATCATCGGCTGGTTGGAGACGGCGAGGCGATACGCCAGCTCCATGACCATCTCCGGGCTGCCGGTCTCGGGCGAGTGGAGGCCCGCGTTGAAGTAGTAGATGGGCAGCGCGGTCTCGATGATCTTCTCGGCCTGCTCGGGCGTCGTCGTGCGCGGATCGGCGAGCGCCGCGCTCGCCCGCTTGTGCTTCTCGAGATCGCGGAGGCCCTCTTCGTCGGCAATGGCGACGAGCAGGATCTCGCGGCCCTCCTCGGTCGTGCCGATCACGTCGACCTTCACGCGCGGGCTCGCCTTCGCGAGCGCGCGGAAGTAGCCGTAGATCTGGGACGTGCGGGAGAGCTCGCCGGCCGCGCCGGCGACGTGGCCGAGGTACTTCGACGGGGACGGCACCGTCGGCGAGTCGGGCACGTACGCGACCCAGGGGTTGCCGAAACGCGCCTCGGTGGTGAACTTCGCGATTGCCTCGACCGAGCCGGGCTCCGGCACGTCGGGAGCGAAGGAATCCGGCGCGGCCAGGAGCGGCAGCGCGGCGAAAAAGAGGACGGACGATCGGGCGACGATACGACGCATGGATTTCTCCTCGGAGCGCGGCCAGCGGCGCCGGAAAAAGTTCTGGCTCGATCGGCGGCGTAATCTAGCACGACGGCAACCGTCGCCCCCTCGCATGCGCCGAAGTGACCCCGGGACACGCCGCGCCGTCGCGGCGCTCGCGCCGTTCGTCCTCGCCGCGGCGGCTTCCGCCCCGCGCGGCGGGAGGGCCGACGTGCCGCCGGTGGAGGCGGCCCCCTAGAACCCGACGACGACGCCCGCGCCGCGCACCCTGTCCGTGACGAGCGGCGCGAACGCGATCGTGACCCGGCTCTCCTTCTTCCGCAGCCGGTCGTTGAGCGCGACGACGCCGCGCCCCACGAAGGTCCCGATCGCCGCGCCGGCGGTCACATCCGACGTCCAGTGCGCGTTGTGGTAAATGCGCGCGAAGCCCACGAGCCCGGCGACCGTGTACGCCGCCACGCTGACCCACACCTGGTCCGAGTGCGCGCTGATCACCGACGCGACGGCGAAGGCCTGCGTGGCGTGGCCGGACGGGAACGAGTTGTCGCTGCCCTCGAAGGGATGAAAGTCGGTGCTGCTGACCGACTGGCTCGGCCGCGCGCGCCCGATGACGAACTTCAGCGTCGGGGTGATGATGCCCGAAGCGAGCAGGCTCGCCATGACGCTGTCGAAGAAGATGTTCTTCGCCTCGGGGTCGTGGAACACCCAGCCCGCGATCCCGTAGGCCCCGATGACCGCCCAGGAGTAGCCCGCGCCGAACGGCTCCACGACCTTCGTCAGATCATCCAGCGTCTGCGTCTGGTGGGCCTGGGTCTTGTTCCGCATCGGGACGTCGAAGGCGAACCCGACGGCGACGATCCCGGCCGCCACGCCGCCGAAGACGAGCCAGTTCTTCGCGGTCCAGTGCAGGGGCGCGCCCAGGATCGTCGTCGTGTCCTTGAGCGCGATCTCCCCGAGCTCTTTGAGCGACTCGCCCGGCGCCACCGCCGCCGCTTCGGGAGGGTCCGCGTCGGCTTCGAGCGCTCCGCGCTCGAAGTCCTCGACGCAGGGCGCCGGCGCCGGAATCTCCGCCGCCGACGCCTCGGCCGGGACCTCGCCGAAGGCCGCCGCCGAACGCCCGAGGACCGCGAGGCTGAGGACCACGCGAAGAACCCGCCGCGCCCTCACGGACTTTCCAACCGGCCGGCGCGCCTTCCGATTCCCCGCCGGCCCGCGGCGGCTCAGCGCGGCGCCTTCTCGATGTCCTGGATGACGCGCTCGGCGACCCAGCCCGCGCCCGGGTCCTCGAGCGTCGCGCGGATCGCCGGCAGGGCCGCCGTCGACGCTCTCCCGATCGATCCGAGGGCGTAGAGGCAGGCCCGCACGACCGCGCCCGGCTGCTTCGGCGCCCGGCACGCCGCCGCCAGGGCCGGCACCGCGCCCGCCGCCGCGGGGCCCTGCGCGCCGAGAGCGCGCGCGGCCGCCTCCCGCACGGCGGAGTCCGGATCCGTGAGGGCCTTCTCGAGGGCCGCCAGCGCCGGTCCCGTTGCCGCCCCCGGCTTTTCGAAGGCGAGGGCGGCCTGCGTGCGGACGCGCGGGTCGGGGTCCGAGGCGAGCGCGCGCGCGAGTCCCGCCGCGTCGGCCGCCGCGAGCTTCGGCTCCTTCGCGGCCGAGGCCAGCGCCCAGCCGTCCGGTCCGGTGCGCGCGAGGATCACGTTGTCGACGCCGAGCGTGTAGCCCGACGACGCGGGGTTCCGGCCGAGGCAGACGAACGTCAGCGAGTGCCGGCCGGCCGAGAGCGGCACCCAGCCGAGGTTGCGGTCGAGGCCGACGTAGGTGTCGTAGGCGTAGCCATCGAAGCGCGTCTGCGTCCGGATGTCCGCGCCCGGCTCGTGCTCGAGCTCGCGCGGGGCGACGGGCTTGCCGTCGAGCCAGATCTCGTAGACGCCGTAGTCCGGCGCCTGCGCGACCTGCGTCGTCAGCTCGTACTCCCCCGCCGTTTCGACGTCGAACGGAACCTCGACGCGCGAGCCCGGCCCCTCGCCGACGAAGAGGAGCACGTCCTTGCCCCAGAAGAGATCCTTCGAGACGGACGCCTTCCCCTTCTCCGCCCTGACGTCGGCGATGCCGTTCTCGACCTCGATCTGCCTGGCGTTGCCGTGCGGCAGGCGCGCGAACCCGTACGGCACCGCCGGCTGGTCCGGCGCCACGCCCTTCTGGTACCAGTACGCGACCGAGGAGATCAGGTCCTGCCGCTCGCCGAACGCCGTCTTGACGCGGCCGTCGGGCAGGTACGTCCAGCCCTTGTGCTCGATCTCGACGCGGAGCGACGTCGTAAACGGCACCGGGTCGACCAGGTGCCAGCGGTACGCCGTCATGCGCGCGCCGAGGCCCTCGCCCTCCGAGATTGGCGAGCCGGTGTACTCGCCCTCGGCGACGTGGAGCCCCCAGGCGTCGTTGAAGTAATCCTCGGAGCCGGTGCCCTGGATCGACGCGACCTTCTCGCCGTCGACGTAGAACATGTCGTCGCCTTCGCCGAACCACCCGGGCTCGGCCTGGAGGATCGACAGGACCGTCCCGACGTAGAAGCCGCGGCCCTTCGTGTCGAGGAAGACCCACGGCTTGCCGTCGGCCGGCGCCGGGAGCGCCTGCCGGTACCGGGCGTGGAAATAGGCCGTGTCGGGCGGCAGCGACGGCACCTTCTCCCAGTCCACGTGGTAGTACAGCCCGACGCGGCGCGTCCCCTCGTTGGTGATCGTGATCCGGCACGACTTCGCGAAGGGCATCGGCCAGTAGCTGTTGCGCGCGCGGCCGTCCGAGAGATTTCGGATCATGAGCGACCGGATCGGCCGCTCGAAGCCGTGCCCGACCGCGAAGAAGTCGCCGTAGGGAACGTCGACGCTCGGGATCGCGCTGCCGTCGTAGTAGACCCGCACGCGCAGCAGGCGCGGCCAGCCGTACTCGGTGCCGGAGGCCGTCGTCCAGAAGTGGGTCACGATGCCCGGTCCCGTCAGGTCGGCGATCGTCAGCACCTCGCCGGGCAGCGGGTGCTTGCTGTCGTCGTTCCAGTCCGGCAGCGGCGAGTTCGACGACGATCGGTGCGCCGTGAAGTCCTTGAGCTGCGAGAAGGCCATCGGGTCGATCGGACCCGTGATCGCGGGTTGCGCGAGGACGGCGGCGGCGGCGAGCAGACTCCCGGCGAAGAGACCGAGCATGCGTTTCGGCATGGCGTCATCCTAATGCGATCCCCGCTCGGGGAATCGCGCCAGTGGCGCCCGGATCCGCTTTTCGCATAGCGTCGCCGGATGAACCGAAAGTACGGCGCCCTCGTCATCGGCACGGGCCAGGCCGGACCCTCGCTCGCCGCCCGCCTCGCCGGCGCGGGACTCGAAACGGCGATCGTCGAGCGCGGCTCGATCGGCGGCACCTGCGTCAACACCGGCTGCATTCCGACGAAGACCCTCGTCGCGAGCGCGTACGCGGCGCACCTGGCTTTTCGCTCCGCCGACTTCGGGGTGGTTCTCCCCGGACCGCCGGCCGTGGACATGAAGCGGGTCAAGGCCCGCAAGGACGCGATCGCGGGCGCCTCCCGGGACGGCGTCGCCGCGTGGCTGCGCGCCCTGCCGCGCCTGACGCTGATCGAAGGGCACGCGCGGTTCGAGTCGCCCCGCGAAGTCCGCGTCGGCGACGACGTCCTCACGGCGGACCGGATCTTCGTCAACGTCGGGGGCCGCGCGGCGGTCCCGCCGATGCCCGGGATTTCCGAGGTGCCCTTCTGGACGAACTCCTCGATGATGGCGGTCGATTTCGTCCCGCCGCACCTCGTCGTGGTCGGCGGCAGCTACGTCGGCCTCGAGTTCGCCCAGATGTACCGGCGGTTCGGCAGCGCCGTGACCGTCGTCGAGATGGCGCCGCGGCTGATCGCCCGGGAGGACGCGGACGTTTCCGACGCGATCCGGCAGATCCTCGAGCGCGAGGGCATCGCCGTGCGCACGGGCGCCCGGTGCATCGCGCTCGAGAAGTCGCCCTCCGGCGTTCGCGTGCGCGTGGACTGTCAGGACGGCTCGCCCGTCGTCGAGGCCTCGCACCTCCTGCTCGCCGTCGGCCGACGCCCCAACACCGATGACCTCGGCCTCGACCGCGCCGGCGTCCGCACCGACGCCCGCGGCTACGTCGAGGTCGATGACCAGCTCCGCACGAACGTCCCGGGCATCTGGGCTCTGGGCGACTGCAACGGCAAAGGCGCGTTCACGCACACCGCCTACAACGACTTCGAGATCGTGGCCGCGAACCTCCTCGACGCCGACCCGCGCAAGGTCACCGACCGGATCCCGACCTACGGCCTCTTCGTCGACCCGCCGCTCGGCCGCGCGGGAATGACCGAGGCCGAGGCGAAAGAGGCCGGGCATCGGATCCTCGTCGGCCGGCGCCCGATGACGAAGGTCAAGCGCGCCGTCGAGAAGGGCGAGGAGCTCGGCTTCATGAAGGTCGTGGTGGACGCGGATTCGAAGGCGATCCTCGGGGCGGCAATCCTCGGGCCCGGCGGCGACGAGGTCGTCCACTGCCTGCTCGACGCGATGTACGCGAAGGTTCCCTGCACGGTCGTGCAGCGCGCCGTGCACATCCACCCGACCGTGGCCGAGCTGGTGCCGACGGTGCTCGGCGAGCTCCAGCCGGCCTGACGGGACCGCGCGTCAGCCGAGGCGCGCGACGAGGAGAAGCCCGCCGCCGACCGCGACCAGGTCCTCGATCAGGGCGGCCGGCAGGTCCTTGCCGAAAGCGCGCGCGAGGCGCGCGCGGAACTCGAAGCCGCCGAATGTCCCGGCGACCGCGCCCACGACTCCCGCGACGAGGCCCCCGGCGAGCAGCCCCGCGGGCGCCCCGAGCGCGGCGCCGCAGAAGCCACCGGTGACGAGGCGGGCGATGAAGCCCGGAGGCGCCTTTCGGCTCGGCGTTTTCGGCAGCTGGTCCGTCACGAGCTCGACGAGCGCGAGGAGGCTGAGGATCCACGGAGTCGCGGCATGGCCCAGGAACGCGAAGGGCGTCCCCTCGAGGTGCAGCCACCCGAGGCGCGCGGCCCAGCTCACGACCGCCGGCGCCGTCATCGAACGCAGACCCGCCACGACTCCCACGAGAAACGCGACGACCAGAAGGCTCACGGCATCCTCCTTCGCAGGGTGCGGATCCTATCCCGCCCCCGTTCAGAGCATCGGACCGAGCACCTCGGCGGGGCCGAGGCGGCCGCGGCGCGCGTGCGCCGGCGGTCCCTCCCAGGCGACGAGGCCCGCGTTGACGCCCGCGTACATCTCCCGGAAGAGCCGCGCCACGCCGGCCGGCATTCCCATCGCGACGAACGCCGGCTCGACCGCTTCGATCGGCAGCGCCTGCACGCGGACCTCCCTGCCGAGCTTGCCCGACAGCGCCGCCGCGAGGTCCTCCGGCGCGTAGTCGCGCGGCCCGGAAAGCTCGAGGATCGTCGTGCCGGGCGCCGCCTCGAGGAGCGCCTCGGCGGCGACGCGGCCGATGTCGGCCGTCGCGACCATCGGCACCGGCCGGCCCGGAGTCAGGAACGTCGGCAGAACTCCCCGGCGGACCTCGTCGAGCACCGGGGCGGCGTTCTCGAGGAAATAGGCCGCGCGCAGGATCGTCAGGTTCTTTGCCGCGGCGCGGATCGCCCCTTCCGCGGCATGCAGCGTGCGGATCGGCCCCGTGCCCTCGGGGTGCTGCGCGCCGATCGAGGACAGGAGCACGACGTGCGGGATCCCGCTCCGGCGCACCGCGGCGGCGAGCGCCTCGACGAGAGGCTTCTGGGCGGCGAGCAGGTCGTCGGCGCCGTACTGCGGCGGCACGAGGAGGTACGCTCCCCGGGCGCCCTCGAACGCCTTCGCGATCGCCGCCGCGTCGCCGAGGTCCGCGACCGCGACCTCCGCGCCCCGATCCTTCCACTCCTGTCCCTTCTTCGGGTCGCGGACGAGGACCCGGACTTTTCTCCCCTGGGCGAGCAGCGCGAGCGCCGCCGCCCTTCCCGTGTGGCCCGACGCGCCGAGGACGACGAACATGAGGACCTCCCCGTGCCGATCTACGCGGGGGCCCGGGCCGACGATTCGCGGGGGAAGGCAAAAAGGGCCGGAGGCCGCCGCAGCGGCACTCCGGCAAAGGAGGGAATGAAGGCGTCAGTTCCGAACGGGCGGCGGGCCGAACCCGCCGCCGACCGCCGTGCATCCCGGGTTGATGCCGAGGAACGTGTCGTACCTGGCCTTCTGGTCGGAGGTCAGGGACGCCACGAAGGTCGCTTCGGCTGCCTTCCGGGCGGCGTCGATCTGAGAACGGATTCCGGCAATCTGAACGTCGAGGGCGCCGATCGCGCACGGATCCGGGTTGCCGGCCGCGATCGCGAGGTCGATTTGCTGGTGCAGCGACCCGATCTGCTCGGCGAGCGGCTGGATCGTGTCCGCCGTCTGCTGGCGGAGCGCCGTCAGAGCCGTCTGCTGGTCGGCCCCCAGGCCGACGTAGGAAACGAGCTGATCGCCGCAGGGCCCGCCGGGGCCGTGCGGACCCGGGCTGCCTTCGAGGACCGCGTCGCTTCTGGTCTGCGCCACGATCGCCGCCGCGCCGAGGGCGCCGGCGAGCGCCGCCATTCTGAATTTCCGGAGGCTCGTCATGTTCGACTCCTTTCCGCTCTCGCGACACCGCGTCGCGAGGCCGGAAGGTTCGCGCGTCCGGCGGCGGCCAGTCATCACGGCGCGGAAAAGCCTTCGTAAGGGATGTAAATCCTCCACGCCAGCGCCCGAAGCGCCGCGGTGCCGGTGCTACATTCCGGGCGTGCTCACGCGCGCCCGCTCGATTCGTCTCTCTCTCGCCGCCGCGGCCCTCCTGCTCGCGCTCCTCGGCATCCTCGCCACGCTGCAGTACCGGTGGATCGGCCAGGTCGGCGACGCCGAGCGGGATCGAGCCCGCGCCGCCGCGCTCTCGGCCGCGCAGGCGGCGGCCTCGGACGTGGACCGGGAGCTCGGACGCGCCGTGCGCGACTTCGGTCTCCGCCCGCCGGGGGCCGGGGTGAACGAGGAACGCGATCTCGCCGACGCCGTCCGCCGATCCGCGACGCGCGCGCACCTTCCCGAGCTCGTCAACGGGGTCTTCCGCGCCCGGAGTGCGGACGGCGGGCCGGAGTTGCGGCGATACGACCCCGCGTCCTCGCGGTTCGAAGACGCCGCCTGGCCCGCGGATCTCTCGGAGGTGAGAGCGGCGCTCGCGTCGGAGTCGATAGGCGACGGGCGCCCCGGGGGACCGCCGCCGCGGCCTTCAAACTTCTTCGCGGCGCCCCCCGCGCTCGTCGTGGCGGACGCCAGCCGCCCGCCCTCCCCCGGCGGGGAGGGGCCCCCTCCGCCGAGGTCGTGGACGATCCTCGCGCTCGATCGTCGGATCCTCGACGAGATCGTGGCCTCCGCGATCGCGCATCATTTCGGCGACCCGTCGGCGTACGACGTCGCCGTCGTCGGTCCGGAATCGAACGCCGTCTTCTACCGCTCGCGTTCCGGCTTCGATCCGACGGGCGCCCGCATCGAAGCCGCCGCTCCGATCCTTCGGCCCCGCCCGCCGGAGAGAGACTTCGGCGAGGAATCGCCCGGCGGACCGCGTCACACCTATACGGCCGACGCGACGATCACCGACGCCGGGCCCCCCGGGAGCGCTCCGCCGCCGGGCTCTCCCGGCCGCGACGACTGGCAGATCGTCGTGGCGCACCGGGCGGGATCCCTCGACGCCGCGGTCGCTTCCACGCGCCGCCGCAACCTCGCGGTCAGCGCCGGCATCCTGGCCCTCCTCGCCGCCACGATCGCCGTGCTGATCGTCTCTGCCCACCGCGACCGGCGGCTGGCCGCGCAGCAGGTCGAGTTCGTCGCCGGGCTGACGCACGAGCTGCGGACGCCGCTCGCGGCCGTGCGATCGGCCGCGCAGAACCTCGCCGACGGGATCGTCGACGACCCGGAGCGCGTCCGGAGCTACGGCGCACTCGTTCACCGCGAAAGCCAGCGGCTCTCGATGCTGATCGAGGACGCCCTGGCGCGCGCCGGGATCACGGCGCGCCGGGGTCCCGCGCCGCGGACGGCCGTCCGGGTCGAGGAAGTGATCGCGGAGGCCGTCGACGCGTGCGGCCCGATCGCGCGGCAGCGCGACGCCTCGGTCGTCCGCGACGTGGCGCCCGACCTGCCCCCGGTCGTCGGCGATCGAGACTCCATGCGGACGCTCTTCGAAAACCTCGTCTCGAACGCGATCAAGTACGGCGGAGAGCCCGCGCGCGTGACGGTGCGGGCCGCCCGGGCCGAACGGGACGTCGCCGTGGACGTGCAGGACAACGGCGCCGGAATCCCGAAGCGCGAGATCCCCCGAATCTTCGAGCCGTTCTACCGCGGCAGCGGCGCCTCCGAGCGCGCCGCCGGGACGGGCGTCGGCCTCGCGCTCGTGCGGCGCATCGTCGAGGAGCACGGAGGCCGCATCACCGTCGAGAGCGGCGCCGGAGGCGGCGCGACTTTCCGCGTCATTCTCCCGGCGGCCGGCGGCGCGCCATGAGCGAGCCGCGCCCGCGCCTGCTTCTCGTCGAAGACGAGCCGAGCCTGGTCGTCACGCTGTCGGACCGCCTGGCTTCGGAGGGCTACGAGGTCGCCGCGGTCGGCGACGGAACCGGAGCCCTCGAGCGCCTGCGCCTCGAGACCTTCGACCTCGTGCTGCTCGACGTGATGCTGCCCGGAAAGAACGGCTTCGACGTCTGCCGGGAACTCCGCCGCCGCGCCATCGACGTATCCGTTCTCATGCTCACGGCGCGGGGCGAGGTCGCCGACCGCGTCGTCGGACTCAAGCTCGGCGCCGACGACTACCTCGTCAAGCCGTTCGAGACGATCGAGCTGCTCGCGCGGATCGAGGCGCTGCTGCGCCGGAGCCGGCCCGACTCCGGCCCCGTCGGCGAGACCTACGCCTTCGACGACGTCCGCGTGGACTTTCGCGCCGCCGAAGTCCTGCGCGAGGGCGCGGTCGTCGAGCTTTCGGCCCTCGAGTACAAACTCCTGAAGTACTTCGTCGAGCACCGCGGCGCCCTGCTCACCCGCGACGAGCTGCTCGACAAGGTCTGGGGTTACGACGCCATGCCCGCCACGCGCACGGTCGACGTTCACGTCGCGTCGCTGCGCCAGAAGATCGAGCGGAATCCCGCGCACCCGGAGCGGATCCGGACGGTGCACCGCCTCGGCTATCGGTTCACCGGCTGACGTCTTCGACGCCGAGACGGAGCAGGATCTTGCCGGGCCGGTGCGGCACCTCCCCCGACAGCATCCGGTGCGCCCGACGGACGTCTTCGAGCGGCAGCACCTCGCCGATGCGGCCCGGCACGAGCCCCCTCTCGAACAGGCGGCCAATCTCCTCGAGCCGCGCGGTCGTGACGTCGACGAGGAAGAAGAACGCGCGCACGCCCGCGCGCTCGGCCAGCGCCGGGTCGGGCGGCGCCGCGCACGAGACGAGGAGGCCGCCGGGCGGCAGGGCTCCGACGGCGCGCGCGGCGGCACGGCCGCCGACCGTGTCGAGGACGACCTCGACCTCCGGCAGCGGCACAGCCTCGTCCGCGACGACCTCGTCGGCGCCGAGCCGGCGGACGAGCTCGGCGTCGGCCGCGCGGCAGGTCGCGACGACGCGGGCCCCGGCCCGCCGCGCGAGCTGGACCGCATAGGCGCCGACGTTGCCGGCGCCGCCGGTCACGAGGACGCGCCTGGCGCCGTCGAGCCTCGCGTGCTCGAAGACCATCTGCCACGCCGTGACCGCGACGACCGGCACCGCCGCGGCTTCGAGCAGGCCGAGCGAGGCGGGCCGGCGCGCGATCATGCGCGCGTCCGCGACCGCGAGCTCGGCACAGGCGCCCGTGAAGAGCGGGTTCGTGACGCCGAAGACCTCCTCGCCGAGCGCGAAGCCCGTCACGTCCGGCCCGAGGCGCTCGACCGTTCCCGACAGGTCCGAGCCCGGCGTCAGCGGCAGCGGCTGGTCGACGGCGCTTCGCCCCTCGCGGATCAGCGCGTCCCACGGCCCGACGCCGGCCGCCGCCACCCGGACGAGGACCTGCCGCGGTCCGGGCGTCGGCTCGGCCACCTCCTCGACGGCGAGGACCTCGGGACCGCCGAAGCGGTTGACGCGAACGGCCTTCACACGCGCGATCCTCTAACGGACAAAGCCCGCGACGCCAGCAGGAGCACCGGGAGCGACGAGAGCTCCACGCCGGTCGAGAACGCCACCACGAACGTGAACGCCGGCGACGCGAACGCGAAGAGACGTTCGCCGGGTCCCCGGGGCGAGGCCGGACGCGTCATGCCGGGACCAGGGCGACGACGACGAGACGCTTCGGGCCGTGGACGCCGTAGGCGAGCGTCTGCTCGATGTCGGCCGTCTTGCTCGGCCCGGACACGAGCAGCGCGTTCGGCGGCAGGCGGCCCGCCCACGCTTCCGCGCGCACGGCGTGCCAGAGGGAGTCGTGGATGCGGGTCGTGTCGAGAAGCGCCAGGTGGATCGGCGGGACGAGCGAGAGCAGGCGCGGCTCCTCCGGCGAGGGCCACAGGATCAGCCCGCCCGTCTCCGCGAGGCCGCCCCGGGTCGTCGTGAAGCCGGCGTCGACGTCCTCGAAGAGATCGCGCTTCCAGGCCTCGAACGGCCGGTCGTAGGGCACCAGGCGCGGCCCGGACGCCGGCCACGCCGCTTCGAGGCGGGCGCCGGCCGCGGTGCCGCGGCCGTAAGCCAGGCTCCGCAGTCCTTCGGCGGCGGCGAAGCGCGCGACGGCCCCGGGCCACGCGGCCTCGGTCGTCTCGACGAACTCGGCGCGCACCGCCTCCATCAGGCGGCGCAGCCGCGGATAGCGATCGGCCGGCGGGTGGACCTTGCGCGCCATGACGGCGAAGTCCGGCTCGGGGCCCGCCGGCCGCGCCGGCGCGTCCCGCAGCCGGGCGAGGATCCGCGCGCGCGCGTTCTCAGGCATCGGGGATCCCTTCGGCGTCGGCGAGCTCATGGAGGGTCCGGCGCGCCGGACGGGGCGTCGCGCGCCCGCGCGTCCAGGCGGCGAGACCGGGGAGCCAACGCGGCAGAAAGCGGCCGAAGCGAGTCGCCGCGAAGCCCGCCGCGCGGTAGAGACCCGGACGCTCGCACAGGTGCCTCCAGACCCTCCAGGCCGCGCTCTCGAGCCGGTGCCGGCCCTCGCCCGCTTCGAGAACGCCGGGCTCCGGCCGCGCGGCCACGGCCTCGGCGCGCAGGCGCACGAGAAGCTCGGGGATCGGGATCCCGACCGGGCAGACCTCGCCGCACGCGCCGCAGAGGCTCGACGCCTCGAGCAGGTCGTGGCGCCGCGCCACCCCTTCGGTCTGCGGCGTCACGAGCTTTCCGATCGGGCCCGGATACACGGCCTCGTACGCGTGCCCGCCGACCCGCGTGTAGACCGGGCAGTGGTTCATGCACGCGCCGCAGCGGATGCAGCGCAGCGTCGACGAGAGCTCGCGGTCCTCGAGCATCCGGGACCGCCCGTTGTCGAGGATGACGAGGTGCACCTCGCGCGGACCGTCCTTCTCCCCCGGACCGCGCGGTCCGGAAATCAGGTTGAAGTAGGTCGTGATCGGCTGCGCGGTCGCGGAGCGCGTCAGCAGGCTGTAGAGCGGCGGCACGTCCTCCAGCCGCTCGACGACCTTCTCGATCCCCATGAGCGCGACGTGCACCGGGGGCACGTGCGTGGACATGCGGCCGTTGCCCTCGTTCTCGACGAGGCACAGCGTGCCCGTCTCGGCGACCGCGAAGTTGACGCCCGAGATGCCGGCGTCCGCCTCGAAGAACTTCCGGCGCAGCACGCGCCGCGCGATCGCGGTCAGCGCGTCGACGTCCTCGGTGTACGCCGCGCCGCGGATCTTCTCGCCGAAGAGCCGGGCGATCTGTCCGCGATTCTTGTGGATCGCGGGCATGATGATGTGCGACGGCGTCTCGTGGTCGAGCTGGATGATGTATTCGCCGAGGTCGGACTCGAGCGACTCGACGCCGTGGGCCTCGAGGTAATCGTTCAGGTGCATTTCCTCGGAGACCATCGACTTGCCCTTGACCACGCGCGTCGCGCCGTGGCGCCGGAGGATCCCGAGGACCAGGGCGTTGGCCTCCGCGGCCGTCTCCGCCCAGTGAACGGCGATCCCGTTCCCGACACAGCGTTCCTCGAGCCGCTCGAGGAGCTCCGGCAGGCGCGCCAGCGAGCGGGCGCGGATCGCGGCGCCGAGAGCCCGCAGGTCCCGCCACTCGACGGGATCGGCGAACTGCGCCGCGCGCCTGGCCATGAGGCCGTCCATGGCGCGCCGGAAGTTGGCGCGCAGGGACGAGTCTCCCAGGGCGCGCGCCGCCGCCCGGCGAAAGTCCGGGCGGCCGGTCTCAGCGGTCACGGGTGCGCTCCCAGAGAAATTCGGCGACGTGCCGCGTCTCGACGGCGGCGCCGCGCGCGGCGAGGCGGCCGCCGACGTTGAGCAGGCAGCCCGCATCGCCCGAGAGCAGGAGCGAGGCGCCTGTCCCTTCGGCGTCGGCGGCCTTGTCGTCCACCATCGCGGAGGAAATCCCGGGATGCCGCACCGCGAACGTCCCGCCGAAGCCGCAGCACTCGCGCTCGCGCGACAGCGGCAGAAGCTCGACGTTCGAGAGCTGCGCGAGGAGGCGTTTCGGCTGCGCGTCGACGCCGGCCTCGCGCAGGGCGTGGCAGGACGCGTGCCAGGCGACGCGCACTTTCTCGCCGCGGTCGGACAGCTTCACCCCGAGGACGTCGGTGAGGAATTCCGTGAGCTCGACGACCCGATCGGCGAACGCCCGCGCCTCGGCCTCGACCGGCGTGCCGGCGAAGAGCCCCGGGTAATGGCGAAGCATCATTCCCGCGCAGGAACCCGAAGGCACGACGACGGGCAGCGTCCCCGAAAAGACACGGAGCTGCGCGGCGGCCACCGCCCGCGCCTCGTCGCGATAACCGCTGTTGAACGCCGGCTGCCCGCAGCAGGTCTGGGAGCGCGGGAAGATCACGCGCACTCCCTCCCGCTCGAGAAGGCGGATCCCGGCCAGCCCGGCCTCGGGAAAGAACAGGTCCACGAGACAGGTCCCGTAGTAGTAGACCGCCTCGGGCCTCGAGCGTCCCGCCGCGAGGACACCGGTCACGGTCCGAAATATTAACCTCGGACGCAGGCCCCGCCGGGCGCGCGGAAACCTGCGATACTTCCGGCCGTCAGGGGGAAATCATGCGCAAAGGCTCCGCCGTCGGATCGGCCGCGCTGGCGTTTCTCGCTTCGACGCCCTTCTCTTTCGCGCGCGCGGACAACGCGCCCGCCTCGCGCGCGGTCATCCGCGGCTCCGGCAACGACGTCACGATCGTCTACCAGGCGCCGGTGCGGCCGAAGGCGCTCCCCGCGCCCGGAGCAGCGGCCGCGGACGACGCGGTCGCCCGAGCGCTACGGATGAAGACGGCCGGCGCGAGCGACCAGACCGTCATCGCGTTTCTCCGGAGGAACCAGGCCGACGTGCCCGACGTCGTCGACGCCGACGTGATCAAGGACTTCCGCAAGGCGGGTGCGAGCGACGCGGTCGTCGCCCTCGTGTCCCGCTACGCGGCGATCGACATCGGCGAGACGGGCGAGGGCGGCGCCGCGGCGGCATTTCCGTATCCGGAGCCTCAGGCCGCGTACCCCGGAGCGTTTCCCGACCTCGCCAACCTCGGCTATCCGTTCTACGGAAGCGGCGGCTACGGCTACGGCGCCGCCGGCTGGTGGGGCGGCCCCGGCGGTCGGTTTCCGCACGGGATGCCCCGCAAGGCGGTCTTCTTCCGGTTCGGGCAGCCGGGCTTTGCGAAACCCCAGCCGCTGCCCGCGCACTTTGCTCGCGGCACGACGGCGCCCCGGGGCATGGGCGGCGGCCGCCGGACGCGGTAGCGCGCGGGGCGAACGACGAAAAGAAAAGGGGCGGCTCGCGCCGCCCCTCGAATCCCGGACGCGCTCTCGCGTCAGAGCATGACGCGAATCAGGAACTGGAACTGTCGCCCCGGATCCACGTTCGAGATGCCGCCGAGCGGCTGACCGAAGGTCGGCAGCGGCGTGCCGTCGGTGTTGTTGCCCCAGGTGCCGTTGCGCCCGACGATGTTGGCGTGATTGGTCACGTTCAGGCATTCGGCGCGCAGGCCGATCCGCAGGGCGTCGCCGAGCGGGAACTCG
This sequence comes from Thermoanaerobaculia bacterium, assembly GCA_035506175.1. Taxonomy (GTDB): domain Bacteria; phylum Acidobacteriota; class Thermoanaerobaculia; order UBA5066; family Gp7-AA6; genus DAHUXD01. The sequence continues at coordinate 23,393 of DATJPZ010000136.1, read as the reverse complement.
TAGCCGAGGAAGAGCGAGAGGTCGATGATGTCCGACCCCTGGCCGGTGTTGCGGCCGACGACGACGCCGTCGATGACCGGACGATCGGCCGAGCCACCGTCGCCGTTGTTGTCGACGCCGGTGACGATGTTGTACGGCCGGCCCGAGGCATAGGTGAACGTGCCGCCGCCCGTGATGTTCAAGGGCAGCAGGTACCAGCCGCTCAGAACGACGCGGTTCGGCTGATTCAGGAGGCTGTTGGCCCACTCGGCGCCGAGCTGGTTGACGTCATTGGGGTCGCCGCCGGTCGCGTCGGGCTCGAAGTTGTTCTGCGAATGCGACCAGGTGTAGGAGAGGAGCACCTGACCCTTGCCGTCGAAGCTGTGGTTCAGGTTGAACTGGAGCGCGTCGTACTTGCTCTCGCCCTGGTTCACCGTGACGAGGATCCGCTTGTAGCCGTTGGGCGTGGGGGTGATGGGCCGCGTCGCGTCGGCTGCCTGGGCGCTCCGCGTCTGGCCCGGTTCCGTCCGGATGAACACGGCAGGCGCGTTCAGGTCGAGATTGCGGTCGATGTTGTCGGTCTGCGCGTGGACGTAGTCGAGCGACAGGATCCAGTTCTTGAAGAGCTGACGTTCGCCGCCGATGGTGAACTGCTGCGTCTGCGGGTTGACGAGCCGGTCCGGATAGCCCTCGAGCTTCGACACGTCGAAGAACTGGCTGTAGTACGACGCCATGCCCGGCCGGATCGTGATGTCCCGCGGCGGCAGGACGGCGCCCGGCGGGAACCCGGGCAGCGGCTCGAGGTCCGTCGGGAAGCCGAGCTGGCCGGGAGCCGCCGAGTAGGTGAAGAAGCCGGTTGGGCCGTTGAGCGCCCAGCCGGCGACGATGTTGGCACGGATCTCCGAGTAATACATCGCGTAGCCGCCGCGGATCGCCGTCTTGCCGTCGCCGCCGGGCTGCCACGCGAAGCCGACGCGCGGTTGGAAGTTGTCCTTGGCGTCGGTCAGGCTCTGGCGGTCGTAGCGCACGCCGAGGTTGAGCGTCAGGTCGCGGGCGAGCCGCCAGTCGTCCTGGAGGTAGACCGACCAGAGGGTCTCCTGGACGCTGTAGGTCACGTTGCCGAATCCCTGCGTGTACCGCGTGACGTCGTCGATCGTCAGATCGGAGGTCGGCGTGGTCGCGGGGATGCCGGGCCTGAACGTGAACTGGCCGAGGACGAACGGCGCGCCGAACTCCTGGCCGTCACCGCCCGATTTCGAGCGGATGACGTCGCCGCCGAGCTTGAAGAGGTGGTTCCCCCACGCGTACTGCGTGGTGTTGGCGAACTGCCACTGCTTGTTCGTCAGGAGCGCGTAGCGCGACTCCCCTTCCGTCGAGACGCCCGGCCGCACGTACTGCGTCGAGGGATCGTTCGGCTCGAACTGCGTGATCGGGTCGCCGTCGAGGTAAGCCAGGCGCGCGTTGTTGAAGAGCGCGGGCGTCAGCGTTGCCGTGTCGGCCAGCTGGTAGAGATAGGTGTCGCGGGTGAACGTCCGCCCGGCGCTCGGCAGGTTCAGTCCGCCGACGACGTCCTGCGGGTTCGTGTCCTTGAGCTGGTCGGCGGTGAACCGACCGAAGATGTGGTTCTGCTGGTCGAGGTCGGCGTCCACGCGCGCGAACACGAGCGACTGCTGGATGTCGCCCCGGTAGGTTCCGGGAGCGAGCGGCGAGGTGATCGTCGAGTCGCGGTTCTCCGAATTGTACTCGCCGCCGACCGAGAAGTAGACCTTGTCGGTCGCGATCGGCCCGGAGACGATGCCGCTGCCCTGCCACAGGTTGTCGTAGCCGGACGTTCCGGTCACGGGCTGATCGGCCGAGAGGCTGCCCGGGCGATACATCCCGGTGGCGTCCACGTGGTAGCCGTTCGTCCCCGCCTTGGTCACGAGGTTGATCGCGCCGCCCGTCGTCCGGCCGTACTCGGCCGAGAAGGCGCTGGTCAGGACGTTCATTTCCTGAACGGCCGGCAACGGCAGCGCCGTCGCGATCGTCTGGCGGCCCCACGAATCGTCGCCCGAGCTGCCGTCGATCGTGTAGGTCGTCTGGCGGCGGCCGCCGCCGTCGATGACGAAGAGCGTCTGGCCGAGAAACAGGTCACCCGTGCCGCGCGCCGAGCGCACCGCCGAGTTGAGCAGGGGCACCGACGTCAGCTTGTTGCCGAAGAGCGGGGTGTTCTCGATCTTCTCCGTGTCGAAGCGGGTGCCGAGCTGCGGCGCGTCGGTCCGCACGGCGTCGAGCGTGCCGCTGACGCTGACTTGTTCCGAGACCCCGGCCGTCGCGAGCGTGACGTCGAAGGTCGCCGTCTGACTGCCGCCCAGGGAGAACGGCCCTTTCTCCTGGGGAGCGAAGCCCTCCCGCGTGGCGGTGAGTTTGTAGGACCCGGTCAGCGGGACGTCGACGATGGCGTACGCGCCGTCGGCGTCGGTCTTCGTGGTGCGGGTGATGCCGGTCGAGACGTTGACGATCGTGATCGTCGCTCCGGCGACCACGGCGCCGGAGGCGTCCTTCACGCGGCCGCGCACGGCGCCGGTCGCCGGGGTCTGCGCCGCGGCCGGAAACCCGAAGACGAGCAGCGCGACGGCGAGGAGCAGTGCCGCGACCACCCGACGACGCGGGCAATCGGATCGCGAGATATCCAGAGTGTCCATCCTCCGTTCCCTCCATGGAGCGCGTCCGCCGCCAACGGCGGGCGCGATGAAAAATCCGCCTCCGATTCAGGAGACGGACGGTCGATCGCCGGAAGGACCGACGATCAGACCCGCGCGGGAACGGTGCGCGGGGCGCGGGAGAGGGGCACGGCGGCCGCCGGAACCGGGTGCGCCGCCGGGGCCTCCCCCCGGGCGCGCGCGCGGGCGGCCGCGCGCAGGCCGCCGGACGCTTTCTCCGGGAGGCACAGGACGGACGACGGTGCGGCCGACCCCACCGACGGAAGCTGCCCGCCCATCGTCGAGATCGGCAATGGATCGCACGGCCCATCGCCGTCGCTGTCGCCGTCGGCGTCGACCCAGACCTCGCCCCACCGCGGCTCGAGCCGCGCGAGGGCCGCCGACCGCGAGCCTGCGATGCGGAAGGTCGGGCCCGGGGCGCTCTCGACCTCGCGCCCGCCTCGATTCATCCGCAGACGAAGCGCCGCCTCGGGCGCGTCGAGGTTGGGCACGGTCCAGCGAAAGGAGCCAACGCCCGGCACCAGACCCCCGGAGACGCGGAGCGTCCACGCGCGGCCCGGGCCGCCCACGAGGAGAATCTCGAATTCGCGGACGTCGGCCGGCACGCCGCCGAAGCGAACCTCGACGACCTCTCCCGCCGAGACGACCTGGCCCGCGCGCGGGGACGCGATCGTCACGGTCTCCGCGCGGACGGCTCCCGCGAGAAACACGCCGACCAGAAGCAGGCACCCGGACCGGAGCATTGCGCGCGAGCCTAGTGAACCGAGCACGATCGCGTCAAGGCACGCCGCCGGGAGGGGGGCCGCCATTGCGAAACTCGCTTCGCCGATCTCGCCGAACGCCGCGACACGGCGCGCGTCATAACGGAACTCGCCCCGCGCGAAACCGCCGGTCAGCTGATCCAGAGCATCTGCCGCGATTCGATCTTCCACGCGCCGCCGGGGTCGCGCGAGAGATGGACGAGCCATCCGGTACCGCAGAGCCCGCCGCACGAGTGCGAAAAGTAGATCAGCGCTTCGCGCCGGTTCGCCGAGAAGGCCGGCGCGGTGAACTCGAGATAACCCCGCGAGCCCGGAAACGCCCGGTAGAAGTCGTCCCAGAAGCCCTCGCCGGAAAAGGCCGCGCTGATCTGCGTCTCCGAGACGACGAGCGCGTCGTCGAGCCGGGCCGTCGGCAGCATGCCGCCCTCCTGCTGGCAGAGAAGCTCCCGACGCAGGGGCTCGGGCGCCTTCTCGAAGACGCCGCTGCCCTCGACCATCGCGGAAAGCGAGAAGCCTTCCCGCGTGTCTCCCGGCTCGTCATCGCGGCTTCGGGGCGGGCACAGCACGATCGTCTCGGCCGCGACCACGAGGTAGCTGCCGTCGGGCGCTTCGCCCCGAGCCGCCAGCCGGTCCCGAACGAGCAGGTTGACGATCGCCGTCGTGTCGGCGTCGGCGTCGTCGGCCGAAGCCGGGACGGCGAGGCCCGACGCCGCGAGCACGAGCGCGCCGACCACCACCCGCATCCGAGGGCCTCCTTTCCCGGCCGCCCTCGAGCGACCGTCCGATTCAAGGGACATCGCCGTCTGCTCTCGGTTCCCGCGCCGGTCGCCCGAATCAGTGCGCGTCGAAAACGTACTCGTGCTGCGCGTCGCGCGTGATCAGCGTCTTCGCCGCCCCGGATCCCACGACGAACTCGAAGCCCTGCCCGCCGGGGGCAATCGTCACGTACGACACCGTCCCGTCCGGATTCTTCCTCGACGCCATCGGGCTCTTCCACTCGCCGAAGTCGAAGATGGTCGCGCCGTTCGGCCGCGTCACGGTGATGTCGCCGAGCGCCGGGTTGACGTAGTGCGGCGCGAGCTTCGCGCTCTCGGCGGGATCCGCCGGCACCGTCAGGAGCTTGCGCTCCGCGGCGAGCTCCTCGTAGAACGTCTTCGCCTGCGCCGCGACCTGCGCGTCCGCCTCGGGGTTCCCGTCGAACAGCACCTCGAGGAGCTTGCGCCGATAGACCGTCCGCAGGATCCAGCCCGGGTCCGCGTTGGTCAATATGACCGCCCCCACGTTCTGCTCGGGCAGCCACATCATGTCGCTGTGGTAGCCGATCAGGTCGCCGCCGTGGTGCACGACCGGGATGCCGTAGGTGGTGTTGACCATCAGCCCCATGCCGTAGGTGTCGTCCTTGCCCATCGACACCTGGGCGACGCGCCGCTCGAGGAGCGGCTCCTTCGCGATGTAGGTCCTGCCGTCCGGGAGCTTGCCGTCGTCGAGCTCCATCTGGACGTAGCGCAGCATGTCGCGCACGTTCGACCACGCCGCGCCCGCCGGCCGCAGCGGAATGATCGCGTCGTTGAGCTCCATGACCGCGTGCGCCATCGCCCCGTCGATGTCGGGAGAGTGCGGGTCGGCGTGGTCCCCCGCGAGCGCCTTCGCATAGTCGAACGTCGTGGCCTTCATCCCGAGCGGGTCGAAGACCTGCGTCTGCATGGCCTTGTCGTAGGCGGCGCCGAGCTCGAGGCTCGGATAGAGCACGTGGCCTGCCGTGAAACCGGCGGCGCCCGCCATCGGGTTCGAGTACTGGAACATCTCGCCGAACTTCGTCGTCGGCTGCATCGTCGCGAGCGTCGCCATCGCGCCTTCGGGCGTGACCCCCTGGAACTGGAACAGCCACTCGAGGTCCTGGCGCGGCAGGCCCGTGCACGCGCAGATGAGTTGCCGGATCTTCACCTGGCGGGTGGTGTCGGCGTCGCCCAGCTTGAAGGACGGCAGCACGCTCGTCACCGGCGTGTCCCAGGTCAACTTCCCCTCGGCCACGAGCCTCGCGAGGAGCAGGGTCGTCAGGGCCTTGGTGTTCGACGCGATCATGAAGTCGCTGCTGCCGTCGACCCTTTCGGGCCTGCCGAGGTCCTTGACGCCATAGCCGTCCGCGAAGACGACCTTGCCGCCCTGGACGATCCCGACGGCGACTCCGGGGATCTTGAGCTCCTTCATCCCGGCCTCGACGAACCGCGACAGCTTCGCCAGACGGGCCTGGTCCAGGACGTTCGCCTTCCGGCCGGCGAAGTTTTCCCGGGAGAAGCCCTTCGGCAGCAGCCGTCCGAAGACGAGGGAGAGCTGGGCTCCCCGCTTCTCGCCGACGGCGTCGGTCATGTCGATGAGCGAGACGGTCCAGTGGCCGTTCGCGAAGCGCGCCACCGCGCCCACGCCCCGCTTTTCGTTCGGCGATGTCTGGTAGTCGTACGCCTTGATCTTCGACCAGCCGTCCTTGTCCGGCGCGTCGTTCGTGACCTTCAGCGGCCACGGGTGATCGGGCTTGTACGCCGCCCATGCCGCGGCGACGGCGGCGTCGGCGTCCCTGGCCTCGACGTCCACCAGCGCGATCCACGAGTCGCCTTCCGGCGCCGCGAGGATCGTCGCGGGCCCGCGGACCTCGACGGTCCAGCCGGCGGGCGCGATGAACGTGTTTCCGGCGGCGGTCGTCTCCGGCGTGTCGGCGGCGAGAGGCGCCGAGGCGCCCGGCGCCGCGACGGAGGCGACGGGCGAAACGAAAGCGACGAGGACGAGGAGAGCCCGGAACGCGGCCGTCTTCTTCATGGCCGTAACGCTATCCCAAGGGCTCGGCCGGGCCGCGGGCGTCAGCCGAGGGCCTCGCGCCGAGGCGCCGCCCGGAGCACGCCGGCGCGGATCGCCCTGCGGAAGAGGCCGTAGTCCTTCTCGGTCTGGTCGGCGTAGGAGCGCGCAAAGCGGGCGACCGCCCGGTCGAGGCGGTCGGACCGGCCCACGTAGCCGGAGATCGACGCCGCGTCGCCCGTCCGGGCGTGCGCCTTGGCGAGGATCTCGCCCGTGACGAGCGCGAACCGCTCGAGGGCCGGCCCCACGAGATCCGCAACCTCGACCTTGGCCTTGTGGTCCGCGAGCTGGCGGACCAGATAGTCTCGGCCCTCGACCTGCGTCCAGCCGAGAAACGGGTCCGTCGCGCTCTGCATGCGGTGCTGCCCTTCGGCCACACGGCGGCCCTGGTGCGCGAAGGGGCGGACGTCCGGCAGGTACGCGTGGTAGCAGGACGGCAGCTCTTCCTTGACCTGCAGGATGAGCGGATCGGCGGGCCCGCCGCCGAACATCAGGACGACGTAGTCGCGCGTGCCCACGCTGCCCGTGCCGACGATCTTGAAGGCGACGTCGACGGGACGGTAGATCTCGAGCGCGAGCTGGCGGTCCGCGCCGAGCGTGTCGCGGTAGCTCGCGAGGCTCCGCAGGACGTCCGCGGCGACGCGATCCGGGACGTGGCGCAGCACGGGCGAACGGTCGTGGAATCTGCGCGTCCCGTTCCGGCCCCGCACCGTCAGCTTCTCGAGAGCGTGCTGCGGCGACGCCCGCTCGGCCCGCGCGAGCGCGACGTGGGCGGGGCCGGCGCGCAGGTACCGCTTCACCTCGTACCGGACCACCTCGAGAAACGTCATCTCGGCAAAGCGCGCCATCGCTTCGCGGTAGGCGCGCACGAAGTCGCAGACCGCTTCGGCGTTGACCCGCTCCGGGTTGCCCGCCTCGCGGCCCGCGAGGACCAGGCTCGCCGCCATCCGGAGCACGTCCCATTCCCACGGACCGGGGATCGTCTCGTCGAAGTCGTTCAGGTCGAAGATGAGGTGCCCGTCGGGCGCCGCGAAAGCGCCGACGTTCTGGACGTGCGCATCGCCGCAGAGCTGGGTGCGCAAGCCCGTGTCCGGGATCTTCGACAGGTCGAGCGCCATCAGGGGCGCGGCTCCTCGATAGAAGGCGAAGGGCGACAGCGCCATCCGGGTCACCTTGATCGGGATCAGCGCGGGGAGCCGCTCGGCGTTGGACTCCTGGAGGAGGACGACCGGGTCGGCGCGTTTCGCGTCCGGCTTCCAGCCGCCGAAAGAGGACCGCGGCACCCGATCGCGGACGCGGCGGCCGCGGGCACGCCGCTCCGGCGGCGTCGGCGCGGCGAGTCGCCGCGTTCCGGGACGTTTCGAGGCGGCCGTCCGGGTCATGACGCACCCCCGCAGGAACGACGGGAGATTCTAGTCCGCGGCCGGTCTGGAAGCTCGACCGCCAGGCGCGCACCGCCTCGACGACGCTCACGGCAGGCTCGGGAAAGCGCGCGGGGTGGGCGCCGGTCAGCGCAGGCCGTCGACGACGAACAGGCTCGAATCGAGAACCGCCATCGCGTCGTAGGCGTAGCTCTTCCCGTCGCGGGAGACGAAGACATCGCCGAGGGCGATGAAGTCGGCCGCTTCCCCGGGGCCGAGCGTCAGCCAGTCGGCCTCGGCTCCGGTGGCGATCTCGTAACGCGAGACGCGGACCGGGATCTGGAAGTACCCGTAGGCGCGCAGGTAGAGAAGGCGGCCGTCGGCGCTCCACTGGACCGGAACCGCGTCGTTCGCCGTCGGCAGTTTCCGGCACGCCGGACCGTCCAGCCGGCAAAGGGCGATCTCCCGCGGGCCCTGGCGATACGCGAATTCGCTGCCGTCGGGAGAGATCGCGACCGCGTTATCCGGAAACCCCGGCGCCAGGCCCAGTCTCCGCACACCCTTCGCCGTGACGACCGCGACCTCCCCGCGATCCGCGCTCTCACCGAGCGTGACGAGCAGGCGCGGCTCGGGACCCGGCAGGAACGCCGCCGCGACCAGATGGGCCCCGCCGAGGTCGACGGGAATCGGCTGCCCGGCGCTGCTCGGCACGATCGAGCAGCATCCCCGTCCGCCCGCGGCGCGGACGAGCGCCCATTTGCCGTCCTCCGAAAAAGCCGCGGCGGCGCCGTCGGCCAGCCGCACGGCCGGAGATCCGTCCAGGGGTCGGAGATAAACCCCGCCTGCCCGCGTCCCGGCCTCGTTGATCTCCGAGAAGACCAGGGTGCCGCGCTCGGTCGAGACGCCGCTCAACGCCGAGCCGTCGAGCCACGAAAGCTCCCGATCCCTGGAGTCGCCGTCGACATGCACGCGCAGGCTCGTTCTCGAGACCGCCCGCTCCAGCAACAGGCGGCCGTCCGGGGCGATGTCGTGGAGCACCCAGCCGCTGGCGCGAAGAATCGGCCTCGTCCGCCCATTTCGAGACAGCGCGTAGAGGCCCGGCTCTTCGCCGGCGTCTCTCGAGTACCAGACTTCCCCGCTCGGGTGCCAGACGGCCTGCACGGTGTTCGCGGGCGCCTTCCACAGGATCTTCCCGGCGTCGTCGAGGGCGACGACCTCGCCGCCCGCCGCCGTCCGACGGGCGATGACGACCCGGCGACCGTCGCGCGAGGAGCGAGGGTTCGAACCGTCGTAGTCGAGGCGGCGCGTCCCCGCGGGAATCTGGAGCTCGTCGTGGCTGATGTCGATGTGCCGCTGCACGGCGACGGCGCCCCCGGTGAGCCAGTCGCCCGAATGCACGCGCTCGACGAGCTCCCGCGGCGCTCCCCCCGAAAGCGGGACTCGCGCGAGCGTCCCCGTGCCGGTCGGGGATCTGGGCGTATCGCTTCCGACGAGCACGAGGAGCTCGCCGGCGCTCGAGACGGCCAGCAGGTCCGCGTTCTTCAGACCGATCGGCCGGGATTCGGTGCCGTCGACACGCGTCGTGTAAACCTCCGGCGGCCGGCCCTCCCAGGAAGCGCTGTAGAGAACCGTCTGGCCGTCGGGAGCGAAGCGGCCGTGAAAGATGTTGCCGCGCTGGAACGTCACGCGCTGGAACGTCGGCACGGCCGCCGGTCGCGCGGCGCGCGCGGCGACGATCCAGGCGGCCCCGGCGCCGAGCACCGCCGCCGCGGCGATCAGCGCGGCGACGCGCCCCGGCCGAACCCTCGGCCGGACGCCGGCGGCGGCTCCCGCGCCGGAGGCGCTCGACAGTTCCGAGAGGTGCGTTTCCGCGGAGCGCAGATCCCGCGCGAGATCCTCCGTCGAGGCGTACCGCTCTCCCGGGATCTTGGCGAGGCATCGCTCGACGATCCAGCGGACGGGCGCGGGGATTTTCGGCGACACCGCAGCGACGGGCTCGGGCTCTTCCCGGATGATCGCCGCGAGGACCTCGGGCCGAGATTCGCCCGCAAACGCCCGGCGGCCCGTGGCCATTTCGTAGAGGACAGACCCGAACGCGAACTGATCCGAGCGGAAATCGAGCGCGCCGCCGCGGGCCTGCTCCGGGGACATGTACGCGACCGTCCCCATCACGACGCCCGGCTCGGTCGCGGCGCTGACGGTCGCGGCCGCCGTCGCTTCGCCTGCCTCGGACTCCGGCGCGGACAGCTTCGCCAGGCCGAAGTCGAGGATCTTGACGTGGCCGTCCGTCGTGATCATCACGTTCTCGGGTTTGAGGTCCCGATGCACGATGCCCGCGCCGTGGGCCTTCGCCAGCCCCTCGGCCATCTGGGCCGAGAGCGCGAGCAGGCGCCGGACGGGCAGGGGCCCTTCGGCGAGCACCTCGCGAAGCGTGGCGCCGTCGACGAGCTCCATCGCCAGATACGTGACGTCGTCCGCTTTCCCGATCTCGTAGATCGTGACGATCGCCGGGTGGTTCAGCGACGAGGCGGCGCGCGCTTCGCGCTCGAAGCGGCGCAGCCGCTCGGCGTCGGACGCAAGGGCCGCGGGCAGCACCTTGATCGCCACGTCGCGGCCGAGGCGCGGGTCGCGTGCCCGGTAGACCTCCCCCATTCCGCCGGCGCCGAGGGGCGACACGAGCTCATAGGGTCCGAGGCGGGTTCCGGGCGCGAGGGTCAAGGTTGCGGAGATCTTAGAACGAAGGCCGGGGACGCCGTCCAGCGTCGGCGGTCCCCGCGGCGGCGAGGGCGTTCACCCGCCCGGCTGCGGCTAGGCGCGAAAGCGCTTCCGGGCCTCGGCCGCGACCTGGTGGTCGGTCATCTTGTCGGCCGTCTCCACCGCGGCGAGGCGGGACCCGCGCCCTTCGCTCCGGAGGCGCGCGGCGAGCTCGAGCTTCGCCTCGCCCGGCCCGAGGATCAGAATCGAATCGGCATCGCGCAGCGCGGCGATGACCTCGTCGTAGTACTTGTCGAGATGGCCCGCAAACCGCCGGTCCCGCGAGTCCTCGGCGCCGCCTTCGGCGAGCCCCGAATACCGGACGTGCTTTTCCATCCCCGATTCGATGCGACGGAACTCCTCGGCCTCGCCCGTGACCGAAGCGAGGAGAGCTTCCCGGTGGTCTACCCAGACGAGGATGTCTCGTTTCATCGAGCCCCCCTTCCTTCGCGTCGCCTCACGAACCGATCATAAGACACTCTCACTCCGAGCGCAGGGCGTCGATCGGGTTCGACCGGGACGCTTTCCAGGCGGGGAAGAAACCGGAAACGACCCCGACGGCCACCGAAAACCCGAAGGCGAACGCGACGCCGCCGACCGACACGGGAACGGGCCAGCCCGCTCTCGACGCCAGGACTCGAGAGGCGGCCACGCCGGCGACGACGCCGGCCACGCCCCCGGCGAGCGACAGCGTCACGGCCTCGAGGAGAAACTGGGCGAGGATGTCGCGCCGCCGCGCTCCGACCGCCAGCCGCAGGCCGATCTCGTGCATCCGTTCCGAGACGGAGACGAGCATGATGTTCGCAATGCCGATGCCTCCGACGAGCAGCGAGATCGCGGCGACCGAACCGAGCAGAAGCGAAAGCGTGCCGGACGTCTGTCCCGCCGTGCGCGAGATCTCCTCCTGGGAACGGATCAGAAAGTCGGAGTCCTCTCCCGCGCGAAGCCGGTGCCGCTGCCGCAGCAACGCCTCCATCTCCGCCTGCGCCTGTCCGACGGCGCCCGGGTCGACGGCCGAAACGAGCAGGAAATCGATTTTCGTCGCCCCCTTGAGCCGGCGCATCACGGTCGTGTAGGGAGCCAGCACCGTGTCGTCCTGGTCCTGACCTCCGAAGCTTCCTCCCTTCGCCTCCAGGACACCGATCACGCGAAACGGGATCGCCTTGATGCGCACCGTCCGATTCATCGGATCCTCGTTCGCGAACAGGGCGTCCGCGACCGTCGCCCCCAGCAGGCAGACCCTGGCGGCCGATCGGACTTCGGCGTCGCCGAAGAACGCCCCGCGCGCCACGTTCCAGGACCGCACGCAGGGGTAGTCGATTCCCACCCCCTGGATGCTGGTACCCCAGTTCTGGTCCCCGGAAACGACCTGGGCGGCCGTGCGCGACATGGGGGACACGAAGGCCACCGACGGGCACTCCTCCCGAACCGCGATGCCGTCTTCCTCCGTCAACGTCGGCTGGCCGGTGAAGATCCGGGCGCCGCCCCGGGTCGCCACCCCGGGATAGACCACGAGGAAGTTGGTCCCGAGCGACGAGATCTGGTTCTGGATCTCCGCCCTCGAGCCCTCGCCGATGCCGACCATGACGATCACGCAGCCCACGCCGACGATGATGCCCAGCGCGGTCAGCGCCGAGCGAATCCGGTTCCGCCGGATCGCCTCCATGGCGACGCCGAAGAGCACGCCGAACTGGATCCGCCTCGGCCTCGCGGGCATCACTCTTCCAGCCTACGCAAGATCCCGCGAAGACGAAACGGTGCCGCGCGCCGGCGCGATCGCCGGAAGGCTCAGGGAGCAGTCGCCGTCCACGTTTCATGGCGGGACCGGCGGGACACGAAGGCGCGAGATTTTGGCACGCTCCAAGGAATCGTGGGGGTCGGCGGCTCACTGTCCGTGCTCTGGTCTGCTTTCGCCCCCCGGAGTTTCACGACGTTCGACGTGTTGCGCCGCTGCTCGAGGAAGATCCGCCGCGACTCAGGCGCAGCGAGTGTGTCCTCGGACGTGACGATGTCGTACCTGTCGTCCACGACGTCGGTCCGGCGGCCGGTAGTCCTTTTTTCAATGGCTCGGGGGACGCCTGCCCGACTCAGATCCCCGACCACCGTCCGGCGCGAGCCATGGAGGATCTTCCCCACCAGCCCGGCACGCTCAACCGCCTTCCGCCGCCGTTCGTTTTCGTTGAGCCGGGAAATCCCGGCTCGGTGGAAGACGAGGGGCGAGATCCATCGTCTTCCCGCTCCGGCCCGGATAGCCGGGCTTTCCAGCGCCGTTCGATCAGCGCCCCGATCGCCTCCGGCGGGTCGGCGGAGAGCGGCGGGGAGGCCGGCTCGGCGGACTGCCCGATCGCGGACACGGACAGACAGATCCCGCGCAGCTTCCGGAGCGCGGCCCTGAGAGACGTCAATCCTCCTCTTCGACGCGAACGGCCGCCGGCATCCTCCTCATCCCACCGCCCCGACTCGGTCACCCGCTGCAGTACGCCGACCGCGGCGGGCCGACGAGCCTCGAGTCCGGGCGGCTTCCCGTCCAACTCCACGGCTCCGCGTCGGCTCGCGCCCCGCGGTGTTACGATCCCCGCCGTGCGCGTTCGGCTTTTCGGCTTTCTCGTCGCCGCCCAGCTTCTTGCCGGCGCGAGCCTGCCTCTCTATGCCTTTGCCCGGGGAACCGGCCCGATGATGTGCTGCCTCGATCATCAGGGCCATTGCGACTGCCGCACCTCGGCGCCGGCGTTCTCTCGCTGCAGTTCGGATCGCGCCGTGTTCCTGACCTCGGGTCCGATCGCCCTCGGCGCGCCGGCCCCTCGCCTGGCCACGCCCGCCATCGGAGGCGAAAGCTCCGCGAGCCTCGTCGCCTCTCCGCGATACCGCGTCCTCCAGCCCCCCACGCCTCCTCCCCGCTCCGAGAGCTTCGGCCGACTCACGTAGGCGCGGCGGCCCCGTGGCCGCTCACCGGGCGAATCCGGCGCTCGCCCGGAGTCCCTGCAGCCGCGTGAGCAGTCCGCTCGAGGTGTGCGGCGTCGTCTCCGGCCAGAGCGGCCGGAGCGAGCCTTGGAGGAGAACGGACGATGATTCGTCGACCGATCACGCGACACTTTCTTTTTTGGGCCCTTCTCGCGGCCGCGCCGGCGACCGCTCAGGCCCCGGGACGACTGGCGGGCGCCCTCACGGACGAGAATGGGAATCCGATCCCCGGCGGTGTCGTCGAAGTGACGGAGACGACGACGCACGCCGTGCATTCGTTGGCGACCGGCCGGGACGGACGGTACGAATTCCCGTCCCTTCCGGAAGGGACGTACCGTATCTCCGCTTCGCGGGCCGGCTTCCAGCCCACGGTCGTCCCGGACGTGGTCGTTCGGACGGGTCAGGACGCGCTCCTGAACATCGTCCTGAAGATCCGCAACCGCGAGGAAAGCATCGAAGTCCTGGGAAAGGCGTCGGGTTACCAGGCGACCGACGCGACGACGGCGACCAAGACCGAGACGCCGATCATGGAAACCCCGGTGTCCGTGCAGGTCGTCCCGCTCCAGGTCCTGAAGGATCAGCAGGTCACGCTGCTCGACGACGCGCTGCTGAACGTGAGCGGCGTCATCCCGTCCGGCTTCGGATCCGGCAATGGCGATTCCTTCACCATCCGTGGATTCGACCAGCTGGGCGTGACCTTCGAGGATGGCCTCCGGCTCGATCAATACACCACCGCCGGCTTGCAGAGGTCCATGGCCAACGTCGAGAGAATCGAGGTCGTCAAGGGGCCGGAATCCGTGCTCTACGGCCAGGGAGAGCCCGGCGGCCTGGTCAACGTCATCACCAGGAAGCCGCAGGCCAGCCCCTCCTACTCTCTGGAACAGCAGGCCGGATCCTTCGGAGAATACCGCACCACTCTGGACGCGACGGGCCCCCTGAAGGGCGACGGGACGCTCCTCTACCGGTTCGACCTCGGCTACGAAAACAGCGGCTCCTTCCGAGACTTCATCCATCAAGACGCCGTTTTTCTCTTCCCCAGCCTCGGCTGGCGGCCCGACGACAAGACCAACGTCACGCTGGCGCTGAAGTACGCCACGGGAACCCAGGTGATCGATTTCGGCCTGCCGTTCTTGAACGGTGTTCCGGCGCCGATTCCCATCAGCCGCAATCTGGCGCAGCCCGATGCCAACCGCGCGCCCACCGACGAGTTCTCGGTCAAGGTCCTCGCCTCGCGCCAGCTCTCGCAGAACTGGGCGGTCCAGCTCGCGTACAAGTCCGAGTATCACAATCAGCCGGTCCCCAACTTCCAGCTCTACGCCGGCGAGGCCGACGAGGCCGGCGAACTCCCGCGTCTCGGGCTGACGCAGCCCACCTTCAACCAGTGGACCAACGAGGTCGTCGCCGACCTGACCGGGACGTTCGACACCGGCGCCCTCCGGCACACGGTGCTCGTCGGCTTCGACTTCTACGACCAGTATGGTCACTACTCGGCGAACTTCTTCGATCTGCCCTCGATCAACATCTATCACCCCGATTACGCACAGCCGATTTCCCCCCCGGATCCCGCGAACACTCAGTACGTGAACAGTTCGCAGGACTCCTACGGCGGCTACCTGCAGGACCAGGTGGAGCTGCCCTGGAACCTCCACCTGCTCGCGGGATTTCGCTACGGCCAATCCATCACCTTCAATGACGGCTATGGCACGGTCACCACCGTCCACGACCATCCTCCCGTGACGCCGCGGATCGGCTTACTCTGGCAGGCCCTGCCGCAGGTCAGCCTGTACGCGAGCTACACGGGCAACTACGGGGCCACGCCGCTCGGAGACCTCACGCCCGACGGGGTCCCCCTGCCCCCCCAGTCCGCCCTGCAGTACGAGGCCGGCGTGAAGACCGAGTGGTTCGGCAAGCGGCTGTCGGCCACGGCCAGCGTTTACCAGCTCACCAAGAAGAACATCCCGACCACGGATCCGAACGACCCCATCTACACGATCGCCATCGGCGAGGCGCGCAGCCGGGGCGTGGAACTCGACATCGCCGGCGAGATCACGCCGAACTGGAGGGTCATCGGCGGCTACTCCTACATCGAAGCGGTCATCACCAAGGACAACAGCGGCCTGGCCGGCCTGCCGTTTCCCGGCGTTCCCAGAAACAGCGGAAGCCTCTGGACGACCTATCAGGTCTCCGGCGGCGTGCTGAAGGGACTCACGGGCGGCGCGGGAATCGTGGCCCGCAGCAGCGAGGTCGACCTGGCCGCCGAGCGCATCCCGGGGTTCGGCATCGTCAACGGGATGATCAGCTACCCCTGGAACATCGGACCGGTCGCCTTGAACGCCCAGCTCAACATGACGAACCTGGCCAACCGGATCTATTTCGTCAGCCTGAGTCCCGGATCCGCCATACCCGGCGCGCCGCGGTCCTTCCTCGGCGCGGTCCGGGCCCAGTTCTGACGGTCATGGTCCGAAGAGGGCTCGTTTTCCTGCATCGCTGGACCGGATTGATCATGACGTCGTTTCTCGTCGTGGTCGGGCTGACCGGCGCGCTGCTCGCCTACAGGGTCGAGATCGATCGGCTGGTGAATCCTCGGCTCTTCGCCAGGCCGATGCCGGGCGCCAGGCTCGACCTCGCCACGCTCGCCGAGCGGGCCGAAGCGATCGCCCCCGACGCCCGTGTCGCTTACTTCTACGACGACGTGCCCGATCAGGTCTCGATCCGCTGCGCGCCGCGCGTGAACCCCGCCACGGGAAAGCCCTACCCGCTCGACTTCGACCATCTCATCCTCGACCCGTGGACCGGGCGAGAACTGGGTCGCCGCCTCGAGTTCGGCGTCACCCGACTCAGTCGCGCGAACTTGATGCCCTTCCTCTACACGTTGCACACCTCTCTCGTCCTCGGAGACATCGGGGCCCTGGTTCTCGGCTACGTGGCTCTGGCCTGGACGCTCGATTGCTTCGTCGGCTTCTACCTCACGCTGCGCTCCGGCAGGGGCGGCTTCTGGAGGCGCTGGAAGCCCGCGTGGCGAATCCCGTGGCGCGGCACGCCGTTTCGAATCCACTTCGATCTTCATCGCGCCCTCGGGCTCTGGATCTGGCCGCTCCTCTTCGTCTTCGCCTGGTCCAGCGTCATGTTCAACCTGAGGCCCGTCTACGAGAAGGTCACCGGCGCTCTCTTCGACTACCAGTCCGACGAGGCGCTCTTCGCGTCGCTTCCCGCACACCCGATCGAACATCCGAAGCTCGACTGGCGCGCGGCCCAGGCGAAGGCGGCGACCCTGATGGCCGAGCAGGCGGCCCTTCACGGGTTCACGGTGCGACGGCCGTCCGGACTGGCCTACATCGGCGAGTTCGGGGTCTACTCCTACACGGTCGAAAGCAGCCGGGATTTCCGTCGCCGCAGCCCCGGCACGAGCCTGTATCTCGACGGCGACACCGGCGAGCTGCGGCACCTGTTCCTGCCGGCGGGCGAGCACGCGGGAAACACGATCGGCAACTGGCTCTGGGCTCTCCACTACGGCGACGTGTACGGTCTCAGGTCCTACCGGTTTCTGGTCTGCGTCACGGGTGTCTCGATCGTCGTCCTCTCGATCACGGGCGTCTACATCTGGTGGCGCAAGCGCCGCGGACGAGCGTTCGCCGCTGCGCGCCATCGCCTGGAGGCAAAGCCATGCGCCTGAAGTCCTCGTTTCTCGGCCTCGGGGGAGTCGTCACCGCCGCGATCCTCGCCGGCGCTCACACGCTGGCGGCGGCGACGGTGGAGCTTCGGTTTTCGGCTCGTGTCGGAAAGGAGCCGGCCCGGTGCGGCGCGACGTACACCGGCATCGGCCTTTCCAGGGCGTCGATGTTTCTGCAGGATTTTCGCGTTTACGTCAGCTCCATACGGTTGCTCAAAGCCGATGGCAGCGAGGTCCCCGTGGCGCTCACGCCGGACGGGGTCTGGCAGAACGACCAGGTGGCGCTGCTCGACTTCGAAGACGCGACCGGCAACTGCAACGGAAACGCCCCGACCAACGATCGCGTCAAGGGGACGGTCCCGGAGGGGCAATACACGGGCGTCGTCTTCGAGATCGGGGTTCCCTTCGCTCTGAACCACCAGGACCCGACGCTCGCCGGCCCCCCGCTGAACTTCTCGGCGCTGACATGGCCCTGGGCCGGGGGTTACAAGTTCACGACCATCGACTTCGACACGAAGGCGCCGGGGGAACGCCGGATGGTCCCCGTCGAGGGGTCGAAGGAGAAGGCCTCGGCCAGCGGCTTTTCCGTCCACCTCGGGAGCACGGGATGCGTCTCCAGTGGACCGCGCGTCCCGCCCCAGGCGCCGTGCGCCAATCCCAACCGTCCCGTCTACCGCTTCGAGTCGTTCGACGCCGGCAAGGACGTGATCATCATGGATCTCGCGGCGCTTCTCGCCGGCACGGACGTCACGGTGAACATGCCCGAGAGCCCGTCGGGTTGCATGTCCTTCCCCATGGACGACGACTGCATCGCCATCATGGACCGCTTCGGCCTGCCCTTCCGCGGCAAGCCTTCCGCGGGACAGACGTTCGTCCGCGTCGAGCACGGCTCGTGACGGCCACCCGGACCCGACGGCTCGCCGCCGTGACCGCGCTGGCCGGTGCGGTCATCGGGGGGCTCCACGCGCGCGGCCTGGGCGCGACGGGGCCCGACGAGCACGACTCGGGCGAGAAGAAGGTCGCCCTGTCGCCGGAGGCGCTGGCTGAATACGTTCCGAGCGCCTACGCGTTCGACATCCCCGCCTGGATGCCCAGGCCGCTCGAGCCGCGCGACAATCCGACCACGGCCGCGAAGGTCGAGCTCGGCCGCCGCCTCTTCTACGACAAGCGGCTGTCGCTGAATCGGACGCTTTCGTGCGCCTCTTGCCACAGGCAGGAGCTCGCCTTCACCGACGGCCGGGCCGTGTCGCCCGGGGCCCTCGGAGACAGGACTCCCCGCAACGCGATGTCACTGGCGAACGTCGCGTATGCCCCGGTGCTCACGTGGGCGAATCCCATCCTGCACTCCCTCGAACGACAGGCGCTGGTGCCCCTCGTTGGCACGGAGCCGATCGAGCTGGGAATGGCCGGGCTCGACGACGAGCTGGCCGCCCGCCTGTGCGCCGACCCGGTCTACCCGCCGCTCTTTGCGAAGGCGTTCCCGGAATCTCCGACGGCCCTCTCGCTCAAGACCGTCGTACGCGCCCTCGCGGCCTTCGAGCGCACGCTGATCTCGGCTCGATCGCCGTACGACCGGTACCGCTACGAGGGCGACGTCGCCGCGATCTCCGAATCGGCGATTCGAGGCGAGGCCCTGTTCTTCGGGGAGCGCCTCGAGTGCCACCACTGCCACGGCAACTTCAACCTCAACGACTCGATGATGCACGCGCGCAACCGGATCGGGGAGATCGCCTTCCACAACACGGGCCTCTACAACCTCGATGGCAGGGGCGCCTATCCGTCCGACAACACGGGGCTCGAAGAGCACACCGGACGGCCGGAGGACATGGGCCGCTTCAAGGCGCCGAGCCTGCGCAACGTCGCGGTCACCGCGCCCTACATGCACGACGGATCGATCCCGACGCTCGAGGCGGTTCTCGACCACTACGCGGCCGGAGGACGCACGATCGCGTCCGGCCCGCACGCGGGCGTGGGTCGCGACAACCCGCTGAAGAGCTCGTTCGTCTCGGGTTTCACGCTCTCGCCGGAGGATCGGGCGGACCTGCTCGCCTTCCTGCGCTCGCTGACCGACGAGGATTTCCTCGAGAATCCCGGTTTCTCCGATCCGTGGAAAGAAGACGCGGGGAATCCCGCAGGAGGCGTACGTTGACGAACCGACGAATCGGAATCACGGCCGCGCTGCTCGCCTGCTTCGTGGCGCCGGCGCTCGCCCACTCGACCCTCAAGAAAACGGTGCCGGCGAGCGGGTCGGTGCTCGCCGCATCACCCGAGGAGGTCCTGATCGAATTCAACGAGCCGGCGCGCCTGACGTCGGTCGTGGTCGAGTCCGCCGGACAGGAAGAGCGCCGGCTCGAGTTCTCTCCATCCGACAGCGCGACCTCCTTCACGATCCGCGCGCCGAAGCTGGCGAACGGGCGCAACGAACTCCGGTGGAAGGCGCTCTCGAAGGACGGCCATCCGATCGGCGGCTCGATCATCGTCGTCATCAAGCCGGGGGCCGAAGCGAAGGCGCCGCCGTCGCCGGGCCACGGCTCGCGTTGAATCTCGAGCTTCTCGCCGGCCTCGCGAAGCTTTCCCTCTACGCGGGAACGCTCGCGGGGGCGGGTACGGCGCTCGCCTGGGCGAGCCTGCGCGGCGACCTGGGCCCGGCGGAGCGGGAGGCGCCGCGGCGGATCGCGAGGGGCGCGGGCATCGCGGCGTCCTCCTCGGCGGCGGGTCTCGCCGTGCTCGCGATGCGCCTGGGGATCGGTTTCGACAGGTCGTCGCTGGCGGCGGTCCTCTCCGGGTCCATCGGCGCGGCGGCCGGGGCGCAAATCCTCGGGGCAACCCTGCTCTTCGTCGCGGCGGGTGGAACGAATCCCCGCCGGCCGCTGCGACTGATCGGAACCGCCTTGCTCCTTTCGTCGTTTGGAATGACCGGCCACTCGGCCGCCGCCGGCCTCGTGCCGGGATGTCTCGCGGCAGCCCACGTGGCGGGCGCGGCGTGGTGGCTCGGAGGCCTATTCCTGATCCGCTCGGCTTGCAGCGTTGAGACCGGAGGGGCTCTGGCCGGGCTCGTCCGGCGATTCAGCCGTCAGGCCGTGGCCGTCGTGGCGGCGATGGCGGGGGCCGGCATCGTCGCGGCGTTCGTGCTGGTCGATCCGACGCGCGAGGACTGGTGGACGCCCTACGCCCGGGTCCTGCTCGTCAAGGTGGCGCTGGCGGGCGCCGCCGTGGCCGTTGCGGCCTACAACCGGCTGCGGCTCGCGCCGAAGCTCTCGGCCGGGAAAGCCGCATCCGCCGTCGCGCTCCGCCGCTCGGTGACGGTGGAAATCGTCCTCATCGGCTGCGTCCTCGCCGCGACCGCTTGGCTGACCACCTTCCACTCACCCCATGAGGGACACTCGGCGGCGACGGAATGGGCCCGACGCGGCGCGTGTCTCGCGGCCGAGGCGCCGGCTCAGGCTGGCGCCGGGCTCCTCGAGGCCGCCGCCAGCCACGCCAGGGCGTAGCACGCCGTCCCCACCGCGAGCGTCAGGGTGAATCCGAATGTCATCGCGATCATGAGGCTCGTCACCGTTCCGATGACCGTGAAAAACCCGTTGACCCCCCACGCCCACGGCACCAGTGCCGGGGCCCGGAGTCCGAGCGCCCGAATGCCGAGAGGGAATGGCATCCCCATGAGCGCCCCGAGGGGCACGAGCATGGCGAGGACGACCGCCAGGCGGGAAACAAAGGGCAGACCGAGAGCCCGCTGCAGGACGTGCGGCATGGCGAACGAGGCCGCGAGCGCCGCGGCGAGCAAGACGACCAGGAGCCATCTCAGGGCGGATGGCGATCGCAGCCGGCCGGCCAGGGCCGATCCGATGCCGCTGCTGACCAGAAGGCAACCGAGAACCACGACGATCGTGTAGGCCGGCTGGCCCAGGAAAAGCGTGATCCGGCTGATCAGGGCCATCTCGATCGTGATGAAGCCGAAGCCCAGGGCCGAGAAGAAGAGTAGCGGCCGCCACTCCCGGGACACGGCCCGGACGCCGCCCCGTCGGAGAAGCGGAGCGAGGATGAAGATGCCCGCGACGACCGTCACTTGCACGAGGAGCAGAGTCAGGCTCGCTTCGGCGACCGGCCGATCCCCGAGCATGAAATCTCCGACTCGGCGGGGCGAGGTCATACCCCGCAGGGTCGCGAAGTCGAGACTGCTCCAACGGCTCAGGTGATTGAAGAAGGGCCGGTCGTCGGTGGCCGGCGCGAGCTGACGCCGCCCGCTGCGGTAGAGCGCCCCCAGATCCGGAGTGCTGGCGATGCGGTGATACGTCGGGAAGCGTTCCGGTGCTCGCGGCGAGTAGAGCGTCTCGCGAGCCGATTCGAACTCGGTACGGGGCGGAAGGCCGATCCTCGCGATCCCCTCGATCGCGGCGATCTCCTGGTCCGTGAGGGGCGATTTCTTGACGATGAGCTCCGCCTCGAAGGCCTTGCGCTCGGCGCCCAGCCATTCCTTCTCGCCCGCATCCGGAACGGAACGGAAGAGATAGAGGTGCCGGGTCGCGTCGTCCACTCCCCGGGCCCGCAGCGCCTCCCGCGCCGTCGCGACGAGGCGGGGCATGTGCGGCTCCGGCCGCGAGAAGAGGATCATCCCATCCGGTCCCAGGCGATCCAGGTAGTCCTCGAACGCCTCGCGCGTGAGCACGAAGTTCTCGGTCAGCGACATCGCTCCGGATGCCACCGCCGCGTTGCTGATCGTGTGGATGGAGATGATCGCGTCGAACACGTCGTGCGAGCGGCGCAGGAAGCTGCGCCCCTCGTCCTCGACGAGCCGCACCTCCGGCTGCTCGAACAGGCCGCCCCAGTAGTCCCGCATGCGGCGGCTCACGGCATCGACGATCGTCGGGTTGACCTCGACGGCCACGATCTCGCGCGCGCCGAAGTGCAGCCCGTCGAGCACCTCGCTGCCGCCGCCGCTGCCGATGATGAGCAGTCGCGGCGCGGCCTTGCCCGCGTACGCCACGCCCGAGAGATAGTCGCCGTCGTCCGTGTGTGCGCGAAGATACTGGCGGACTCCGGTCCGGAGATCCTGGATCCCCGTGCCCGCCGTTCCCCCGTCGATGACGAACCGGCGAACGCTTCGATCGGACCCAGGTGGGCGCAGCTCGAAAATCTCGACGCGCGAGGCGGTGTTCCAGTGGGTCTCGAGGGGCCGTACGGCAGGACGTCGCTTCAACGCGGTGATGCGTATCGGAACGAGCCGCTCGGCAAAGGGCGCGACGAGAACGGCCGCGACGGCGAGCACGGCCATCACGAAGCGCGCCCGCCCGCGGGCGGCGAAGATCGTCGCCGCGGCGAAACCGAGAGCGGAGACCGCGGCGATCGCGCCGGAGCCGCCCACGCCGGGCAGCACGACGAGCAGGAGCAGGCAGCCCGTTCCGGCTCCGGTCAGGTCGAACGCGTAGAGCCGGGTCGCCTGGCCGGAGAGGCGCGAGAAGAGGAGCGCGAGCCCGAGGCCGGCAGCCGCGAACGGCAGCGCGAGCACGAGGTAGTAGAGCGGCCCGAGCAGAATCTGTCGCGGATCGTCCAGGACCCGAAACGGATCGAACGGAATGCGCTGCATGAGCCAGAACGAGGCGACCGCAGAAGCCGCGAAGAGGGCCGCGAGCGTCGACAGGGCGCGGCCGAGAGGGGCGCGATCCCGGAGCCAGGGCCAGATTGAAAGCGTCGTCCCCGCCACGCCGAACCCGAGCAGTGCGGTCGAGATGACCAGGAACCCGAAGTGGTACCAGAGAGCGACCGACAGGATCCGCGTCAGGGACAGCTCGAGCAATAGGGTGGCGCAGGCCCACAGGAACAGTCCCGCGAAATACCTGGGAGCGAGGGTCCCGCCAGGAAATATCAGGGCTGATCTCCGCCCTTGTCGGGAGCTGAATGGAAACTCACCGAGGCCTTTCGCTGGCGCTCCCGGCGTCGAACGAATCGGGGCTGCCGTAGGCGTCCCCGGCGCGCCTCCCGATCGTCTCACTGAGCGACCCCGCTGCCGGGCCGATCGCTTCGCGCGGCTCGAGCCGCCGTCGAGGCCGGCGATCTCGAACCCCGTCAGGTCGAGTCCCGATGCGCATCGAATTCGAGCCGCCTACGGCAGGTGAGGGATATCGAAGGCCTTGACCAGGAAGACCGCCATCTGAGCGTTCGAAATGTTGGCGTTCGGGCAGAAATTTCCTCCGCCGCAGCCAGCCGTGATGCCTTCGTAGTAGAGACCCTCGATGTAGTCGACCGCGAACCCGCCCGGGCAGGGAACGTCGGTGAAGACGCCCGTGCAGGCCGGAGGCATTGCGTCGCCGTGCTGTCCCTTCCAGATGAAGACCGACATCTGGGCGCGGGTGTTCGGCGC
>DATJPZ010000135.1:0-2477 GCA_035506175.1 Thermoanaerobaculia bacterium | reverse complement strand
CTGGACGTGGAACGCACGCTGCCGTCGGGCGACGATCGTGTTGTCGAAATTCGAGACGATGCTTTCGTGGCCCTTGAGGCGGAGGAAGCCGGGACGCTCGGTCAGGCTGGCGCGCCCTTCGTTCAACGGGTAGCGGAGCGTGTTCCAGGGAATGGCGAGTTCCGGCTTGTCGAAGTCGTCGCGCTCGGCCGGCGCCGGGAACGTGACGGCCGGCAAACCCGGATCCGCGACTTCCTGCGCGGGCAGCACGCCACCCTGCGCGAGCCGCGGCCACCCGTCCTTGTCCCAGACGATCTTCTGGATGCTCGTCTCGCGGCCGAGGATGGAGCGGCCGTTGACGAACTGCCGGCGGCCGAGATGCGCGAAGTACCAGTCGCCGTTGGGCGTGTCGACGAGACAGCCATGGCCCGTGCTCTGGATCGGGTTCTTGGGATCCGGCACGGAACTGATGAGCGGATTGTTCGGCATCTCCTCGAACGGGCCCCAGACCGAGCGAGAGCGCGCGACGGATTCCGCGTGCGTGGCGAACGTCCCGCCCTCGGCGCAGTAGAGGTAATACCAGCCGTCCTTCTTGACGAAGTGCGGCCCCTCCACGAGCCCGAGCTTGGACCCGTGCCAGACGTTCTTCCGCTCGCCGACGAGCTTCTTCGCCTTCGGGTCGTACTCCTGGACCATGATGCCGCCGAAGTTGTTGTGGCCGGCACGGTGATCCCAGACCATCTGGAGATACCACTTACGTCCGTCGTCGTCGTGGAACAGCGACGCGTCGAAGCCGACGCCGTCGAGGAACACGGGCTCGGACCAGGGGCCGGTGATCGCCGGCGCCGTCACCAGGAAGTTGCGCACGTCCTTGAACGAGCCCGCCCACTTGCGGACGTCGGTGTAGATGAGCCAGAAGAGGCCGTCCGAGTACGTGAGGCAGGGAGCCCAGATGCCGCCCGAGTTCGGGTCGCCCTTCATGTCGAGCTGGCTCGAGCGCGTGAGCGCGTAGCCGACCTGCTCCCAGTGCACGAGGTCCCTGGAGTGGCTGAGCGAGACGCCCGGGTACCACTCGAACGTCGAGTTGGCGATGTAGTAGTCGTCACCCACGCGGCAGATCGACGGGTCCGGATAGAAGCCGGGCAGCACGGGGTTCTTGATCGGGCCGGAGGCGGGTGACATCGCGCGACTCCCTGGTGCGGACGGTGATCGACTCATCTATTGCATACGTTATCAGGCGTCCTTTGACCGGCAGCGTCAAGGTGCCCGTACGGGGAGGGGTCTTCGGCGAGCAGCGTCGCCCAACCCCACGGAGGTGTCGGCGGGAGGCGGCGGAACTGGACAGGCCTGCGGCCCGAATCGAAAGAGCCGCCCGAAGGCGGCCCTTTCGCGATGGTTCAGCCGAAGGTGCTACTTGAGCGTGATCGAGCCCTTGCTCAACGCCGTGTAGACCAGGTTGTAGTAGACGATTTCGCCCTTCGCGTCCGCAATGCTCACCAGGATTTTGTCGGACGACCCGTCCACGAGGAATGCGGTGAAGCGGTAGCCGGAGACGCCGTTGACCTTGCCCTCGCCGGAGAGCAGGCCCACGCCGTCCTGGACCACATACGACTCGAAGCTGGCGGCCGAGAACGCGAACCCGGTGATCGTCAGCGAGAACGAGCCCGTCGGCTTGGCCGCGCCCTTCGCGTAGGCGGCCGAGAGCGAGAACGTTGCCGTGGACGTCCCGGCGCACTTCGACGAGAGGGTGCATGCGCCGGCGGGCGACACGAAGCTCCCGGAGCCGATCGCGCTTCGGGCCGGGTCGTAGACGCCGATCGTCGCTCTGGCGGAGGTCACCGTGGCACCTCCATCATCGGAAACGTCGACCTCGACGGCGTAGTTGCCGGCCTTCTGATAGACGTGGCTTACGGTGAACGACCGAGCGCTCGGACAGAGCTTGACCGGCTGGCGAACGCCGTCACCCCAGTCGATGGTCACCGAGTAGCTCTCATCCGTGCCGGGATCGGTGAAGGCGGCCGAGAGCGTCACCGATGTGCCGATCTTCGCGGTCGCCGGCAGCGTGTAGGACTTGATCGTCGGCGCCACGTTCTCGATGGTCACGGAAACGGACGACGAGTCCGAGGATCCCTTCGATGCCGTGACCTTGACCGTCACCGTGAACTCGCCCGAGCGGCCGTACTTGTGGCTCGGCCCCTTGCACGTCGTGCCACTGATGGTGCCGGTCAGGAAGCCGGAGCCGTCCCCGTAGTCAACCTTGCACGTGTAGGTCTGCTTGCCGAACGGCGAGAACGGCGCGAAGGCCGTAAGGGTCGAGCCCTCGATGAGGGGCCCGGTGAAGGAAACGCCGCCTACGGCGAGGCCGACGAGAATCGAGGAAACCCCGATGCCGACGGTCCCCTGGGTCGACGTCACCCGGACGGAGATCACGTACTGCCCGGGCGTGGCGTAGACGTGCGCCGGCCCGGTGCAGGTCGACCCGTCGGCGTTCGCGGCTA
>DATJPZ010000134.1:0-3407 GCA_035506175.1 Thermoanaerobaculia bacterium | reverse complement strand
GGCGCGAGCTTCAAGGCGACGTTCGACGACGAGAACGCGCCGGGCAGGGAGACGCAGTTCTACTCCATGCTCAGCACGCGCGGCATCTACCACAAGGGCTGGAAGGCAGCGTCGGTGACGCCGGCCACCCCGGACGGCTGGGCCGACTTCACGAACCAGCGCTGGGAGCTGTTCAACACCGAGACCGACCCGAGCGAGATCCACGACCTCGCCGACAAGGAGCCGGAGAAGCTGAACGAGCTGATCTCGCTCTGGTGGTCGGAGGCGGGCAAGTACAACGCCCTCCCGCTCGAGTCCCGGACCGCGGTCGACATCCTCGGCACAGACCGGCCGATGCTCACCAAGCCGCGGAACCAGTACACCTACTACCCGGACTGTGCAGAGGTGCCCGAGGCGGTCGCGGTGAACGTCCGCAACCGCTCGTATGCGATCGGCGCCGATGTCACGATCGACAAGGACCCCGCGGGCGTGCTCTTCGCGCACGGGTGCCGCTTCGGCGGTCACGCGCTCTATGTCAAGGACGGCAAGCTCAAGTACGACTACAACTACGTCGGCATGGAGGACCAGTACGTCGAGTCCTCCAAGCCGGTGCCGACCGGCGACTGCCGGCTCTCCGCCGTGTTCGAGAAGGAGGGCACCGGGATGCCGACCACCGGCACTCTGAGCCTCTACATCGACAAGGAGAAGGTCGGCGAGGCGAAGATCAAGACCCAGCCCGGCAAGTTCTCCCTCGCCGGCGAGGGCCTGAACATCGGCAGGGACGGAGGAGAGCCCGTCACCGCGGACTACCCGGGTGACGCCCCGTGGGCGTTCACGGGCGGGACGATCCACAAGGTCGTCATCGACGTCTCCGGTGCGCCGATCGTCGACCTGGAGAAGGAAGCCCAAGCCGCGTTCGCACGCGACTGATCGACAGACAGGAGCTCGGGGGCGCGGGCCTCGGCCCGCGCCCCCGAGACCGGGACATGAGCCACGACGCTTCCGTCCAAAGCTCGTTGCGTGCACTCGGCCCCGACGGCGGGCCGGCTCTGCAGGGATCCGGCGCGACCGCGGGAGCGAGCTGATGCTCGACCCCATCAAGGTCGACGGGAAGCTGACCCTCATGTGGACAGAGGCCATTCGAGCGGCGCTCTGCATGTTGCCGATGTTCGTGTACGTCGGCCTGGGCGACGAGAAGTTCCTGGTCGCGCTCGGGCAGGGCGGCTTCTTCTTCAGCTCCCTCTGGCTCGCGAGCCGGATCGGCGCACGCTTCGTGATGGGCACGCTGCTGATGACGGTGAGCCTGGGCTTCTACCTGCTCGGCGGCGTCGTCTCGCCACACGCCTGGGTCGCGATCCTGTTCATGTTCCTCGTCTCCATCACGCTCAGCTTCCTGAGCGACTGGAAGATCGGAGGGGCACTCGCATTCACCATGGTGATGATCTTCACGGCCGGGCTGAACACGGGCTCGCCGGAGAAGGCGTCGGCCAACTTCCTGGCCTTCGCGTTCGTGTTCGGCTGGTCGACGCTCATCTCGCTTCTACCGTTCTGGCGCGCGATCCCGTCGCCGAAGGTCCAAACGTCTGTGCCCGACCGCGATCTCGCCGAACAGGGCCTGCGGATGGCGATCGGGTCGTCCATCGCACTGGCCATCTCGTACGCTGCCGGCTTCACGAAGCTCGGCTGGGCTCCCAGCGCGGTGGGAAACATCACACGCTTCGACCCGCAGCTCTCCGAGAAGCGAGCGATGGCGAGGCTCATCGGCACGCTCGCGGGCGCAGCACTGGCGGCGATCGCGCTCGCATTCATCACGAGCGTGACCGCGCTGGTGGTGACCGGTGGGATCTTCGCGATCCTGAACGGACTGTTCAAGGAGACGAAGCTCGGGATGATCCCGTTCTTCTACACCGCCACGATCCTGCTCCTGTACTCCGCAAAGGACGTCTCATCCGCGACGAGCACCGTTCTGGAGCGGGTGGGCTACAACCTCGTCGGCATCGTCATCGCGGTCGTCGTCGTCGTGTATCCGTTCCCGCTCATCATGAGAATGATCAACCCCCAGACCACAGTTACGAAGTAACGGCAGCGGACTCCCCGGCATGCGGTTGCTCTTTCAGCCTTATTGGCTGATGCCTTCTCGATCGCCGCAGCCGTAGCGTTGACGACATGGAGTATGGGAGCACGGTTCACGACATCGTGCGCGCTGTCGAAGCGGTCGGAGCGGGGATCATGATCGTCGGGGGCCTGGGCGCCTTCATCGTGTTTCTCGTGCGGGTCGCGACGCCCGAACGGCGGCCCGGGTCGTATCCGGAGCTACGGGCAAACCTTGGCCACTCGATTCTCCTCGGCCTCGAAGTGCTGATCATCGCCGACATCGTCGACACGATCGTGGTCGACCCGACGCTCCAAAACGTGGGCGCGCTCGCCGTGATCGTCCTGATCCGGATCGTGCTCAGCTTCTCGATCGACGCGGAGGTCGACGGCATGTGGCCCTGGAACGCCTGGCGGCAGTCGAAAGGTTGAACCGGACGTGCGGGCGCCGCGCGCCTAATGCGCCCTCGTCGAGCGTCGTGGCGAGAGCCCGTTCGTCGTCACCGGGAGATCCGGCGCCGTGGCAGTGCTTCCACTTGCGGCCGGAGCCGCAGGTGCACGGGGCGCCGGTTTAGGCCACTCCGGCCGATGCATCGCAGAGCGGGCCCGTCCTATGTTGAAGCCGCCGGCCGATAGGGGGTCGGACAGTGCCGAGTCCCTGTCCCGGCGCCAACAGCCGCGACAGGGGAGGAGAGAGAGGGAGACCATGAACGACAGGGACGCACTTCCCAGCTGGCGCGAGGGCGCAGTCAAGGCAGCGATCGTCGAGTTCGTCGAGAAGACGGTGAAAGACGACGTGCCGGTCGAGGAGCGCATCGCGACATTCGACGCAGACGGAACCCTCTGGTGCGAGCAGCCGCTGCCGGTCGAGGCCGACTTCATCCTCCGGCGGCTGGCGGAGATGGCCGAGGCCGACTCGACGCTTCGGGATCGCCAGCCGTGGAAGGCCGCCTACGAGCGCGACCACGCCTGGTTCGGCAAGGTCATCACCGAGCACTACGCGGGCAACGACTCGGACGCCAAGGTGCTTCTCGGGGGAGTCGCCGGCGCATTCGCGGACATCGACGTCGAGGACTTCGAGGCGAAGTCGGACGCGTTCCTGCGCAGCGCACGGCACCCGACTCTCCGCCGCGGGTATCTCCAGACCGCGTATGCGCCGATGGTCGAGCTCCTCGCCTATCTCGAGACGAACGGATTCACGAACCACATCGTGTCGGGGAGCGGCGGCGACTTCATGCGGCCGATCAGCCGGGAGGTGTTCGGCATCCCGATCGAGCGTGTGATCGGGAGCGCGACCGTGCTCGCGTACGCGAGCGACGGCAACGGCGGCACGATCA
>DATJPZ010000133.1:0-15102 GCA_035506175.1 Thermoanaerobaculia bacterium | reverse complement strand
CGGCATGGGCCAGGCCACGCAGACCGAGGTGCCGATCGGCACGATCGTCGTCAACATGACCAACGCCAAGACGGGCGAGCTGATCTGGCGCGGCATGGCTCAGGACCAGGTCTCGGGCGGCGGATCCGACCGCGGCCAGGTCCAGCAGGCGATGCAGGATCTGTTCAAGAACTTCCCGCCGACCGCCGGCAAGTAGGCCCGGCGGACCGCTTCACCCGAGTCCCGCACGAAGCATCGACGAAGGATTGAAAGGAGAAGGCATGTATTTCACCGACGACTCGCTCTTTCCCGAGAACATGCAGCCGCTCATCATCACGGCGGCGCCGTACGGCCCGGAGTGGCTGCCGGGCGACGTCGAGGATCTTCCCCTCACCTGGGACCAGCAGGTGCAGGCGGCCGTCGACTGCTACAACGCCGGCGCCACGATGCTGCACTTTCACGTGCGCGACCCGAAGACCGGTCAGGGCTCGTCGAATTTCGACCAGTACAACGAGCTGCTGGCGAAGGTCAAGCAGGCGGTGCCGAAGATGATCATCCAGGTGGGCGGATCGATCTCCTTCGCCCCGCACACGGAGGGCGCCAAGGCCGCCTGGCTGAGCTACGACACCCGCCACATGCTCACCGAGCTCAATCCCAAGCCCGAGTTCGTCACGGTGACCACGGGCACGACGCTCTGGGACATTACCCAGGCCTTCATCCCGGGCGATGACAAGGGCACCCATCTGGCGGACCCGAAGGTTGCCGCGGCCTGGAGCGGCATGGTCGTGGACTCGAAGCCCGAGTTCTACATCGAGCACCTGAAGCGGCTGCGCAAGAACGGGATTCAGCCGTACTTCGTGCCGGGTCACGTGCACCAGCTCGAGATCATCGAGCGGCTGATCCGCGCCGGGATCTACATGGGACCGCTGAACGTCGCCCTCTGCGGTTACGGCGGCGGATCGATGGGCCGGAATCCCTTCGACTGGATGGAGATGATCCGTCGCACGCCGCACGGCGCGAGCAGCGTGACGCCCTGGGGCAGCATGCGCGGCAACATCGCGATGCAGACGCTCGGGATCACCCTGGGACTGCATAGCCGGGTCGGCATCGAGGACAACATCTGGGACGCGAACGGGAATCGCTGGACGACGGTCAAGCAGATCGAGTGGGCCGTCAAGCAGGCGCAGGGGTTCGGCCGCAAGATCGCGACCGCCGAAGAGGCCCGCAAGATCATGAAGGTCGGCGTCTGGTACGACAGCGTCAAAGACACGCTTTTCAACCTGGGCCTGCCGCCGAGCCGCATGGACGGCCAGAAAGGGTTCCTCGCGTACGAGACCGACGGCAAGATCCGGGAAGCCGCTTCGTCGCCGACGAACGCGGTGCACATCCTGTAGACACGAGTCGACGAGGTCGGGGCGGAGTCCGGCTTCGATGGGAGCCGGACTCCCCGCCTCGAAGGGAGTTGAGAGGCTGATGAGCGCAAACGGGGATCGATCGGGTGCGACGGGCCCATGGAATTCGGCGTTCGACGAGTTGAGCGAGTGGGACCCGACGTGGGCACAGGCCTGCTTCCGTATGTCCACCAATCCCTGGACGAGCGGCGTTCTTCCACGGAAGTTCGTCGAGCTGGTCGGCGTCGGGTTGAACGCCGCCTGCACGAATCTGAACCCCGACGGCACGCGTCGTCACATCCGCGCCGCGCTCGAAGCGGGAGCGACGCGCGACGAAATCCTTTTCGTCCTCAAGTGCGCGTCGGTCATGTCCATCCACTCCTGCAGCCTGGGCGCGCCGATCCTCCTGGAGGAAGCCAAAGCGGCGGGCAGGCAGCCGGCCCCGAAGCCGCCGGCCCCGACGCCCGCCTGCGACAAGATGAAGACGATCGGCCAGTGGAACACCGCCTGGGATCCCTTCTACGCCCTCGACCCGGTCTGGACGGATGAGTTCATGGCGACCGGAATGGGCATCTATGGCAGCGGCGTGATGCCGCCCAAGGAGACGGAGCTCCTGAGCATCGCGTTCGACGCGTCTTTCACGCACATGTACGCGCCCGGGACGCGGCGGCACATCCACAACGCGCTCCAGGCCGGGGCGACGATGGAAGAGGTCATGGAGGTGCTCAAGCTCTGCGTCGTCCAGGGGGTGCAGGCCTGCAACCTGGGAATCCCGATCCTGGCCGAGGAGCTGGCGCGCTCGTCGGCGGCGAGCACGCCGAGGCGATGATGGAGCTCCCGAACTACTGGCACGAGCTCGTCGAGCGCGCGGAGGGACCGATGCGGATTCGGCTCGTCCTCCAACCGGTCATGGCAGCCCTGTTCGCGATCCGGTCGGGGCTTCGGGACGCGCGGGAAGGCCGGCCGGTCTATTTCTGGGCGTTCGTGCGCGCCGGGTCCGAGCGCCGGGGGATGGCGGCCGAAGCGTGGAAGGACGTGGGACGGGTTCTGGTCCTGGCCATCGGGATCGATCTGATCTACCAGGCCACGGTCCTGCACGCGTTCCGGCCCGGCGAGGCCGTTTTTCTCGGAATCGTCCTGGCGATCGTCCCCTACCTCATCTTCCGGGGCGTCGTGAACCGTCTGCTGGCCCGGCGCCGGGGTGGCGCCGGCTCGGCGGCATAGCACCTCTCGAGAAAGGAAGACGCATGGCGAAAAAGGCGTCGCGGCCCGAGGCCGCCAGGAAGTCCACCGAACCCGTCCGGCGGGTCCCGCCCCTGAAGCCCGGCAAGTACGCGGACGGGATGCCCCTTCACGAGGTTCAGTACCTCGAGTGCAAGCTGATTCTCCGGCCGAATCACTTCACGTCGCGAAACAGCTTCTGGGACTTCGCGAAGGTGATGAAGAAGCCGGCCGCAGCCAACGACGTCGAGTTCTCGACGAAGGACTTCGAGGGCGCACCGCTCCAGATCCGCGAGGTGCTCTTCCTGGACACGGCGGATTTCCGGCTCTACAACAACGCCTTCATCCTCCGACGGCGCATCCGGTATCAGGACGGCTTCCCGATCGCCGATCCCGAGATCGTCTTCAAGTTCCGGCACCCCGACATGCAGAAAGCCGCCGAAACGGACGTCCGGCCGCAGATCTTCGGAGACTACGACATCAAGTTCAAGTGCGAGGCGCTGCCGCTGAAGAACGAGCTCGGCGGCGTGCGCATGCTCTTCTCGCACAACGTGCAGTTCCCGCTTTCCCACGTGCACGAGAGCAACCCGACCTCGCTCGAGACGCTGACTCGCATCTTCCCGGTGCTCAAGACGCTCCAGATGTCCTCCAGGGACAACGTCTCGCTGGTCAGCGACACGATCGTCGAGGAGGTCCTTCAGGACATCGGCGTCGTGGATTTCGGTGACGGACTGTCGGCCAAAGCCAACGTGGCCCTGTGGCGGGCCCGCGGCGACCACCGGCCCCTCATCGGCGAGTTCGCCTTCCAGATCAAGTTCAAGAAGCGCGAGGAACTGAAGCAGGAGGCCATGAAGCGCGCCGAAGCCTTCTTCCTCGGCCTCCAGGACGCGGCCAGGGACTGGATCCTGCTCGGCGCGACGAAGACCGGCATGGTGTACCACCTGAAGGGCAATCCGCCGCACGCGCACGAGTGAGCGCCGGAAAGGCCGTCCGTGAAATGGCTGACCCTCAAGCAGCGCGATCTCTCCGGCGTGCGCTTCGCGGTGAACGTGTTGATCGCGTCGGCGATTCTCTGGTACCTGCTGCGGCACGTCGCCGATACGAATCCGATCTGGGCGATCGCATCGATGATCGCGGCGTCCGAGCCGGTCGTGAAGGAGGCCGCGCGCCTCTTCCGGGCGCGGATGGTCAACGTGCTCGTCGGCTGCGTCGTGGGGCTCGCGTTCCTGACCGTGGGGGGCTCGCGCGAGTGGAAGCTGCCGATCGCTCTCGCCGTCACGGTGCTCATCTCTTCCTACCTGGTCAACGTCAAGACGATGTGGCGACAGGCGCCGATCACCGCGGCGATCGTCATCGCGTCCGCGTTGACGCACAAATCCAGGATGACGGGCCTCGAGCACGGCCTCCACAAGGTCGCGGAGGTCCTTCTCGGGTGTTTCATGGGCCTGGCCGTCAGCTGGCTGATGTCGAAGGTCTGGCCGCTGGCGTCCGCGCCCGAGGTGTCCGGCACGACGCAGCGGGCGACGCTCTGAAGTCGCTCGATTCGATGAGGCAGTCATGAAAAACGATCGCTCCAATCCGCTGGCTGACCCCGCGGCGCCGGGCGCGCCCCGGAGGCGGCGGCGATCTCCGCTTCTGTGGGTCGGCGCCGCCGTCGTGCTGTACCTCGTGGTCGCCTACCTGATCCTGCCCGTCGCCTGGCGCCGCCGGGCCCATCGTCATCCGGACCTCGCGGGCGGGCCCCGGGTGACCCACACCGGCAACGGAATCCCCGGCGACCCGATCAACCTGGCGCTGGTCGGCAGCGAGGCGGACGTCGTCGCGGCGATGATCGCGGCGAAATGGGACCCGGCCGATCCCCTCACGCTGGCCTCGAGCACCCGCATCGCGGTGGATTCCGTGTTCCGCCGTCCCGATCCGGACGCTCCGGTGAGCACGCTCGAGCTCTTCGGCCGCAAGCAGGACCTCGCTTTCGAGCAGCCGGTGGGCAACAGCCCCCGGCAGCGGCACCACGTGCGCTTCTGGAAATGGGACCGCCTCCACGATGGGCGTGAGGTCTGGTTCGGCGCCGCGACCTTCGACGAGAAGGTCGGCCTGAGCCACACGACGGCGCAGGTCACGCACCACATCGGACCGGACGTGGACGCCGAGCGGGATCGGATCCTGTCCGAAATCAAGGATGCCGGCCGCGCCTCCGACGTCTCCTTCGACGACGGATTCCACGAGGTGCTCGAGGGCAAGAACGGCGGCGGCGATCCGTGGCATACGGATGGCCGCCTCGGGGTCGCGAGCCTCGTCGTGCACCAGGGCCAGCCGACGCCGGGTCGATGACGGCGCTCCTTCAGGCCCTCGCGGTCTTCGCGATCGTCCTCGGCGGCGCGTTCGTCGGGTTGCAGCTGCGCCGCGTGATGCCGGAGCACCACCTCGCCGCGGAGTCCAAGGAGGTCATCCGCTCGGTCATGGCCCTGATCGGCACGATGTCGGCGCTCGTCCTCGGGCTCCTGGTGGGGTCGGCCAAGAGCTCCTACGACGAACGCCGGGCGGAGCTGACGAAATCGGAGGGGGAGATCCTCCTCCTCGATCGCGTGCTCGCCCTCTACGGGCCGGAGTCGCAGCCCGTGCGGGAGCAACTTCGCGGAGCCGTGAGCGCCGTCGCCGACAGACTCTGGCGACCGGAGCCGGGCGATCCGCCGAAGTTCGAGCGCCTGTACGCCGGAATCTCGGGGCTCGAACCGAAGACCGGCGAGCAGCGGGAGCTCCGGGCCGAGGCATCGAGTCTCTTCACCGAGCTCAGTCGGTCGCGCTGGCTCCTCGCCGCGAGACAGGGTACGGCGATCTCGACGCCGCTCCTGGTCATCGTGGTCTTCTGGTTGAGCGTCAATTTCCTGAGCTTCGGACTGTTCGCCGCTCGCAACACGACCGTCATGGTGGCGCTCGTCATCGGCGCCCTTTCGGTGGCGGGGGCCGTGTATCTGATTCTCGAGCTCGACTCGCCGTTTCGCGGTCTGCTCCAGATCTCCGAGGAGCCGATGCGCGCGTTGATCGCCCGAATCGGAAAGTAGCGCGCCGGTCCGCGGGTTGCCGGCCGAGGGGGTCGGGACCGTCGCCACCGTCCTCCGGCCAGGGGGGCGCCCGAGGCCGCAAGAGCCCGAGGATGGGACCATGGTCTCAGCTCCCCGGGCTTTCGCCCGCCGGTGGTGCGAGTAGGCTGTCCCCCGTGGTTCCCGACCTGCGGCAATTCTTCGAGGAGCTCGGCGGACGCGTCACGGGGCCCATGAAGTTCCGGCTGCTCCTGCAGCCGGTCATGGCGGCGTTCTTCGCGATCCGGGCGGGGGCCCGCGACGCCCGGGAGGGGCGCCGGCCGTTTCTCGCCGCGATCCTGGCCGAGCCGGAGCGGCGCCGGGAACGGGTCGCCGAGGGCTGGCGGCACGTCGGCCGGATCTTTCTGCTGGCGATGGCGATGGACCTTGTTTACCAGGTGTTGATCGTGAAGGCCTTCCGGCCGCTCGAGTCCGTCGTGGTCTCCGTGGTCGTGGCCCTGGTGCCCTACCTGATCTTCCGGGGCGTCGTGAACCGGATCCTGAGCCGGCGCCGGGGGCCGGCCGGACCGGCGATATAGTCCGCGTGAAATCCGAGAAAGGAATCGACATGGCGAAAAAGGCCCAGGCCGCCGCGCGGCCGAAGAGGGGATCCGCGAATCCGGTTCGGCGCGTGCCGCCGCTGAAGCCCGGCAAGTACGCCGACGGGCTCCCGCTCCACGAGGTCCAGTACCTCGAGTGCAAGCTGATCCTGCGCCCCAACCACTTCACGTCCCGAAAGAGCCTCTGGGACTTCACGAAGGTGATGAAGAAGCCGGCGGAGAAGCACGACGTCCTCTTCTCCACCGACGAGTTCGTGGATTCGCCGCTGCAGATCCGCGAAGTGCTCTTCATGGACACGAGCGACTTCCGTCTCTACAACAACGCCTTCATCCTGCGCCGGCGGATTCCGTATGAGGACGGGTTCCCGGCGGGGGACCCGGAGATCGTCTTCAAGTTCCGCCACCCCGACATGCAGGTGGCGGCGGAGACGGACGTGCGGCCGCAGATCTTCGGCGACTACCGGATCAAGTTCAAGTGCGAAGCCCTCCCCCTGAAGAACGAGCTCGGCGGCATCCGGCTGCTTTTTTCGCACAACGTGGAGTTTCCGCTGTCCCACGCCCACGAGACGGACCCCAGGTCTTTCGACACCCTCGTCCGGGTCTTCCCGGTGCTCGCGAAGCTCAAGAAGCACTCGGGCGAAAAAGTCGACCTGGTTGGCGAGACGATCGTGGAGGAAGTGCTCCAGGACATCGGCATCGTCGACTTCGGCGACGGCATGTCGGCCAAGTGCAACGTCGCCCTCTGGCGCGCGCGGGGGGACCACCGCCCGCTCATCGGCGAGTTCGCCTTCCAGATCAAGTTCAAGAAGCGCGAAGACCTGCGCGAGGCCGCGATGAAGCGGGCCGAGGCCTTCTTCCTCGACCTGCAGTACGCCGCCAAGGACTGGCTCGCGCTCGGCGCGACGAAGACGGGCGTGGTGTACCACCTGAAGGGCAATCCGCCGCACGCGCACGAGTGAGTGCCGCCACGGCCGCAGAAAAGCAACGGGCGCCATGGCTGGAGCCGGTCCGCCGCGACATCGTCGGCGTCCGGTTCGCGGTCAACGTCTTCATCGCGTCGGCGATCGTGTGGTACGCGCTGAGGCACATCGCCGACACGAATCCGATCTGGGCGATCGCTTCGATGGTCGCGTCGTCCGAGCCGGTGGTGAAGGAGGCGGCGCGCATGTTCCGCAGCCGGTTGATCAACGTCCTGATCGGCTGCGTGGTCGGGCTCTCGTTCCTGATGGTGGGGGGCGCGAAGGAGTGGAAGCTCCCGCTGGCCCTGGCCGTGACGGTGCTCGTCTCTTCCTACGTGATCCACGTCCAGACGATGTGGCGCCAGGCGCCGATCACGGCGGCGATCGTCATCGCCTCGGGCGTCGAGCACAACTCCAAGCTCTCGGGAATCGAACATGGCCTGCACAAGGTGGGCGAGGTCCTCTTCGGCTGCTTCGTCGGTCTCGGCGTCAGCTGGCTGATGTCGAAGGTCTGGACGCTGAAGGTCGGGAAAGCGGAAGCCTGAGCGCCTATTTCGGCGGAGAAGCGGGCGACGCCTCCTTCACGCCGAAAAGATGATGCCGGCGGAGGTATTTGTGACGGGCCTCCGTGATCCAGGACGTCTGGTTGAAGAGGATGGTGGTGGACCAGGCGAACATGAGCAGGCCCGTGACGCCCTCGGCGGCGCTCAGGAACTTCCAGGCCGGCGGCAGTTCGGCGACGTCCATCGTCGTGAAGGCGAGCGCGGACTCGTAGAGCGCTACCGCGAAGCTCTGGTA
Source organism: Thermoanaerobaculia bacterium (assembly GCA_035506175.1). GTDB lineage: Bacteria > Acidobacteriota > Thermoanaerobaculia > UBA5066 > Gp7-AA6 > DAHUXD01. The sequence continues at coordinate 7,114 of DATJPZ010000133.1, read as the reverse complement.
GCTCGCGACGCGAAGGTAGAGGGCTGCCCACAGAGCCATCTCGAGAACGTGCAACGCGAAGAGATACAGGATCACGCTGCACAGGGTGCCGAGCATCCGCGCGCGGGTCGTGTCGGGGACGACGCGGTCGCGGACCCTCTCGACGATCTCCTCGAGGAACACCACGCCGAACGTCTGAATGACGGCCGTGGCCAGCATCAGGGCGAGGCCGACGAGGAGCTGCCGCGGCTCGTGCTCGACCTGGATGATCATCGCGTTGGCACCGCGGGTATCCTAGCGTGAACGTCTCCGGCGACCTCGAGGTGTTCGGCGGCGCGCGGCGCCTCGCCGTCGGCGATCTCGAGGCCGTCTTCCTGCCGGCCCGCGGCATGCTCGGTGCCTCGTTCCGGCACCGGGGCCTCGAGCTCCTGCGCCGGGTCGCGGACCTCGAAGGGGCGGCGGCAAAGGGCTCGACGGCGGGAATTCCGCTGCTGCATCCGTGGGCCAACCGGCTCGGCGCCTGGCGCTACCGCGTGGCAGGGAAAGACGTCGCCCTCGACCCGGCCTCGCCCCTCCTGCACGCGGACGGCAACGGCCTTCCCATCCACGGCGTTCCGTGGGGGCGCCTTTCGTGGGAAGTCGTCGAGGCGGCGCCGACGCGGCTCGCCGCGAGCCTGGCGTGGGACCGGCCCGAGCTTCTCGCGGTGTTTCCGTTTCCGCACGGGCTCGAGATGGTGGCCTCGCTGACCTCGGGGGCGCTGACCATCGCGGTCACGCTGACCGCGGGCCGGGAGGGGCCGGTTCCCGTGTCCTTCGGATTTCACCCTTACCTCGCGATTCCGGGCGTGCCCCGGGCCGCCTGGCGCCTGGAGTTGCCCGCGATGACGCGCCTCGGGCTCGACACGCGGGGCATCCCGGATGGGCGGGAGGAGTCCTGCCCGGCCGTCGAGGCGCCGCTCGGCGCCCGGGCGTACGACGACGGCTTCGCGCTCGCGGGCGGCGGCGCGGCGATGGCGATCTCGGCCGGCGGGCGGCGGATCGCCCTCGAGCCGCTCGAGGGATACGGCTTCGCCCAGGTCTACGCACCGCCCGACGCGGACCTCGTCGCGCTCGAGCCGATGACGGCGCCGACGAACGCGCTGATGAGCGGACGCGGCCTGCGCGCGGTGGCGCCGGGCGGCCGGTTTCGCGCGGCCTTCCGGATCGCGGTGCGCGCGTGACGGTCCTCCTCCCGTTCGTCGTCCTCCTGCTCGCCTACGGGCTCGTCTCCGGGCGGCTCGAGAAGACCTCCCTGACGCCGCCGATCGTTTTCACCGCCGCCGGCTTCGCCCTCGGCCTCGCGGTGCCCGCGCTGCGGGATCGGCAGGGCGATCCGGCGGTGGTGCTGCCGATTGCCGAAATCGGTCTCGTTTTCCTTCTTTTCACCGACGCCAGCCGGACCGACCTCGACGTGCTGCGCCGCATCCGCAGCCTGCCCGCCCGCCTGCTCTCGACCGGGATGCTGCTGACGCTCGTCCTCGGCGCCGCGGCCGCGCTCCTGGTTTTTCCCGGGCTTTCCCTCTGGGAGGCCGGCATCCTCTCGGCGATCCTCGCCCCGACCGACGCGGGCCTCGGCCAGATCGTGGTCTCGAGCGAGAAGGTCCCGATGCGGATCCGCCAGGCGCTGAACGTGGAGGCGGGGTTAAACGACGGGCTGTCGGTGCCGTTCCTGCTCTTCTTTCTCGCGCTGGCCCGCACCGTCGCCGGAGGGTCCCCGGAGCACCTGACGCGCTTCGTCGTCGAGCAGCTCGGCTACGGAGCCGCGATCGGAGTCGGCGTCGGCCTCGCGGGCGGCTGGGCCCTGGGGTGGGCGAGTCGCCGCGGCTGGCTCCTCTCCTCGTTCCGGCAGATCGCCGTCGTCACGCTGCCGCTTCTCTGCGCGCTCGCTTCCGAGCCGGCCGGCGCGAGCATGTTCATCGCCGCCTTCGTCGGCGGTCTGGCGGTGCAGGTCGGCTTCGCCGGGGCGGGTCGCGAGAGCGTCGAGTTCACCGAGCAGTGGGGCCAGGTCTTCAACCTGTTCGTCTTCTTTCTCTTCGGCGTGCTGGTCGCGCGGCGGGGCGGGGATCTCACGGGGCGCGCCGTCGCCTACGCCGTCCTCAGCCTGACCCTCGTCCGGATGCTGCCGGTGGCCGTGGCGCTCCTGGGGACGCGCCTCTCCCGAGCGACCGTCCTGTTCATGGGCTGGTTCGGGCCCCGCGGCCTCGCCTCGATCGTGCTCGCGCTCGTCTTCATGGAGAGCGGCGCGCCCCTCTCCGGCGAGCGCACGATCCTGACCGCCGTCGTCGCGACCGTGCTGATCAGCATCTTCGCCCACGGCCTGAGCGCGAGGCGGGGGATCGACGCGTACGCCGCGAGCCTGGGAGCGCTCGGCGCGGCTGCGCCCGAGCGGGAGGGCGCGGGAGTGGAAGCCGTGCCGCCTTCCGGCGCCAAGAGGTAGGATCCCGCCGCCATGCCGGTCACGCTGAACGCGGTCATTTTCGCTTCGATCCTCTTCGTCGGGATGCTGCTCGCGCAGGAGCTCGGGCTGCGGATCGGACGCCGCCGCCTCGAGGCCGACGGCGAGGGCTCGCGCGCGGGGCTCGGCGCGGTCGATGGGGCCGTCTTCGGCCTGATGGGCCTGATGATCGCCTTCGCCTTCCACGGCGCGGCCTCGCGCTTCGAGGTGCGGCGCGGCCTCGTCGTCGAGGAGGCGAACGCGATCGGGACCGCGTACCTGCGGATCGACGTGCTCGCGCCGGAAGCGCAGCCGAAGCTGCGGGAGCTCTTCCGCCGGTACACCGACGCGCGGATCGAGGTGTACCGCCGGCTGCCGGACATTCCCGCGGCGAGGGAAGCGCTGGCCCGGGCAACGGGTCTCCAGGGGGAGATCTGGGCGGCGGGGGTCGAAGCGGTGCGCCGGGAACCTCAGGCGGGAATGCTGCTGCTCCCCGCTCTCAACGCCATGTTCGACATCACGACGACGCGGACGATGGCGCTGGAGACCCATCCCCCCGTCCTCGTCTTCGGCATGCTCGGGTTCCTCGCCCTCGCCTGCGCGCTGCTCGCCGGATACGGCATGGCGGGGGCGCGCCGCCGCAGCGTGCTGCACGTGGTCGGCTTCGCCGCGATCCTGACGCTGACGGTCTACGTGATCCTGGACTACGAGTTCCCGCGCGTGGGCGTGATCCGCATCGATTCGTTCGACAAGGTCCTCGTGGACCTCCGCGAGAGCATGAAGTAACGGCGCCGGAACCGGTCAGTTCGGAAAGAGATAGGCCGTCACGGCGAAGATCGCGTAGACCGCGAGGAGCTGGACGCCCGAGTACCACGCCGAGCGTCCCGCCGCGACCACGAACGAGACCGTCAGCGTCGTCAGCAGGACGAGCAGCACCTGGCCGGCCCCGAAGTTCAAGTCCATGGGCGCCGGAGCCACGAAGTAGCTCAGGATCAGAAGGACCGGAGCGACGAAGAGCGCGATCTGGGCGGAGCTGCCCATCGCGACGCCGACCGCGAGGTCGACGCGGTTCTTTCGGGCCGCCGAGAACGCGGTGGTCATCTCGGCCGCCGCGCCCACCAGCGCCACGACGACGAACCCGACGAACGCCTTGGTCATCCCGAGGCTCGTCGCCGCCTGCTGCACGGATTCGACGAAGATCTCGCTGACGACGGCGATGCCGAGCGTCGCCAGGGCGAGCGCGCCGAGGGCGATCGGCAGGGGCCAGGGCTTCTCGCCGTGCTCCTCGCCGCCGACGGTCTCGAAAACGTCCCTGTGGGTCTTCAGCGAGAAGAGCAGGCTGAGCGCGTACGTGATGAGCAGGATGCAGGCGATGCCGAGAGAGAGCGGAAGCAGGTAGGACGGAGAGTTGATCTGATCCACTTTCGCGACCGCGGACGGAACGACCAGCGCGACCGTCGCGAGCAGAAGCATTCCGGCCTGCGTGCGGGCGTTGGCCGGGTTGAACTCCTGCGTGTGGTGCTCGAGGCCTCCGAGCAGGAACGCGCCGCCGAGCATGAAGAGGCTGTTGGTCACGATGGCCCCGACCATCGACGCCTTCACGAGGTCGAGCATCCCGGCGCGCAGCGCCGCGATCGCGATGACGAGCTCGGTCAGGTTGCCGAGCGTCGCGTTCAGGAGGCCGCCGATGGCGTCTCCGGTCTTCGCGGCGACGCTCTCGGTGGCTCGGGAGAGGAGCGCGGCGAGCGGGGCGATCGCGAAGATCGAGAGCAGAAACAGCGTGGTGTGGGCCTCGGGCCGGGTTTTCTGCGCCACGATCACGACGGGGACGAAGACCAGGAGCCAGTTCAACGGGTTCTCTCGAAGTTCCCGGACCATCGGGTTCACGCGTCCTCCTAGAAGCTGACGGCCAGCGAGCTCACGACCGTCGGCGTCTTCCAGCCCGGGTTGAAGACGAACACGTTCAGGCTGAGGCTCTTCCAGGTGAACCCGACGAAGACGCCGCGCTGGACGTCGAGACTCGTGTGGTACACCCGGGTGCGCTGCGAGGCGAGGCCGACCGAGAGCCACTCCCACGGCGACCAGCCGAGCTGCGCCCAGTTGTAGAAGAAGTCGCCCGACGAGTCGCTCGTGTCGAACACGTACTCGCCCTCGCTGTAGAGCTGGAACGCCTTCCATGTCAGCGTGAGCTCGTAGCCGGGCGCGACCCCGCGCAGGTCGCCGACGACGCCGCCGGCGAGAAGCGTGGCGTTGAGCGTCAGTTCCTTGCCGGCCGACAAGTTCCAGCCCACCCAGGCCGAGCCGGACTTCAGCGCCTCGTAGTTGTAGCGCGCTTCGAGGTGCAACGCCCCGTGGTCGGCCATGACGGTCGGCTGCGCGTAGTGGACGTCCTCCGGAGGAAAGTATCCATAGAGACTGGCGTTGAGGGCCCAGGCCGCGGGCTTCCCGGCCGGCGCCGCCGAGTCCTGCGCGGACCCCGCCGCGGCGAGAGCCGAGAAGAGGAGCGTGGCGAGCCCGGTCCGGCGCCTCATCCCCCGAGGGCGATCGTCAGTCCCACCAGCGCGACCCCGATGGCGACCATCGCGAGGCCCGTGCGCCAGGGGTGAAAGCCGGAGAACTTCGCGAGCCTGTAACCGCCGACGAAGAGGAGGGCGATGGCGATGGCGTTCGAGATACGGAGCGCGCGCATCGCGTCGTGCATGAAAAGAAAGGGCAGCGCGACCGGAAACGTCGACAGGAAGACGAGCAGGAAAACGCCGGCCGCGCCGCGGAAGTCGTCGCGGTGAAGCGGCACGCGCCTGGGGATCTCCGGCAGCGTGTCGAGGCGCCGCCTCAGCAGGTCGAGATCCTCGGGGCGCAGGACCGAGGCGAGCGCCGGCGGCAGCGCGTCGGCCAGCAGGGCCCGGGCGACCGCCGGTTCCGGACCTTGCCGCAGCCGCCGGAGGACGACGGCGCCGTGGCCTCGCTGCCCGAGCGTGTTCATCAGGTAGAAGATCGCGTCGATGAGGCCCCAGGCGAGGTTGCAGCCGATGGCGCCGACGAGCATCGTCCGGACCTGCTGGCGGCCGCTCGTCGCGGCCGACAGCGAGCCGGTGAACGTCAGGACCATGATCAACCCGAAGAGGATCTCGGAGAATCTCTCGGTCGGGTCGAGGACGCTCCCGGGGTTCGCGCGCGCCGGCCCCGGGGCCTCTGCCGATGTCCGTGTCATGTCGAGGCCCGGCAGGCCTAGTTCGCTTCGTCTTCCGTGACCGTCCAGGTCTTGTCGGGGTTGAAGGTCTTGATGCTCGGGGCGATCGTCCCGGTTTGCGGCCCCAGGTCCTTCTGGTACACGACGCCGTCGTTGTTGACGAGGAACGTCTGCACGCCCGTCGAGCCGTACCTGGCCGGCCACGCGATCGCGGCGAAGCCGCCGATCATCATGCCGTTGACGATGTAATTGCGGGCCCCGAGCCGGGCGTTCGGCCCCTGTGCCGTCAGCGTCCGAAAGTAGTAGCCGTTGACGGGCTCCGCCTTCTTCGTGTACCCCTGCGCGAGCAGCTTCGCGATTTGGTCGCCGATCGGGCCGGCGGGCTTGCCGTCCGGGCCGTTCCAGGAAAGCCCGTCCTGCTTGCCCGGCGTCGAGACCCACTTCTGGGCGTACTGGTGGGTCTTGCTGCCGTCGTGGAGCTGCGTGGCGTACTCCTCCTGCGCCTCGACGTAGCCGCGAAGCAGGTCGATCGCGTCGAGCTCGTTGCCGCCGATGCGGCGGGCGAGGATCTCCTCCTTGCCCTGGTTGGCGTCGTAGCGCCACTTGCCGCCGTTCTGGACGATCGGCACAGGCAAGGGCCAGTCGTCGTCGCCGACTTCCAGGATCGCCCGCTTCGGGTCGTCGACGTCGAACGCCAGGTGCGTCTTCGTCTTCGCCTTCTCGGCGAAGTGGGCGAGGTTGTTCTTGTCTTCGACGGGATCGCCCGAAACGACGAGGTTCTTGCCCGCCGGGCCGAAGATCCTTTCGAGCGCCGCGACGTCGCCCGCCGTGGCTGCCTGGACGAGCGCGTCGGCGGCCTGCTGCGGCGTGTCGAAGGCCTGGGCTCCGGACGCCGCGGGGTTCGTCGTCGGGAGCGCGCTGGCCAGGACCGCGATCGAGAAGAGGGCGAGAGCGAGGCCGGGGAGCGCGAACGGAGAGCGTTCTTTGCGATGGTTCATGACATTCTCCTCTACCGCCGCCGCCCGCCGCCGCCGCCCCGGGAGCCGCCGCCGCGCGACATGCCGCTCATGCTCGAAGAGCCGCGCGAGCTCGACGCGCGAGCCTTGCTTCCGCTCTGCGAGCCCCCGAAGGCGCTGCTGCTTCCGCGGCTGCTCGTGCTCGGCGAAACGCTGCGGTTGCCGACGTTGTTGCCGCCGCTGAAGCTGCCGCTGCCGCCGCCCGAACGGCTGCGGTCGAAGTTGCCGGAACTCGCCCCGCCGCTTCGGGCACCGCCGGACGCCTGCCGCGACTGCGCCTGCGACGAGCGCGCGCTGGCCGAGTCGCCACGAGCCCCGCCGCCGTACTTGTTCGCCGTGGCCTTGTCCTTGTAGGGCGCTCCGCCGCGCTGGGAGGCGTTGTGCTGCCACTGGCTGTTGCCCGAGCGGTTGATGTTGTTGGTCCGGTTGCTGTTGCGATTGAAGTTGTTGTTGTTG
>DATJPZ010000132.1:0-35853 GCA_035506175.1 Thermoanaerobaculia bacterium | reverse complement strand
GGCGCGACGTGGGACCGGTCGGCGAAGAGTTCCGGCAGCGCGGGATCCTCGTCGGGCGCAGGTTCCCGTCGATGGCGAACTGGCTGCGCGTCTCGATCGGAACGCCCGAGCAGATGGCGGCGTTCATGACCGCGCTCCGCGCCGTCGTCCCGGCGCGCGCCGCGGCCTAGGCGAGCGCCCCCTCACCCTGCCCTCTCCCCCGTCGGGGGAGAGAGGTAAGAAAAGCGGCGCCCGCGCCTTCGAAAAAAACTCCCTCGCCCCCCGCAGGGGGGAGAGGGCTGGGGTGAGGGGGGGAACTCGGTCTTACCGCGTCGACGCCCCGTAAACCATCCGGTGCGTCCCCTCGACTCCGGTCCTTTGCATGAGATCCGCGGCCTCCGCCTCCGAAAGCCGCCGCCCCACCGGCTCCGGCGCGCTCGCGAACGACCACGCCGCGGCGGCCATGACCGCCGCATCGACCGCGAGCCAGTGCGCGTTCACGTTCTCGAACGTGTCGGTCGCCGCGTGGTGGCGCGTGTCGTAATCGCCGGGATCGACCCACAGGGTGAACGCGGGGACGCCGACCACGAGGAACGGCGCGTGGTCTTCGTCGAAGCTCGCCTCGAGCGACACGCCGTCGGCACCGAGCGCCGCGAGCGGCGCCAGGCGCGCCTTCACCGCCGCTTCGAGGTCCGGCCGCCCCTGGATCTGGAATCCGTGAGGCGCCTGCGCTCCCTCGTCCATGATCAGGACGGTCTTCAGCCGGTCGAGCTCCTTCTCGTGCGCGACCACGTAGGCCCGCGAGCCGAGACACGCCTGCTCCTCGCCGGAGAAGAAAGCGAAACGGATCGTGCGGCGCGGCGCCACGCCGAGCGATTTCAGCACGCGCGCCGCCTCGAGCACCGCCGCGACGCCCGAGCCGTCGTCGTCGGCGCCCTGGGCGAAATCCCAGGAGTCGAAGTGCGCGCCGACGAGCACCATCTCGCCCGCGGGGTCGCTGCCCGGCAGGTCGGCGAGCACGTTGCGCTCCCGGTACGGCCTCGCGTCGAACGTGTTGCGCACGTCGAGCGCGATCCGGACCGGGCCCTTCGCGGCGAGGCGCCGCAGCAGCGCCGAGTCCTCCTTCGCGACCGAGACGACGGGGAGCGGCGCCCGCGGGTAGAACCCGAAGGCCGACGTGTAGACCATTCGCGCCGGCTTGTCCGACGGAATGAGCATCGCGGCGGCGCCCGCCTCCGCCAGCCGCCTCGCGAGCGCCGCGCGCATCACGAAGGACGGACCGACGCCGGTCTTCTGCGGATCGACGAGAACCATCGCGCCTCGCACGCCGGCCGGGAACGCGGCGTCGGGCGACGACGGCGCTCCGAGGTCGACGACCGGTCCGGAGACCTCGCCGTTGGTTCCGGGCACCCACCCGTACGAGCCGACCACGAGAGCGCGGTCAACCGGTGAAAGGACGCGGCCGCTGGCGGGCCCGCGCTGCCAGCGCGACGGCAACTCGTAATCCTCGAACCGCGCGTTCGCGTAGCCGGCCTCCTTCAGCGCGGCGAGGACGAGCTCGGAAGCGGCGCGCGCCTGCGGCGAGCCCGTGACGCGGCCGCCGACGCCGTCGGTCAGCCTCTGCAGGAACGCCGACGCGCCGCCCTGCGTCATCGCGGCGCCGGCGATGCGCGCGGGGACGTCGTCCTGGGCGAAGGCCGGCAGAACCGCCAGCGAGAGTGCGAGGCCGAGCGCGCGACGGTTCATTTCTTCTGTGCCTCCGCGGAGCGGGCGACGACCTGCGCGAACCAGTTCTCGATGACGGCCAGGTTCCCCGACGACGGCGCCGGCAGCTCCGCGAGGATGAAGTGCTGCGCGTCGGGCTCGACGTCGAAGACCCTGAGCTCGGGCTTGGAAAAGAGGGTGCGCGGTGGCCCGGCCTCGAAGCGCGGACCCGTCGACACCGGAACGGCCATGAGCTTTTCGCCCTCGAGGTAGAAGATCTCGTCGCCGCGGGGACTCCACCGCGGCACGCTGCCGCCCGCCGTCGAAATCTGCCAGCGCCCCTCGCCGCCCTCCGTCGGAACGACGAAAAGCTCCGTGCGACCCGATTCCGGCACCGCCGAGACGACCCATCGTCCGTCGGGCGAGAAAGAGCCGAGGAGCGCGCGGCCGGAAGCGACCTTCCTCGGCGGTCCGGAGGGCTCGAGGTCGGCGAGAGGAACGACGATCAGCTCGTTGAAGCTCTCGCCGCCCTGAACGAGCATCCAGCGCCCGTCGCGCGACACCTCGATGGGTACCTGGGCTCTGGGCCCGACCAGAACGTCGTGCTCGTCGCCCGTGCCATCGGCCAACCGCCAGAAGACGTTCCAGGGACCGTTCTTCTCGCTCGAGTACACGATCCTCTTCCCGTCCGGCGCCCAGATCGGCAGGTTCAGGCGAAACGGCGCGGGCAGGTGGGCGAAGGTCTGCCTCCGAAGATCGAGAACCCAGATGGAGCTGTCGAAATCCGACAGGACTCGCGACCCGTCGGGCGAGAGCGCCAGCTGGACGTACGCCTCCGCCCGATCGGTCACGCGCTCGCCGCGGCCGGTTCGGTCCACGCGCGTCAGGATACGGTTCACCTGGACTGCGCTCGCGGCGGCGTGGACGAGAAGGCCGGTGTCGGCGAACGTGGCGAACGCGTTGCCGGTGGTCTCGATGTAGACGTCGCGGGCGACCTCGAAGGGTGCCCCGCCGACCGTCAGCGTCTTCGGGTCGAACGGAACCGCAAACAGGGATCCGGCCCGGGCGTACACCAGGTGCCCGGTCGGCAGATAGTGAGGTGTCGTGCCGCCGTGCACGAGCACGCGCCTCTCGGGCGCGTCGAGTCTCTGCAGGACGATCTCGGCGTCGTCCCAGGATTTCGCGCTGCGGCCGAGGACGGCGTAGACGAGTCCGCGCCCCCCCGGCAAGACTTCGGGCCAGCGGTGGGTCCGCTCGCCCGCAGCCGGCTTCGTGACGATCTGCGCCTGTCCACCCTCCGCCGAGACGCGGGAGATTCCGCCATAGAGGTCGGGCGTGAAGTAGATCGAGCCGTCCGCGCCCCAGCAAGCGCCGCGTGCAACGGCTCCGGTGAAGATGTCGAAGGGGGTTCCGCCGTCGAGAGCGACCTTGCGAAGGGTATCGGCGACGTTGAACCCGATCCAGCGAGAATCGGGGGACAGGAACGGATTCACGGCGCCGGTCGTTCCTGGAATCGAGCGCGCCTGTCCGGTCGCCAGATCCAGGTACTTCAACTCGGTCGACGCGTCATGCACCGCGCAATACACGAGCCCCCGTCCGTTCGGAAGCAGGACGATCGGGTTGGTGCCGTCCGGCGAGGGAATGGGGAGACGGTCGCCGCGAAGGGAAAGGGCGAAGTGGAGCGGTCCGGCGGCGGGCGACGACGCGCCCGGCGAGTGCCTTCGCGTCAGGAGGAGGGCCGCCGCGAGAAGGGCCGCAGCGGCCCAGCCGATCCAGGGCAGGAAGCTCCGTCCCCGCCGCTTCTCGACGGGCGGATGCTCCGCTGCGCCGGATTGCTCGCGGATCCAGCGGAGCTCGCGGTCGATGTCAGCCGCGCTCTGCCACCGGTCCTCCGGATCCTTGGCGAGACACGCCTTGACGACGTGGTCGAGCGCCGGCGGCGACATCGGGATGGCGCTCGAGATCGGCGGCGGGTCCGACGACATGATCGCCGTGATCAGCGAAGCCTGGCTCGACGCCGAGAACGCCTTCTTCCCCGTCGCCATCTCGTAGAGCACGGCGCCGAAGGCGAAGACGTCCGTGCGGGCATCGGCCTCCTTGCCCTCGAGCTGCTCCGGCGCCATGTACTGGAACGTGCCGAGGATCGTGCCTTCCTGCGTCAGCCCCTGCTGCGTCGGCAGCGAGGTCAGGCTCCCTTTCGCCGCTTCGGGCGCCATGGCTTTGGCGAGTCCGAAGTCGAGCAGCTTCACGCCCGACTTCGTCAGCATCACGTTGGCGGGTTTCAGGTCGCGATGGACGATCCCCTGCCGGTGCGCCTTGTCGAGCGCGTCGGCGATTTCCTGCCCGAAGCGGAGGGTCTGCTCGAGCGGCAGAGACCCCCTCACGAGCCGCTCCGACAGCGTCTCGCCCTCGAGCAGCTCCATGACGAGGTAGTCGACGTCGCCCTCGCGCCCGACGTCGTAGAGCGCGCAGATGTGCGGATGCGAGAGCTGCGAGACCGTCTTCGCCTCGCGCTCGAACCGCTGGCGAACCTCGGCCGACGCCGACAGGTGCTGCGGCAGTACCTTGACGGCCACCATCCGCCCGAGCCGCGTGTCTTTCGCCCTGTAAACCTCGCCCATCCCGCCCGCGCCGAGCGGGGAGACGACCTCGTACGGGCCGAGGCGAGTTCCAGCGGCCAGAGTCATTTCAATCCCGTCGCCACGAAGAGGTTCGACAGCCAGCGCCGGTACTGGTAGGCGTAGGCCGAGGCGTCGGCGGAGAGAACGGCGCTCCGTACGTAGGAGAGGCCGGCCTTGTCGACGGGCTGCAAGTCCTTCCATGGCGTGCGGGCGCCGGTCGCGACGTCGATCCGGACGATCGACAGCGGGATCTGCTGATTGCGACTCACGAAGAGCCATCGGCCGTCGCCGCTGAACCGCAGCGGCTCCTCCCCGGAAAGAATCCAGGGAAACGCGGTCGGGGCGCCGCCATCGACCGGATAGAGCGCCCACGAACCGTCGTTGCGGATCATCAGGAGGCGCCGGGAATCCGCCGTCACGTACCCGACGCCGCGGCCGCCCTCGAACGACACCTCGCGCTTCTTCCCCGTCGCCGGATCGAACAACAGCGCGCGCGGTGCCCCCCCCGTCCGATGTTCCACGACGAGCACGCTCTTGCCGACCCACTCGGCGAAGCGCGCCTCGGCGCCGTCCGTCGGAATCGTCGTCGCCTCGCCCGGTCCGACGGGAACGATCCGGAGCGGTCCCGTCGACCCGATGACCCACGTCAGAATCTGCGCTCCGTCGGGCGAGAAGAAGCCCACGCCGTCCCCGAGACGGACCGGCGGCGAGCCGTCGAGGTTGCGCAGGAGAAGAGTTCCGTTCGGCCCCGCCACCTCGCTCTCCTCGCGCAGGGTCACGAAGCGGCCGTCGTCCGACATGTCGATGACCGACGAGAGATCCAGCCACGAGATGTCCCGCTCGGCCGTCTCGCCCGGACCGGCGGCCATCACGCCGTTGCGTTCTTCCTCGAGCGACAGCAGCACTCTGCCCTCGCGCGACACGTCGGCGAGGGTCAGCTTGCCGGGGGCGCGATAGACGACCCGCTGAGCTCCGGAGAGGCGAACGCCATAGAGCGCGCGGAGCGCGGCGTCGGAAGCCGAGAACCAGATCTCGTCGCCCGAGGGCGACCAGGCGAGGCCGCGCAGCGATTGAAAGCCCCTCGTCAGCGTTCGCTTCTTTCCGGAGCGATCGACGATCGCCACGAACCCCTGGTCGTCGCCGCGGATCGGGTGGTCGAAGAAGGCGACGCTGGCGCCGTCCGGCGAGACCCGCGGAAAGCTGACGTGGCCCGTCGTTTCGTAGAGCGCTTTCCCGGGGGGATATTCGAGGCTCGCCTTCGCGGGTTCGGCCGCGTCCCGCACGATGGCCAGCGTGCCGTCCTCCGAAAAGTCCGCCTGCTGAACGTCCCGCGCGACCTCGCGCGGCGCTCCGCCGGTCAGGGGCACGCGCGCCAGCGTGCCCCGGCATACGCCGTTGTGGGACGCCTGGCAATCGAGCGCGATCGCGAGCTCTCCCGACCGCGAGACCGCCAGAAGGTTCGCGCTCGGCAGGTCGAGCGGCCGGGCGTCGGGACCCTCCGGCGCCTTCGCGAAGATCCTCAGAGGCGCGCCGTCCCAGGCGGCGGCGAAGACCACGGTTCGGCCGTCGGGGGCGAATCGCGCGCCGCGCACGAAGCCTCGTCGAAACGTGACCGGTTCGAACCGAGGTGGTTCGGCCGGGCGCGCTCGCTTCGCGAGCAGCCATCCTCCCGCCGCGACCGCGGCGAGCGCGAGCAGGCCGCCGAGGACGCGCGGCCATGACTTCGGAGGCGGGGCCGGCGCCGAATCGGCGCCCGACGTCCGGATTCCGCCCGACGCCATCTCGAGGGCGAAGACGATGTCGCGCGTGTCCTGGAAGCGCGCGGCGCGGTCTTTCTCGAGGCATCGGCGCGCGACGAGCTCGAGCGAGGCGCCGAGCCCGGAAACGGCCGGGAGCTCGGGCGGATCCTGGTTCAGGATCGCCGTCATCGTCTCCGCGGCGGTCGGCTTCGCGAACGCGCGGCGGCCCGCCAGCATCTCGTAGAGGATCGCGCCGAAGGAGAAGACGTCGGTGCGGTGGTCGAGCGGCTCTCCGCGCACCTGCTCGGGCGACATGTAGCCGACCGTGCCCATGACGGTGCCGGGCTCGGTCAGCTTCCGCTCCGTCGGCGCGCTCGTGAGGTCGGCGCTCGAGGGGCCGACGTCCTTCGCCAGGCCGAAGTCGAGGATCTTGACGTGGCCGGCCTTCGTGACGAACACGTTCTCGGGCTTCAGGTCGCGGTGGACGATTCCCTTCGCGTGCGCCGCGGCGAGGCCCTCGGCGGTCTCGCGCGCGATCGAGCCGGCGCGGCGCGGCGGCAGAGGGCCGCTCTCGAGCAGTTCGCCGAGCGTCTGCCCTTCGAGGAGCTCCGTGACCGCGTAGGAGACGCCGCCCTCGGTGCCGACGTCGAAGATCGAGAGGATGTTCGGATGGGAAAGCGCGGCCACCGCCTTCGCTTCGCGCTCGAAGCGTCCGAGCGCGTCGGCGTCCCGGGCGACGCGTTCCGGAAGCACCTTGATCGCGACCTCGCGGTTCAGGCGCGTGTCGCGGGCCCGGTAGACCTCGCCCATCCCCCCCGCCCCGAGCGGCGCCAGGATCTCGTACGGACCGAGCCGGGTGCCGGCGGCGAGCGTCATTTGGGCCGCGGGGCGATCACCCGCACGCCGGGAAAGTAGGTGCGGTACCGCGCGGCGTCCCGGGTCAACAGCGCCATGCCGGCCACCGCCGCGTGCGCCCCGATGTAGAAGTCGGGAAGCGTCGAGCTCCCGCGGCCTCCGAGCTTTCGGTACCGCACGAAGGCCTTCCCGGCCAGGAAGGCGGCTTCCCAGGGCAGCGGAGCGCGCTCGACGACTTCCTCGAGGAGCTCGTCGACCTCCTCGATCCGGTCGAATCCGATCGACACCTCGGCGAAGATGATCGGGTTGACCACGAGCGTCGCCTCCTCGGCACAGCGGGCGAGCGCCTCCGACGACCACGCGAACCAGCGTGGGTCCTCCGTGACGACGTCGAGGAGAACGTTGCTGTCGACCAGGACTTCGGCCACCGGTTACCCGCGGGTCAGCGCCAGGATCTCGTCGGTGCTCAGGCGGGACGTCGCCCGGCCGCGCAGCCGCCGAACCACGCTCTGGCCGCGAGACCGGGAGCCGCGTGCCTTCCGGATCCGCACGGCGTCTCCCGCGACTTCGAACGTGACCTCGGTCTCGGCAAGCAGGCCCAGCTTCTGCCGGATTTCGATCGGGATCGTGACCTGTCCCTTCGACGTGATGCGCATGGAGAGCCTCCGCGAGAGGGTAAGAGTACTACGAGTCTTACTCGTACCGGACCCGTCCCGCCCGTCGATCTTCCGGGCCCGAGGCGGCGCCTGGCGTAAGACGTCGAGCGCCGTTCGCGCTCACCGGGCGCCGGTCACGAGGAAAAGGTGGGACGCCTGGCGGCGGACCGTGTACGCGTAGCTCCTTCCGTCGTCGTTCAGGGCGATCGGATAGATCTGGAGCGCGCCGACCGGGTCGGCGGGCCCGAGCGTCTTGTACGGCTCGCGGCGGCCGGTCGCGATGTCGAGCTTTTCGACGCGCAGGGGCACTTCCGAGTAGAGGTTCATCACGAGCAGGGACTTGCCGTCGGGCGTCCAGCGCACGACGGCGTCGTCGGGCGTCGTGCCCGGGACGGCGCGCGGCGCTCCGCCGTCGAGCGGATAGAGCTTCTGCCCGCCGCTGCTCTCCCGGACCAGGACCTGCAGGCCGTCGGGCGACACGAACCCGTCGGTCGTTCCCTCGGGCGTGACGGGGCGCGGCTTGCCCCCGTCGACGTCCTGCACGTAGCAGCGGATGGCATGCCCGGCCTCGTGGCCGCACGCGAGGACGCGCTTGCCGTCGGGAAAGAACAGCGCGGTCTCGTAGCTGACGATCCCGCCCTGCTCGAGCTTGCGCGGTTGCCCCGCTCCGGTCGGATAGACGACGAGCTGGGCCGGGACGGTCGGGACCACCGCCAGCACGAACCTTCCGTCGCGGGTGATGTCGGCGGCCGAGCCGTCGCCGAGCCGAACGACCGGCGAGCCGTCGGTCCCGCGCAGTCCAGCCGAGTAGAGCTTCCCGGCGCGCGGGCTCTCCTCGGTGAAGAGCAGCGTCCGGCCGTCGGGCGTGAGCGCCACCGCGTAGGTCAGCTCGAGCCAGGCGAGGTTGCGCTCCCGGTCCTGGCCCGGACCGAGGGCGGGAACCTCCTTCCACTGCACGTCGCGGCTGGCGATGACGCGGCCGTCGGCGGCGGCGTCGAGCACGGTGAGGCCGCCGGCGCTCTGGACGACGCTGCGCCGCGTCCCGTCGAGCTTGACCGCGTCGATCTCGAAGTCGAAATACGAAGACCCGGCCGAGAACAGGACCTCGCTGCCGTCGCCCGACCAGGCGAGGCCCTCCTCGGCCGCGTTGTCGGCCGCGAGGACCGTCTTCTTCCCGGAGAGGTCCACGACGGCGAGGGTGCCCCGGTCGTCGTACTTGATCGGATGCTCGAAGACCGCGATGCGATCGCCGCGCGGGGAGAAGCGCGGATTGCTGAAGTAGCCGCCCGTCTCGGCGAGCACCTTTCCAATGGGAAACTCGAGACGATCCTTGCCGTTGACGTCGCGCGTGATCGCGAGGTCCGAACCGTCGGGCGCCCAGTCGGCCTCGCGCACGCCGTCTACGATCTCGCGCGGCGCGGCGCCTCCCTCGATCGGCATCCGCGCGAGCGTTCCGAGAAACACGCTGTGCCGCAGATACTTCGGATGCGTCAGGACCGCGAGCTCTCCCTTCGACGAGACGGCGAGCAGCAGCATTCCGGGCTGACCGGTGGGCGCGGTTCCGGGATAGTCCGGCCGCAGCGAGAAGATCTGCGGAGCATTGCCGGAGGGCGCCGCGCTGTAGAGGACGGTCTTGCCGTCGGGCGAGAAGCGCGCGTTGAAGATCGGCTCCTGGCGAAACGTCAGCTGAGCAAACCGCACGCCGCCGGGTGGGGGCCCGGCCTTCCGCCGCCCGAGCGCCCATCCCGCCGCGAGGGCCGCGAGGACGAGCGCCGCGGTCAGGGCGGGAGCGATCCAGCGCCGCCGGGACGCCGCCGCGGGAGAAGGCGCGGGACGACCGGCCGACGAGACGCTCGACAGGGCCTCGAGATCGAAGGCGAGGTCATGGGCGGAGTGGAAGCGCTGCTCCGGATTCTTCTCGAGGCAGTGGCGGACGATCCGATCGAGGCCCGGCGAGATGTTCTGGTTGGTGAGCGAGAGATCCGGCGGGTCTTCCTTCAGGATCGCCGCCATCGTCTCGCCCGCCGAGTCGCCGTGGAACGCCCGGCGCCCCGAGAGCATCTCGTACAGGATCGCGCCGAAGGCGAAGATGTCGCTGCGCGCGTCGGCGGGCTTTCCCTTGATCTGCTCGGGCGACATGTATCCGAGTGTCCCGAGCACGACGCCGGGCTCCGTCCCCCGCGTCGCCGTCGGAAGGTTCGTTCCGGGCCCGCCCTCCTCGACGTGCGTCAGCTTGGCCAGGCCGAAGTCGAGGATCTTCACCCGCCCGTCGTTCGTGACGAAGAGGTTCTCGGGCTTCAGGTCCCGGTGCACGATCCCCTTCTCGTGCGCCGCCGCGAGGCCGTGCGCGATCTGCAGCGAATAGTCGATGGCCTTGCGCGACGAAAGCCGGCCTCCCGCCAGCGCCGCCCGCAGCGTCTCCCCTTCCAGCAGCTCCTGCACGACGTAGGGCGATCCGTCGTGCGTGCCGAGATCGTGCACGGCCGTGAGGTTCGGATGGTTCAGAACGCCCGCGGCCTTCGCTTCCTGCTCGAAGCGCCGCAGCCGGTCCGCATCCTGGGCGAACGACGGCGGCAGCACCTTGATGGCCACGTCCCGTCCCAGGCGCGGATCACGGGCCCGGTAGACCTC
This sequence comes from Thermoanaerobaculia bacterium, assembly GCA_035506175.1. Lineage (GTDB taxonomy): Bacteria > Acidobacteriota > Thermoanaerobaculia > UBA5066 > Gp7-AA6 > DAHUXD01. Next base: position 25,668 of record DATJPZ010000132.1, on the reverse strand, counting down.
CCCCATGCCGCCCGCGCCGAGCGGCGACAGGATCTCGTACGGGCCCAGCCGGCTGCCGGATGTCAGAGGCAATTCGAGAGCGATCTTAAGCCCGGCGGCGGGCGTCACTTCGTCCCGGCGACCGCCGGAGTCACCGCGCGCACGACGCGCTCCGCGCCCTCGAAGGCGCGCTCGGCGTCCGGCCTCTTGTAGAACCCGGAGGGCGTCAGGTCCTCGGCGCCGTAGAACGCGAGCTCGCGATCGCGGCGCAGGTCCCTCGAGATCCGCGCGAGCGCCTCGACCTCGCCGCGCAGGCTCGCCGGCAGCCGTCCGCGCTCGGCGAGGAGGATCTCCGACACGTCGTGGAGGCGCGGCGCCTCGATGCCGTGCGCGCGGAGAAGGCCCTTCAGGGCGAGCTCCACGACCTCCTGCGACTCGCGCACGACGTCGGCCCAGCTCTCGGCCTCGAAGAGGACCTTCACGGCCCGCAGGCGGATGCCGGCGCGCTTGACGTGGTCGAGCGCGAGCTCGGTGTTGCGCACCGGTCAGGCCACCTCGGCCCAGTAGGGCTGTCCGTGGGCGATCTTGCGCACGATCTTTCCGGAAACGATATCCCGCCGGACCTCGGCCAGGCGCCGCGACACGGACAGACCGCGCTCGAAGAGAACGATTCCGTCGACGGCGACCTCCGCCCAGAGCCCCGCCGCCGCGCGCCCCTCAGCCGGCAGATGAACGAAGTGCGGCTCGACCGGCCGGCCTTCCCACGCGACCGGTTGCTCGTCCCAGGCGCGGTAGAGCTCGCGCGTCAGCGCGACCCTCGGCTCGACGATGACGAGCAGGTCGACGTCCGAGCCGTCGGCCGCCTGGCGCCGCGCCCAGGACCCGAAGGCCGCGATGCCCACGAGCGCGTCTCCGAAGAGCGCTGCGGCGCGCTCGACCGCCTGCCACCCGCCGTCCAGGGCGGACAGGCTCCCCAGCGGCAAGGCCAGCTTGCGCGCGCAGTAGTCGTTGAGCGAGACGCCTCCCTCGGCGGCGGCGGAGCGCAGCGCCGCGTGGAGGCCGGGGTCAATCCGCAGGAGAAAGCGGCCGGAGGCCTTTCCCGATCCTCCTCGCCGCTTTTTGATATCACTCACGAACTTGATGATATCACCTGCTCCCGGCGTCTGGTAAATTCGTTTCCGCATGGAGAAGCGTCAGCGCCACGCGACCGTCGCGGTCCGCGTCGGCAACGTCCAGGTCGGCGGCGGGGCTCCGGTCGTCGTCCAGTCGATGGCGAACACCGACACCGCCGACGTTCCGTCGACCACGAAACAGTGCATCGAGCTCGCCCGGGCGGGCTCGGAGCTCGTCCGGATCACCGTCAACATTCCCGAGGCCGCGGCCGCGGTGCCCGAGATCAAGAAGCGGATGCTCGACGCCGGGGTCGAGGCGCCGCTGATCGGCGACTTCCACTACAACGGCCACGTCCTGCTGACGAAGTTCCCCGACTGCGCGAAGGCGCTCGACAAGTACCGCATCAACCCGGGCAACGTCGGCAAGGGGGCGCGGCGCGACGAGCAGTTCGCGACGATCTGCCACATCGCGCGCGACAACGGCAAGCCCGTGCGCATCGGCGTCAACGGCGGCTCCCTGAACCAGGAGCTCGTCATGGAGAAGATGCAGGAGAACACCGACAAGGACCTCGGCCACACGTCCGAGGAGATCATCAACGAGTGCATGATCCTGTCGGCGCTCCAGTCGACGGAGCTCGCGCTCCAGTCGGGCCTGCGCAAGGACCAGATCATCATCTCCTGCAAGGTCTCGCGGCCGCTCGACCTGATCGCCGTCTACCGCGACCTCGCGAAGAGGACCGACCAGCCGCTCCACCTCGGGCTGACCGAGGCCGGCATGGGCATGAAGGGCCTCGTCTGGTCCTCCTCCGCGATGGGCGTGCTGTTGAACGAGGGCATCGGCGACACGATCCGCATCTCGCTGACGCCCCGGCCCGGCGGCGACCGGCGCGAAGAGGTGTACGCCTCCTGCGAGCTCCTCCAGTCGCTCGGCATCCGCTCCTTCGCCCCGAGCGTGACCGCGTGCCCGGGCTGCGGCCGCACGACCTCGACGACCTTCCAGGAGCTCGCGGAGCGCATCCAGGGCTACATCCGCGACCAGATGCCGGCGTGGAAGGACGAGTACGAGGGCGTGGAGAACATGACGCTCGCCGTCATGGGCTGCGTCGTCAACGGGCCCGGCGAGTCGAAGGCGGCCTCGATCGGCATCTCGCTGCCCGGCACGGGCGAGGAGCCGCACTGCCCCGTCTACATCGACGGCCAGCACTTCACGACGCTCAAGGGCACCTACGAGGAGCTCTCGACCGCCTTCCGCGCGCTCGTCGACGACTACGTCGCGACGAAGTACGCCAGGCGCGCCCCGAAGCCGGTCACGGCTTAGCCGCGCGGGCTTCCGCCGCCCAGTTCAGCACGACGTCGATCCGGTTGGCCGCGTCGGTCTTCAGCGTCCGGAGCAGGGCGAACGTCTGGCCGTCGGACGACACGTCGAACGGATAGAGCGGCGCGCTCCGCACGTTGTACTTTCCGTTGCCCGCGAAGACGAGGTGCGGCGTCCCGGCCCGGAACGTCGGGCTCGTCTCGACGTCGACCGCCCACACGTCGCCGCCCTCGCGCACGAAGAAGATCTCCTTCCCGCGCCAGACCGGCCAGCCGCCCCGGTCCGGCGTGATCTGCCACTTCCCCGCCGAGCCGTCGGTCGGCTGGACGAAGACGTCGCCGATCGCGAAGAGGCCGGTTCCGTAGGCGAAGAAGCGGCCGTCCGGCGAGAGCGATCCCGCCGCGGAGCCGGGCATGAGCTCGCGGCTCTTCTCGCCTGACCCGCCGACCGGCAGGAGCCAGATGCCGACCGTCGGCGAGGCGCGGGCGACGGACAGCCCGCGGCCATCCTGCGCCCACGAGGTGGGGAACTCGACGCCGCCGACCAGCGAGTCGAGCATTTCCTCGCCGCCGCCGCCGTCGGCCGACTTCGTGAACACGCCCTCCTTGCCGCCGACGGCCGAGCCGTACGCGACGCGCTTTCCGTCCGGCGACCAGATCGGCGAGATGCCCGTATTGCTGAAGGTCAATCGGGTCAACACGTTCGAGGCCAGCTCGAAGACGAACACGTCATCGTCGGCGCCTCCGCCCGAACCGACCGAGAAGGCGAGCCGCCTTCCGTCGGGCGAGAAGCGAGGCGCCTGGAAGAGGCGCGGCGAGAGCGGCACGTCCTTCGCCGTCTGGCTCTTGCGATCGGCGATGACGAGCGTGCGGTCCCGCGGCGCGAACGCGCCCTGCGCATAGGCGAGCACCCCGTTCGCGGCGGCCGAGACGCAGCCAGCGCCGCCGGAGGAGTCGCCTCCGACCTTTTCGATCACCGGCACCGGATCGCCGGCGACGGCGTCGCCGCGCGGATCGAACGCGGCCGAGAGGACCGTGCTCCCGCGGACGACGAGCAGGCGGTCGGGGAGCACGAAGAGGGGCATGCTCCCGCCCTCGAACACTTTCCTTCGGCGGCCCGTGCCGAGGTCGACGACGTCGGTCTCGGCGCCGTCGTAGTTCGACGGCGCGCGCGCCGAGCCGACCGTGAAGAGGATCCGCGTTCCCCCCGGCAGCCAGGACGGCCAGCGATGGGTGCGCTCGCCCTTCGCCGTGTCGAGCTTGGTGAGCTCGGCGGGGGTGCCCCCGCGGGCGGCCACGCGCCACAGCCCCGCCGTGTACTGCGGGCTGTACACGATCGTGTCGTCCTCGAGCCACACGCCTCCGCGCGGATTGGGGGACTCCGCCAGAATGACGGGCGAGCCTCCCTCGACGGAGACCTTCTTGAGCTTGCCCTCCTGGAAGAAGGCGAGCCATCGGCCGTCGGGCGAGAAGAAGGGACTCTTCGCGTCCGCGGTGCCGTCGACCGGCCGCGCCTCGGGCGCGTCGAAGGGTCGGATGTAGAGCTTCGAGGCGCCCTCCTTCTCGCCGACGACGGCCAGCATCCTGCCGTCCCGGGACAGGGCGAACACGGGATTGTCGTCGTAGGGCAGCGAGATTCCGGCGGGCAGCAGGATCGAGAGGCGGGTCGTCCGCGCCGCGCGCGGCCCGGCCCCGGGCGAGAACGCGCGCCACCAGCCGAGCGCGGCGACGACGAGGAGCGCGGCCGCGACCGCCGGCCAGGCCGCGGAGCGCCGCGGCGGCGCGGACGGCGCGGGAACCGCCGCGGCGGCGGCCGACGGCTCCGGCGCCTCGTCCATCGCGATGCGGGCGTCCGCGACGTCGTGGTAGCGCGTCTTCAGGTCGCGGTCGAGGCAGCGCCTGAGGACACGCCGCACGGGCGAGGGTGTCTCCGGCGGCAGCGCGGACCAGTCCACGTCGGCCCGCAGCACCGCCGCGAGCGTGTCCGAGATGGTCTCGCCCTCGAACGCCTTCTTTCCGGTCAGCATCTCGTACACGACGGCGCCGAAAGCCCAGATGTCCGAGCGTTTGTCGATCGCCCGCCCGCGCGCCTGCTCCGGCGACATGTACGCGGCCGTCCCGATGATGACGCCGGCCTGCGTGGCCGCCGCGGTGATCGTCGGCGACTGCGTCGCGTCCGGCGAAGACGGATCGCCCGCGACCGCCTTCGCCAGCCCGAAGTCGAGCACCTTGACCTTGCCCTGCGGCGTGATCTTCACGTTCGCGGGTTTCAGGTCGCGATGGACGATGCCTTTCTCGTGCGCCGCCTCCAGCCCGTCGGCGATCTGGCGCGCGAAATCGAGCGCCTCATCCACCGGCAGCGGCCCCCGGGCGATCCGCTCCGCCAGCGTCTCGCCCTCGACCAGCTCGAGCACGAGCGCGTCGACGCCATCTGCCTCCTCGACGCCATAGATGTGCGCCACGTTCGGGTGCGCGAGCGAGGCGAGCACCTGCGCCTCGCGCCGGAACCGCGCCAGGCGCTCCGCGTCCGAAGCGAACGCCTCCGGCAGCACCTTGATCGCCACGTCGCGCCCGAGCTTCGCGTCGCGCGCGCGGTACACCTCGCCCATGCCCCCCGCGCCGAGGGGCGAGAGGATCTCGTAAGGGCCGAAGCGCGTTCCGCTCGACAAGGTCACAGCGAACTCCCCCCCCTCGCCCTTGCCCTCTTCCCCCGCACGCGGGGGGAGAGGGGATGAAGAGGAGTGGCGCGAGCGGCTCCCTCGGAAACCCCCTCGCCCCCCGCAGGGGGGAGAGGGTTGGGGTGAGGGGGGCGTCGATTTGAACGAGATTCTGGCGTCAGCAAGGCGGACGCATTCTCTCGCGAAACCAAGATGGACCGAAGCCGGACTACGCGGCCGAGACCGCCTCCCAGCGCGCGCCGTAACAGCCGGTCAGGAGCTCGGGGCTGTGGATCGGACGCAGGCTCTCTTCCTGCGCCGCGCCCGCCCGGATGACGAGCACGTCGCGGATGCGGCTGGTCAGAAGCCGGTTGCCGAACTCCAGGTGGAGGCCGCAGGCCGCGACGATGTCGTTCTTGATGACGCTGCCGCCCCACGTGCAGCCCGCGATCGAGAGCGTCACGGGCGAGAGGTGCTGCCGATCGAACCAGCCGCCGCGCACGCGATAGGTCGAGCCGGCGAGCACCTGGATCGAGTAGACGGAGTTTTCGGTCGTGACCACGACGTAGTCGCCGCAGCCGAGCTCGCCCTTGCGCGCCGGCCGCGACGCGCCGACCTGCTCGAGAATCGCGTTGACCGTTCGGAAGCGCCCCGTCACGATCGCTCCTCGGCCTCCATTCTCACCCAGGATCGGCCGCCGGATCCGTGCCAAGTCGTCACGGTGCGGGCCGTCACTTCGAGAGCACGGCGGTCCAGTTGGCGATGAGGCCGACGCGGCCCTTCCCGGCGCCCTCGGGAATCGTCGCCAGAAGGAACCGGTTGCCATGGCGATCGATGGTGACTGCCGAAAAGGTGACGAGCGGGAAAAGCGCCTTCGGCTGGCCGACCTCGAGCCCGGCGCCGCTCGCCTTGAGATCCGCGGACATCGCCTGTCCCGTCTTCAGGTCTCCGTACAGGACCTCGAGGCCCTTCCCGGAGAAGCCTCCGCCCCCCGTGCCGTCCGTCGAGATCTGCCACTTGTTCCCCGGGCCGGGGAACGGCGCGACGTAGATCTCGGGCCGCCCCGATTCCGTCGAGACGTAGGAAATCCACCTGCCGTCCGGCGAAAAGCCGGCCGTGAGGTAGTCCGCGTCCGACTGGAGGAGCGCGTACGGCTTCGCGTCGCCTTCGACCGGGACGACCCAGATCGCGTGCCTCGTGTTCGCCGAGTCGGCCGAGACTTGCACCAGCAGCACGCGCCCATCGGGTGAAATGTCGGACGGAAGGCAGTACCTGTTGTCGCCCCTGAAGAGCACCTTTTCCTCGCCGCCGGTCACCGGCTTGATGACGATCGAAGTGCCCCGGCCGTCGAGCTTCGCGTAGGCGATCCGGTCTCCCTCGGGCGACCAGATGGGCGAGTCCGTCGGGACGCCGGACGTCCAGCGCGTGCGGGCGCCGCGCGCGTCGACGATCCAGACGTTCGGGATCCCCGTCGCCGGATCCGCGATCCCCGCGGCGATCCGCTTTCCGTCCATGGAGACGCTCAGGCTCGTGAACTCGGCCGGGTCTCCGAGCGGCTCCCCGATCGGCTTGCCGGTCCGGTCGAACCAGCGCAGCACCGTCTTCGCCCCGCCGACGCCGGTTCCGTAGATCAGCAACCCGTCGTCCGAGACGCCGAAGTTCGCGCGGAAGTAGCCCGGGTCGAAGGCGATCCCCTCGACGACGGGCGCCGGATCGCCCGAGAGACGACGGCTTTCGGGGTCGAAGCGCTGCGCGACGAGGATCCCGTCTCGCACGTAGAGGAGCCGCCCCGAGGCGTACGCGACGTTGGAGCGGACCGCCAACAGGAGCGTGCGTTCCTTCGAGCCGAGCTCGCCGACGTAGATCGCGTTGGTCTCGCTCTTGGCGCCCTCGCCGTGCGCGCCCGCCATGTAGAGGAAGTGCCGTCCGTCCGGCAGGAAGGTGACCCAGCGATGCGTCGTCTCGCCGTGGGCCGCGTCGAGCGCGGTGACCGGCGTCGGCTTTCCGCCGGAGGCCGGGACGCGGAAAATCGCGCTGGTCGGATCGGGGGCGAACAGGATGACGCCATCCCGGTTCCATCCGCCGCTGCGCCCGCTGCCGGCCTCGCAGATCTCGAGGGGCGGCCCGGCGGCGGCGTCCATTCGCTTCAGCTTCCCGTCGGCGAAGAAGGCCACCGAGCGGCTGTCGGGCGACCAGAACGGAAACGTGCCGCCTTCGGCGATCTTGCGGGGCGTCGATTCGCCGAGCGCGAGGAGCCACAGGATTGGCTGTCCGGGAACGGTCCGCGTCGAAAAGGTCGCGTAGCGGCCGTCGGGGGACAACGACAGCGAGCCGCATCCTTCGTCGCCGAGCTGGAAGTCCGTCTTCTCTGGCGGGAGCAGGTACGAGCGGATGAGCGGTCTGACGGCGGGCGAGCGCCGGAGGTAGCCGACGGTGGCGAGGCCGGCCGCCAGCAGCGCGAGTGCGGCCACGATCCAGGCCAGCTTCTCGCGGTTCTTGCGCCGGGCGACCAGCGGCGCCGGCAGGCCCGCCTGCGAGCCGCCCTCCGCGATCCACTGGAGCTGGAGCTTGACGTCGTGCGCCGTCTGGAACCGGTCCTCCGGGTCCTTCGCCAGGCACGTCTTCACGACCCGGTTCAGCGCCGGCGGCGTCATCGGCGAAATCTCCGAGATCGACGTCGGGTCGTCGCGAAGGATCGACCCGATCAGCGACGCCTGGCTCGATCCCGTGAATGCCTTCTTGCCCGTCGCCATCTCGTAGAGCACGGCTCCGAACGCGAAAAGGTCCGAGCGCGCGTCGGCTTCCTTGCCTTCCAGCTGCTCCGGCGACATGTACTGAAACGTCCCGAGGACGGTCCCGCGCTCGGTCAGCGGACGGCTCGCCTGCATCTCGGTCACCAGGAGCGAATCGCTCGTCGACCTCACCGCGCCCGCCTGGAACTTCGCCAGCCCGAAGTCGAGAAGCTTCACGCCCGACCTGGTGATCATCACGTTGCCGGGCTTCAGGTCCCGGTGGACGATGCCCTGCCGGTGCGCCTTGTCGAGCGCGTCGGCCATCTCGATGCCGTAGCGCAGCAGCTGCTCGGAAGGCAGAGGACCGCGCGCCAGCCGGTCCGCCAGCGACTCGCCCTCGAGATACTCCATGACGAGGTACTCGGTCTCGCCTTCGCGGTTGACGTCGTAGAGCGCGCAGATGTGCGGGTGTGTGATCTGCGAGATCGTCTTCGCCTCGCGCTCGAAGCGCTGGCGCATCTCCTCGGAAGCCGACAGGTGCGGCGGGAGAACCTTGATCGCGACGGTGCGCTCGAGCCGCGTGTCCCGCGCCTTGTACACCTCGCCCATGCCGCCCGCGCCGAGCGCCGACAGGATCTCGTAGGGCCCGAGCCTGGTACCGGCCGCGATCGTCATGGCTGGGCTCCAGCGCATCCCGCGCGCAGCTCGGCGAACCCGCCACGCCGCACGTCCGCTCGGACGCCTTCCGCGGAGAGGGCCGTCCAGAAAGACTCGGACAGAACCGACGATGACGTCGTCAGGAGGTCGAGCGTCGACCGGCCCACGCCGTGCGCGGCCATGGCTCCCGCGCCGACCAGGGCGTACGGAATCCGCGAGGCCTCGAGCAAGGACGCGACGCTCCGAAGCAGCCTCAAGCCGGGCTCGGCCCCGCGCTCGCGCTCGGACGTCTTCCCGATCTCCGGGTGGACTCGAGCACGCGCCGCGCCGTGCGCGCGTCCACGCATCGCGCCCGGGAATACGTCTCGAGGTCGCGGCGCCCGAGGGCGAGCGCCGTCTCGAGCCGGTCGCGCACCGAGAGGCGGGTGAATCGGTCCCGGAGTTCCGCCCGGAGCTCGTCGCCGACGGGGGTCATCCGACGAGTATAGCGAGGGCGCCGGCGCGCCGTTCACGCGTCCTGGGGTCTCACTTCTTCTTCAGCTCCGCGACCCAGTCGGACACGAGACGGATCTGCGGCGACGCCTCCTCGTCGACCGGGACGGCGACGAGCAGCCGCTTTCCGTCCGGCGTCACGTCGAGCGGGCCCCGCGGGGGCGCCTTGCCCCCGAAGATCGGGCGCGGCGCCCCGACCATGAGCGAGGGGCCGCGGACCTCGAGGTCCACCGCGAACATCTTGTTCTCCGGCGGTTGGGCGAAGACGATCTGCCGGCTGCCCACCCAGAAGCCCCCGGTCCCGCCGCTGGTCGAAATCTGGCGCTTTTCGCCGAGCCCCGGGAAGGGGACCACGTAGATCTCGCGGCGGCCGGACTCGTTGGAGGTGTACAGGAGCCAGTTTCCGTCCGGCGAGATCGAGCCCTCGGCCTCCTCGGCCGGAGTCGCGATCAGAGGCCGCGGCTGGCCGTCGCCCTCGAGCGGCACGAGCCAGAGGTCGAGGCCTCCCGACTTCGCCTCCTGGATGCGGCAGAGGAGAAACTTTCCGTCGGGTGACCACGAGAGGGGCCACGTGTTCGTCTTCGCGGCCCAGAGCGCCTTCGGCTCCGCGGTGCCGTCCGCGGGCTTGACGAAAATCCCGCTGCCGACCTCGCCGAAGGCGACCTGTTTGCCGTCGGGCGACCACACGGGGAAAAAGTCCCCGGGCCCGCCGAACGTGAAGCGGGAACCGATGCCCCGAGAGAGGTCGTAGAGCCAGACCTCCGGCGTCGAACCGCTCGCGCCCCCCTGGATCGTCACCGCGGCCCGCCCGCCGTCGGGCGAAAGGCTGAACGCGGCGAACTTCGAGGGCTCTCCCACTTTGCCCAGTTCCTTGCCGTCCATGTCGAACCAGGTCAGCTGGCTCTTCCGTCCCACCGTTCCCTCCTGAAAGACCAGCTGGCCGGCGGCGGAAGCGGAGAAGTTGCCGGACCAGCGCGGCGCCGTGAAGCGAACGTGCTCGGCGATCGGAATGGCCTCGCCCGTCGTCTGGAAGGTCGACGGGTCCATGCGCTCCGCCATCAGGTTGCCCTCGCGCACGAAGAGGAGGTATCCGGGCTCGGCGTATCGACCCTCGCTCGCCTCCTTCGCCACGACCGTCGTCTTCCCGGAGTCGAGATCCATTCCCAGGATGACGCTCTGCTTCTCCTTGTCCGAGGTGGTCGTTCCCGAGAAGTAGAGGAGCCGTTTGCCGCCGGGGAGGAACCAGGGAAGCCGATCCGTCCCTCCCGGCTTGTCCTGGCGCGTCAGCGGCGTCGGGCTGCCGCCGGCCGCCGAGACCCTCGACAACCCGCCGAACGGCGCCGGCGCGAAGACGATCACGTCGTGCACGCTCCAGCTCGCGCCGCGTCCATCCGGCGCGTCGCAGATGGTCTGCACGGTCCCGCCGGTCGCGGGGACCTTCTTCAACTTGTGGTCGGCGAAGAATCCGATGAACCGGCTGTCGGGGGACCAGAAGGGACAGATCGCGTCGTCCGTGCCGGCCAGGGGCTGGACGGCGAACCCGTCCAGGCGGCGGACCCAGATCAGCCGCTTGCCGTCCGCGCCGCTCGCCGCGAGGGCGAGCGTCGAGCCGTCGGGCGACAGGGCGAGCGACGTGTTCTGGTTCTCGAGATCCATCTTCGGCGGAAGCTCGATCGACGCGCGCAGAAGCGGCGCGGGGGCGGGGCGATGCAGCGCCCAGGCTGCCGCGAAGCCGATCACGCCGACGGCGAGAGCCGCGACGACCGGGAGCCACGGCGCCCGCCGTCGCGGCGCAACCGTCACCGGCGCCGGGATGCCGGACTGCGAGCCCCCCTCGGCGATCCACTTCAGCTCCGACTTCAGGTCCGCCGCGTTCTGCCAGCGGTCCTCGGGATCCTTCGACAGGCAGCGCTTGACCACGCGCTCGAGCGCGGGCGGCGTCATCGGCGCCGTCGCCGAGATCGGCGCCGGCTCCTCCTTCATGATCGACGAGATCAGCGACGCCTGGCTTCCCCCGACGAAGGCCTTCCTCCCCGTCGCCATCTCGTAGAGCACGCACCCGAATGCGAAGATGTCCGTCCGCGCGTCGGCCTCTCTCCCCTCCAGCTGCTCCGGCGCCATGTACTGGAACGTGCCGAGGATCGTTCCCGCCTCCGTGAGGTTCTGCTTCTCGCTTCCCATCACCGTCGGCAGCGACGTCACCGCCGACTGCACCGGCGGCGCCATCGCCTTCGCCAGCCCGAAGTCCAGCAGCTTCACCCCCGACTTCGTCAGCATCACGTTGCCCGGCTTCAAGTCCCGGTGCACGATCCCCTGCCGGTGCGCCTTGTCGAGCGCATCCGCGATCTCGGTTCCGTACCGCAGCGTCTGCTCCATCGGCAGCGCGCCCTTGCCGAGCCGGTCCGCCAGCGTCTCGCCCTCGAGCAGCTCCATCACCAGGTACTCGACCCCGTCCTGGTTGCCGACGTCGTAGAGCGCGCAGATGTGCGAATGCGACAGCTGCGAGATCGTCTTCGCCTCGCGTTCGAACCGCTGCCGCACCTCCGGGGACGACGACAGGTGCTGCGGCAGCACCTTGATCGCCACGGAACGCTCCAGGCGCGTGTCCTTCGCACGGTAGACCTCCCCCATCCCGCCCGCGCCCAGCGGCGCGACGATCTCGTACGGGCCGAGCTTGGTTCCGGCGGCGAGGGTCATCGGGTCACGCCCCCCTCACCCTCGCCCTCTCCCCCGCGCGGCGGGGGAGAGGGGATGGAAGCGGACGGGCGGCTCGCTCAAGTACTCCCTCGCCCCCCGCAGGGGGGAGAGGGTCGGGGTGAGGGGGGCAGTTTCCTTTTCGCACGAGGTTGCGCCGAATCTTACAGCTGCGCAGGAAATCGCGGCATTCGCCAGGAAAGAACGCCCGGCTTTCGCCCGCTCTCCAACAACGAGGAATGCCCCTCCGTTTTGAAACGCTCTCCGCTTCATTGCGGGGAACCGCCCACGCGGGCGGCGGGAGGAAGGGAGGGTGAAGCTCGAGTGAGGACCCTCTCTAACGAGGACCGCTCATCGCGACGACCCCCGCCAACGGAGTCTCACGCGAGCCTCTCGATCCCCGGCAGACCGTCGAAGCCCGAATCGAAGCTCAGGATCCGCTGGACGCGACGGCGCTCCATGACGGACACGTGAAGGGCGTCCCGCGCGGACAGCTTCCGGGTCGAGAGCATGATCGCCTTCGCGCGCTCGACCGCGGGCGCGTCCACGGGGAAGACCTCGTCCACCACTCCGAGAATCGCGTCGAAGGCCGGCTGAATCGCGTCGCGGCGGTCGATCGCCCCGTAACGGTGCAGGATCTCCTGCAGGACCTCGGCATCGGTGACCAGCCGCTCGCGGTCCGCGATGCACCTCTCGACCAGCCGCCTCGCGTCCTCCTTGTGAGGATGCGCCGCGCCGACCAGGTACATCGGGACGTTGGAGTCCACGAAGATCACGGCGCGCCGGGTCTCGCGTATCCGCGTTCGATCTCTCCGAGCATCTCCTCGATGTCGCCCGTCGGAAAAGAATGCCGACAGGCGGACCGCAGCGCGTCGATCTTCCGGGCGGCATCGCGGCTCGGCTCGTTCTCCCCCGCCGAGCGGAGGGCCTGCCGGACCCACTCCGCGACGGTCATGCGCCTGGCCCGGGCGATGCGCTGGATCTGCCGCAGCTCGTCCTCCTCGAGCAGGACCTGGAGGCGCTTACTCATCGTTATGAGTCTAGTTTACTCATGATAATGAGTCAACTCGCGGACCGAAGTTCCTCGAACACCTCTCTCAATCCTCTCTCCCCCCTCTGGGGGGGAGGGGCGAGGGTGAGGGGGGCGATCGCCGACGCGCTCACGATTTCACTTCCCCAGGTCCGCCATCCAGTTGAGGACGACCGTCGTCGGCGCCATCGTCTCCCGCGCGGGCGTCGCGACGAGGACGAAGCGATCCGCGCTCCGCGCCGGAATGAAGCGATTCCGCGCGAGGCCGGTGTCGAGGTGCGTCGGGAAGAGGGCCTTCGGCGTTCCGGCCTCGAACGCGGCTCCGGTCGTGACCGGCACCGCCACGATCTTCTGGTCGGGAGAACGGTAGAAGAGCTCCTTGCCGTCCTCGCTCCAGTGCGGCTCGAGTCCGCCCTCGGCGGAGATCTGCCACTTCCCTCCCGGCCCCGGGAAGCTCTGCACGTAGATCTCGTTCCGGCCGGATTCGTTCGACTGGTACGCGATGAATCGGCCGTCCGGCGAGAACGCCGGCCAGTACTCGGCGAAGTTCGTCTTGACGAAGGGGAACGGCTTCTTGTCCCCGAAGGTCGGCAGGATCCAGACGTCCCAGCCCGTGTCCTTCGACTGGATGGAATAGGCGATGTACTTGCCGTCCCGCGACCAGTCGCCGACGACCTTCTGCTCCGGCGACTTGAGGCCGAGCGACTTCTCGGCGCCCTGTCCGTCGGCCGACTTTTCCAGCAGGTCGTCGTCGATCGAATAGACGATCCGCGTGCCGTCGGGCGAGAAGAGCGGGCAGAAGGCGTCGCCCTCTCCGAAGCTGAATCGCGAGCTGACGTTGCGCGTCAGGTCCCGCACCCAGATGGCGAACTTGCCGCTGCGCGGATCGATGAGGTCGTAGACGAGCCGCTTGCCGTCGGGAGAGAACGCCGGATCGTGGTACTGCGCCGGCTCACCGATCGTGTCGAGTTCCTTGCCGGTGCGGTCGACCCAGATCATGCGGTCGGTGATCTCGCCGGTCCGGTACGCGAGCGTGCCCTCCCGGGAGACCGAGAAGCGGCCGAGACCGACGCCGTCGGTGCCGATCTTCTCCGCGATCGGGACCGGCTCGCCCGTCGTCTTCATGGCCTTCGCGTCGAACGGCTGCGCCACGAGCGTCCGGTCGCGCAGATAGAGGAGATACCCCGGCTCGACGTACGTGATCATCGACTGCGCGGGCGCGAACGGGCGGTTCTCCTTGCCGTCGAGCGAGGCGATCCGGTACATGCTGTCGGTGGCCTTCTGGGCGATCGCCATGTAGAGGAAGTGCTTGCCGTCCGGCAGCACCTCGGGCCAGCCGATCTGGATCTCCTTCCGCGACTCCTCCGGCTTGACCATGACGGTCGGGATGCCGCCCGACGCCGGCACGCGGTAGATCGGGTCCTTCCCCGTGCCGTCGTAGAGGATCGCGCCGTCCGGCGCCCAGGTTCCATCCGACGCCGTCGGCGCGTCGCAGATCTTCTGCGGCGGCCCGCCGGCCACGTCGATCTTCATGAGCTTCCCGTCGGCGATGAAGGCGAGGTACTTGCTGTCGGGCGACCAGAACGGGCGCCTCGTTCCCTCGGTGCCCGCCAGCGCGTGCGCCTGCAACGCATTGAGCGGACGGATCCAGATCCGGTGCTTTCCCGTCGAGTCGGTCGCGTCGAACGCGAGGATCCGGCCGTCGGGCGAGATCTTCGGCGAGTCGAGTCCGGTGACCTCGGCGGGCACGTCCACGTCGAAGCGCATCGTGTGCTTCGGCGGCGGGGTCCGCTTCCAGAAGCCGAAGCCGAGCGCGGCGGCGACGAGCGCCAGGACCGCCGCCGTCGACCACGCGAGCTTCTCGCGGTTCTTTCGGCGCGCGACGACCGGGGCCGGGAGGCCCGCCTGCGACCCGCCCTCCTGGATCCACTCGAGCTGCAGCTTGATGTCGTGCGCGGTCTGGAACCGGTGCTCCGGGTCCTTGGCCAGGCACGTCTTGATCACCCGGTTGAACGCCGGCGGCACCATCGGCGCCACCTCGGACACCGGCGCCGGGTCGTCGCGTAGGATCGACCCGATCAAAGACGCCTGGCTCTTGCCCGTGAACGCCTTGCGGCCCGTCGCCATCTCGTAGAGCACCGCGCCGAAGGCGAAGATGTCCGACCGCGAGTCCGCCTCCGCTCCCTCGAGCTGCTCGGGCGCCATGTACTGGAACGTGCCGAGGATGGTGCCCCGCTCCGTCAGCGGCTGCGAGACCTGCGCCTCCGTCGCCATCACCGACGCGCCCGAGACCGGCCGCGCCCCCGCCGTCGCCAGCGGCTTGGCCAGGCCGAAGTCGAGCAGCTTCACGCCCGACTTCGTGATCATGATGTTGCCGGGCTTCAGGTCGCGATGGACGATGCCCTGCCGATGCGCCTTGTCGAGCGCGTCGGCGATCTCGATCCCGTAGCGCAGGATCTGCTCGGTCGGCAGCGGGCCCTTCCCGAGGCGGTCCGCGAGCGACTCGCCCTCGAGGAACTCCATGACCAGGAACTCGATCTCGCCCTCGCGGCCGACGTCGAAAAGCGCGCAGATGTGCGGATGCGAGAACTGCGAGATGGTCTTCGCCTCGCGCTCGAAGCGCTGGCGGATCTCCTCGTTCGCCGCGAGGTGCTCGGAGAGGACCTTGACGGCGACGTCGCGGTCGAGCCGCGTGTCGCGCGCCCGGTAGACCTCCCCCATGCCGCCGGCGCCGATCGCGGAGACGATCTCGTAGGGACCGAGCCTGGTTCCGGCGGCGAGGGTCATGGTTGGGTTCTCTGACGGATCGCCAAGGTCGGCGCCTAGCGTACAACGGCCCGGCTCGAGGGCCGTGATCTAATCGGCCGACTGCCGTGGAGGTGTCATGCGGATGAACGCGTCGAAGAGTCTCGTCGTCGCCTGCGGGCTGGTGGCCTCGCTGGCGGCGCCCGCCCGGTCGCTCGCGCAGAAGCCCGCGCCGCCGCCCACTCCCGCGGCCACGCCCGCGCCGCCGCCTCCCCTCGAGCCGGCCGCGCTCGCGCGCCTCAAGGCGATGAGCGACCTGCTCCAGGCCGCGCCGCGGTTCACGTTCAAGACGATCACCGACCGGGAGACGCCGTCGGCGTCCACGAGCAGCCAGATGCTCGACTTCGTGAGCGTTTCGCGCGTCTCCGTCGAGCGGCCCAACAAGATCCGCGTCGACACGACCGGCGACCGGTTCGCGGCCTCCCTCTGGTACGACGGCAAGACGCTGACGATCTACTCGAACAAGAGCTCGTTCTACGCGCAGGTTCCGGCGCCGGCGTCGATCGACGAGGCCGTCGCGATGCTGCTCGACCGCCTCGACACGCCGCTGCCCGTCGCCGGGCTCCTGCTCGCCGACCCGTACGCGAAGATGATGGAAGGCGTCAAGACCGCGTTCGACGCCGGGAGCGCACTGCTCGAAGGCTCGTCGTGCCGGCACTTCGCCTTCTCCGAGCCCGACGCCGACTGGCAGCTCTGGATCGAGGACGGCGCCAGGCCGCTGCCGCGCCGCCTCGCCGTGACGTACAAGAAAGTGACGGGCTCGCCGCGCGTTCTCGCGCTGATCTCGGACTGGAACCTGTCGCCGACGTTTCCGGCCGGCGAGTTCACGTTCACGCCGCCCGCCGGAGCCACGAAGGTCGAGTGGAGGACCATGAAATGAGAAAGCTCATCGCCGCCGCCGTGCTCCTCGCCGTCGCCGCTTCGCTGTCGCCCGAGCCCGCGCTCGGCTGGGTCGCCGTCGGCGGATATCACGGCGCCGTCGCCGTCGGATATCGGCCGCCGTGCTGCTACAGCGGCGCCGCGGTTGCCGGAGCCGCCGTCGCGGGAGCGGCGGTCGGAGCCGCGGTCGCCTCGACCGCCTACGCCGCGGCGGCCGCGCCGGTCTACTACGCCGCTCCGGTCGCCTACGCGCCCGCGGTCGGCACCGTCGTCGCGTCGCTGCCGCCCGGCTGCTCGAGCATGTCGGTCAACGGGACGTCGTACATGAACTGCGCCGGCGTCTGGTACCTGCCCTTCTACTCCGGCGGCGCGCTCATGTACCAGGTGACCAACCCGTAGCCGAAGCGGGGTCAACGCTGAATTCCTGAATTCCGCCGAGCCGAGCAGGGGTCAACGCTGAATTCCTGGGAGGGCGAGCAGGGGGCGGGCGACGAGGGGTCAACGCTGAATTCCTGAATCCGCCGACGGCGGCCCGCCCGAGAGAGGGGCCCCCTCCCTACTTCGACGTCTTCGCGATCAGGTCCGCGATGTCCGCCTTCATCGCCTTCAGCGAAGGCTCCGCGACGTACATCATGTGCCCGGCCGGGTAGTACCTCATCTCGATGCGCGACTGGACGTCCGCCCGCGGCGAGACGTGCGCCACCTGGTACTCGGTCGCGTAGAACGGCGTGGCGAGGTCGTACAGGCCGTTCAAGGCGAGCACGCGCAGGTTCGTGTTGAAGAGCATCGCACGCCCCAGGTCGATCCCCGTGTCCGTCAGCGTCGGCGACGGAAACGGCAGCCCCGGCACCTTGTGCTTGAAGTCCCACGACAGGAACGCGTCGCAGATCACCGTGTAGGTCCTGCCCTCGCCGAATTTCAACCCGTCGTGGAGCCAGTCGAGGAACGCGGCCGTGTAGGCGCCCGAGATCGCGTTGGACTGCGGGTCGTCTTCCGTCTCCTTGGCCAGCGGGTCCATCGTCGGCCCCGCGAAGCGCGAGTCGAGACGTCCGATCGTCAGGCCCTTCTGCCGCTCGAGCTGCTGGGCGAATTCCGTTTCCGTCACGCGCAGGTTCGCCAACCGCAGGTATTCCTCCGAGAGCCCCGTGTAGTCGTGCAGCTTCTTCACGACCGCCGCGCGCCGGTCGTCGGACAGGCGCGCCCCCTCGGCGAGCGCCGCCGCGTATTCGCCCGACGCGTACTGCTCGACCTCGGCGAGCCACGCCTTCAAGTCCGCCGGCGCGGGAACGGCCTTGTGGAACGCCGCCGTGGCCGCGTAGCTCGGCAGGAAGAACGGATACGGCCGGTCGTTGCCCGGCAGCGCGAAGATCGCACCGAGGTCCATCGCGACCGACACCAGGACGACGCCGTTGAAGCTCATGCCGCCGTTGGACTGCAGCCAGTTGACGACGCCGGCCGAGCGCGTCGTGCCGTAGCTCTCGCCGATGAGGTACTTGGGCGAGTTCCACCGGCCGTTGTCCGAGACGTACTGCATGATGAACCGCGAAACCGACTCGATGTCCGGGTCGACGCCCCAGAAGTCCTTGTCCTTGAACTCGCCGAGCGGTTTCGAGAAACCGGTGCCGACGGGGTCGATCAGGACGACGTCGGTCTTGTCGAGCGGGCTGTAGGCGTTGTCGACGACCTGGTACGGCGGCGGCGGCGTGGGCCCCCCGTCGGCGACGACGACGCGCCGCGGACCGAGCGCCCCCATGTGCAGCCAGATCGACGAGGAGCCGGGACCGCCGTTGTAGCAGAACGCGATCGGCCGCTTCGCCGCGGGTCCCGCGTCCTTGCGGACGTACGCCGTGTATCCCATGCTCGCCCACGGCTCGTCCTTGCCGTTTTTCACGATCAGCGTTCCGGCCGTCGCGGTGTACGCCACCGGAACGCCGCCAATGACGGCCGTGTGCTGCGTGACGGATTGCTCCGCCCTGGGCGGCTCCTTCTTCGGCGCTTCGGCCGCGGGCTTCTCGGTCTTCTCGGGCGGCTTCTCCGCCGGCTTGTCCTGGGCCGCTGCCGACGCCGCGACGCAGATGCCGACGAGCCAGGCGGCGACACGGGTCTTCATCTCTCACCTCGCAGAACGCCGCGAGAGCTTATCCCCTCGGCGCGCGGCCGGGATAGCATCCGGGACGAAAAAAATGACGCCGCTCGCCGCCTTCGTCGCCGCGGCTCTCGCGGCCGCCGGTCCGCCGGGAATCCAGGACCAGGTCGCCGCGAAGGTGAAAGCGTTCCACGGCGAGATGGGCGTCTACGCGAAGGACCTCGCGACCGGAGAGATCGTCGCCGTCAACGCCGACGAGCGATTTCCCACGGCGAGCCTCATCAAGGTCGCGGTGATGGCCGAGGTCTTCCGGCAGATGAACGAGGGCAAGTTCGCGAAAACGACGCCGGTGACGCTCCGCAACGACGACAAGGCCGGCGACGAGACGGTGCCGCTCAACATGCTCCACGACGGAGCCGTCCTGACCGTCGGCGACCTGCTCCACTTCATGATCGCCTACAGCGACAACACCGCGACGAACCTCCTGATCGGCCTCGTCGGCACGGCGAACGTGGACGCGCTCCTCGACTCGTACGGCCTGACGAAGACGCGCCTCTACCGCCCGACCTTCCGCGACGGACGCGCCGACGTGCTCCCCGAAGAAGAAAAGGAGTACGGCCTCGGCTCGACGACGCCGCGCGAGGCCGCGACGCTGATGGCGCTGATCGCCGAGGGCAAGGTCGTTTCGCGCGCCGCGTGCGACGACATGCTCGCGCTGCTGGCGCAGCAGCAGGACCGCGCCATGATCCCGCGCGCGCTCCCCTTCGAGAAGGAAGAGATCTTCGTCGCCAACAAGACCGGGTGGGACGAGGAGAAGCGGCCCGACGCGAAGGGCTTCAAGGGCGACGTCCGCAACGACGCGGCGTACGTGAAAGGGCCGAAGGCGCGTTACGTGATCGCGATCTGCGCCCGCCGCATCGCCGACAAGAGCCCGGGCGTCGATAGCGAGGCGCTGAAGACCGGCGGCGAGATCTCGAAACTGGTTTACGATGCGTTCACTTTCAGGGGAGGATCTCGATGACGCGGACTCGACGAATCGCCATTTCGTTGTTCGGTGTCGTCCTCGCCTCGATCGGCGCCGCCGGCGCGCAGACGATGACGGCGCAGGCTCCCGCCGCCGCGCCGGCGAAGCCGAAGAAGCCGGTCTACGTCCAGGATTTCACCGGCGCGTACGAGCCGGCGCAGTCCTCGTCCTCGGGACGCAGTGGCCCGCTCGCGCGGATCCGCGCGGCGCGGGCGAACGAGAAGGCCTCGTCGTCGGCGTCGCAGCTGTCGGGCGACATCGTCAAGGAGTTCCAGGCGCAGGGCTTCACCGCGAGCCGTCTCGATCCCGGCAAGACGCTGCCCTCGGACGGCTGGCTCGTGAAGGGCACGTTCTACGCGACCGACTCCGGCGGCAACATCATCCCGACGGAGCTCCTCGGCGGCGAGCAGAAGCCGAACACGCAGCTCTCGGTGAGCGTCGCGAACCTCGCGAAGGACCCGAACGCCCCGTTCATCGTCTTCGGCAAGGCCGAAGCGCTGAAGGGCCAGGGCGCGCCGGTCGGCTGGAATCCGTACGTCGTCGCCGCGAAGTTCGTCATCAACCAGGTCGAGTCCGCGACGGACCTCGACAAGCTCGCCAGGGAGATCGTCCAGACGATCATGCAGAACAAGCAGATCGTCGAGGAGAAGGCCCTCGCCTCCAACCAGTAGCGCGATGCCGCGCGGCGCGAGGGCAGCGCTCGTCGCCCTCGTCGCGGTCGGCGCGGCGCTGCGGCTCTGGCAGTACTTCGCGAACGCGTCGCTCTGGATCGACGAGATCGCGGTCGCGCAGAACGTCCTCTACTGGCCGCTCGCGCACCTCCTGAAGGATCCGCTCGCGCTCGACCAGGTCGCGCCGCCCCTGTTTCTCGCCGCCGTCAAGGGCGTCGCGTGGGCCTGGGGCTCGTCGGAGAGGGCGCTGCGGCTGGTGCCGCTGGTGTCCGGGCTCCTCGCGCTCGTTCTCTTTCCGCGGCTGACGCGGAGGTTCCAGCCGCCGTGGATCGCCGTCTTCGCGACGGGACTCTTCGCGCTCGCGCCGACGCTCATCGCCCACGGCGCGGAGCTGAAGCCCTACTCGACGGATCTTCTCGCCGCGGTCGCGCTGACGCTCGCCGCCTTCGGGCTCGACGCGCGGGCGTCGGCGGCGCGCTTCGCCGGCGCGGCGGTCCTCGGCGCCGCCGCGGTGTGGTTTTCGCAGGGCGCGGTGTTCGTCGTCGCCGGGCTCGCCGCGGCGCTCTTCGTCCTCGCGCGGCGCGAGCGCGCGGTTTCGGGGCGGCTCGTCGCGCTCGTCGCGGCGTGGGCGGTCAGCGCCGGACTCGCCGTCGTCTCCGGGCTCCATCGCGTCCCGCCGGATATGCGCGCGTACCTCGACCGATTCTGGACGCCGTCGCTGCCGAAGATCCCGCTGCTCGTCTTCGTCGCGGTGGCGGCGTGGCTGCTCTGGAAGCGCAGCCCGCGCGCGGCGCTCCTGCTCGTCGGGCCGGTCGCGGTCGCGCTCGCGGCCGCGGCGGCGAAGCTGTATCCGTTCTCGGGCCGGGCGATTCTCTTTCTCGCGCCGGCGGCGATCCTGGCGCTCGCGGAGGCGGCGGGGTGGATCGTCGAAGGGCTCGCGCGCGTGCAGGTGCCGCGGAAGGTTGCGGCGGCGATTCCGGCGCTCGCGCTGGTCGGCCTGATCGCCCACGAGCCGCCCGTCTACCGCGACGAAGACGCGCGTCCCGTGCTCGCGGCTCTCGCCGCGCGCTGGCAGCCGGGCGACGCGCTCTACGTCTACTACGGGGGCGGCCGGTCCTTTCGCTACTACGGGCCGCTCGTTCATCTCCCGTCGGACGGCGCCGTCCTCGGCGGCTGCCACCGCTCGGAACCGCGCGGGTATCTGCGCGAGCTCGACCGGTTCCGCGGGCGGCCGCGCGTGTGGGTCTTCCGGACGCACGTCTCGCACGGGCTCGGCGAAGGACCGCTCGTCGACGGCTACCTCGCGCGGCTCGGGAAGAAGGTCGACCGGATCGAGGCCGACGACGCCGACGCCACGCTGTGGAACCTGTCGGGCGGCGCCGAGGTGCCCGCCGATCTCGCCGAGACCTACCCGCTGCCGCCCGGCGACCCCGCCCTCGCCGCCCGCTTGGGCTGCGGCCACGGGCCCATCGGCACCGCGCCCTGGGACCACCCTGGCGGGGTCAACCACCCTGGCGGGGTCAACGCTGAAAACCTGAATTGGAGGAACTAGAGACCAGAATTCAGGAAATCAGCGTTGACCCCACTCCCCTTGACCCCACTCCCCACCTATTGCCCCCTCACCCCTGCCCTCTCCCCCCTTCGGGGGGCGAGGGTGACCTGAAGAGGAGCGCGCGCCCTTCTTACTCCCTCTCCCCCCTGCAAGGACCTGGTGGGGGACCTGGTGGGGTCAACGCTGAAAACCTGAATTGGGGGAACTAGAGACCTGAATTCAGGAAATCAGCGTTGACCCCTGACCCCGCCCCCGGACCCCGCTCCCGGCCCCTACGACGACAGGAACACAGACATGAACCGGTAGAAGCTCCAGACGTCGACCTTGGACGACATCTCGAAGGTGGAGTGCATGGACAGCAGCGGCACGCCCATGTCGATGACTTCCATCTCCTGCATCGACAGGAATCCGCCGATGGTGCCGCCGGAGTAGCCGTCGACCTTGGGCGTCTGCGTCTGCCACGCGATGTGGTTCTTCTCGAGCAGGCCGCGGATCTTCGCGATGAACTCGGAATTCGCGTCGAACCCGGCGCCGTAGCGTTTGATCGTCGCGCCGAAGCCCAGGCGCGCGGCGCCCGACGGCTCGCTCGTCTGCGGGAAGACCGGGTTGATGCCGTCGTTCGTGTCGGCCGAGACGACCTCGGCGTTCCTCAGCGCCTCGCGCAAATCCAGGTCCGTGTAGCTCTTGCCGCGCTGCGCCCCGAGCAGCCGCGCGTACGTCGAGTTCATGAACTGCGACCGCGCGCCCGAGTTGTTGACCGAGCCGACTTCCTCGAAGTTCGACAGGTACGCCATCGCGGTGTGCTTCGGCGTGCCCTTGATGTCCATCACGGCGCGCGCCGCGCAGTACGACGACAGCCGGTCGTCCTGCCCGTACGCGCCAACGAGCCCACGGTCGATCCCGACGTCGGCCGGCACGG
The DNA here is from genome assembly GCA_035506175.1 of Thermoanaerobaculia bacterium. Classification (GTDB taxonomy): domain Bacteria; phylum Acidobacteriota; class Thermoanaerobaculia; order UBA5066; family Gp7-AA6; genus DAHUXD01. Next base: position 3,065 of record DATJPZ010000132.1, on the reverse strand, counting down.
CGTTCGGCACCAGCTGCAGCTCGGCCGAGACGAAGTCCTCCTCGCGGATTCCGTACGTCGACGTCAGCGCCGCGAGCACTTCCGCCGTCACGGAGTCGCCCTTGCCCGGGATCGAGCCGACGACCGGGTCGAGCTCCTCGCCGCCGAACACGTCCTCGGCTTTCCGGTTGCGGATCCCCTCGTTGTCCGAGTGCGGCGCGTTGTCCGGGATGACGAAGACCGGATCGCCGTCCTTCAACCCGATCGCGACGTCGACGCGCTTGCCGTCGGTCGTGTCGATGCGCCCGATGAGCGCGAGCGGCCGGTTCGCCCACTGGTACTTCTTGATACCGCCGTAGTAGATCGTCTTGAAGAGCGTGTAGCCGTTGGACGTGTAGATCGGCCTCGCCTTCAGGTCGATGTGCGGACTGTCGTGGTGCGTGCCGACCAGGCGCGAGCCCGAGATCAGCGAGTCGCTCCCGACGACGATCAGCACGAGCGCGCGGTCGTGCGCGTTGGCGATCAGGCGCGCGCCGGGCTTGACCTGCGCCGCGTCGGTGAACTCCGAGAAGCCCGCCGCCTTCGCCAGCCGCAGGACCTCCTTCGTCGAGGTCAGCGCGCTCCGCGAAACGTTCAGGTAACTCTTGTAGCCCTCGGCGAACTTGAAGACCTCGTCCTTCTGCCCCGGCTGGAGCTGCTCCCACCCGGACAGGCGGTTGTCCCAGACGCTGCCGGCGGGCTTCTTCGCGTCCTGGGCGGCGAGCGTCGCGGCGATCCAACAGACGAGGAACGCGATCCAGACCTTGCGCATCGGACCTCCTGAGTGTCGGGGCGGGATTGTAGCTTCGATGATCCCCCCTCACCCCGGCCCTCTCCCCCCTTCGGGGGCAAGAGGGTTTCCGAGAACTCCCTCCCCCTTCGGGGGCGAGCGGGTCCCCGAGAACTCCCTCTCCCTTCGGGGGCGAGCGGGTTTCCGAGAACTCCCTCCGGGCGAGGAGCGCTCTCCCTTCTTACTCCCTCTCCCCTGCAATGGGGCGCGGGGGTTCTTCTTACTCCCTCTCCCCCGCTTGCGGGGGAGAGGGTTGGGGTGAGGGGGTCGACCCTACGCCGCGGTCTCGTACTTCGCGGCGTTCCAGGCGTTCATGCCGCCGACGACGTTCGAAAAATGCCGGAATCCCAGCCGCTCGAGCACACTCGTGGCGATCGAGGACCGGTAGCCGCTCGCGCAGATGATCGCGACCGGCTTGTCCGGGTCGAGCGACAGCGCCCGCCGGGCGAGCTCGTGGAGCGGGACGTGCACGGCGCCCGCGATGTGCCCGCCCTGGAACTCCATCGGGCGGCGCACGTCGACGACCTGCAGGTTCGCCCCTTCCTCGATCCGCGCCTTGAGCTCGTCGACCGCGATCTGCTCGGTCCGCGCGAGCGGCCGCCCGGCCTGATCCCAGGCCAGGATCCCGCCGGCGAGGTACCCGGCGACGTTGTCGAGCCCGACGCGCGAGAGGCGCGTGCGCGACTCGGCGACGCGCTCCTCGTCTTCGGCGACGAGCACGATCGGCTTCTCCGGCGAGAGCAGCGCGCCCGCCCACGAGGCGAGCTGGCCCGACTGGCCCATGTGGAACGAGCCGGGCACGTGACCGGCGCCGTACTCGGCGGACGGACGCGTGTCGAGCACGATCGCGCCCTCGCGCTGCAGCGCCGCGACCTTCTCGGGCGTCAGCGCCGGCGGCGCCGGGAGCTCGGCCAGCGCGCTGCCGCCTTCGCGGTTCATCTGGACGTCGCGCGAGAAATACGCCGGCGCCTCCGGCAGGTCCGCCGTCGTCAGCTGGATGAACTCCTCGCGCGGCATCGGGCGCAGCGCGTAGTTGAACTGCCGCTGCTGCCCGATCGTCGAGCTCGTCTCGCTCGAGATGTTGCGGCCGCAGAGTGAGCCCGCGCCGTGCGCCGGGTAGACGGCGGTCGCGTCCGGCAGCGTCAGGAGCTTGCCGTGGAGCGAGTCGTAGAGCATGCCGGCGAGCTCCTGCGCGCTCATGCGCGCGCCGAGCAGGTCCGGCCGCCCGACGTCGCCGATGAAGAGCGTGTCGCCCGTCAGGACCGAGACGGGCTCGTCGGAGACCGCGTGGTCCGTCACGACGACCGACACGGACTCCGGCGTGTGCCCGGGCGTCTCGAGGAAGCGGAGCGTCACCCGTCCGCCGAGGCGGATCTCGTCGCCGTCGCGGACCGCGACGTGCGGGAACTTCGCGGCGGCGGCCGCGCCGAAGTAGATCTTCGCGCCCGTCCGCTCGGCGAGCTCGCGGTGGCCCGAGACGAAGTCGGCGTGGAGGTGCGTCTCGATCACGTGCTTGATCGTCAGCCCCTGGGCGCGCGCCTCCTCCAGGTAGATGTCCACGTCGCGGCGCGGGTCCACGACGGCCGCCTCGCCCTCCGAACCGATCATGTACGACGCCTGCGCCAGGCAGCCCAGGTAGAACTGCTTGAAGAACATGGGTGGGGAGCTTATCGCCAGAGTAACGACCCCCCTCACCCTCGCCCTCGCCCCCCGCTCACGCGGGGGGCGAGGGGATCTTTTGGGAAGCCTCTCCCCTTTTCTTCTCCCTCTCCCCCTGTAAGGGGGAGAGGGCTGGGGTGAGGGGGTCCTTATTCCTCGATCTCCACCGCGAACCCGGGCGTCAGCCTCAGGCGCAGGTGCACGATCCGGCACGGCCACTTCTCCCGCTCGATCCGCGCGCCCACGCGCTTCCAGATCCACACCGCCAGGTTCTCCGCCGTCGGCGGCGTCGCCGCGAAGTCCGGCACGTCCTGGTTCAGGTTCCGGTGATCGAGCGGCCGGTCGACCTCTTCCTTGAGGACCCGGTCGAGGTCGGTCAGGTTCACGACCATCCCCGTCGCCGGGTCGGTCTTCCCCTCGACCGCCACCTCGAGCTCGTAGTTGTGCCCGTAGCCGTGCGGCCCCTCGTCGCCGTAAACCGCACGGTTCTTCTCGGCGGACCAGTCCGGCCTCCAGAGCGACCGGCCGGCGTTGAAGTGGATCTTGCGGGCGAGGCGCATGCGACGATTCTAAGGGGTCAGTCCTGATTTCTGATTTC
>DATJPZ010000131.1:0-15245 GCA_035506175.1 Thermoanaerobaculia bacterium | reverse complement strand
CGCCGCGCGGCTCGGTGGATTCGAAGCCGAGGGCGCCGAGCTTGCCCTCCTCGTCCTTCAGGAGCACGCCGACGAACGAGCGCAGGCCCGTCTCCGCGAAGATCGCCCGGAACTTCTCGACGGTCTCGGGCCGCTCCGCGTTGATCTCGCCGTCCTCGGTCTGCACGACGGCGACGTCCGTGCCGGAGAGGAAGACCCAGTTCAGGAGGTCGTCCAGTCGCCGGACGTGGGGGTCCTTGCGGTCGATCTCCTTCATGCCGGAGACCGCGCCGAGGCGGAGCTTGCCCTTCTCGAAGATGCCGATCGCGCAGCGCTCGTACGGGATGAGCGTCGACGTCGCGTTGACGATCGTGCCCATGACCTTGTCGAGGTCGAGCGTCGCCGTGATCTCGCGGCTGACCGCGAGCAGCGCGTCGAGCTCCTCGACCTTCTTCTCGGCCTCGTGCTGGCGGGCGGTGCGGAGCGCCCGCACGGCCTGCCGCGCCAGGTCCGCGAGCAACTCCTCGTCCTCGGCGGAGAACTCGGGGTGGCGGCCGCGCTTGTTGACGAGGACGAGCGCCCCGACGGGGACCTCGTCCTCCACGAGCGCGATGCCGAGCACCGAGCGCGCGGCGTAGCCCTCGTTCTCCGCGGCGACCGGATCGCCTTCGGGGATCCGGTTCCGCCGCACGGCGGCCTGGTCGGCCAGAAGGTCGCCGACGATCGAGGCGCCGACGGCCTCGGGGGCGTTGTCGACGTCGTAGTTCTCGTTGACGGCGGTCGCGGCGAGCGTGACGTCCTCGCCGTCGAGCCGCCAGAGCGACGCGACCTCGGCCGTGAGGAAGTCGGCGGCCTTGCGCACGATGAGGTCGGACAGCTCACCCTCGTCGATCGTCGACCCGAACGCCTTGGAGAGGTCGTAGAGGTTCGTCAGCCGCTCGATCGCGTGCAGCATGCCGACCGTCTTGCGCTCGGAGCGCAGCGCCCGGCCGAGCGCCGGCGCCGCCTGCTCGAGGAAGCGCTCGAGCCGCGCGAGGGCGTCGTCGGCGTCGGGCATCTCCGTGAAGAACAGGGCGAGCAGCCCCACCACGAGGTTCTCGGCTTCGAGCGGCACGGCGAGGCAGGCACGGAACCGGTCGGGGAGGCCGCGGACGAACGGATCGCCGTCTTTCAGCTCCGCCCCCGTCAGCACCAGCGGCTGACGGTCGCGGACGAGGTCGTGGACGAACCCGGTTTCCCGCGCCGCCGAGCGCCTCAGGAACTTCTCGACGCCCTCACCCGACGCGCCGATGCAGAGAAAGAGCGGGTTGACCGTGTCGGGCGCCCAGAGCAGCGTCGCGTCCGCGCCGGCCATGACGGAGCTCCAGCGCGCCGCCCAGCCGGAGGTCTGGGAGAGGTTCTCGCAGAGGGCGAGCTCGGCGAGCGCCGAGACTTCCGACTCTTCGGCGGAGGCTTCGTCCTCCTCGGCCGAGGCTTCGTCCTCCCCGTCGACCGGTTCCTCCTCCGGGTCCTCGGGTTCGTCCGCCACGTTGTCCTCGCGCGATCTTGGCCGGGCCGGTCGGCCCGCCTAGAAGCTGGAGACCGCCGCCTCGAGGTCCTCGTGGATCTCGAAGACGGAGTCGAGCTTGGTCATCTGGAGAAGCTTGCGAACCTGGGGGCCGGCGTGGAGGAGCTTGGCCTGGCCGCCCTCTTTCTGTGCCAGCGTCAGCGCCCGGACCAGCGCGCCGAGCCCCGAGCTGTCGAGGAAGCCGACCGCCTTCAGGTCGACGAGCAGATTGGTCTTGCCCTCTTCGAGCAGACGCGTCACGGTCTTCTTGAACGTCGTCTCGGGCTCGCCGATGACGAGGTCTCCGACCACCGTCAGAATCGTGACGTCGCCGTCTTCGCTTGTCGTCAGGTCCATTGGAACGGGGCGGATTATGTCAAAAAAGGCGCGCCGCGCCAGAGGGGAAGCGAGCCGAAAAGGCGGTAGATTCCGACCCATGACGACTCTCGACCGCCGCCGCTTCGTCGCCCTCTCTGCCGGGTCGCTCGCCGCGCTGCGCTGGCCGAATGCCCCGCCGCCCGCGCCGACGCCCGGGGCGGCGATCAAGACCGCCGGCATCCGGATGATTCCGGTCGAGGGCGGCAAGTACAAGGTCTGGACCAGGAGAATCGGCGCCGGGAAGATCAAAGTGCTCACGCTCCACGGCGGCCCCGGCATCACCCACGAGTACTTCGAGTGCTTCGAGGACTTTTTGCCGCAGGCGGGGATCGAGTTTTACTACTACGACCAGCTCGGCTCCTTTTACTCCGACCAGCCGGAGGACAAGAGCCTCTGGACGATCGAGCGCTTCCGCGAGGAGGTCGAGCAGGTGCGCCTCGCGCTCGGCCTCGACCACTTCTTCCTCTACGGGCAGTCCTGGGGGAGCATGCTCGCGATCGACTACGCGCTGAAGTACCAGGGCCACCTGAAGGGCCTGGTCCTGTCGAGCATGACGGCCTCGATCGCGTCCTACGTCGACTACGTCAACAAGCTGCGCTCGCAGCTACCGCCCGAGGTCCTCGCGGTGCTCGTCAAGTACGAGAGCCAGGGTCAGTTCGAGGCGCCCGAGTACCAGGAAGTGATGTTCAAGGAGGTCTACGGCCGGCACGTCTGCCGCCTCGACCCCTGGCCGGACCCGGTTGCCCGGGCGTTCAAGCATTTGAATCCGCAGGTCTACAACACCATGCAGGGACCGAACGAGTTCGTCGTGACGGGAACCTTCAAGGACTGGGACCGGTGGAAAGACCTGCCGAAGATCCAGACGCCGACGCTCCTGATCGGGGCGACCCACGACGAAATGAACCCGGAAGACATCAGGAAGATGGGCCGGTTGATCCCCAACGCGCGGGTCGCGATCTGCCCGAACGGCAGCCACCTGGCGATGTGGGACGACCAGGAGGCCTACTTCCGGGCCCTGATCCCCTTCCTGCTGGAGGTCGAGGCCGGCCGCTTTTCCCCGCGGTCGTAACCCGCCCTCCGGAGCCGGCATCGAATCCGCGGCGGGACGAGATCCGGGACGTCCGGTTTCTCGTATTCGTTCGTGGAGGCCGCGAAACCCGCGCGAAACATTGACAGAGCGGCGGGGAGGCGGAGGTAATATTCGGCGCCAACGGCGCTCCCCGCGGGAGGGGCGCGGCTGATACCGGTCGGACGAAGGCGTAGCTCGGCACAGCCATGTCGGCTGGACCGAATTCGATGACGCCCCGTCGGGGCAAGAAAAGGAGACTGGGATGAAGAAGGGTGACCTGACGACGAAGGCGATCGGTTTGGCGATCGCCGGCGTGCTCGCGGGCTCGGGCCTGGCGAGCGCGATGCCTGCCAAGAACGCGAGCGCGAAGACGACGGCCGGCGACGAGAAGGCCAAGGACACGAAGGCGGCGTCGGACAAGCACGTCTGCAAGGGTCAGAATTCCTGCAAGGGCAAGGGCGGCTGCAAGACGGGCGACGGCGGCTGCGCGGGCAAGAACTCCTGCAAGGGCAAGGGCGGCTGCTCGGTCCCGGTCAAGAAGGCGGCGTAACTCCGATCCGTTCTGCCCGGGGGCCCTCGCGGCCCCCGGGCATTTCTTCCATCACTCCATGACCCGCCTCCCGACTCCCGCCCCCCGCCCTGCGGCCGTGCAGAATCGCTGGGGCTTCCCCGATCTCGGCATCGGGGTCGGCCTTCGGACGATTCACTATCCGCACATTCTCGACAACCGGCCCGACGTGGACTTCTTCGAGATCCTCTCGGAGAACTACATGGACACGGGCGGCCGGCCTCTCTGGGTCCTCGACCAGGTCGCGGCGCGCTACCCGATCGTGATGCACGGCGTCTCGATGAACATCGGCAGCACCGACCCGCTCGACCGCGAGCACCTGACGAAGTTGAAAGCCCTCGCCGAGCGCACGAAGGCGCGCTGGGTGTCGGACCATCTCTGCTGGACCGGCGTGGCGGGCCGCAACACGCACGACCTCCTGCCGATGCCGCTGACCGAGGAGGCGCTCGCGCACGTGACGGCGCGCGTCCGCCAGGTCTCGGAGATCCTCGAGCGGCCGCTCATGCTCGAGAACGCCTCGACCTACGCCGAGTTCGCGGCTTCGTCCATGCCCGAGTGGGAGTTCTTCGGCCGCCTGATGGAGGACGCCGACTGCGGCATGCTCTTTGACGTCAACAACGTCTACGTCAGCTCCTTCAACCATGGCTTCGACCCCGAGCAGTACGTGGACGCGATCGACCCGGCCCGCGTGACGCAGTACCACCTCGCCGGGCACACCAACAAGGGCACGCACATCATCGATACGCACAACGACCACGTCATCGACCGCGTCTGGGAGCTCTACGCGCGCTCCTCGGCGAGGACGGGCAACGTCTCGACGCTCCTCGAGTGGGATGCCGACATTCCGGCCTTCGACGTCGTGCACGCCGAGGCCCTGAAGGCCCGCGCGCACCGGCGCGAAGAGAAGAGGGACAAGAAGGTTGCCGCCGGAGCCTCTTGACCTCGGCCTGCCGCGTTTGCAGCGGTGGATGCAGGCCGTCCTCGAGCAGCCGGGCACCGTCGACGACGCCGTCGCGTCGGCCGCGGCGCGCCGGGAACTCGATCCCGGACAGATCGCCCGGGTGGTTCTCCCGTCGAAGACGCTCACGCCGGCCGAACGGGTCGGGGTCTACCAGGGCATGTACCTGCTTCGCATGGTCGAGGCGCTCGAGGGCGACTACCCGGCGGTCGCGCACTTCCTCGGCGAGGAAGAGTTCGCCGACCTCGTGACCCGCTACGTCGCGGCGCACCCGTCGACGAGCTACACGTTCAACCGCCTCGGGAAGCGGTTTCCCGAATTCATCAAGGCATCGCGCGGGATCCGCAAGAAGGCCTTCGTGGCCGATCTCGCCCGCCTGGAGCTTTCCGTGACGGAGGTCTTCGACGCGCCCGAGTCGGCTCCCTGGCCGGCGGACGCGATCGCGCGCCTCCCCAACGAGGCGTGGGCGACGGCCGTCTTGAAGCCGATCGCGGCGTTTCGCCTCGGGAGCTACGCCCATCCCGTCAACGCGTACCTGCAGTCGGTCAAGGAAGAGAACCACGACCATCCCGGCGTGGGGCGGCGGGCGACGCACGTCGTCGTCTGGCGCAAGCGCTACGAGGTGTGGCGCCTCGAGCTCTCCAAACCGGCGGCCGACTTTCTGGCGGCGCTTTCCCGGGGGCGTCCGTTCGGCAAGGCCGTCGTCGCGGCCGCGCGCGGCCTGCAGGGAAGCCCCGGCGATCAGCTCTTCCGCTGGCTCCGCGACTGGGTCGCCGAGGGGATGTTCCAAGGCGTCCAGACGGCCGGCTGAGTCGAGGACACGAGCGCGATGGTCTCTGCCGAGAGGCGCGAGTGGCTCGAGGCCGACGGCCTCGGCGGGTTCGCATCCGGAACCGCTGACGGCATCCGGACCCGGCGCTACCACGCGCTGCTGCTGACCGCGAGGAACCCGCCGACCGGACGCGTCGTCCTCGTCAACGGCCTGGACGCCTTCGTCGAGACGGCGTCGGGGCGCTTTGCAATCTCGTCGCAGCGCTACGGGCCCGGCGTCGTTTCTCCCGACGGCGCCGCGCGGGCCGAATCGTTCGACCACGAGCCCTGGCCGCGCTGGGTCTTCGCGCTCCCGGACGGAACGCGCGTGGCGCAGGAGATTTTCGTGCCGAAAGACGCCTCGGCGGTGGCGGTCTCGTGGAAGCTCCTGTCCGGGGCGGGGCCCGTGCATCTCGAGGTCCGCCCGTTCTTTTCGGGCCGCGACTATCACGCGCTCCACCACGAGAATCCCTCCTTCCGCTTCGACGCCGCCGAGGGCGACGCCGGTTTCGTGCGGTTCCGGCCCTACCCCGACGTGCCGTCGGTCTCGGTGCGCTCGAACGGCGCGTTCGCGCCCGCGCGCGACTGGTATCGGAACTTCCTCTACGCGGAGGAAGAGGCGCGCGGCCTCGACTTCACCGAGGACCTGGCGTCGCCGGCCGTGTTCCGATTCGACCTGGCGCTTAACGAGGCGGTCTGGCTCGCCGCGGCGGAGGGGTACGAAGCGGCGCTCGGCTCGGGCGGCGCCGCGGCGGCGCTGGAGGGCCTGCGCCTTTCGGAGCGGAGCCGCCGGGCCCGGTTCGCCGACCGGCTCGATCGCTCGGCCGACGCCTATCTCGTGCGCCGGGGAGGCGGCCGGACGATCGTCGCGGGTTACCCGTGGTTCACCGACTGGGGCCGCGACACGTTCATCGCGCTGCGCGGCCTGTGTCTGGCGACCGGGCGCCTCGCCGAGGCGGAGGGAATCCTCGTCGAGTGGGCGGGCGCCGTCTCCGAGGGCATGCTGCCGAACTTCTTTCCGGACGCCGACGCGGAGCCCGAGTTCAACGCGGTCGACGCGTCGCTCTGGTACGTGATCGCGGTCTACGAGTACCTGGAGGCGATGGCCGCGACCGGCCGCGTCGCCTCGCGGACGTCGGTCGCGAAGCTCCAGGCGGCGGTCGAAGCGATACTGACGGGTTACGAGCGCGGCACCCGCTTCGGCATCCGCGCCGACGGCGACGGCCTCCTCGCGGCCGGGGTGCGCGGGGTCCAGCTGACGTGGATGGACGCGAAGGTCGGCGACTGGGTGGTCACGCCGCGGATCGGGAAGCCCGTCGAAGTGCAGGCGCTGTGGCTGAACGCCCTGTGGATCGCGACGGCCTTCTCCGATCGGTGGCGGCCGCTCCACGACCGCGCGCTCGCGGCGTTTACGGAGCGGTTCTGGAACGAAGCCGGGGGCTTTCTCCACGACGTGGCCGACGTGGACCACGTGCCCGGAACGGCGGACCCGACGTTTCGCCCCAACCAGATCTTCGCGGTCGGCGGGCTGCCGTTCCCGCTGCTCGAGGGCGAGCGCGCCCGGCGCGTCGTCGACGCGGTCGAGGCCCGGCTTTCCACGCCGCTCGGCCTGCGGTCGCTCGACCCGTTCGACCCCGCCTACGTCGGGCGCTACGAGGGCGGACCGCGGCAGCGGGACGGCGCCTACCACCAGGGCACCGTCTGGCCCTTCCTGGCGGGAGCGTTCGTGGACGCCTGGGTGCGCGTGCGCGGGGGGACCGGGGAGGCGAAGGAGCAGGCGCGGCGCCGCTTCCTCGAGCCCCTGCGCGCGCACCTCGACGAGGCCGGCCTCGGTCACGTCTCGGAGATCGCCGACGGCGACGCCCCCCACACGCCGCGCGGGTGCCCCTTCCAGGCCTGGTCGGTGGGGGAGCTGATCCGGATCGAGAAGGTGATCCTGGGGCCGGACGCGCCAGGCTGCTAAGATTTGCACCTCTGATCAGACGACTTGCCGCCTGGGCGGCGCTCCTCTTTGCCGCCGGACTGGGCGCCGCCTCCGCGCAGCAGCTGGAGCCGCGGGCGTACGCGCCGAGCCCCGTGGACGTGAACATCGTCGGGGTGCCCTACGTGTACCAGACCGGGTCGGTCATCACGGATCCGTCCCTTCCGGTAAAGGATGTGGATGCGAAGGTCAACGCGGTCGCCGCCTTCTACGACCGCACGTTCTCCTTTTTCGGACGATCGGCGAGCGCGCTGCTCACCTTGCCGTACATCTGGGGCAAGGTGACGGGAGAGGTCGGCGAGCAGACGCGCTCGCTCACGCGATCCGGCCAGGGCGACATGCAGATGCGCTTCGCGACGAACATCTTCGGCGGCCCGGCCCTGACGCCGAAGGAGTTTGCCGAGCGGGCTCCCGAGACCACGCTCGGCGCCAGCCTCACCGTCGAGATGCCCACGGGTCAGTACGACGGGACGAAGCTGATCAACCTCGGGACCAACCGCTGGGCCTTCAAGCCGGAGCTCGGGCTGGTCCACCCGGTCGGCCGATGGACGTTCGAGCTCTACACCGGGGGTGTGTTCTTCACCGCCAACGACGACTTCTACGGCGGACACCGCCGGACGCAGGACCCGATGCTCGAGCTCCAGGCGCACGTCATCTACACGTTCGTGCCCGGCCTCTGGCTGGCCCTGGATGGGACCTGGTACCAGGGCGGCCAGACGACGGTGGACGGCGTCCTCAACGCCGATCGCCAGCAGAACACTCGGATCGGCGCGACGCTGGCCCTGCCCCTCGGCCGAAAACAGATGATCAAGCTGGCCTGGGCCAGGGGCGCGACCGTCCGGGTCGGCCAGGACTTCACGACCTACGGCCTGACCTACCAGTTCCGCTGGTTCTAGAGCCCGGCAACCTTCCGCGCGCCGCGGTGTAGGCTGAAAAAGGGAGGAACCGACATGCCCTCGCTCAGGGACCGGGCTTCGCGCCTGCGCCGTCTCGTGCACGCGGTGTCGGGCCGGTTGCGATGGTTGCCGCCGACGCTCTCGCGGCTGACGATCGCCGGAATCTTCCTGCAGACGGGGTGGGGCAAGTTGAACGACCTGCCCAAGGTGATCGGCTATTTCAAGGAGCTCGGGATTCCGGCGCCGGAGTTCCAGGCGCCGCTCGCGGCCACCGCCGAGTTCGCGTGCGGCGCCCTGATCCTCGTGGGACTCTTCACGCGCGTCGCGAGCCTGCCGCTCATCGTGACCATGGGCGTCGCGATCCTGACCGCGAAGCGCCCGGACATCCACTCCTACTCGGACCTCTTCGGGATGGAGGAGTACCTCTACATCGTGGTCCTCGCGTGGCTCGGCGCCTACGGAGCCGGACCGATCTCGCTCGACGCCCTTTTCGCCAGGCGCCTCGAGCGCGGCGAACGGCCGCTTTCGGGCGGAGCGGCGCAGCACGGAGTCTAGCCGCCGAGTTCCGGCCCCGGACCTTCCGATGATTTTCGTCCCGCGCCGCTCCGCTCCTTAGCGACGTTCGGCTTTTTGGGCGTTGGCGGACGCGTTCCGTCCAAATCTCCGGAACGGCGCGCCGGGGCGGCTTGGCCGCACCCGACGAATCCTCGTTCCCGGCCGGTTCGTCAGCGGCGCCGTGGGGCTCGTCCGCCGTTCCGGTTTCGTCCCGGTGCTTCGATGAACCGGCGGGGTCTCCACGAATCTGAATCGCGCGCCGCGGCGCGCCTCGCGGTAGCGCGCGCGGTCCTGCGCGCCGCGCGCTTGGTCCGTCCGCGAGCGGCGCTCGGCCCCGCGCGGCGCCCGTCCACGCTTTCGAACGCGTGGCACCCGCGTTGCTCTTCGCATCCGGTGCGCCGACGCGTGGCCGGCGTAAGGAGGATTGACGAGAATGAACTGTCACCGACCGACGCGCCGGAAAGCGGCGTGGATCTGGGCGGCGGCCCTCGCGATCGCGCTGGGCCTCGCTCCGCACGTTTCCGCGCAACAGCTCACGGGCAACATTTTCGGCAGGGTCGTCGACGAGCAGGGCGGCAAGCTGCCGGGCGTGACGGTCACGCTCTCCGGCATCGGCGCCGCCAGGACGCAGACGACCGACGCCCGCGGGGAGTTCCGGTTCCCGAACCTCGCGCCCGGCGTCTACACCCTGACCTACGAGCTCCAGAGCTTCACGAAGGTCACCAACAGCGACGTCAAGGTTTCCGTCGGCCAGAACACGGAGACGAACGCGACGCTCAAGATCTCGAGCGTCGAGGCGACGGTCGTCGTCGAAGGCGCGCCGGCCCTGCTCGACACGCGGCAGGTCCAGACGGGTGCGGTCGTGGACCAGACGGAGTTGACCCAGATCCCGACGGCCCGCGACCCGTGGGTCGTCCTGTCGACGGTTCCCGGCGTGCAGGTCGACCGCGTCAACGTCGGCGGCAACGAGAGCGGCCAGCAGTCGACGTACGTCGGCAAGGGCGCCGACTCGAGCCAGAACACGTGGAACGTCGACGGCGTCACGATCACCGACATGGGCGCCCTCGGCTCCTCGCCCAACTACTACGACTTCGATTCCTTCCAGGAGATGCAGGCCTCGACCGGCGGCAGCGACGTGACCGCGGCATCGCCGGGCGTTCAGCTGAACCTCGTGACCAAGCGCGGCACCAACGACGTGCACGGCTCGGCGCGCTACTTCCTCGCCAACAGCGACCTCCAGTGGAACAACGTCACGCCGGAGGACCAGGCGCAGGGCGTCGTCAACGGCGGCAACCGCATCAACGAAGTGCAGGACTACGGCATCGAGCTCGGCGGTCCGCTGTGGCGGGACAAGATCTGGGCGTGGGGCGCCTACGGCCGCAACCAGATCAACCTCTTCAACGCCCAGGGCAACCCCGACAACACGACCCTGATCGACTACAACGCCAAGATCAACTGGCAGCTCTTCGACTCGACCTCGCTCGCCGGCACCTTCTCCAACGGCAACAAGGAGAAGTTCGGGCGCAACGTCTCCTTCTCGCGGCCGCCGCCCGCGTCGTGGAACCAGACGGGTCCGACGACGATCTGGCGCGGCGAAATCTCGCAGATCTTCTCGTCCTCGCTGTTCTTCACCGCGTCGTACTCGTCCGTCTCGGCCGGGTTCTCGCTGACGCCCCAGGGCGGCACCGACGTGAACGACCTCTACATCAACGAGCAGGGGCAGTTCATCGGCAGCTACCTCTACGCCGACACGGTCCGCCCGCAGAAGCAGGCGACCGCGAGCGGCTCCTATTTCTTCAACACGGGCGCGGTCGGCAACGAGCTCAAGTACGGGTTCAACTACCGGACGACCGACGTCGATTCCGTTTCCTCGTGGCCCGGCAACGGCAACTACGGGGACCTCGCGGACTTCAACTCGCCGGTCGCCGTCATGACCCGGGACGCGGTCCTGAACACGCGCCTGCGCTATTACAGCGGCTACCTTTCCGACACGCTCACGTTCGGCAACCTCACGATCAACGCCGGCGTGCGCTACGACAACCAGCAGGGGCACAACCTCGCGTCGACGACGCCGGCGAACCCGGTCATCCCGGACCTGCTGCCCGGCATCACGACCACCGATCAGCCCGCGCCGTTCACCTGGGAGAACGTCGTCCCGCGCATCGGCGCGACGTACGCGCTCGGCCAGGACAAGAAGACGCTCCTGCGGGCCAGCTACTCGCAGTACGCGGATCAGCTCGGCGCGAACGCCGTAGCCTTCACCAACGCCGGAGCGCTCGCCGGTCTCTACTATTACTGGAACGACATCAACGGGGACCACGTCATCACGCGCAACGAGCTGAACCTGAACACGCTCGTCTCGCACTACGGCGTCGACCCGGCCAACCCGGGCTCTTCGACGTCGCCCAACGTCATCGACCCGAACTTCAAGGCGGGGAAGACCAGCGAGGTCATCGCGGGCATCGAGCGCGAGCTCCTCGACGGCCTCGTCGTCGGCGTGTCGTACACGTACCGGAAGTACGACGGCGCGCTGTGGCCCCACCGGACCGGCCTGACCGAGAACGATTACGAGGTCGGCGGCTACCTGACGGGCAGGCTCTTCAACGGCGCGGCGTTCGACGTTCCCTACTACCAGTTGAAGCCCGGCGTGGACGTGCCGGCGGGCCTGACCCTGTCGAACCGGCCCGACTGGAACACGACGTACAACGGCGTCGACCTGACCTTCCAGAAGCGGCTTTCCGACAAGTGGCTCATCCGCGGCGGCGCCACGTACCAGACGTGGAACCAGCACGGCGGCGCCGGGTCCTGCTACGACCCGACGAGCGACCGCGGCGGCAACAACGAGCTCTGGCCGGGCACGCCCATCGGCATCCAGACGGGCTCGACCTGTGCGGGCGACGACATCGCGGCGCTCCCCGCCGGCTCGGCCAGCGGCGCGCGCAACGAGGTATTCCTGAACGCGCGCTGGCTCTTCAACGTCAGCGGTCTCTACCAGCTCCCGGCGGGCTTCGCCGTGGCCGCCAACTTCTTCGGCCGCGAGGGCTATCCGTACATCAACTACTACCGGTACGACCCGGGCGACGGCCTCGGCCCTCGGGACAACATCCTCACGCAGCTGTCGACCTATCGCTACGGGAACGTCTATGAGCTCGACCTCCGCCTGGAGAAAGTCATCACGGTCAAGCCGCTCGAGATCACGATCGCCGCGGACGTCTTCAACGCCGCCAACTCCGGCACGGTTCTCCAGCGCAACGCGCGCGTGGATCTCGGGCCGGGCGTCTACAACCAGATCATCGAGATGCAGAGCCCTCGCGTCGTCCGATTCGGCGCGCGGCTGTCCTTCTAACGCGTCGCCGTTCCTCCGTTCGGTTGCCGGCGGGCCCCAAAGGCCCGCCGGGCTTTTTTCGGGCCGGCGCGCGCCGTGGCAAGATACGGCGCCTGAGCCGCGCCGCACCCGAACCCGCCGTTCGACCGCCGCTTCCCGGGCGGTTCGACCTGCTTTGCCTTCCGATCATCGACTGGGGCTTCCGGTTCCAGCGGCCTCAACAGCTCCTGTCGCGCTTCGCGGCCGATGGCCACCGGGTTTTCTACGCGGCGACCGGGTTCGCGGGCCTCGACCGTGAGCCGGCGGTGTCGGCGGCGGCCGAGAACGTCTGGGAGCTGAAGCTCCCGGGCGAGCACGACTTCGACGTCTACGGCGCGTCGCTCTCGGGCGAGACGCTGGCGCAGGCGCTCGACGCGGTCGAGGTGCTCGCCGGGCGGCTTCGCTTCACCGAGGACCTCGTCGTGTTCGTGGAATACCCGTCGTGGGAGCCGCTCGCCCGGGCGCTTCGCGAGCGCTTCGGCTGGCGCGTCGTTTACGACTGCATGGACGAGCACACGGGCTTCGGCACGCACGGCCCGGAAACCGAGAGCGACGAGCGGCGGCTGGTCGCGGAGGCGGATCTCGTCGCCGCCACGTCGCGACTCCTCGTCGAGAAGGTCCGCCGGGTGCGGCCCCGCGTCCTCGCGCTCCCGAACGCCGGCGACGCGGCGCGTTTCGAAAGGCTGCCCGCGCGCGCCGCGAGCCCGCTCGCGAAGCTGCCGCGTCCCGTGGTCGGCTACTACGGCGCGATCGCGGCCTGGTTCGACGCGCCGGCGGTGGCCGATGCCGCTCGGCGCCACCCGGAGTGGTCCTTCGCGCTCGTCGGCGGCGTCTCCGGCGCCGACCTCTCGAGCCTCGAGGGCCGTCCTAACGTCCACCGCTTCGGCGAGGTGCCCTACGAGAAGCTCCCGGCGTGGGTCGCGGGCTTCGACGTCTGCACGATCCCGTTCGAGCGTTCGCCGCTGACCGAGGCGACGAATCCGGTCAAGGTCTACGAGTACCTCGCGACCGGCAAGCCCATCGTGGCGCGGCGCCTGCCCGAGCTCGAGGCGCTCGGCAGCGCGGTGAGCCTGTACGACCGCGGCGAGGACTTCGCCGGGGCGCTCGAGCAGGCCGTGCGCGAGGACCCCGCGGCTCCGGTCGTCGAACGGCGCCGTGCGCTCGCCCGCGAGAACACGTGGGACGCCCGGTATGGAGTGCTGAAAGAAGCAATCACGCGAATTCCCACCGGGAAGCACCCCCTCTCCCCCCAACGGGGGGAGAGGGCGGGGGTGAGGGGGGGCGCTCCTTCCACGGCGCTCGCCGCGCGGGTGCGCGAGATCCGCCGCCTCGACGCGGTCATCCGCGAGCAGCAGGAGGGCATCGCGTTTCTGCGCGGCGAGGTCGCGGCGCGCGAGCGCCTGCTCGCGGCGCGCGAGCGGGAGCTCGAGCAGGAGCGGAGCGTTTCCGAGGCTCGCGACGCGCACCTCGCCGCGGCGCTGGCCGAGCTCGAGCGCTGGGAGAGCTCGCGCCTGGGCCGCCTGCGGCGCGCCGCCGAACGGTTCAAGGGCGCGGCCGGGAGGGCGACGGCGCCGGGGACGCCGCTGTTCGCCGTCGGGTCGAAGCTTCTCCCGCGGCCGCTGGCGCGCTTTCTGCGGCGCGCGCTCGCGCCCGTCGCCTCGAACGCGATGGACGAGGCCGCCGCTCGGGAGTCGGCGTCGGGCCGCCGCACGACGGCGGCGCTTCCGATGGAGCCCGCGGGCCGCGTCGACACGATCGTGTTCTCGATCATCGACTGGGACTTCCGCTTCCAGCGTCCGCAGCAGCTGGCGACCCAGTTCGGCCGGCACGGCCACCGCGTCTTCTATCTGTCGACGTCGAAGTTCCTCAACCCGGCCGGCCCGGCCTGGGACCTCGCCCGCAAGGCCGAGAACGTGGCCGAGCTGAAGCTGCGCTCGCGGCGCGCCCTCGACATCTACGGCGGCCGCCTCGACGCCGCCGACGTGGACGGCCTCGTGGCGTCGTTCGAGGCGCTCGCCGCCGACCTCGCGATCGGCGACGCCGTCTGCCTCGTCCAGATCCCGTTCTGGGCGCCGCTCGCCTTCGAGTTGAAGCGCCGCCTCGGCTGGAAGGTCGTCTACGACTGCATGGACGAGTGGACGAACTTTCCGGGCTTCGGCGAGAGCGTGCTGTCGCTCGAGGAAAACCTCGTGCGCGCGGCCGACGCCACGATCGTCTCGGCCGACCGCCTGGAGGAGAAGTGGCGGGCGACGGCACCGCGCCTGATTCTCGCGCGCAACGCGATGGACGCCGAGCACTACCGGTCCCGCTTCGGTCCGAACGACCTGCTCGCCGGCGCGCCGCGTCCGATCATCGGCTACTACGGCGCGCTCGCCTCGTGGGTCGACGCGCCGCTGCTGACGAAAATCGCCGCGAAGTACCCGAACGGCACGCTCGTGCTCGCGGGCGGCCGCTTCGACGTGGATCTCTCGGCGATCGAGAATCTGCCGAACGTGCGGCTTCTCGGCCAGCGCCCCTACGACGAGATGCCGAAGCTGCTCTGGAGCTTCGACGCCTGCATGATCCCGTTTCTCGTCAACGACATCACCGAGGCGACGAACCCGGTCAAGTTCTACGAGTATCTCTGGGGCGGCAAGCCCGTCGTCGCGCCGGCGCTGACGGAGCTTCTGCCCTACGCCGGGATCTCCTATCTCGCCCACGGCCACGACGAGTTCCTCGCCCAGCTCGACCGCGCGCTCGCCGAGGCCCCGGACGACCCGCGCCGGGCCGAGCGCCGCCGCGTGGCCGAAGAGAACGACTGGGCTCACCGCTACGCGACGATTGCCGGCGCCCTCGACGCGGCGTTCCCGGTCGTTTCCGTCGTCGTCGTCACGTACGGCGGGCTCGAGCTGACCCGGGCGTGCCTCGCCTCGCTGCTCGAGCGCGAGACGTGGCCGCGCCTCGACGTCGTCGTCGTCGACAATGCCTCCACCGACGGGACGCCGGAGTACCTCGCCGAGGTCGCCCGCCGCGACCCGCGCGTGCGCGTGATCGCGAATCGCGAGAACCGCGGCTTCGCGGCGGCGAACAACCAGGGCATCGCGCTCTCGGCCGGCGAGATCGTCGTCCTCTTGAACAACGACACGGTCGTGCCGCCCGGCC
>DATJPZ010000130.1:0-8463 GCA_035506175.1 Thermoanaerobaculia bacterium | reverse complement strand
GTCCGGATGAAGCCGAGAGCCGCCAGAGCGACTTCGACGCCATACTGCCTCGTCATTGCAACCCCCTTCGGAAACGCTTCCCGTCGATTCGCTAAGATGTGCCGTCAAAGAGGGCGAAGTCTTCAGCGCGATTTCCGCGTCTTGTGGGGTTTCGCTAATCGATGAGGCTGGGCTTCGGCGAGTACGTTCTGGACCTGGGCACCCGGCAGGTGTTTCGGGCGGCCGAGGAGATATCGCTATCGCCCAAGGCGTTCCAGCTGCTCGAGCTGCTCGTGCAGCGCCGGCCGGACGCCGTTTCCAAGGAGGACATCCAGAGGGTCCTCTGGCCCGACACGTTCGTGGCCGAGACGAACCTCGCCAATCTCGTCAACGAGCTGCGAGCCGCCTTCGGCGACGACGCCCGCCAGTCCCGCGTCATTCGCACGGTCCATCGCTTCGGCTATGCCTTTCAGGCCGACGCGCGCACCCTCTCGCCCGCGGGGGCTCGAACGGAAACGAGACCGGCATGCTGCGTCGTCCTGGGCGAACGGGAGATCGCTCTGGGCGAGGGAGAGAACATGATCGGCCGCGATCCGGCCGCGGCCGTTCACCTCGACGACGTGTCCGTGTCGCGTTACCACGCTCGTATCGTGATCGACGGCGCCGCGGCGCGCATCGAGGATCTCGGAAGCAAGAACGGCACTTACGTGCGCGAGTCGCGGGTCACCGGAACGGTGCCGCTGCGCGATGGAGACGGCGTCCGGCTGGGAGCGGTGGCGTTGGTGTTCCACCGGTCCGAGGCCGGGCCCCCGACGAGGACGGCGACCCGCCAGTGAGCCATCGATGACGCTGTCATCTGGCACCCGCCTCGGTCCCTACGAGATCCTCTCGCCGCTCGGGTCGGGCGGGATGGGGCAGGTCTACCTCGCGAGGGACGACCGTCTCGCGCGGGAGGTCGCGCTGAAAGTTCTGCCCGAGGACGTCGCGAGCGACCCGGCGCGTCTCAAGCGCTTCGAGAACGAGGCACGCGCCGCATCCGCGCTCAATCATCCGAACATCGTCACGATCTACGACGTCGGAACCTCGGCCTCGATCGCCTGGATCGCGATGGAGAGGGTGGACGGGAAGACGCTGCGCGAGCTGATGGCTCGCGACCGCCTCCCGATCCGGAAACTGCTGCCGATCGCCGTTCAGATCGCCCAGGGGCTGGCGCGGGCGCACGAGGCCGGCATCGTCCATCGCGACTTGAAGCCCGAGAACGTGATGGCAACGAAAGAAGGGCTCGTGAAGATCCTGGACTTCGGCGTGGCGAAGCTGGCGCCCGGCGGTCCGGTGGATCCCGGGGGCTCGCAGGCGCCAATCCAAACGGCGACGTATCCGGGTACGGTCGTGGGGACGATCGCCTACATGTCTCCCGAGCAGGCCGCGGGTCAGGCCATCGACTTTCGATCGGACCAATTCTCGTTCGGCGCCGTGCTGTACGAGATGACGACGGGGACCCGGGCCTTTCAGGGAAATAGCGCGGTTGACACCCTGGCGGCCGTTCTGCGCGAGGATCCGCCGCCCATCGAAGCGCTGAGCCCCGAAGCGCCGGCACCCCTGCGCTGGATCATCGAGCGCTGCCTCTCAAAGGAACCCGGCCGCCGCTACGCGTCGACGCATGACCTCGCCCGCGACCTCGAGACGCTGAAGGATCATTCCTCCGAGGCCATCCGCGCCGCACCTGCAGCAGCCGTTGAGCCGCGGCGTCGGAGCGTTGCCGCGCTGCTCGTCGCCGCCGCGATCCTCGCCGGGCTGGCCGGAACCTACACGCTCGGAAGGCGCGCGAACGATCGTTCGCAACCCGAGTTCCAGCGCCTGACTTTTCGACGCGGGGTCGTCTCCTCGGCCCGCTTCGCTCCCGACGATCGAACGGTCGTCTACAGCGCTCAATGGAACTCGGATCCGACCCGCCTCTTCTCCACACGCACCGACGGCCGGGAGTCGACCCGCCTCGCGCTCCCGGACGCCGCGCTCGTCTCGATGTCCTCGCTCGGGGAGATGGCGCTCTCGCTCAATGGGACGCTGGCCCGCGCGCCGCTCGCGGGAGGAGCGCCGAGAGAGCTCTTCGAAGGAGTGACGGAGGCCGACTGGTCTCCCGACGGCAAGAGCCTCGCGATCGTGCGCCAGGTCGGAGACAAGGCGCGGCTGGAATATCCACCGGGAAAGCTTCTCGTCGAGTCGGACGGCCCGATTCGAACTCCTCGTGTGTCTCCCAACGGAACACGAATCGCGTTCTTCTCAGGCGGCGACGCGATCGTGTCGGTCGAGATGGTCGACCTCTCGGGCAGGCGCACCGCGCTGACGCCCGCCTGGAAAAGGGCCAACGGGCTCGCCTGGTCGGCAGACGGCAGCGAGGTCTGGTTCAGCGCCAACGAGAGTGGTTGGCGAACGCCTCTGTATGCCGTTACGCCTGGAGGGAAACGACGAGTGGTCCTGCAGCTGCCCTCCTGGATAGTGCTGCAGGACGTGGCCCGGGACGGTCGCGCTCTCATGTCGCTCTTCTCGATGCATTCGGAGATGCGGGTGCGGGTGGCGGGAGAATCGCGGGAGCGCGACCTGTCGTGGCACGAAGGATCGTTCGCGAAGGCGATGACTCCGGATGGAAAGACGCTTCTCTTCGACGAGGGCGCGGAGGGCAGCTTCCATGCCATCTACGTGCGTCCGACCGACGGATCCCCGGCGAAGCTGCTCGGCGAGGGCCGATCGATGGCGATTTCGCCGGACGGCCGCTGGGTGGCGGCGAACGCCAACGAGCGGGGATCTGACCTCCTCCTGTTGCCGACGGGAGCCGGGGAACCGAAGGTCCTCGACACCGGCGGCCGTCACTTCGACGAGGGCGTCTTCTTCCCCGACTCGCGGCGGCTCCTCCTCTGGGGAGACGCGCCCTGCGTGCTCGACATCGCGACCGGGAAGCGGACGGACATCGCCGACGATCGGTCGTCGTGCACGGCCGTGTCCCCGAACGGCAGGGAGGCGGCGTGCGTGAATGCGCAAGGCGAGGGCAGGATCTACGCCGTCGAGGGCGGCGCCTCCCGTCCGATCCCCGGCTTCGAGAAGGGAGAGGAGGTGCTCCAGTGGAGCGCCGACGGGCGAGCCCTCTTCGTGCGTCCGAACTCGAACATGCCCATGCGGGTCTCCCGGCTCGATCTGGCGACGGGAAAGAGGGAGCTCTGGCGGGAGTTCTCTTCGGAGGACCGGTTCAGTCCCACCAACGAGCTGAACTACTTCACGATGACGCCGGACGCCGGGTCGTACGCGTACTCGTACTTCAACGTGCCGACCGATCTGTATCTGGTGACGGGATTGAGATGATCTCGCGGCGCCGGCGCGGGCCCCTTCAGAAGAGGATCCGCACTCCCCCCCGGAACGTCCGGCTGGAGAGCACCTCGGCCACGGCGTTGAACTGCTCGGGGTCCGTGTCGAAGGCAGGAGACGCCTTCGCGTCGTAGAACCCGACGAGCCCGTCGCGCTGCAGCACCGTGTGGCTGTTGAGCAGATTGAAGCAGTCGAACTGCGGGATCACCGTGACGTGGGGCCCGATGCGAAACGCGCGGGAGAGCTGCAGGTCGACCTCGTAGACGTTGGGAGTTCGATACTGGGTGGCCTGGCCGATTTGGACATCCGGCCGGCTGCCGCTCGGATCGTTCGTGATGACCTCGACGTAGTACGGGATCGGGAAGCCCTGACGGCCGAAGACGTTCATACCGGCGGCGATTTCCCACGGAAGCAGGACCGTACCGCTCACGTTGAACTGCCACGTCGCGTTGATGCCGCTTTCCACGACGGGCCCGTTCGTGTTGGTGCCGGGCGTGATGTTGTTCGGGTCGACGATGGCTCCGGGGCCGATGTGCTGCTGCCAGTCGTTGTAGGCAAAGCTCACGCGGGCCATCCAACCGTGCGAAAACGGCTTGAGCAGCTGGAGCTCGACGCCGCTGTAGGTCTCGCTCGCATCGGGTCGGTTCTGGAGCTCGGATCCGACGGGAGGAGGGTCCGTCGTCAGGCCGTAGTAGGGCACGCTGAAATCCAGAACGAAACCGTTGGAGTTGGCCTCGGCTATCCCGGCTGCGTTCCCTAAGTACTGGTAGCTCGAGCGGGTCGTTCCGATGAGGGGGGAGAATTCGAGGTTGTGGGTGGATCGATGGGTGTACGCGAGGGATGCCGAGACCTTGGAGAAGATCTGCCCTTCGACGCCGACGATGAATTCGTCGGTGGTCGGGGGCTTCAAGCTTCGCGAGATCTGGTTCACCGGAACCGCCGAGCCAGGATCATCCGGATTGACGCTCTGGGGAAACTGAAAGTCGCCGACCTCGTTCGGCTCGACGCGGCCATTCCCGTTCGCGTCGTTCCAGCTGTAGTAGAGACCCGTGGAGCCCGGAAAGGCGTTGATCGTCGCGATCTCGTTGCTCAGCTGGTTCGAAAATCGGGCGTACGAAGCGCGTAGAAGGGTCGTGTGATCGCGTCCCACCGTGTAGGTCGCTCCCACGCGCGGTTGGACCATGCGCCATGTCACCGGGTATCCCGAATCGCCGCCGTATTGAACCGCGGGAAGGCGATCGGGAAAAACGGGATTGGCCGGTACGGACGACGGGAGGTTGCGGCCCTGCTGGTAGTCGAAGCGCACTCCCGCGTTGACGGTGAGGTTGCCGGCCCGGATCGTGTCGCCGAGGTAGGTGTCGTAGTAGTTGAAGAGGAGATGCTGGTTGCTCGCGCGCGTGATCGAGGCCAGGGGACCGTCGCTGTTCGCGTAGCCCACGAGCTCGTCGCCGGGCCAGACCGTCATCGAGTCGAGGGTCGCGTGCCGGTAGCCGAAGCCAAACTTGAGCTCATGCTGAAGCGTTGCCATATCGAAGAACGTCGAGGTGGTGGCGCCGACCTGGTGCTGCGGTAAACCGAAGCGATGAAAGTTGTAGCTGTTGCGCCAGACGCCGTTGACGTCCGAGTCGGCCTGCTCGGCGACGCCGCCCTGGGGCGTGTTGGTCAAACGCGTCTTCAGATAAGAGAAATAGGCGGACGCGAAGAGCGTCGGCGACAAGACCTGCGAATCCTCGACCTTCAACGACTGCGACGGGAACGTCTGGTCCCAGGTCGACGGCTGGGAACGGTCCGGGGCGGCGCCCCGCCCTTCGGCGTCTCGCTCGAAGGACGTGAACGACAGGGTGAGGGTATTGGAAGGGACGGCAGCCGCATTCAGCTTCGCATTCCAGTATTTCTGCGCTTCCTGGCTCCGGGTGGCCTCCCCGTCCGGCAGAATGAACGTCTGCCCCAGGAAAGAATTGCTCGCGCCCGCGGCCCAGAGCCACACGCGGTCCTTCCAGAGCGGTCCGCCGGCCTCGGCGCCGTAATCCCACTTGGCGCCGCCGGTGTACAGCACCCTCGCCGAGCCCAGGAGCTGGTTCGTGCCGCGCTTGGTCACGAGGTTCAGCGTCACGCCGGGCGTCGACAGCGACAGATCGGAGCCGCCCGTCGCCACCTCGATGCTGTCGAGAGAATCGAAGTCGAAGTAGAGCGGCGTCGCGCCGCCGATGGAGACGCCGACGCCGTCGAGGTTGTAGGTGTTCTGATCCGGATGCGTCCCCTTTCCGATGAAGGTCGGCTGCTGAGTGCTCTGCGCGCTGCCGACGTCCATGTTGCCGAGCAGAACGCCGGGCACCTGGCGCAGCATGCCCCAGGGATCTCGCGTCGTGGGGATGGCGTCCAGCTCCGAGCGGGAGAAGCTGGCGCCGGTCTCGGTCGTTCGGGTGTCGACCGCCGGCGACGGACCGCCGATGGTCACTGCCTCCTGGGCGCCGGCGACTGAAAGGGTCGCCGCGATGACGGCGTTCTTCCCGAGCGCGACGGCGACGTCGCGGCGAACGGTTTCGAAACCCGAACGCTCGAGCGTGACCGAGTAGGCCCCCGGGGAGAGATGGAGAAAGTGAAACTCGCCATTGGCGGCGGTGCTCATGATCTGCGCGGCGCCGGGTCCGTGGAGCGTGACGGTGACACCGGCCATCGGGCGCGCCTGCTCGTCGGACACTTGACCGAACAGATTCCCGGTCGGCGATGGAACCTGGCCGCCCGCGGCGGACACGACCGCGAGCGCCAGAAAAAACGCGAGGGACCTGGGCAGGGGGCTCAACTTTCGTCGCTACGGACTGGAGCGAGTCTGTGGAACGGCCGAGGGGAGAGTCAAGGGCTTTTGACCCGACTCCGCACGCCTGATCGAAAACCTGAGAATCGCGTAGGGAACGCTGAAGACTCCTTCGGGTCCTCGATCTAGCGTTGCCGGAAGAGCGATCCGAGAGGGTGGCTCGTCAGGAGGAACTCATGAAAGCGATTTCCCAGGTTCACCGTTCCGATTCCGCGGGGCGAAACATCGGGAGAAGGGAAGGCGCGAGACGTCCTGGAACACCGTCGGGCGCCGTTCTCGTCGCCGCCTGCCTTCTCACGTTAGCGGGTCTCGGTCGTCCCGCTCTTGCCCAGGTTCAGCAGCCCTGCGGAGTCAGCGCACTGTGCCTTGGCGAAGGACGCTACCAGCTCCTGGTCTTCTGGACTGATCCCGAATCGGGCAACCAGAACGTCGCTCATCCGGTCCTGCTGACGCCCGACAGCGGGTATTTCTGGTTTTTCGGTCCGACCAACATCGAGATCACGGCCAAGGCGGTCGACGGCTGCAGCATGAACGGCCATGAGTGGGTGTTCATCTCGGGCATGACGAACGTGTCGACGAGGATCGAGGTCATGGACGTCCAGACCGCGACGCACAAAACCTACACGAACGCTCAGGGGACCGCGTTTGCGCCGATCCAGGACACGGGGACGTTCTCCAGCTGCCCCGGCGCGTCGGGAGGTCCGATCGACGGAGAGTGGACGGGAACGTTCGACTCCGCGGATTTCGTCGACTGCGACTCCGGCACGCCCGCACAGGCGTCGCTGAGTCAGGACGGGGACTCCGTCACGGGAACCCTCAGCGCGTCCCCGAACTTCTGCGGCCCGAACCATGCTCGGCTTGCCGGGACGCTGCACGGAGACACGCTGACCGGCGTCGTCACCGGCGCTGACTACGGAGGAGGTGGCTACAGGGATGCGCACGTGTTCGGCACCCTGACCGGGACGAGTCTCGAGCTCGTCATCGTCAACGGCTTCGGACTCATTCCGGGAGGAACGCTGCACCTGCATCGCTAGAGAGCGAGAGGGGGGCCGGAATACCAATTACGGATCTCCGCGAGCCGTTTGGCGTCCCGGCCGCCCGCCTCGATATCGGTGCTCCTGGTGTCCACGCGGCGATCGTTCAGCTCGCCTTCTTCCCCTCGATCTTCTCGATCGCCCGGGTCGCCGCCCACGACGGCGTCAGGTCGATGATGCCGCCGACGTGCGCCATCTTCCTGGCCGCGATCTCGCGCAGAGCCGGGAGGGCGGCCGCCGCGGCGGGGCCGATCTTGCCGAGCGCGTTCGCCGACTCCCGCAGCACGTCGATGGTCTGCCCCGGCGCGCGGCAGGCCGCGACGAGAGCGGGCACCGCGGCGGCAGCCGACGGGCCGATCGCGCCGATCGCGATCGCGGCCTCCGCTCGGACGATCGGGTCCGTGTCGGTCAGGCGCGCGGTCAGGGCGGAGAGGGCCGGGAGTGCCGCGGGCCCGAGCTTCGCGAGCTCGAGGGCGCAGAGACCGCGCACGACCGGGTCGGGATCCGACAGGGCCGAGGCGAGCGCGGCGACACCCGCGGGGACGCGGGGCGCCTTCACGGAATCGGCCTTCTTCCAGCCGGCCGGTCCGGTCTGCGCGATGATGAGGTTGTCGACGCCGAGCATGTAGCCGGTCGACGCCGCGCTCTTGCCGAGGCAGACGTAGGTCACGGTGTGGCGCCCCTTGGTCAGGCGCGGGAAGCCGATCTGGTAGTCGAGGCCGACGTAGGTCTCGAGCGCGTAGCCGTCGAAGGAGAGCTGCGGCCGCACGTCCGCGCCGGGCTCGTGCTCGAGCACCGGGGCGACGGGCGTCTGGCCGTCGAGGAGCACCTTGTAGATGCCGTAGTCCGAGCCCTGCGCGACCTGGGTCGAGAGCTCGTAGTCGCCGGCCTCGGCGACGTCGAAGGGAATGGTCAGGCTCGAGCCCGGGCCGTCGGCCTGGAACACGACGACGTCCTTGGCCCAGAAGAGGTCTTTCACGACCTCGGCCTTGCCCTGCTCGGCCCTGATCCCGTCCATCGCGGACTCGACTTCGAACTGCACGGCGTTGCCCTGCGGCCACCGCGCCGAGCCGTAGGGGATCGGGGGCAGCCCCGTGGCGATGCCGTCCTGGTACCAGTAGGAGACCGACGACATCAGGTCGTTGCGCACGCCGTACGGCGACTTGATCGAGCCGTCCTGGTTGTACGTCCAGCCGAGGTGCTCGATGTCGAAATGGAGCGACTTCTGAAACGGGATCGGATCCCAGACGTGCCAGCGGTAGCCCGTCATGTGCGTGC
>DATJPZ010000129.1:0-2080 GCA_035506175.1 Thermoanaerobaculia bacterium | reverse complement strand
CTAGACCGCAGCGCGGTCGCCGACGACCTTGGCGAGGACGTCCGACTCACGAAGGATCAGGACATCGTCGACACCGACCTTGATCTCGGTGCCGCCGTACTTGCTGAAGATGATCTCGTCGCCCTCTTCGACGTCCATGGCAACGTGCTCGCCGTTCTCGTCGCGGGCGCCGGGACCGACGGCGAGGACCTTGCCGCGCTGCGGCTTCTCCTTGGCCGTGTCCGGCAGGACGATCCCGCTGACCGTCGTCTCCTCTTCCTCGAGGACTTCGACGATCAGGCGATCGCCAAGCGGCTGTAGATTCATCGGGTAGACCTCCAACCTTGTAACAGGTTTGTGCGTACGGCTGGCACTCTAGCCACGAGAGTGCCAGTGCCGCAAGGAGCGGCCGCGTGAGGCGTGAGCTCTCCGCCGGAGGGGTGCTCGTCCGCCGCCTGCGCGGACGCTGGATGGCCGCTGCGATCCGCCCGCAGCGGCACGGGCCGGCGGTGTGGGCGCTCCCGAAGGGCCATATCGACGAGGGCGAGACGCCGGTGGAGGCGGCGCTCCGGGAGGTCGCGGAGGAGACGGGCGCGCGGGGCCGGTCGCTGGGCAAGCTCGGCGAGACCCGCTACGTCTACACCTGGGAGGGCGAGCGGATCTTCAAGGTCGTCTCCTTCTTCCTCGTCCGCTACGCGGGCGGCCGGCTGGGCGCCCTCCCGGAGGAGCACCGCCACGAGGTGGCCGAGGTCCGCTGGCTCCCGCTCGAGGAGGCGCCGCTCCTGCTCAGCTACGGCGGCGAACGCGACATGGCCCGCAAGGCCTCGGAGCTTCTGGCCCGGAACGACGTATGATCGAGGGCCGGTGCCGGCCTTCGCGCTGAACTTCTACTCGCCGATCGTCGAGGCGCAGCTCAAGTCGCATCGCAAGACGGCGACGATCCGCCTCGGCGACAAGTCGCGCAAGTACCAGAAGGGGATGATCGTCTCCGTGCTCGCCGGCGCGCGGTTCAGCCCGCGACAGCACATCTTCGACGCGGTGATCGACAAGGTCGAGGTGAAGACGATCGCCGAGCTCTCCCCGAACGAGATCGAGCACGACAACCCGGAGATCCGCCACACCGAAGAGCTGTGCCGCTGGCTCGGCCAGCTCTACAACCGCGACGTCACCGAGGACGACACGGTGACGGTGATCCGGTTCTCCGCGATCAAGCCGAGCCTCGGCCTGATCTAGCGGGGCGGGTGCCCCGCTAGATCAGCGCAGCGTTCAGCCGATCCAGACCGGCGTCTGCCAGACCGGGGCCGACTGACCGGCCACCGGCGGCGTGGGCGCGGTGCCCCCGGCGAACGCAGGCTGCACCCACGTGTAGGTCGCCGTCTGGATCGCGGCGGGGCAGCCGCCGCTCTGGACAGGCGGCGACGCGGCGGCCGAGCCGAGAGCCAGCGCAGCGAACGCCGTCGACGCCGTTGCCAGGAGCACCCTCCGTGCGGCGCGCATGGCAACCTCCTTTCGTCCGCTGCAAGCGTCGCGCGCCGCGGGGAACCGCGCATCGGACGAACACCTGATGCGCGAAAGCCGAGGCTGCTACTTGTCCGGCTTGCGGATCCGCATGCCGAGGATCTCCGGCTCGCGAAGCTGCGCGCCGCACTCCTCGCAGTCGACGGCGAACGTCGAGCTGAACGGCGCGTCGCAGGCGGGGCAGCGGCGGAGCATCCGGCCCCCGCAGGCGCACGTCTCCGGCACCTCGGCCTCGAACTCGACGAACCAGCGGCGGGCGGCGCCGCAGTCGAGGCAGAACGCCGTCCAGTGGCCGAGCACGTTGCGCCGCTCTTCGCGGAGCCAGTCGGCTGCCTTGCCCATACGGCCACGGTATAGGAGACTCGGGAAGTGGTCGGTGTTCTCGCAGTCGCGCTCGCGCTTGCGGCCGGCGCGCCTTCGCCGAAGGAGGCAGTCCAGAGATTCATCGAGAACCGCTCGCCGGCGGACGCCTGCGCGCAGCTCGCGCCGGCGTACAAGGCGGCGATCCAGAAGCAGTACGGGCCGTGCATCCAGGGCATGAAGATCCAGCCGAAGGCGACCCACATCCGGGTCTACGACCAGA
>DATJPZ010000128.1:0-10800 GCA_035506175.1 Thermoanaerobaculia bacterium | reverse complement strand
TCGGTGAAGACGCCCGTGCAGGCCGGAGGCATTGCGTCGCCGTGCTGTCCCTTCCAGATGAAGACCGACATCTGGGCGCGGGTGTTCGGCGCATCCGGGCAGTAGTTCCCGCCGCCGCAGCCGGCCGTGATGCCGTCGTCGGAGATGCCCTGGATGTAGAAGGCGTTGTAGTCGTTGAGCGTCACGTCGCCGAAGATGTCGTCGTAGACCGGCGGCGGCGTGTTGCGTCCGTGCATCGCCCGGAAGATGTAGCCCGCCATGTCGGCGCGGGTCACCACGCCGTTCGGGCAGAAGGTGTAGACCGTCGGCCCGCAGTTGGGCGGTCCGCCCATCATGACGCCCGCGCCCGCCACGCCGTAGATGTAGTTCCAGGCGAAGCTGCCCTCCGGCACGTCGTTGAAGAGGACCGTCAGGGTCACCGGGATCGCCGGGACGGCATACGGCGTGTTGGTCCAAACCTGGACCTGCGCCCGAAGGAGGCCCGGGAGCAGGCCCGTCGAGTTGAACGTCGCCGTGACCGGCGTCGTGCCCGCGCCGCCGGCGACCGTCCCTTGCGCCGGATCGAGCGTCAGCCACGGGATGTCCACCGCGCATGTCGCGCCGTCGCCGGAGGCGACCTCGTACAGAGTCTGCGTGAACTGGTTCACCATCCAGAGGTTGCCCAGGCAGTCGGCCTCCATGCCGGCGCCGCCGTGGTCGTCGAACACTCCGCCTCCGACCTCGAAGCTGCCGACGACCGCGTAGTTGTTCTTCGCGTCGAGGACGGTGATCGCGGTGCTGGCCCCGCTCACCTGGACGAAGAGGTGTCCGGCGTCGGGGTAATACGCGAGCCCGGAAACCCCGAGCCCGACCATGGAGGAATCGAGGATGTTGCCGTCCGAGTCGAAGTGGTAAATCGTGGAGTCGAGCCACGACCCGATGTAGTACGTATCGCTGACCGGGTCATAGGCGAGGCCGCGCTCCGACGTGCCCGTATCGGGGCAGATCGTGTTGCCCGTTCTGGACTTCGTCGCCGGGTCGACCTCGAAGATGCAGGAACTGCCGAAGCCGACGACGTCGACGTACCACATCATTCCGGTATTGGCGTTCCAGGCGCCGTCGGCCGCCCAGAGCGATATGGCACCGGACAGGTCGATCGTCTGGCCCGTCGAATTCCCGGCCTTGTCGTACTGATGCGCCTTGTCGTCGCCGCCCGCCTGTCCGACGTCGGTGATCCACGTCGAGGTCGAGTCGCCGTCGAAACCGACGCCCCACCCGTAGGTTTGCTGGAGGGCGAAGCTGCCGAGCACTTCGCCGGCCGCAAGTGTGGGGCCGCCGGAAGGAGCCAGGCTCGAAACCGCCGGAAGGCCGGTTCCCTGCGTCGAACCCATCGCGGCAGCCCGCTCCGCCGGATCCCTGGGCAGGCGCGAGAGCGCGCGCTGGACGTCCTCGCGCGAGGCGAAGCCGGACGTGGTCGACGTGAGCAACGGGGCGTTGACCTCGGAGAGCTTGAACGTCGCAGCGGGCTGACCCGAATTGGACATCGTCAGCGTCTGCACCGACATGCCGTTCGGAGGGATCACCGCGGAAAGAGCGGTCGGCGAGGCCGAAGTCTCGCCCGCCTGGAGGGTGAAGTCGCGACGCACCACGTCGTTGGTGAAGACCGTCGCCGGGTGCCCGTCGCTCGCGTAGGCCAGCTTCGAGGCTTCGAGGCTCTGCGGGCCCGCCGGGGAGAACATCGAATAGAAGCCGGACGGGCGGTCCGGGTCGCCCGGGTCGACGGTCGAGGTCGACGTGGCCTGCGTCAGGTTCGAGACGGTGGCTCCGACGAGGCTGTCGCCGGTGTTGCCGTCGACGACGTTGCCAATGATGAGGCCGCCCGCCGACGGTTCGCACGGCACCGAGCCGACGATCACGTCGTCCACCTGCCACCACCAGGCCCACCAGGTCTGATAGTGGAAGCGGGCCTGGACGTTGGGCTGACCGGCCGCGAACGACATGTCCGCCACCTGGTTGCCGGGACCGAAGACACTGGCGCCGGCCGCTTCCCAGACGTTGGTCCACGACACGCCGCCGTCCGTGCTGACGTCGACGTCGGCGATCGAGTAGAGGTCGACGAAGTCGTTGGCCCACTGGATCGCGGCGTTCGGAAGCGCGCCCAGGTCGAGCGGCGGCGTCACGAGGCTCGTGTCATCCGTGACGAAGCCGTCGCGGTTGCTGTCGACCAGGGCATAGGGTCCGGAACCGCCGGTCCGGTTGCCGTCGAACTCGGGAGGGTCGGCCGGGTCCGCGCCCTCCCAGATGAACCAGGGCATGCCGCCGTCGGTGCTGTCGTTGACGATCGACCAGCCGTCGGGAAGCACGCCGGCGTCGAACCCTTCGGCGAGGACCGGAACGATCGCGGCGGGGCTCGTATAGCCGGGCGACTGGCACGTCGTGTCGGCATGGAGCGTGAAGTCCCGGACGATCGGCGTGCCATCGGTCGAAAGCGTCGCGCGCGCGGCCCCGTAGTGGGGCTGGACCGGGCTCACCGTCGCCGTGTATTCCTTCCCGGAGAACAAGAGCGCCTCGTACTGGCCCGTCACCGGATCGCTGAAGACCGTCAGCGGCTCGGTGCCGCCGGAGGTGAAGACGATCCGGGCGTAAAGAGGCCACCCGTGTCCGGAGCCGTCGGTCGTCGTGCCGCTGATGGGTGTCTGGCCCGCGCCGTGCGTCCGCTTCGGCCTCGACGCGATCCTTCCATTCTTCGGCGCGGAGGGCCCCGCGGCAGCCCTCTTGGTCTTGTGCAACGCTTGGACCGCCGGGGCGTTCTTTGAATGGACCTCCAGCACGCTCGACTGGGCGGACGTGCCTTGCGCCGGAAACAGCGCGGTGCTGCCGGCCAAGGCGAGGCCCGGTCCGAGGGAGACGACCAGGGCCGTGAACCTCTTCGTCGGAATCCGGTGCATCTGGTCCTCCTGCAGTGAAACGAGTTGCCCGAATGCTCTCATAGGGTCTCGAGACCCCGAATGCCCGAATCCAAAATAACTGCGCAACTTCTCACCGACCTGCTTCATTTGCCTAGCGCGCAGTCGGCGCCTTCCCGAGCTTGCGCTGGAGCGAGCGGCGGTGGATGCCGAGAACGCGAGCGGCCTGGGAGACGTTTCCGCCGCAGTCCTCAAGGACGCGTTGAATGTGCTCCCACTCGACCCGGGCGAGCGAGGGCACCGAATCCGTGGGAGACGCCGTCACGGCGCCGCGAGCGCCGTCGCCCCGGGCAAATCTCGCGAGGATCTCGTCGACGTCGGCCGGCTTGGTCAGGTAGTGCACGGCGCCCAGGCGCACGGCCTCGAGGGCCGTCGCGATGCTTCCGTATCCCGTGAGCACCACCACGACGGTCCTCGGTTCGAGCTCCATGAGCTTGCGGACGACGTCGAGCCCCGAACCGCCCGAAAGCCGGAGTCCACGAGGGCATACTCGGGCGGCTCGCGCCGCGCGGATTCCGCGGCTTCCGCGGCATTGGCCGCCTCGGCCACCTCGAAGCCCCGGTCGCGAAAAGCGCGACTCAAGCGGCGTCGAAAGACGGGGTCGTCCTCGACGATCAGGAGGCTGCGGGCAACCAGCGCGACGTCAGGCAAGGCGCCCACTCCCGGTCGGCTCGGCCGACGCGACGTCCACGATCACGGTCGTTCCCGCCCCCCGACGAGACTCGACCTGCAGCCTTCCCCCCATCTGCTCTGCCAGCGTCCTCGCGATGAACAGTCCCAGCCCGAGCCCCGCTCCCGGGCTCTTGGTGGAGAAAAACGGCTCGCCCGCCCTGGCGAGCTCGCCGGGATCCATTCCCCGACCCCGATCGCGCACCGCCATTCGCAGCATCGGTCCGAGCCGCTCGAACGAGAGCGAGACCTCCCCGTCTCCGGCCTCGAATGCATTGTCGAGGAGGTTCTGCGCGACCTGTTGCAGGCGGTGGCTCCGGTCCGCCGGACGCAATGATCCACACCGCGCCGAAGGGCTCCGCCGGAAGGACTTCGATTGATTCCATCTCAGTCTCTGGAGGAACCGCCCCCGCGCCTGGAATCCTCCGCCTGGAAGCGATCGAAGACGTCGGTATGCGCTTCGAAGAACTCCCTCTCGCCGGCGGAGCAGAAGTAGTAGGTCTTCCCCTTGTAGGTCGCGGTGATCGAGCGATCGGCGTCCATCAGGCAGAGGGGGCAGAGAGGATGTTCCTGGTTGAACCGGGGCATCGTGGCAAAGGCCTCGTTGGAATCGGGGTTCAACCAGCCCTTCCCCTGGTACTCCATGCCATCGGCGAGTTCCAGAGCAGCCTCCTTGCCGAGGTAGCGCTCGACGACGCGAAGGGCGAGATCGATGCCGGAAGAGATCCCGCCGGCCATGGCGATGTTGCCGTCCTCGACGAACCGCGCACCGCGCCGGAGGTGGACATCGGGGTACATTCCGGCAAAGCGGAAATAGCCGCCATGGTGCGCGGTCGCCGGTTTTCCGGAGAGCAACCCGGTCCTGGCGAGCACGAACGCCCCGTTGCACACGGACATGGTGACGTCCGTGGACCGGGACGCCGTGCGAATCCAGTCGTACATCTGCCGGGGAGCGGCGCTGTCGTCCATCGCCGGAATGACGATGACCCTGGGTGCGGGCGCCGTCTCGAAGGTGTAGTCAGGCAGGACCTTCATGCCCCCGCCGACCTTGACCGGCTCCTTCGTGGCGGCCACCATGTACGGCGCGAAGAGTGCCTTTCCGTCTTTCGTGTACGCGCCGGCGAACACCTCCAGCGGGCCGCAGAAGTCGAGGACCTCCGCGTCCTTGCCGAGAACGAAGGCCGCGGGAAGCCCCCCTTCGGCGGGAACGGGCAGGGGCTTCGGCGCATCGCGAAGTGCCGGAGAGCCCGTCGCGGCCGCCGGCTCAGATCGGTGTTGAGTGGACCGGGAACAGCCGCCGAGAGCCCCGATCGAAGACACTCCGGACGCAAGCCCTGCGATCGTCGCCCTTGTCAGAAGATCTCTTCGATCCAACATGGTCACGTTCCTTTCTGGAAACGGGCACGTCACGAATGAAGCGCGCCCCGGCCGGGGGCACGGCGGCGAATGACCGCCGGGCCCTGCTGCGGGTCCCTGAAACGGCTCCGATATTCGGATGGGGCAACCCCCAGAAGGCGTCGAAACGAGCGGCGAAGGCCCTGGACCGATCCGAGCCCGCAGTCGCTCGCGATCTTCTCCAGCTTGTCCCGGGATTCTTCCAGCCTTCGCCGGGCGGCTTCGACACGGGACCGCTCCACGAACCGCGCCGGCGTCAGGCCGGTGTCGCTCAGAAACACCCGCGCGAAGTTGCGAGGACTCATTCCGGCTCGGGACGCGAGCCGGGCGACCCGGAGGTCTCGATCGGGGTTGTCGACCACCCACGAACGCAAGTCTTCGATCTGCTTGCGATCCGAAGCCTGCAGAGCCAGCGCCGGGCTGAACTGAGATTGGCCCCCCGCGCGACGCAGGTAGAGGACCAGTTCGCGGGCGACCGAGAGAGCGATCGCCGAGCCCAGGTCCTCTTCGACGAGGGCCAGGGCGAGGTCCATTCCCGCGGTCACACCCGCGGTGGTGTACGTGTTTCCGTCCCGGACGAAGATCGGCTCCGGATCGACGATCGTGTCTTTGAATCGCCTTGCCAGTTCCGGAGCCCACTTCCAGTGAGTCGCCGCCCGCTTTCCCTTGAGC
The DNA here is from genome assembly GCA_035506175.1 of Thermoanaerobaculia bacterium. Lineage (GTDB taxonomy): Bacteria > Acidobacteriota > Thermoanaerobaculia > UBA5066 > Gp7-AA6 > DAHUXD01. Next base: position 5,119 of record DATJPZ010000128.1, on the reverse strand, counting down.
AGCCCCGCCGAGGCCAGGACGAAGGCGCCGGTGCAAATCGAGCCGATCCGGCGCACCCGGCGCGACGCGCGGCGCAACCAGAGCAGGAGTTCCCGGCTCCGGGCAGCGTCCTCCACGCCCGAGCCGCCCGCGACCAGGAGCGTGTCGATCGGGCCACGAAGCGAACGGAAGGTGCCGCTTCCACCGATGACGAGCCCGCAGTTCGTCGACACGGTCCGGCGGCCCGTCGTGCTGACGAGGAGAGTCCTGTAGGGCTGCTTTCGCGCGGGATGGTCGCGGACGAAGATCTCCGCCGCCCTCACGAAGACCTGAAAGGGGCCGGCGACATCCAGAATCTGGGTTCGGGGAGCGGCGAGGAACACGATCGTTTTCGTATCCCTTTCCCCGTGGTTCGAGCGCCTCTTGGCCCCCATGGCGGGATCCTAGCCTCCGGACGGGACGGCAGAAAGGCCAGAGAGGGGTCATTTCCTGCCATCCGCGCGGAGCGCCGCCTCCAGGTCCCGGCCCCCGCGTCCGTCGACACCCGGAACATCTCCGCCGCTCGCCGAGTGACGAGCCGATCACCGGGGGACAGGGACGAACGCGCGTCGACCGGCGAGGGCCGATCCGCTGCGCGCGGTACGGTGCTCCCATCGGAGTGGCGGGGCCGACGGGACTCGAACCCGCGACCTCCGGCGTGACAGGCCGGCGTTCTAACCAACTGAACTACGACCCCGCGTAAGGAACGGCGCATCATACCGGAAAGGGCGCGCCCGTCAAACCGGCGCGCCCCTCCGGCAGGCCCGTCAGCCGATCCGCGTCACCAGACGTCGCAGCGCTCGTTCTCGGGCCGCACCATCGGCTGACCCGGCTTGCAGCCGAACGCCTTCGCGAACTCCGGCAGGTTCGACAGCGGCCCGATGACGCGGAACTTGCCGATCGGGTGCGGATCGCCCTGCGCCATCAGCCGCGCCGTCTCCGGGCGGGTCGCGTCGCCGCGGAACTGGCCCCACGCGATGAAGAACTGCTGATCCGGCGTGTAGCCGTCGATCGTCGGCAGCGGCGGCTTGCCCTTCTGCGCGATCTGGAAGGCGCGGTAGGCGATCCGCGCGCCCGCGAGGTCGCCGATCGACTCCCCCGCCACGAGCTTGCCCTGCTCGTGGATGCCCGGCTCGACCTCGTACGCGTCGAACTGCTTCACGACGCAGGCGGTCTTCTCCTGGAACTGCTTCAGGTCGGTGGGCGACCACCAGTTCTCGAGCCTCCCGGTGGCGTCGTATTGCGCCCCCTGGTCGTCGAAGCCGTGGCTGATCTCGTGCCCGATGACGACGCCGATCGCCCCGTAATTGACGGCGTCGTTGGCCGTCAGGGAAAACGCCGGCGGCTGGAGAATCCCCGCCGGGAAGACGATCTCGTTCAAGAGCGGGTTGTAGTAGGCGTTCGAGGTCGGCGGCGTCATGCCCCAGCGGCCGCGGTCGACGGGCTTGCCGATCGTCGCGAAATTGTCGTCGGTCACGAACTTCCGGCCCGCGAGCACGTCGTTCCAGTACGACGCCCGCGAGATCGGGACGTGGCTGTAGTCCTTCCACCTGTCGGGATAGCCGATCTTCGGGTTGAAGGTCGACAGCTTCTCGAGAGCCTTCTTCTTCGTCTCGGCGCTCATCCAGTCGAGGCCGTCGATCGTCTCCTTCATCGCGAGAAGGATGTTCCGGACCATCTCCTGCATCCGGGCCTTGGCCTCCGGCGGGAAATACTTCTCGACGTACTTCCGGCCGAGGGCCTCGCCGAGCAGCCGGTCGGCCTGCTCCGCGCACCGCTTCCAGCGCGGCTTGTTCTCCTTCTGGCCCGCGAGGTAAGCGCCGTTGAAGGCGAAGTTCTCCTCGACGAACGGCTTCGACAGCGAGGGCGACGCGAAGTCGAGGAGTTGCCAGTCGAGGTACGTCTTCCAGTCCGCGATCGGGACCGCGCCGAGCTGGCGCTCGACTTCCCGGAGGAATTTCGGCTCGGCGACGTTGACGTCGCCCGGTTTGACGTCGAGCGCGCGGAACGCCGCCGTCCAGTCGTACTTTGGCGTGAGCTTCTGGAGCTCCGCCATCGTCATCTTGTGGTCCGTCGCCTTGGGGTCCCGCAGCGCGATGTTGTCGAGCGACGCCCTGGCGAGGTCGGTTTCCATCCGCATCACCGTCGCCGCCGCCGTCTTCGCGTCGGCCGGCATCGCGCCGGCGAGCTCGAAGGTCTTCGCGACGTGGGCGAGGTACTTCTCCCGGGCCTCGACGAAGCGCGGCTCGGTCTTGACGTAGTAGTCGCGGTCCGGCAGCCCCAGGCCGGAGGCGACGATCTGCGCGATGACGTCGTTCGGGTTGTGGTTGTCGGAGCCGCCGAAAATCGCGAACGGGACGAAGACGCCGTAGCTCTGGAACCGGGTGATCATGCGATCGAGGTCGGCCCCCGTCTTCATCGCCCGGATGTCGGCGCGCCAGCCCTCGATGGGCTTGACGCCGAGTCGGTCGATTTCCGCCTCGTCCATGCACGCGCCGAAGAAGTCCCCGATGAGCTGCTCGGTCGAGCCCTTCGGCGCGTTCTTCGCCGCCGCGGCCTCCTCGAGGATGCCCTTGAGCTGGTCCTTGGCCTCTTCGCCGGCCTTCCACCGGCGGCTCCAGCGCTGTTGCTCCGGAGGGATCGGGTTGACGGCGCGCCAGGCGCCGTTGGAGAACTCGTAGAAATCCGTGCAGGCCTCGACGCTGCGGTTCATGTCGGCCATTTCGGGGCCCTTCAGCGGAGCATCCCCGGCCAATGCCAGGGAAGATCCCAGAAGCCCGGCGACCACGACGCGGGAAACTCGCATACCTCTCCTCCTCCGAAAATCGGTCATCGGCGTAAATACGGCCGATTCGGCGGGAAGTTCGAGCCGCATTAAGATCCGCGCCACCCATGCCGATCGACCGGGCCCGGCTCCAGGAGCGCCTCGCCGCGGAAGAGACGCGGTTCGTCGAGGCGCACCCGCGCTCGCGGGCGCTGTTCGAGCGGGCGCAGAGGAGCCTTCTCGGCGGCGTGCCGATGAACTGGATGGTCCGGTGGGCGGGCGCCTTCCCCGTCTTCGTCGCCGAGGGGTCCGGCGCGCACTTCACCGACGTGGACGGCCACCGCTACCTCGACTTCTGCCTCGGGGACACGGGCGCGATGACCGGCCACGCGCCGGCCGCCGCCGTCGCCGCGACGGCCGAACGCGCGCGCCGGGGCGCGACCTTCATGCTGCCGACCGAGGACGCCGTGTGGGTCGGCGAAGAGCTGGCGCGCCGCTTCGGCCTTCCCTTCTGGCAGACGACGCTGACGGCGACGGACGCGAACCGCTTCGTGATCCGCCTCGCCCGCCACGTCACGAGGCGCCCGCGGATCCTCGTCTTCAACTGGTGCTACCACGGCACGGTCGACGAGACCTTCGCGACGCTGCGAAACGCGGTCGTCGGACCGCGCGACGGCAACCTCGGGCCGCCCGTCGACCCGGCGGTGACGACGCGCGTCGTCGAGTTCAACGACGTCCCGGCGCTCGAGCGGGCGCTCGCCGCCGGCGACGTGGCGTGCGTGCTCGCCGAGCCGGTGATGACGAACATCGGCATCGTCCACCCGGAGCCGGGCTTCCACGCCGCGCTTCGCGAGGCGACCCGGCGCGCGGGCGCGCTCCTCGTCCTCGACGAGACCCACACGATCTCGGCGGGACCGGGCGGCTACACGCGGGCGCACGGCCTCTCCCCCGACATCCTCACGATCGGCAAGCCGCTTGCCGGCGGCATCCCGGCGGCGGCGTACGGGCTTTCGGCCGAAGTCGCCGAGCGCGTCCGCGCCGCGACGACGGTCGAGGGCGCCGACACCGGTGGGATCGGCGGGACGCTCGCGGGCAACGCCCTGTCGTTCGCCGCCATGCGGGCGACGCTCGAGCACGTCCTGACCGAGGCGGCCTACGCCAGGACGATCCCGCTCGCCGGGCGTTTCGCCGAAGGGGTCGAGAGCGTGATCGCCGAGCACCGCCTCCCCTGGCACGTCACGCGTCTGGGCTGCCGCGCCGAGTACTGGTTCCGCGCGACGCCGCCGAAGAACGGCGCCGAGGCCGCCGCCTCGATCGACCCGACGCTCGACCGCTACATGCACCTGGCGGCGTTGAATCGCGGCATCCTGATGACGCCGTTCCACAACATGGCCCTGATCGCGCCCGACACGACCGAGGCCGACGTCGACTTCCACACGCAGGTCTTTCGCGAGAGCGTCGAAGCGCTCCTCGCCCGCTGACGCACCGAAGGAGCACGCCATGAGAATTCGCCGCCTCGCCCCCGCGCTTGCCATCGCGCTCGGGTTCGCCGCCGCCGCGGCCTCCGCCCGGCAGGACCCGCTCGAGTTTTCGAAGCTGAAGGACTACTCGGCGCGCCGCTCCTCCTCGTCGGACCCCGATCCCGACTCGAACAACGACCGCTGGTACATGATCCCGGGCGAAGAGGCGGTGCTCGCCGACCTGCAGGGCCCGGGCGTGATCACGCACCTCTGGATCACGATCGCCGCCAACGAGTACGCGTGGCCGCGGCTGCTCCGGCTGCGCGTCTACTACGACGGCAGCCCCGAGGCCTCCGTGGACGCGCCGCTCGGCGACTTCTTCGGCGTCGGTTTCGGCTACGAACGCAAGGTCGAGTCGTCGATGATCCGCGCGAGCTCCGACGGCCGCGCGCGCAACAGCTACTGGCCGATGCCGTTTCGGAAATCCTGCCGCGTGACGCTGACCAACGAGGGGCGCCGCCGCGTGGATCACCTCTACTTTCACGTGGACTGGGCGAAAGTCGCCTCGCTGCCCCCCGACACCGCGTACTTCCACGCGCGCTACCGGCAGGAGCTGCCCGCCCCCGACGACGGCAGGCCGTACGTCTTCCTCGACGTGAAGGGGCGCGGCTTCTACGTCGGCACGGTCCTCTCGGTGCTCCAGCCGGAGGCCGGCTGGTTCGGCGAAGGCGACGACCGCTTCTTCGTCGACGGCGAGCGGACTCCGTCGCTCAAGGGCACGGGCTCGGAGGACTACTTCACCGACGCGTGGGGCCTCCACGTCACGAGCGGCCTGTACGCCGGCGTCACGGTCGCCGACGGCACGGGCCTCGGCACG
>DATJPZ010000127.1:0-19755 GCA_035506175.1 Thermoanaerobaculia bacterium | reverse complement strand
TCAGAAGGGCGATCGCCGTCAGGGCTTTCTCGCCGCCCGACAGGAGGAGGATCGACTGGTTGCGCTTGCCCGGCGGGTGCGCGTCGATCTCGATGCCCGACTCGAGCAGGTCGGTCTCGTCGAGGAGCTTCATCTCGGCCGTGCCGCCCTGGAAGAGGCGCTCGAACATCGCCTTGAAGTTGGCGTTGATCGCGTGGAACGCCTCGGCGAAACGCTCGGAGGAGGTCGCGTTGATCTTGCGGATCGACTCCTGGAGCTCGGCGATCGACTTCAGGAGGTCGTCGCGCTGCGCCGTCAGGAACGTGAGCCGCTCGGACATCTCCTTGTGCTCTTCGAAGGCGAGCACGTTGACCGGGCCCAGCCGCTCGAGTGACGCGGTCAGCTCGACGACTTCGGCCTCGAGCGCCGCGAGAGCCTCGGGCGAGGAGTCCGCCGGCGCCTCGAGGGCCTCGGGCGAGACGCCGAACTCCTCGCGGGCCTGGGAGACCAGGTGCTCCAGGTCCGAGCCGACCCGGGTGGCCGAGACCTCGGCCTCGAAGCGCGCCTCGCGGGCGGCATCGAGCGTGGCGCGGTCGGCCCGCGTGGCTGCCTCGGCGGCGTCCACGCGGACGGCGGCTTCGCGGGCTTTCTCGGTGGACGCCGCGTGGGCGCCGGAGCGCTCCTCGCGCGCGGCGAGATTCTGCTTCTGGCGCGCGCGCGCGTCGATTTCCTCCTGGGCGAGCTCGGCGGAACGCGACAGCAGCCGCGCCTCCTCCTCGGTCGCCTCGGCGAGGCGGCGCTCGAGGGTCGAGCGCGACTCCCTCAGCGTGTCGCGCGCGGCCTCCATGGCACGGCGCCGCTCGGCCGCCACCTCCGCCTCGGTCCGGCGGTGGGCGAGCTCTTCGGAGGCCGACATCGCGAAGCCGCGGGCCTCCGACAGCAGGGCCGACAGGTTCCCGATGCGCTCGTGCGCGGCGTCTTCGGCCTCGGCGTGACGCCGTTCGTCGGCCTCGAGGGCGGCGCGCCGCCCGGCGAGCCCGGTGGCTTCGTCGGCCAGGGCGCGATCCTCGCCGGCGAGGGTATCGCGCTCGCGCCGCAGGCGGTCGCGGTCCGAGAGCCGCTCCTCGAGGCGCGCGGCGTAGGCGCTGTGGGCGTCGCGGGCCTCGCGCTCGAGGTCGCGCAGCGGCGGCAGCTCCGCCTCCGCGCGCTGGCGCGCGGCGCGGAAGGACTCGGCCTGGCGCGCCGCGGCCTCGAACGTGTGGCGCGCCTCTTCCAGACGGCCGCGCATCGAGGCCTCCTCGCGGCGGAGCGCGAAGAGCCCGGACGCTTCGGCGGCCGGACCGGCCACCCGCACGACGGGGCCGCGCACGACCTCGCGCGCCCGCGTCACGAACGTCAGGGAGGGATGGCGCTCGGCGAGCGCGAGCGCGCGGCCGAGGTTCTCGACGAAAGCCGTCGCCGGCAGGGCGGCGCGCTCGGCGGGGGAGAGGGCGTCCCAGCCTTCGACGACGGCGTCCCAGCCGAGGGCGCCGTCGGGCACGTCGAGGCGGGGCTCGAGCCGCCAGTCGGCGCGCACGAGGCGGCCGGTCGAGAGGGCGCGCATCGCCTCGACCGCGCGGGAGACGTCGCCGGTCGCGAGCAGCGCGTCGGTGTCGGCGCCGAGAACGAGACCGACGGCTTCGTCCCAGCCGGGCTTCGGACGGATCCGTTCCGACAGCGCGCCGTCTTCGGACACGCCGGCGCCCCGGAGCGCCTGCCGCACCTCGTTGACGCTGTTCTCGCGGGCGCGGAGGGTTTCGGCCAGCGCCGCGATCCGATGCTCGAGCGCCCCCGCGGTCTGGCGGGCGAGCTCGCGCGCCTCTTCCGCGGCGGCGAGCTCGGCGGCGGCGGCGGCGAGGTCGGCCTCGGCGCGCGCGACGCGGCCCGCGGCCCCGGCGGCGGCGGCCGCGAGTCGGGCGGCCTCGGTCTCGGCCTCGGCGGCGTCGCGCTCGCGGACGGCGAGCTCCGCGCCGACTTTCTCGGCCGACTGCGCCAGGCGCGCCCGCGAGGCGGCGACGCGCTCGGCCGCGAGGTCCACCTCATGCCGGGCGTTGCGCGTCGCGATCCGCTCTCCCGAGGCGGACAGCGCGCGGCCGCGCGTCTCCTCGAGCTCGCGCTCGAGTCCGGCGCAGGCCGCGGCGGCCTCGGCGGCCTTCCGGTCGGCCTCTTCGCGCGCGAGCGACCGCGCCCGCGCCTCGGCGACGGCGCGCTCGAGCCGGTCCTCGAGCTCCGCGAGGTCCTGGGCGGACCGGGTCTGCTCGGCGGAGAAGTCGCGGCCCTCGCGTTCGAGGGCGGCGCGGCGGGCCGCGAGATCCACGGCGGCCCGGCGGTTCGAGTCGAGGAGGGCGTCGTCGCGGGCGATCGCGGCTTCGAGCGCGGCGAGCGCTTCGCGCAGCGCGTCGCGGGCGTTGGCGGTCTCGGCCGCGTCGAGGCGGGCACTCGCGAGCTCGGCCTCGGCGCGCGCGAGCGCCGCCGCGGATTCCGCCTCGCGATCGCGGCGCTCGTCGCGGAGCCGCTCGGCGGCCGAGAGCGCGTCGCGGAGCGCGTCGGCGCGGGCGCGCGTCAGCGAGGCCTTCCGCTGGCGCAGCAGCTCGGACTGCTCCTTGTAGCGCGCGGCGCGCGAGGCCTGGCGCTTGAGCGACACGACGTTGCGCTCGATCTCCGAGATGATGTCCGACAGCCGGAGCAGGTTGCCCTTCGTTTCCTCGAGCTTGCCCTCGGCGAGCCGCTTCTTGAGCTTGTACTTCGTGATCCCGGCCGCCTCTTCGATCAGCCGCCGGCGGTCCTGCGGCTTCGTCGACAGGACCTGGTCGATGCGCCCCTGCTCGATGACCGAGTAGGCCCGCACGCCGAGGCCGGTGCCGAGGAGCTGGTCCTGGATGTCGCGCAGGCGCACCTGCTTGTCGTTCAGGAAGTACTCGCCTTCGCCGTCGCGGTAGACGCGCCGGCCGACGCGCATCTCGCCCCCGGCGTCGCCCTTCTCGCTGTCGCCGTTGGAGGCGGCGAGCGTCAGGGTGACCTCGGCCATGCCGAGCGGGCGCCGCTTGGCCGAGCCGTTGAAGATGACGTCGTCCATCTTCTCGCCGCGCAGCACGCGGGCGCTCTGCTCGCCGAGAGCCCAGGCGACGGCGTCCGAGATGTTCGACTTGCCGCACCCGTTCGGGCCCACGACCGCCGTGACCGAGCCCGGAAAGGCGAGGTCCACCTTCTCGAAGAAGGACTTGAAGCCGGAGATTTCGACCCGTTTGAGGCGGAGCATCTCGGCAAAATCTAGCAAATGCGCGGGGCCCGTGCCACAACTTATTGGGGTCGGCCGGAGACCGGTCGCAATAGCCGGTGGCCCGCGGCCCGAACTGTTAGGATCCCCGCGCGATGAAATCCGACATCGAGATCGCCCAGGAGGCGCGGCTGCGGCCGATCGAAGAGGTCGCGCGCACCGCCGGAATCGACCCGGCCGACTTCATTCCCTACGGACGCGACAAAGCCAAGGTCTCGATCAACGCGATCGCGCGCGCCGAAGGCCGGCCCGAAGCGCCGCTCGTGCTCGTCTCGGCGATCACGCCCACGCCCGCCGGCGAGGGCAAGTCGACGACGACGGTCGGACTCGGCCAGGCGCTCAACCGCCTCGGCAAGCGGGCGATCATCGCGCTGCGCGAGCCGTCGCTCGGTCCCTGCTTCGGGGTCAAGGGCGGCGCGGCGGGCGGCGGCTACTCGCAGGTCGTCCCGATGGAGGACATCAACCTCCACTTCACGGGCGATTTCCCGGCGATCACCGCGGCGCACAACCTGCTCGCCGCGATGATCGACAACCATCTCCACCACGGCAACGCGCTCGGGATCGACCAGCGCGACATTCCCTTCCGCCGCGTTCTCGACATGAACGACCGCGCGCTGCGCGACACGGTCATCGGCCTCGGCGGCAAGGTCAACGGCGTGCCGCGCGAGACGGGCTTCGACATCACGGTCGCCTCGGAAGTCATGGCGATCCTCTGCCTCTCGCGCGACCTGAAGGACTTGAAGGAGCGCTGCGGGGCGATCGTGGCCGGGTACACGCGGGACGCCGAGCCGGTCCGGGCGCGCGACCTGAAGGCCAACGGCGCCATGGCGGCCCTGCTGAAGGACGCGATCCATCCGAACCTGGTCCAGACGCTCGAGGGAACGCCGGCGCTCGTGCACGGAGGGCCATTCGCCAACATCGCCCACGGCTGCAATTCGATTCTCGCCACCCGCATCGCCATGCGCTACGGCGAGATTGCCGTCACGGAGGCGGGCTTCGGCTTCGACCTCGGGGGCGAAAAGTTCCTGGACATCAAGTGCGCCTACGGCGACATCTGGCCGTCGGTCGTCGTGCTCGTCGCCACCGTGCGCGCCCTCAAGATGCACGGGGGCGCGCCGAAAGACATGCTGGGCGTGGAAGACCTCGCGGCGCTCTCGCGCGGCATGCTCAACCTCGAGCGGCATCTGGACAACGTCAGGATCTTCGGCCTCCCGGCGGTCGTCGCGATCAACAGGTTCCCGACCGACACGCCGGCCGAGATCGCCTTTCTCGAGAAGCGGTGCGCCGAGCTCGACGTCAAGGTCGCGCTCTCGGAGGTCTTTGCCCGCGGCGGGGCCGGCGGCGAGGATCTGGCCCGCCTGGTGCTCGACGAGATCGCCGCCGGAACGGCCCGCTACCGTCCGCTCTACCCGTGGGATCGCCCGCTCGCGGAAAAGGTCGAGATCATCGCCCGGCGCCTGTACGGCGCCGGAGGCGTGTCCTTCTCCAGGGAAGCCGAGGCCCGGTTCGCGCGCTACGAAAAGCTCGGATTCGGAAACCTCCCGATCGTCATCGCGAAGACGCCGTACTCGTTCTCGGACGATCCGAAGAAGGGCGGGCGCCCGTCGGGATTCACGCTGCACGTCGACAAGGCGCGGCTCTTCGCGGGCGCGGGCTTCGTCGTCGCGATCTGCGGCGACATCATGACGATGCCGGGCCTGCCGAAGAAGCCGGCGGCCGAGACGATCGACGTGGACGACGAGGGGCGGGTCTCGGGACTGTTCTGATTCCCCGCGGCCGGTCCGTCAAAAATCTGAGACGGGTGACCGGCGGTCGAGAACTGAACGGATGTTGCGCACCGTGACGCAAAGTGTGTAGTGTCTCGATGACCACGGGAGATCGACCGCCATGTTGACCCTCGAAGTCAGGAGACGTCCGGGCACGGGTGCGGAGATGCACCGGATTGCCGGACCGAGCGCGACCGTCGGCGCCTCGTCGGGCAACGAGGTCGTCGTGCGCGCGCGCGGCGTGTACGGGCGGCACCTGCGCCTGCTCGAGAAGGACGGGACGTACCACCTCGATCTCTTCCGCGGCATCGCCGCGGTCCAGGTGAACGGCCGCGAGTTCAACGGCGGCGCGATCGCGCCGGGCGACCGCATCACGATCGGCGAGGCGACGATCACCGTCGTCGACGCGGCGCCCGCATCGCGTCCCGCGAGCCTCGCCGGCGCGCCGGCCGCGTCGAGCGAGGCCGCGCTCGCGGCGCCGGCCGCCGCGGCGGCGCCGGCGCTCCCGGCGACCGAGGTCGAATACCGCGGGCTCCGGCTGGCGGCCTACCGGCTCTGCCGCGAGGCCCGCCTGGCCGAGGACCTCGCGATCGAGCTGACCGACTTTCTCGACCGCGAGCTGCCGCCGTCGGAGTGGGCCGTGGGCGAATTCTCGGGGACGGCGGGGTTCCGGCCGCTCGCGTCGACGTTCCGCGAGAACCCGGCGCTGCCGCCCGGCATGGTGCAGGAGATCCGGGCGGGCGAGCGCCTCGCTCGCTCCGAGAGCGTGGCCGGCGTGCTGACCCTCGTCGTCGAGCCGGCCCGGGAGGGTTCGGGGGCCGTCGGCATCCTCGTGCGCGAATCGCCGAGGCTGGCGGCGCGGGCCGTGCTGTTCGTCGAGGAGCTGGCGCAGCTGGCCGGGGTGGCGTTCTCCGGGCTGCTCGGCCGCTCCGCCGAGGAGGAGGCGCCCGCGGCCAGCCGATCGGTTCCCGAGCCGGCCGCCACCGCGCCGGCGCCGGAGTCGAGCCCCGCCGAGACGGTCCTGCGGTCCACCGACGACCTGAAGAAGATCGTCGAGACCGTGGAGCGCGAAGTCATCGACCGGGCGATGCGCCGCGTCGAGGGCAACCAGTCTCGCGGCGCCCAGATCCTCAACATCTCGCGCGGGTCGCTGATCGCGAAGCTCAAAGAGTTCGAGATTCCCGACTACCGGTACTTGCGGCGCGAGCGCGGCCGCCGGGGCTAACCCCCGGGCGCGTCTTCGGCCGCATCGCGGCCGAATCCCCACCACAACGCAAACGGCGCCGCGAAGCGGCCCGCGATCTGGTAGAAGTGAAAGCCCGCGCCCCAGAAGTTGCGCGCCAGGGGTCCGTAGTGCGCCTCGCTCCAGGGCCCGAGCCGCGTGGCGTAGAGCGCCTCGACCTGGAAGACGAGGGCGATCACGTGGATGACCGCGAGGCTCAGGGCCGCGAGCCAGAACCGGCCGAAGCGGCGGGGCTCGAGCGGCCGGCGCCCGAGCGCGAAGAGCGTGGCGAGCAGCACGAAGTTGAAATGGAGGTCGTCGGCGGGAAGGCCGGGTCGCGGCGACGCGGGCGGAAAGTCGGAGCGGTCGACGAGGATCTCGCCGCCGGAGGCCGACAGCGTCGTGACGGCCGGGTGCTCGAAGAGCCGCACCAGGGCCTCGGCGGCCGCGGCGACGGCCTTCTCGTACGGCGCCGCGAACGCGAACCAGAACGCGAGGCCGGCGGCGAATCCGACGAGGAGCCGGATCGCGGCGCGCGCGTCGAGCCCCGCCCGCCGGCGCACGGCCGGAGCGCGTTCCTTCTTACGCGCCATGCCTCGTGTCGGGCTCGTCGTCCTTCGCGAACCGCGCCGCCCACAGGAGAAACAGCAGCACGCTCGCCAGCACCACGGCCGACTGCCAGAGGACCGTGTGCGAGGAGGAGAAGAGAGCCGGACGGTGGGCGCCGATCCAGAAGAGCGAGACGACGCGGACGAGGTTGAGGGCCTGGATCGCGGCGAACCCGGCGACGAGGCCGAGGAGACGCCGCCGCCAGGGCGCCGGGAACGCGAGGACGGCCGATCCGAAAAGCAGCGCGGCCTCGATTCCGTTGCAGCCGTTCTCGATCTGGACGGCGAACTTGTCCGAGTGAATCTCCGTGCCCGCGACCGAGACCTCTTCGCCAAAAGCGTTCAGGACGGCCGCCGAGACGCGCGCGATGCCGGCGGTGAACGGCACGACGGCGGCGTCGTTGACCGGGTTCCAGGCGACGACCGCGTAGAAGACGACGAGGAGCGCGAAAAATCGCGCCAGGAAGAGGAGGGAGCGCCGTCGGGGCGACGGCGAGGCGGTGTCTGCGGCCTTCATGCGGCGCCGCCGTCCAGGGTCTGCTGGTAGTCGAGGATCGAAGCGCAGAGCGCGCGAAGGCCGGCGGGGAACGTCAGGAGCAGCTCGTTCTCGCGGTTCAGGACGACCTGCTCGGTCACGGCCGAGGCGAGCAGGTTCCCGGTCTCGTCGCGGATCTCGTAGTCCAGCACGAAGCGCGCGACCGAGGGCTCGCGCAGGCGCGCCGTGACGCGGACGGTGCGGTCGGGGGTCGCCGGCGCGCGGTAGGTGAGCTCGAGGCGCGTGATCGGCACCTTGTATCCCATCTCGAGGGCCCGCGCGGCGGTGAAGCCGAACCTGCCCGTCAGCGCCTCGCGCGCGTGCTCGAGGTAGAGGACGTAGTGGCCGTGCCAGACGACGCCGTAGGGATCGCACTCCGCGAAGCGCACCGGGATCTCGATCGTGTGGCCGGAAAGCGGCGGCGCCGGGCGACGCGCCGCCGTCATGCCGCCTCCAGAACGGCCGCCAGGAAGTTCCCCCCGGCGCCGAACGAGTTGACGAGGGCACGGCGCGCGCGGCCCGAAGCGAGCGCCCGCGACGCGGCGACGAGCTGCGCGCCCCCGGCGGCGGCCATTTCGCCGATGACGTCCTTGACGGCGAGCTCCCGCGGCAAGCCGTCGCCGAAGATCGCGCGCATCACCCCGGCTTCCGCGCGATCCATTTCGACGACGCCGTCGCGCGAGGGGAGCCACAGGTCGACCTCCGCGGGAGAGACCGCCGCGTCCTCGAGCGCGCCGCGGATCGCCCGGCCGATGCCGGAGGCGTCGGGCGCGAAGCGGTAGGGCTCGGAGGCGACGCCGGCGGTCGCGATGCCGGCCAGCCTCGCGAGAGGCTTCACGCCGCGCGCGCGGGCGCTCGCTTCGTCCTCGAGGAGCACGACGAACGCGCCCTCGCCCTGGACGATGCCGGAGGCGCGGCGCTCGCCGCGCAGGGCGCCCACGCGGTCGAACCCCATCGCGTAGTAGAAGTTCCACTCGTCCACCGCGCCCGCGAGCATCGCCTTCGCGCGCCCCGAAGCGAGCGCGAGCGCCGAGAAGAGCAGGGCGTTCAAGGCGGAGGGATCCTTCTGGGTGATCGTCACGTTGGGCCCGTAGATCTTGAGTTCGATGGACGTCTGCGACGCCGGCGCGTTCGCGACGGTGTTCGGGAAGTGGAAGGGCGGTGCCGCCTCGGGCGACTCGAGAAAGAGCACGCGGAGGAACTCGGTCAGCGCGCCGGCCCCGGCCGAGCCGGTCCCCATCGCGATGCCGATCGCCTCGGGGTCGGCGCCGATGTCGTAGCCGGCCTCGGTCACCGCCTGCGTGCACGCGATCAGGGCGAACTGGCTGCCGCGGTCGAGGCGGCGCGCCTTCATCGGGGGGATTTCGGGTTGCGGCGAGAACGTCGGAAACGACGCGACCTCGGTCGCCTGGAGGCCGCCGCGCTCTTCGGGCGTGAGCGGGCGCACCGCGGTCTCGCCCGCGGTCAGCCGCGCGAAGAACTCCGCCGCGCTGCGGCCGAGCGGCGAGACGGCGCCGCTGCCGGTGATGACGCCGCGGCCCCGGCGCCCGATGGTGTCCGCGCGATCCACGGCCGTCTCGACGCCTCGCTCGCCGGCCTGCCGCTACGCGCCGTAGCGGGCGAGGACGACCACCGAGCTGTTGCCGCCGAACGCGAAGGAGTTCGAGAGGGCGACGCGGACGTCGTGCTCCCGCGCTTCATTGGGGACGTAGTCCAGGTCGCAGGCCGGGTCCGGCGTCTCGTAGTGAATCGTGGGCGGGACGCGCCCGTCGCGCACCGTGAGCGCCGTCGCGACCGCCTCGATCGCGCCGGAGGCGCAGAGGCAATGGCCGATCATGGACTTGATCGAGGAGACGGGGATCCGGCGCGCGCGGTCGCCGAGCGCGGCCTTCAGCGCGGCGGTCTCGGCCGAGTCGTTCTGCGGGGTCGCCGTGCCGTGGGCGTTGACGTAGTCGACCGAGTCGGCCGAGACGCCGGCGTTCTCGAGCGCGGCGGCGATCGTGCGGCCGCCGGCCGAGCCCGAGGGGTCGGGCGCCGTCATGTGGTACGCGTCCGAAGTCACGCCGTACCCTCGGAACTCCGCGACGATCGGAGCCCCGCGGCGGCGCGCGCGTTGCTCCTCCTCGAGGACGAGGATCCCGGCGGCCTCGCCGATCGAGAGTCCCTTGCGCTCGCGGTCGAACGGCCGGCACGGGTCCGGATCCACCGACCGCAGCGAGTTGAACCCGCCGTAGGTCAGCCGGGCGAGGACGTCGGAGCCGCCGGTGACGACGACGTCGGCGAGACCGGCCGCGATCGCGTCGAAGGCGTAGCCGAGGGCGTTGGCCGACGAGGAGCACGCGGTCGTGATCGTCGACTTGATGCCTTCGAGGCCGAACCGCTGGGCGATCCGGTCGGTGATCGAGTCGGGGAGGTGGTTGAGCACCTTGGACGGCCGGGCCTTGCGGCCCCGCAGGTAGAGCTCGAAGAACGCCTCGGAGTCGATCAGACCCGAAGTCCCGCCGCCGAGGATCACTCCGAGCCGCGTCGGGTCTTCCCGCGCGAGGTCGAGGCCCGCGGCTTCGATCGCCTCGCGGGCGGCCGCGACCCCCATCCGGTCGGCGCGCGACAGGCGGCGCCGTTCGGCCGGCGTCAGAAACCCGTCCGGGATCTCGCGAACCTCGGCCGCGGTCTGCGTCCGGTAGGACGAGACGTCGAAGAGCGAGAGCGGCCGGATGCCGCAGGCCGCGTCGAGGAGGCCCTTCCACGTCTCGGCGAGGGTCGGCCCGAGGGCCGTGACGGCTCCCATTCCCGTGACGACGACGCGGCGGCGGGGGGGCACGCGCCGATTCTGACATAGGCGGCGGGGCCTCGTCGTGATCCGACCACGTTTGTCCGGGCGGATTGACAGCCTTGACATAATCACGCCGCATGACCGAACAGCGGGTCGACTGGCACACCTACTTCATGAACATCGCGCGGCAGGTCGCGACGCGCTCGACCTGTCCCCGCAAGCACGTCGGCGCGGTCATCGTGCGGGACCGCACGATTCTCTCGACCGGCTACAACGGCTCGATCCGCGGTCTGCCGCACTGCTCCGACGTCGGCTGTCTGATGGAGGACGGTCACTGCGTCGCGACGGTGCACGCGGAGGCCAACGCCATCATCCAGGCCGCCAAGAACGGCGTCGCGATCCACGGCGCGGAGATCTACACGACGGCGAGCCCCTGCTGGCCGTGCTTCAAGATCATCGCCAACTCGGGCATCGGGCGCGTCTACTACGGCGAGTTCTACCGGGACGAGCGCTCGGTCGAGGTCGCGAAGACCGCCGGCATCGAACTGGTGGACCTGGCGGCTTCCGCGTCCGTCTGAACCCTTCGGGAGTCGGAGCGGGAGGAAGGGGTCAGGCGGCGGGCGGGGCCGGTCAGGCGGGCACGTCCCCCAGCGCCAGGATCCGCAGACACTCCTCCAGGTTCTGGCGCGACGCCGCGGAGAGCTGGAAGAAGCGGCAGCCGAGGCCGGGGTCGTTCTCGCGGCCGACGCGCACGACGATCGCCTCGGCGACGATCGTCTTGACGCCGCGCTCGACCGGCACCTCGAAGGAAACGTCGAGGCGCGCGCCGACCGGCTGACGAACGGGGGTGCGCACGAAGAAGCCGCCGCGCGAGAGGTCCCGGATCGTGCCGACGTGCTGCAGGCCGTCGCGCCAGAAGGTGACGGACCACGCGACGGCCGCGCGCGCCTCCTCCCGCGGGACGACCTGCAGGAATCGCCGGATCACGGCGAAGAAAGCCTCGGGGTCGAGCGGCAGTTTGAGCACGGCGTCCGCGCCGGCGCGGCGCGCGGCGTCCTCGGCGTCCGGCAGCGCGACGACCGCGATCGGCGTCCTGGCGAACTCGGGGTCCGCCTTCAGAACGCGGCAGAGGTCGAGGCCGGTCATCGGCGTGAGGCCGGCCTTGACGACGATCATCTGGGGTCGCTCGCGCCGCGCGATGTCCAGCGCCTCGGTACCGTTCGACGCCGTGAGGGTCTCGCACCCGGTGCGCCGCAGGACCTCTTCGGCCGCTCCGCGAAAAAGCCCGCTGTCGTCGACGAGCAGGATGGAAGGCATGCAAAAAGTATAGCGGGTCAGACCCGCGACGGGGTCTGACTCCTCGTGCCCCGTTGACTCGCCCACCCGGGTCGAGTGCGCGCGCTCACACCACGCGCGGCCGCAGCACGATCTCGCCGTGGAGGACGTTGGGCGGCGAGGTCAGGACGTAGAGGAGCGCGCGGACCGCGTCGTCGAGACGAAGCATCTGCGGCCGGTCGAGTGTCGGCCGGAAGCGTTCGAAGAACTCGGTCTCGATCGAGCCGGGGCAGAGCGCGGTGACGCGGATGTTCGCGGGCTTCAACTCCTGCGCGAGCGCGCGGGAGAAGCCCAGGAGGCCCGATTTCGCGGCGCCGTAGACGGTGCCCTCGGCGAAGCCCTCGAGGCCGGCGATCGACGAAACGTTGACGATGTCCGATGGCGCCGACCGCAGCAGCGCGTTCAGGCTCGCCTGCGTCAGGTAGATCGCCGCGGCCAGGTCCGTCTCGAGCATTTCGGCGATCTCGGAGCGCCGCGTTTCGAGCAGCGGCGAGCGATAGCCGACGCCGGCGTTGTTGACGAGGACGTCGAGGCGGCGGTACCGGGCGAGCACGACGTCGACGAGGTCGTAGAGAGCCGGGACGACGCGCACGTCGACGACGTGGTAGGCGGCCTCGCCGCCGGCGCGCGTGATCTCCTCGACGACCTCGCGCAGTTTCTCTTCGCGGCGGGCCGCGAGAAAGACCTTCGCGCCTTCCCGCGCCAGGGCGATCGCGAAAGCGCGGCCGAGCCCGGAGGACGCGCCGGTCACCAGGACGACTTTTCCGCGAAGCGACGTGTCGGCCATCCGCTGAGAGCTGACAGCGGAGGGCTGAAAGCTCGAGGGCAAATGTATCATCCGGCTCCGCATGGACACGGTCACGCACGGCATCGCGGGCTCCGTCCTCGGACGATCGCTCGCGGACCGTCCCGGCGCGCGGGCCGCGATGCTCGTCGGCGCCGCCGCGGCGATGCTTCCGGACCTCGACTTCCTCTACATCGGCTCGCGCCTCGACTACCTGAAGGAGCACCGCGGCTGGACGCACTCGTTTCTCGTGATGCCGTTTCTCGCGCTGGCCGTCGCGCTGGCGGCGAAGATGTTCGTGAAACGGGCGCGCCTCGCGACCCTCTGGCTGTTCGCGGCCGTCGGCGTCACGTCGCACATTCTCTTCGACTGGATCACGAGCTTCGGGACGATGTTCTGGACTCCGGTGTCGCGGACGCGGCACTCGCTCGACTGGGTCTTCATCCTCGATCCCTGGTTCACCGGCATCGTGCTCGCCGCGCTGGGGCTCTGCCTGGTCTATCGCGACCGGGGGCGCGCGATCGCCGCGGCGGGCTCGGCCGCGCTCCTGGCGTACATCGGCTTCTGCGGCGCGATGCACACGCGCGCCCTCGACGCCTGGAACCGGCTCGACGCGCCCCCGCCCGGCGCGCGCGCCGCCGTGCTGCCGCAGTTCCTGTCGCCCTTTCGCTGGCTCGGCCTGACGGAGAGGCCGGGCGCGGTGGACGTGGCGTTTTTCGACGTCGGGCCGTTCGCGCGGGACGGCGGCGCTCCCCGGATGCCCCGGAAGTGGAGCGAGGTGGTGTCGAGCCTCCGCGCCTCTTACCCGCCGCCCGAGCGCGCGAAGGTGAGGCGCTTCGAGCGCCCGGCGGACTCGGCCGCGCTCGAGGCCGCGCGCGCGCTGCCGGACATCGAGGTCTACCTGGCGTTCGCCCGCTTCCCGCTCGAGACCGTCACGCCGACCGGCGACGGCGGCGCCGAGGTCGTCGTGCAGGACCTGCGGTTCCTGCCCTGGTTCACGGGGCCATGGGAGCGCGGCGGGGAGGACGGCATTCGCCGGCAGCCGTTCGTCTACCGGGTGCGCTTCGACGGGGCGCTGCGCCTGGTCGACCGCGGTTTCGTCCGCGAAGGGCGCCAGTAAGGCGGGACGCCGCTTTACGGCTCGGCCGGCGGCCGGCCGGCCGCGAAGGCCGCGTTCATCGCCGACGTCGACACGATTCCGGAGAGGCCGCCGAACGTGCCGCGGCCGGCGATCTCGCGCGCGGCCGCGAGGAACGCGGTCCACGCCGCGCGCGCGAGCGCCCCGCCCACGCTCAACCGGCGCGCGCCGGTCGCGGCGAGCTGCTCGACGGTGGCGAAGTCGCCCGCGAGCAGGTTGACCGGCCGGGGCGCCACGGCGGCGACGACCGCCCGGATGTCGCCGAGGTCCCGCAGGCCCGGCGCGTAGAGGCAGTCGGCGCCGGCCTCGGCGTACGCGGTCAGGCGCCGGATCGTCTCGACGAGATCCGGACGCCCGACGAGGAACCCCTCGGAGCGCGCCGTCAGGACGACGCCGGTCGAGCCGTCGTCGAGGGCCCGGCGGGCGGCCCGCACCCGCTCGACCGCGAGCGTGAAGTCGTGCAGCGGACTCTCCGCGTCGCCGGTCGAGTCCTCGATCGAGAGGCCGGCGATTCCGGTCGCCGCCGCGCGGCCGACGTTTGCGGCGACGTCCTCGGGCGCCGCGGCAAAGCCGCCCTCGAAATCGGCGTTGACCGGAATGGCGACGCTCCCGGCGATCGCGCGGAAGTGAGCGAGCGCCTCGGCGAGCGTCGCCCGGTTGTCGGGGCGGCCGAGCGACCAGGCCAGGCCCGAGCTCGTCGTGGCGAGCGCGCGAAAGCCCAGGCTCTCGAGGAGCCTCGCGCTGCCGACGTCCCAGGGGTTGGGCAGAACGAAGCAGCCGGACTCGTGAAGGCGGCGGAACGCGGCGACCGGGCCGGCGGCGTCGCCCACGGCGAGCCTAGGAATTGGCGGCGTCGGCCGCGGCTTCGCCCGGTTCGCCGGCCTCGCGGGACTCCGCTGCGCCCGCGACGTACGAATACTCGGGCGACGGCGCGCGCGTCAGCGCCTCCGAGACGCCGGCGTAATAGCCGATCTTCAGGAGCAAGCGCACGAAGACGAAGACCTGCTGCGTCAGGATCAGCGGCACGAGGGCGAAGCGTGCCTCGCCGCCGGCGGACGGGTCGAGCACGAGCCAGACGACGTAGAGCGCCGCCGTCGTGACCGCGTAGTAACCCAGGACCCCGAGGAGCCGGACCGGCCGCGCGACGGCGCCGCCGATGCCGAAGAGGAAGCGCGACACGGGCGGCAGGTCCGGGCGAGCGACCCAGACCGTGCGGACGGCGTCGGCGAGGAGCTTGATCGCCGCGAGCGCCAGGAGCGTCGCGAGCAGGCGCAGGCCGGTGACGGCCAGGGCCGCCTGCTCGGTGTGGAGCTCGCGGACGCGCGACCGCAGCGCTTCGCCCGAGCCGACGTAGATCCACTGGTAGGCGGCGAACGCGGCGCCCCACGCCGCGAACGTGAAGACCAGGAAGGCGGGCATGTACCGCATCCCTTCCCGGCCGAAGGTCACGAGCGAGGCCGACGGCTCCTTCAACGTGCCGAGGACGCCGCCGAGGGAGAACGCGTGGAGCACGATCGCGAGCAGCGCCAGCGAGAACGCCGTCGCGCCGACGCCGCGCATCCCCGGCAGCTCGGACCAGCGAATCCCGTCGGGGGAGAGCAGGCCCGTCGCGATCTCGGGAAAGTTGCCGAGCACGTCGGGATGGGTGCGCCGCGCGGTCTCCCACCAGCCGTAGTCGGGGACGGCGACCATCTTCTCGCCGGAGGGCGAGCGGTCGAGCATCGCGTGCATCGTGTTGCCGATCGGCAGGATGAGCGCCGAGGCGAGCATGAGCTGGATGAGCCAGAGCGCGACGGCGAGGTACGGCTTCGAGAGGGACCGGCCGAGGCCCCGAAGGAAGCAGACGAGCGCCTTCGGCGTGCCGCCCTTCGGGCTCACCACGGCACCGTCATGAAGTCGATCATGTTCTGGACCCAGAAGACGGCGCGGGCGGTCCAGCGCGTGGCCGCCTGCAGGTCCGGCTCGGGCCGGCAGCCGTTGTTCGTCCGGTCGGCGTCGAGGAGGATCTTCTCGTCGGGGTCGACGACGACCTCGAGGAGCCTCGGACCCTGCGACACGCGGAAGCGCTTCCACCGGGCTTCGCCGTCCCAATGCGAGCGGTACACGTGGTCGTTCTCGAACCGGAGGACGACGTCGACCGGCATGGCGACGTCGCCGCGGCGGATGATCGTCGCGACGCTGTCGTAGCCGCGGACCTTCGCGAGCGAGGCCGGCGGGCCGTCCGAGAGCTTCCCGTCCTTTTCGAAGAGCCCGCGCGGCGGCCGCGACGGTTTCGTCTCGGCTTCGGCCACGGCGTAGTCCACGATGCCGGAGGAGAAGAAGGTCCGGTCGAAGAACCAGGTCCAGTCCGCGCCGGTCGAGTCGTTGACGGCCGCGATGAAATCCTTCGTCTTCGGGTGCCGGAAGCGCCAGCGCTCCGCGTAGAGGTGCAGGGCCTTGTCCATCGCCGGCGTGCCGAGCAGGCGCTCGAGCGTGGCGAGCGTCAGGGCCGTCTTCGAGTAGACGAGCGCTCCGTAGGAAGAGCGATTCCGGAAGCGCCAGCTCTCCGACGCGAGCACGTCCCAGTCGGCGCGCTCGAAATAGCGCCGGTTGGCGTCGAGCGGGTAGTGGATCTCGATGCCGAGCGGGAAATGGAGGCCGAAGACGGCGAGGTCGACGTGGTTGACGCCGTAAGTCGCCCGCAGCACGCGATCGGTCATGTACGTGTTGAAGCCCTCGTCGAGCCAGGCCTCCTCGAACTCGTTGGAGGCGAGCAGGCCGTAGAAGAACTGGTGGCCCGCCTCGTGGACCGTGACGCCTTCGGGCCGCAGGATCGCCTTCGGGTCGCTCCAGCTGGCGCCGCCCGTGATGAGCGTCGGGTACTCCATGCCGCCGGCGGCGTGGGCGCCCCACGGCGGGTCGACGATCGAGAGCGTCGGGTAGGGATAGCCGCCGAGCACGCGCCCGTAACCTCCCAGGGCCGCCTTGACGGCGCCGAAATAGCGCGGCGCCTGGCTCGTGTGCTCCGGCTGGAGGTAGAGAAACAGGCGCACGTCGCCGAGACCCGCTTCGCGGAACGTGTCCTCCAGGACGACGTAGCTCGGATCGGCGGTCCAGGCGAAGTCGTGCACGCCGTCCTGCTTGAAGCGGTAAAGCACGCGCCCGGCCGATGTCTCGCGCTCGTCGACGCGCTGGCCGGTGGCGCCGACCTTGCCCTTGTAGCGGATCGGGACGTCGATCGAGACGTCGTAGTTGCCGAAGTCGGCGAAGAACTCGCTGAAGGCGTGGAACTGGTGACAGTTCCAGCCCGACTCCTCGAGAACGCCGATTTTCGGGAACCACTGGACCACCATGAAGAACTCGTCCTTGTAGCCCGTGCGGACCGCGACGCGGGGCAGGCGCGCGGCGAAGTCCAGGGCGACCGAGATCGTTTCGCCGGGCGCGACGGGCCGCGGCAGGACGACTTCGGCGACCGTGCGGTCGTCCGGGTTGCCGTCGTCGGGCGCGATGAACCTCATCGCCGGCAGCAGGTCCGTCCCGTCCGGGCCGGTCATCCGCGTGACCTCGATCGAGCCCCACGAGTCGGGCAGCCGGCCGTCGCGGCCCTCGCCGCGGGATTCCCGCCAGAACGTCGAGAGCGTGTTGCGGAAGGCGTTCAGGTACAGGTGGAAGCGCAGCGTCGGCGCGGGCTTCGAGGTGGTGTTCTTCCAGGTGAGG
Organism: Thermoanaerobaculia bacterium; assembly: GCA_035506175.1. Classification (GTDB taxonomy): domain Bacteria; phylum Acidobacteriota; class Thermoanaerobaculia; order UBA5066; family Gp7-AA6; genus DAHUXD01. The sequence goes on along the minus strand of DATJPZ010000127.1, from coordinate 2,603 downwards.
ACCTCGTTGGCGTCGAGCGTCTTCTTGTCGGCGTCGAGCCGGCAGGTGATCTGGTAGGACGCGATCGGGCTCGGAAAAGCCTGCGGGAAGAGCGGGGTGGCCGCCGCGCCGGCCCAGAGCGCGAGGGCGAGCGCTCGCACTTTTGCCGCGGACATTGCCGTGACTGTAGCATGGCGGCCGATGTCCGCCGAGAGCGTTCCGGAGGCCGTGCGGCGGCGGGTCGAGGCGCTCCGCGACGAGATCCGCCGGCACGAGCGCCTGTACTACAACGAGGGCCGCCCGGAGATCTCCGACGCCCAGTTCGACGCGCTGATGCGCGAGCTCGTCGCGCTCGAGGCCGAGCACCCGGAGCTCTCGAGCGAGGATTCGCCGTCGCGGCGGGTGGGCGGCGCTCCGGTCGAGGCCTTCGCCCCGGTCGTCCACGCGCGGCCCATGCTGTCGCTCGAGAACGCCTACTCGTGGGACGAGGCCGAAGCCTGGCTCGCGCGCGCCGAGCGCGTCCTGGGCCGGCCGCCGGCGGGTTTCGTCGCGGAGCTGAAGATCGACGGACTCTCGCTTTCCCTGCGCTACGAGGGCGGCCGTCTCGTGCGCGGCGCGACGCGCGGCGACGGGACGCGGGGCGACGACGTGACCGGCAACGTGCGGACGATCCGCACGATTCCGCTGACGATCGCCGAGACGGGCCCGCTCGAGGTGCGCGGCGAGGTCTACTACTCGAAGAAGGCGTTCGAGAAGGTCAACGCGGGCCGCGAGGCGGAGGGCGAGCCGCTCTTCGCCAACCCGCGCAACGCCGCGGCGGGAACGCTGCGCCTGCTCGACTCGCGCGAGACCGCGCGGCGGCGGCTCGACGCCTGGCTCTACGGGGTCGTCGAGGCCGACGCCCTTCCGGCGAGCCAGAGCGAGGCGCTCGAGCGGCTCCGGGCGCTCGGGTTTCCGGTCAACCCGCACTGGCGGCGCTGCGCGACGTTCGAGGAGGTCCGCGTCTTCGTCGACGCCTGGCAGGAGAAACGCCACCAGCTCGAGTTCGAGACGGACGGCGTCGTCGTCAAGGTCGACGACCGCGCGACCCAGGAGGCCCTCGGCGCGACGGCGAAGTCGCCGCGCTGGGCGCTGGCGTACAAGTACCCGGCCGAGGAGGCGACGACGATCGTCCGGGAGATCGTCGTCAACGTCGGCCGGACCGGCGTGCTGACCCCGGCGGCCTGGTTCGACCCGGTCCAGCTCGCCGGCACGACGGTCAAGCGGTCGACCCTCCACAACTACGAAGACCTCGCCCGCAAGGACGTGCGCGTCGGCGACACGATCGTCGTGGAGAAGGGCGGCGACATCATCCCGAAGGTCGTCCGCGTGGTCCTCGAGAAGCGGCCGGCGGACGCGCCGCCTTTCCGGATGCCGGAGCGCTGCCCGGTGTGCGGGGATCCCGTCGTCCGGGAAGAGGGCGAGGTCGCGATCCGCTGCGTCAACCCGGCGTGCCCGGCGGTCGTGCGCGAGGCCCTGACCCACTTCTGCGGCCGTCGCGCGATGAACATCGAGGGGCTCGGCGAGAAGCTCGCCGACCAGCTCGTGACGGCGGGATTGCTCTCCGACGTCGCGTCGATCTACGCCCTGAAGGCGGAGGATCTCGCGTCGCTCGAGCGCTGGGGCGAGAAGTCGGCGGCCAACCTCGTCGCGGAGATCGAGCGCTCCAAGGGCAACGACGCCTCGCGGCTCCTGTACGGCCTCGGCGTGCGGCACGTCGGCGAGAAGGCGGCCAAGACCCTCGTCGAGCGATTCGGTTCGATCGACGCGATCGCGGCCGCCACGGAAGAAGAGCTCCAGGCGGTCGAGGACGTCGGGCCCAACACCGCCGCGGCCGTCCACGCCTGGTTCGCGCACCCGCGCCACCGCGAGCTCCTCGAGCGGCTGCGCGGCCACGGTGTGCGCTTCGACGGCGAGCGCCGCGCGCCGCGCGACACGGGGGCGCTCGCGGGGCGCACCGTCGTCCTGACCGGCGTCCTGCCCGGGATCAGCCGCGAGGAGGCGGGGGAGCGGCTCGCGGCGGCCGGGGCGAAGATCGCGAGCGCGGTTTCGAAGAAGACCGACTACCTGGTCGTGGGAGAATCACCGGGATCGAAGCTCGAGAAGGCGAAGGCCCTCGGGGTGCGAGTCGTCGGCTGGGAGCAGATGCAGACGATTCTCGAAAAGGAGTGAGCCGCTCATGCCGTCGAAAGTCATCGTCTTCTGTCCCATCCTCGAGTTCAAGAACAAGCCCTGCACCCTGATGTCGATCTCGCCCCAGGGCTATTACGAGGTCCGCGTGGACATGGCGGCCGGCAACCACACCGTGTACCTGCCGATCGCCGGCACCGCGGTCATTTTCCAGGACCCGAACGTCACGGGCGAGATCCCGCCGGACGTCGAGCGCTACGGATAGGCCGTCGCCTTCGCTCGCTCGAAATCTGGCGAGCCCGGGACTCGCCGCGGCTCGCCCGGCTCGCCACCGGCGCTCGGCTCGCCCAAAGGGGCTCGACGGACCGTCGCCTTCGCTCGCTCGGAATCTGGCGAGCCCGGGACTCGCCGTTGCTCGCCCGGCTCGCCACCGGCGCTCGGCTCGCCCAAAGGGG
>DATJPZ010000126.1:0-6413 GCA_035506175.1 Thermoanaerobaculia bacterium | reverse complement strand
GCCGACTACGCCGCGAGCTTCGATGCGCGTTTGCCGTTCTTCAGCGAGGCCAACGTCCTGACTCCACGCGTGTCCTGGTTCGAAGAGCGGGAGAAGCAGAGCGGCGTGCGGGGTTACCCATCGGCGACGATGCGGTTCTATAGCCTGATCCGGGACCTCCGGGAGCGCTTCCGGTGCGAAGGCCGGGGCCGGGTTCTGACCCTGCAGGCGCAGTACGCCAGCTACCTTCCCCTGTGGCATCCGTGGGAGGAATACTCCGAGTACTACGCGGGCAGGCATTGGCGCGCCTGCGCCGCCCGCGAGACGGTTCCCTTCGAACTCGACTGGATCTGCTGGGCCTTCGGCCCCGTGCGGGCCGTCTCCGCGGTCCGTGAGCGCGTTGCCTCGTGGAAGACCGACATCGACGACACCTACATGCTTCTGCTCGAGTTCGAAAGCGGGATCCGCGGATCCTTCGGCGTCGAGATGCACCAGCTCACGCCCTACCGGCAGGTTCGCCTGTCGGCAGAGAGCGAAAGCGCGTTGCTCGACATGACGGTTCACGAGCTGCGCCTCTACGAGCGTTCGACGGACTCCTGGCGCATTCGGAAGCCCGCCGGCAGCCGGGCGCTGGGATCCTTTCACTACGAGCAGATCTACCGCGAGGAGATCGAGGCGTTCGTCGACGCGCTTTCGGGGCGCAGCGAGTACCCGAAGACCTGGAGCGAAGACCGGCACGCCTCCAACGTCCTGTACGCCGCGGAGGAAAGCGCGCGGCGACGCGCCTGGGTCGATGTGGCCGCCGTCGAGGCGTCCTATGACGGATGTTCCTGGGCTTCCGAGATGGAGCGGGCGTGAACCGAACCATCCTCGTTCGCGCAGACGCCGGCCCCCGAATCGGGATCGGCCATGCGATGCGCTGTCTCGCCCTCGCCCAGGCCTGGAAGGAACTCGGCGGCGCCGTGGTGTTCACGTTCGCGGCGATGCCCGCCGACCTTCAGGAACGGTTCCGCGCCGAAGGTTTCGGCCTCGCGCCCCTCGGCGGGGAACCCGGCTCCGCCGAGGATGCGCGGGCCACGGCGTCGCTCGTGCGCCGGCACCGGGCGACCGGCCTCGTCCTGGACGGCTACGCCTTCGACGGCGAGTACCTTTCCGTGCTCGACAAGGGAGCGGCTCGTCTGCTTCTGATCGTCGATGCCCCCGTCCGAAAGACCCCGGGGGTCGACTTCGTGCTCGACCAGAACCTCGGGGCCGAGGAGGGGGCCGGAAGTTCGATCGCGGTCGCGAGGCACCTCTCGGGGCCCCGCTACGCGCTCCTTCGCCGGGAATTCTGGCCGTGGCGCGGCTGGAAGCGCCCGATCGAGGCCAACGCGCGCCGGGTGCTCGTCACCCTCGGGGGCAGCGACCCGGACAACGTGACGGCGCGCGTCGTCGCGGACCTGCGGGCGATGCCGAACTCGGGAGCCCTCGAGACGCGGGTCGTCGTGGGGCCGGCGAATCGGAACAAGGCGAGTATCGCCAGAGAGCTCGAATCGGCTCCTGCGACGTGGCGGATTCTCGAGTCGCCGGCCGACATGCCCGAGGTGATCCGTTGGGCCGACCTCGCCATTTCGGGGGGCGGCAGCACGTGCTGGGAGCTCGCGTTTCTTGGGTTGCCGTGCCTGACCGTCGTCCTGGCGGACAACCAGGCTCCGATCGCCTCGGCCCTCGCCAGGGCTGGCGTGACGCGGGACCTCGGCCGGCAGGACGCGCTTTTCGACGGCCGCCTCCGACGGGCCCTCGGCGACCTTCTGGAGGCCGTGAAGCTCCGCGAAGAAATGAGCCGCCGCGGCCAGGAGATCGTGGACGGGGAGGGCGCCGAGCGGGTGGCGAGTCTGTTGGCGACGGCGGCCTGAAGCGTTGCGCGTCCTCTATTTCGGCAACAACCGCCTCGGGTGGCGGGTGGCCTCCTGGCTCCGGGGTCGGGGCGTGGAGTTTGCGGGCCTGGTGGTGCATCCGCGCTCGCGGGGGAGACTCGTGGACGAGATCATCGAGACGGCTGGCCTTCCGGCCGAGAGAGTGTTCGACGGGTCCCGCGTTCGGGATCGAGAGTTCGCCTCCGGCCTCCAGGACCTGCGTGCCGACATCGGCGTTTCGGTTTCGTTCGGATACATCCTCCCGCACGACGTCTGGACGGCGTTCCCCGCCGGCTGTGTCAACCTGCACACGGGATACCTGCCTTACAACCGCGGGGCGTACCCGAACGTCTGGAGCATCGTGGACCGCACGCCGGCCGGAGTCACGCTGCACTACGTGGACGACGGGATCGACACCGGCGACGTGATCGCGCAGGAGCCGGTTCCCGTCGAGCCCATCGACACGGCCGCGTCGCTCTTCACCAGGCTCGAGGATGCCGCTGCCCGCCTCTTCGAGGAAACGTGGCCCCGGCTCGAGGCGGGGACGGCCGGCCGACGGCGGCAGGAGCCCGGATCCGGATCGAGCCACCGGGTGTCCGACGTCGCGAACATCGACCAGATCGACCTCGAGCGCCGCTATCGGGCCCGCGACCTGCTCGACCTGCTGCGCGCGCGGAGCTTTCCGCCTCACCCAGGGGCTTACTTTCTCGAGGGAGGGCGGCGGGTGGGTCTGACCCTTCAGTTGCAATACGAGGAACCGGCGGGTGCGTCGCCGGAGCCGGTACGGCCGGCGAGGCCCGGCAAGGAGAGTGCATGAGTACGTCCACGGTCGCTGCGATCCCCGCTGTCGACTATCAGGCCTCGGATCTCGTCGCCGCCCTCCGCGAGGTCGGTCTCCGGAGCGGCGACCTGGTCTACGTCCAGAATTGCGGCGAAAGCCTCGGCGTCGCTGCCGGATGCAAGACCGAAGAGGACGTCGCCCGGATGATGGTCGAGTCGCTTCGGGAGGTGCTCGGTCCCCAGGGCACACTGCTCGTCGCCACCTACACGTTCTCGCTTTGCCGCCGCGAGATCTACGACCCCGACGAGACTCCGGCGGTGGCCGGGATCTGGAGCTCGTTTCTTCCGTTCATGGAGACGTTTCGGCGAATGCCGGGCGTCCAGCGATCGGCGGACCCCATCTTCGCCGTGGCCGGCGTCGGACCCCGCGCCGCGGAGCTCCTCGACAACCCCGGCAATTCCTCCCTCGGGGTCGACAGCATTCATGACCGCCTCCGCAAGGCCGGTGGGAAGATCTGCATGATCGGCATCGGCCTCTTCGAATCGACCTTCCGCCACCACGTCGAAGAGATGGCTGGCGTGCCATGGCGATTCAAGAAGCTGTTCACCGGGCAGATACGCCGAAACGGAAAGCTCGAAAAAGTGGGGCGGGTCTACAACGTCCGGGTTCTCGCCCGGAACGGCGACCCGGCGGGCGAGGCGCTCGAAGCGGTGGCCCGCGAGCGCCGGCTCTGCCGGGCGGCCCGCGTCGGCCGCAACGAGGTCGTGGCGATCGAGAGCCAGGCCTATTTCGACCTGGCGATGGCGGAGATGAAGCGCGATCCGTGGTTCACGGCGAAGGGCCCGTCGGGAGACGTCGTGTCGATCGAGGCGGCACGGGTCGGCGGCCCGGCCTACGAGGCCGCCTTGCCGCCGAATGCCTCGATGAAGGAGATCATCGATCGCCTCTGGCGCCTTCCGCGGGACATCGTCTCGGACGCCTTCGACGTGGCGCTGCGGGCTCTGGCGACGCAGCTTCCGATGACCATTCACGAATACCCGAGCGGCACCGAGGCGTGGAGCTGGGTCGTCCCGGAAAAGTGGACGTGCCACGAGGCATACCTCGAGACGCTCGACGGCCGTCGCGTCTTCTCGCGTGCCGATCATCCTCTCCACGTCGTGTCGTACTCCCTTCCCTTCGAGGGCGTGGTCTCGCGCGAAGAGCTTCTGAGGCACATCCACGTGCACCCCAAGGTGCCCGATGCGATCCCCTACGTCTTCAAGTACTACGAGCGCGACTGGGGGCTCAGCTGCTCCCGGAATCTCCGCGATTCGCTGACCGAGGAGAAATACCGCGTCGTCATCCGAACTGACTTTAGCTACGGAACCCTCAAGGTCGGCGAGGTGGTTCTGCAGGGCCGGACGGAGGAGACGTTCGTTCTTTGCGTGCACCTGTGCCACCCGCACCAGGTCAACGACGACATGACGGGCGTCGCGGTGGCCATCGACGTGATGCGCGAGCTCGCGCGTCGCGGCGACCGGCGCTACACCTACCGGCTCCTCGTGGTGCCTGAAACGATCGGTTCGGTGGCGTATCTCAGCCGGAACGAGCATCTGATCCCACGGATGATCGGAGGCCTCTATCTCGAGATGCTGGGAAAAGAGAGCCCCCACGGCTTGCAGCTGTCTTTCCGCGGCGATACCCGTATCGATCGGTGCCTGACTCTGGCCCTCAAGGACCACGATCCGGACTCGTACACCGGGCCGTTCAGGGGCTTGATCCTCAACGACGAGGTGCAATTCAACGCCCCGGGGGTCCGGGTTCCCATGCTGTCGCTGTCGCGGGTTCTGAAGCCGGGATCGAGGGACTGGCCGTTCGTCGGCTACCACTCGAGCATCGACACCCCGGAGTCCATCTCGATGCGAAGCCTCGAGGAGTCGCGCGACGTCACCCTGAAGCTCATCGACGCCCTGGAGAAGGATCAGTACCCGGTCAACACCACCCCGGGCGAGGTCTTCTGCTCCCGCTACGGGTTGCACATCGACTGGTACGCGAATCCCCAGGGGAATCGCGCGTTCCTCGACATCGTCCATCTCGTCGACGGAACGCGGTCGGTGTCGGAGATCGCGGCGGCCTGCAGCATCTCCTTCGAGGCGGTCCGCGGTGTCGTGGACGAGCTGGTCCGGCGCGGACTGGCGATCTACCGAGATCGTCCCTCCTCGGGCGGGGAGCGGCCGTGAAACCCATCGTCATCGGAGGCCGCGAGGTCGGACCGGGGCGGCCCGCCTACGTCATCGCCGAGATGTCGGGAAACCACGGCGGAAGCTTCGAGCGCGCGGTGGAGATCGTGCGCGCCGCGAAAGGGGCGGGCGCCGATGCCGTCAAGCTCCAGACGTATACGGCCGACACGCTGACGATCGACTGCGACAACGAGCACTTTCGCATCGGCCAGGGAACGATCTGGGATGGCCGGACTCTCCATGACCTGTATCAGGAGGCCTATACGCCCTGGGAGTGGCAGCCCCGGCTCAAGCAGGTCGCGGACGAGGTCGGGATCGACTTGTTCTCGAGCCCCTTCGACGCGTCGGCGATCGACCTTCTCGAGACGCTGAACGTGCCGGCGCACAAGATCGCGTCGTTCGAGATGATCGACCACGGGCTCGTCCGGTCGGTCGCACGAACGGGAAAGCCGATGATCATGTCGACCGGGATGGCCACGCTCGAGGAGATCCGCGAGGCGGTGGAAGCCGCCCGCGAGGCGGGCGCGACCCAGATCGCGCTGCTCAAGTGCACCAGCGCATACCCGGCGCCCCCCGAAGAAATGAACCTGAACACCCTGACCGACCTCGCCGCCAAGCTCGACGTCCCCGTCGGGCTCTCCGACCACACCCTGGGGATCATGGTGCCGATCGCGGCGGTCGCGATGGGGGCGTGCGTCATCGAGAAGCATTTCATCCTCTCGCGCGAGCACCCGTCGCCCGACCGGGCGTTCTCGCTCGAGCCGGACGAGTTCCGCTCCATGGTCGAAGCCATCCGGACCATCGAGAAAGCGCGCGGCGAAGTGCGATACGGCGTTTCGCCGGAGGAGTCGCGCAGTCGCGTCTTTCGCCGCTCGCTTTTCGTGGTGCGTGACGTTCGCGCGGGAGAGGCGTTCACGGCCGAGAACGTGCGGTCGATCCGGCCGGGGTACGGCCTGGCGCCCAAGCACCTCCCGAAGGTTCTGGGCCGGAAAGCGGCTGCCGACATCGAGCGGGGGACGCCGCTCGCGTGGGAGCTTCTCCAGTGAGCCCGGTGGCGCTAACGACCAACTCGCCCTTCGGCCCATTGGCGGGCGGATCCCGGCTGAACGCGCCGCGGCGAATCCTGCTGGTCCCTGGCACCCTCGACGGCCGGAACTTCGGCGACGCCTCCGCCGCGATCGTCGCGCTGCGGCGGCTGCGGTCGCTCTGGCCCGCGAGCGAGGTGGGAATCCTCGCCGAGCGGCCGGAGGCGATGACGGCTCTGCTGCCCGGCACGATCCCGGTATCGGTGGATGGCCTCCGGGCGCGCCTCGCGGATTGGGGTCTCTCCGGTTACGGCGGCGGGACGACGTCGATGGGTTTTCTCGCACGGACCGTCGCGCGAAAGCTGCGCCTGTCCGAGGGAACCCGTGATGTCGTCGGACAGCGATTCGGCAGCCTGCTGGGGGCGGGCGGGGAGAGCTTTCGACGCTTCCGCGGAGAGCTTGAACGGTTCGAGTTGATCGTGTTCAGCGGGGCGGTGGGATTCAGCGATCGGTT
>DATJPZ010000125.1:0-34059 GCA_035506175.1 Thermoanaerobaculia bacterium | reverse complement strand
CGCTCCCACCGTTAGCGCAAGACTGGTTGGTGCAGTTAAAGCCTTGGTCGCTTGCCCCCGCAGGCACTTCGAAGGAGAGAGGCGACGAAGGAATGTAGCCAACGGGAATGGTAATTGAGGGGATTCCAAGTGCGTTGATTTCTCCTAGGGCGTGAGGATAGACCTCGTCACCGCTTGGGTCATCGCCGCTGTACACGTAGAGGTTGTACGTGCATCCCTGGTGGAGATGAATAACGCACCCATGGCAGGTAATCTGCATTCCCGGTGGACCGACTCCTGTCGACGTCTCCTCGATGTCGTATCCGCAGTAGCTTCGCTGCTGACACTGTGGCTTTCCGCTCGCCCCCTGGTCTGAATCCGGGCACCAATTCCATTGCCACGGGTATGCCTGCGCTCGGAGCGAGATGGTTGCGGGTCCCGAGGGAGCCGGGGTCGGGGTGATGGTCGGCGTCACGGTGGGTGTTCCCGTCGGCGTCTTCGTCGCGGTCGGCGTCCGCGTGCGCGTCGGCTGACCCGGGACCGGAGTGGGCGTCGGCGACCCCGGAGTCGGCGTCGGCATGAACGGGAAGGTCTCGGTGTCCCAGCTCCCGCACGGCGAGTCGTCGGTCTTCTCGTAGACCTGGACCTGCCCGGTCGTGACGTCGCGGACCGTCATCGTGTAGTGGAGGCTCGTCATCGCGCTCCAGAAGACCCAGTAGTGGCCGAACGTCGGAGCCTCGAGGACCTTGAAGGTGACTTCCGGGTTGCCGGGATCGTGCGTGATGCCGGGGAAGCTGAACCAGCCGAAGCGGTCCGTCACCGCGACGGCCTGGGCTGGCGAATCGGCGCCCGTGTTGGGGTCCTTCGCGGCGATCGAGATCTCGAACGGGTGAACGCCGAGAAGCCGCAGCGTCGTGCTCGCCGAGACCGTCACGTCCGCCTCGGTCGAGGTGTCCTGGGAGGTCAGGCGGACCGTGTACGGGCCGGCGGCGTTCCAGACGTGCGACGGGGCCGCCGTCGTCGCCGACGAGCCGTCGCCGAAGTCCCAGAGCCAGGAGGTCGCGGCGGCAGGCGAGGTGTCACGGAGAACGACCGTCTGGCCGGCGACCGGGTTGGGCGGGTCGATCTCGAAGGTCACCGTCGGCGAGGCGCCCGCGCGGGCGAACCAGAGGCTCGCGGCGGCGAGGGCGGCGAGGACGAGCGTGCGGCGAAGGGTTCTGTTCATGAGGCTCGCGTCAAAGAGCGGGGGCGGCCCCGTGGCCGCCCCCGTCCCGGATCTCTCTCAGCAGCTGCCCGGGGGCGCGCCCAGGAACCCGAGGTCCATCGTCGGGAAGTTGTCCTTGTTCGGGAAGACCGATCCCATGTCGAGGTCGGCCACGCCGAACCACTTCGCGAGGGTTCCGCCGTACTGGTCCGCGCCGGTGGTCGGAATCCAGCGGCCGCGGCCGTTCGAGGCGCTGTTGGTGGTGTCGTCGGGGCCGCCGACCTGCAACGTCGGGAAGATCGACCCCGTCGAGCCGTTCGGCGTGCCGTAGAAGTTGCCGCCGCCGACCGCGTCGCCGATGACGAGCTGGTGGCTGCCCCAGCCGTGGTCGGTCCCGGCGTCGCTTCCCGTCCCGGACTCCTGGAGGGTCCTCGAGAAGTCCGACAGGGTGAACGTCGTGATCTTGTCCTGCAGGCCGAGCTCGATCGTCGCCTGGTAGAACGCGTTCAACGCCTGCGACAGGTCGAGGAAGTTGTTGCCCTGGTCGTTCGTCTGGTTCTGGTGCGTGTCGTAGCCGCCCTGCGAGACGAAGAAGATCTGGCGCGACAGCGACAGCCCCGGCGCGGTCTGGACGAGCTTGATGACCTTGGCGACCTGCTTCAACTGGCTGGCGAGGCTCGTGTTCGGGAACACGGTGTTGATGGTGGGATCGGTGGAGAAGTCCGCGCTGATGTCGACGGCCTGCTGCGTCGTGGAGCTCGCCGCCGCGATCATGGTGGCCGTGTTGTCGATGGTGCGGAGGTAGTCCATGGAGCTGCGGCGCGCGGCGTCGGTGGCCGAGCCGCTGAAGCCGTTCAACACGAGGACGCTCGTCAGCGACCCGGTCCCGATCGACAGCGGGCGCTTCAGGCCGATGGCGAAGGTCGAGGAGCCCGCGATCGAGGTGATCGTCGGGAAGCCGCCGCCGGCGGCGTTGCAGGTCGCCACGGCGTCGGCCGACCGCCCGCCCCAGCCCGTCGAAATCTTGATGTCCGAGCGGCCCGACTGCCAGGCCTGGATCTGGTCCGAGTGGGAAAACAGGGCGTAGGGCTTCGGCACGCTGTTGCCCATGTACTGGGACTGCGTCAGGGGCGTGACCAGCGGGCCGACGTTGGTGACCACGGCGAGCTTGTTCGCGTTGTAGAGGCTGACGAGCTCCGGCATGTTCGGGTGGAGCCCGAACGTCCGGCCGCCGAGGCTCGCCGGCGGGGCGCCGAGCGGCAGGACGCTGCCCTGGGCGACCGCGATCGTGGGACGCTGCGACTGGTACGAGGCGTAGTAGGAGTCGGTCGGGATGACCATGTTGTTCGAGTCGCTCCCGCCGTTCAGGAACACGCACACCAGGGCGCGGTAGTTGCCGGTCACGTCGTTGGGCGTGGCCAGCAGGTTGACGAGCCCGAACTTGCGGATGGTTCCCTGAAGCGCCGACGCGCCGAGGGCCGCGCAGGTCGTCCGGACGAGGAAGTCCCTTCTCGAATGCGACATGGCGTTACCTCTGCACCTGGTACTGCGACGAGGTCGCGACCAGATAAAGCGCCTGGCGGGCGCGTTTCAACGTGTCGGTCGACGGGGTGACGGCTTCGACGGCGCCGACGATCGACGTGCGCATGTCGTCGGACATCGCCCCGTGGAGGAGCAGGCGATTCAGCTTGTCGACGAGGTTGGCCGAGTTCGGCGCCAGCTGCTGGAGCTCGGTCAGGTCGATCGACGTCCCGTTGGGCGTGTAGCAGGACGTCGTGCTGCAGTTGATCGCGATGCTCGAGAAGACGATCGTGTTCATGAAGTTCGCGCGCTTCAGAGACGTCGACGCGTCCATGACGCCGAACTCGGGACCGAAGAGGCCGGCCGAGGCGGGCGGCGCGTAGTAGTCCTGCGGAAAGTAGCTGAAGACCGTCGGCGGCTTCCAGATTTCCTGTCCCTGGTCGCGGGCGCAGTTGCTGCAGGTCGAGATCGCGCCGTCGGACTGCGTGCTGCGGTTGGCCGACTGCGCGTTGAAGGCCCGGAGGATCCCGAGCATGAACTCGGCGGGCTCCTTGAGCTTGCCGTAGTTGACGTCGGCCGGGGCGTTGCGCGCTTCGGGATCGAGGAGGATCGCCTTCACCACCGCCCACAGGCTGCCGCGCACGCCCGAGCCGTTGTCGTTGAAGAAGCCGGCGACGCGCTCGATGTAGGCGGGCGACGGGTTCGACGTGACGAGGTTGTGGATCAGTTCGCGCGCGAGATACGGCGCGATGTTCGGATGGTTGAAGAGCGCGTCGAGGCCCATCGACAGGTCGGTTGCCGCGGGCTGCCCCGACGGGATCGCGGTCGCCGCGCCGTCGCCGTTCAGGTTCGGCAGGAAACCGAGGAAGAGGTTCTTGGCGCTCGTGTCGTGCCGGTCCTCCTGGTTCGAGCCGTTCTTGTGGATCGGCATCGGGTTCAGGTAGTCGCCCGTCGTGTCGGTGTCGCCGGCGAGGCTGACGGAGACGCTCGGGATGTACCACCCCGTGAACACCAGCTTCATGTTGTCGATGACCGACTGGTCGTAGCTCGGCAGCGGCAGCCCGGTGACGCCGTCGTTCTGCGTCGAGCCGTCCTGGTTCAGAAGATCCGTGCCGATCGAGAACAGCTGCATGACCTCGCGCGCGTAGTTCTCGTTCGGGCTGTTCTTGGTCGAGGTGTCCATGTTGAGGAACTCGCCCATCGCGGGGTTCAACGTCAGGTCCTCGAGGAGGTCACGGTAGTTCCCGAACGCGTCGTTGTTGAGCAGGTTCAGGTAGGGGATGACCTGGCTCGGCCGCGTGATCGTGTTGGTCGACACGACGTCGATCTTGTGGAGCGCGAAGAAGACACGCTGCCGAAGCTGGTCCTGGCCATACAGCGCGTTCTTGAAGAACGCCGTGTAGAGGGGGAACGTCGAGTAGTTGTCGCGTCGGCAGTTGGGCGGCGTGGCGGCGGTGCCGTCGCCGCAGGCGGACGGCGTGCTGTCCGGGACGAGCGGCTGCGCCGGGATGAGCGACGGCGGAATCGAGTACTGCGATGCGAGCCACGGCAGGTAGCCCTGGCCGAGCACGCCCGCGATGTCGGAATCCTTCGGCCCCCACGTCGCCTGTTCGAGGAAGCGCGTGGCCTCGGGCCGGTGGAAGGTCTTGGCGAGGAAGACCGCCATCTGCCCGCGCGTGACCGCGTTGTTGGGGCAGTAGAGCGAGCCGCCGCAGCCGGTGGTGACGTAGAGGCGCGCGAGCTCCTCGACCCAGGGGGCGAAGGGGCTCGACGTGGGCACGTCGGAGAAGACGCCGGTCGCGGCCGGCGGGGCGTAGCCGTTGCCGTGGTAGATCTTCAGGAGGAAGACGGACATCTGGCCGCGGGTGACCGAGGAGGCCGGGCAGTAGTTCGGCGGGGTCCCGCCCTGGCAGCCGCCGGTGATTCCTTCGGCGTAGAGCTGCTCGATCCAGTCGGCCGCGAAGTCGCCCTGGTGCACGTCGCCGAACACCGTGCCGGTCGCCGGCGGCGGCACGTAGGCGGCGCCGTGCTCGGCGCGCAGCAGGAAGACGGCCATCTGGGCGCGCGTGACCGAGGAGGCGGGGCAGTAGTTGCCGCCGCCGCAGCCCGCGGTGATGCCGTCGCGGATGATCGTTTCGACGGGCGCGTGGTACGGGCTCGCCTGGGAAACGTCGGCGAAGTCCGAGAACCAGCCCTTCGGCAGCACCGCCGCGGGACCGCCGTTGTCGACGACGATGTCGTACAGCGCGCCGGCGGTCAGGCCGGGGCTCGTCGCCTTGATGAGCGTCGAGTTCGTGACGACGCCGGCGACGCCGGTGCCTCCGATCGTGACGGTCGCGGACGGCGAGAACTGGTTGCCGACGAGGTTGACCGGCGTTCCGCCGGAGGCGGGCCCCGAGGTTGCCGACACGTAGGCGAGCTGGAAGGGCGTCGCGCTCGTGCCGCCGAGGGATGTACCCGCGGACGCGAGTCCGAGGGTCGCGAGAACCGTCGCGGTGCGCGCGGCGCCTCTCACGAAAGAAAGAGACCGCCGGGCAAAGGGTCGTTCACTCATCGGCCTTGGTCCTTTCTGACAGCCGTCCTGATAGGGAATGGATTTTTCCGGTGGCGGCAATTGTAGAAGCCGGCCGTCGAGGCCGGTGGTGACGCCGGTCACAGAGAGTCGCGAGCGCCGCAAGATGCCGGTGAGACTACGGCCGACGGCGACGCCGCGCGACTGACCGCTCGGGCCGAAGACGGACAGGACCCCGGCGCGCGCGAGCGCTGGCCGTCCGTTCAGGTTACGGGTGGGCGGAAGCCGCCTCATAATCATTTCGGACGATTCGACGATGAAATCGTTGACACGAGTCGCGAGGATTTTCACGGCGTCGAGCGCTCTGGCGCTCGCGGCGGCCGCGGGCGCGGCGCCGCCGATGGCGCCGAGACTCGAGGCAGGCCTGCCCGGCCCGACGTTGACGCTGCCCACGAACTGGTGGAACACCGACGTCTCGGCCGCGCCGGTCGACGGGAACTCCGCGGCGTTCGTCGCGTACATCGACAACGGCAGCCCGCGGCCGCTCCATCCGGATTTCGGCGGGACGCAGGGCGACGGGATCTCGATCTACGGCTTTCCGTACATCGTCGTCGACGCGAGCCAGCCGAAGAAGACCGTGCAGTTCGACCAGGCCGACGAGAGCGACGGCGTCGACCACTCGACGCAGACCTCGTATCCCTTCTACCCGATTCCGGACGCCGCGATCACGCAGCCGCACTGGATCGAGGGCGGGGACCCCGGCAACATCGACGACACGGGGTCGATCGACCGCCACATGCTGATCGTCGACCGCGACAACCGCTTCCTCTACGAGCTCTACAACGTGTGGTGGGACGGCACGCAGTGGACCGCCTACTCGGGCGCCTTCTTCGACCTGAAGACGAACGACCGCCGGCCCGAGGGCTGGACGTCGGCCGACGCCGCGGGCCTGGCGATCCTGCCCGGCCTCGTGCGCTACGACGAGGTCTTCGGGCCCGACGAGATCCGCCACGCGTTCCGCTTCACGGTGCGGCACACCCACGGCTACGTGTATCCGGGGTCGCACCTGGCCGGTCCGCAGATCGACGGGGCCCCGCCGATGGGCATGCGGATGCGCCTCAAGGCCTCCAAGGACATCTCCGGGTTCGCCCCGGAGATCCAGAAGATCTTCCGCGCGATGAAGCGCTACGGGCTCATCGTCGCCGACAATGGCACCGACATGTACGTCAGCGGCACGTGGGACGACCGCTGGGACAACGGCGTCCTGAACCCGGCCTTCGGGGCGCTGACGGCGGACGACTTCGAGGTCGTCCAGCTCGGCTGGCAGCCGCCGCTCGCGCCGGCTCTCGCCGTCGACGCGCACGCCGGCGGCGCGTCGAACCAGAACGGCGTTCTCGAGCCGGGCGAAACCGTCCTGGTCGAACCTTCCTGGGAGAACCCGCCGTCGGCTTCCGCGCCGCTGGCCGGCACGGCGTCCGGCTTCGGCGGCCCCGCGGGGGCGTCGTACACGATCGACGACGCGTCGGCAGCCTACGGCGCGCCGGCGTTCGGAGCGCCCGCGAGCTGTTTCGACGCGACGGGAGACTGCTACGCGCTGACGCTCTCGAGCCCGGCGGGGCGGCCGGCGCTCCACTGGGACGCCGTCTTCACCGAGACCGTCGGCGGCGCGGCCGCGAAGACGTGGACGCTTCACGTCGGTGCGAGTTTCGCCGACGTGCCCGTGTCGGATCCCTTCTACGCCAGGATCGAAACGCTCTTCCACCACGGGGTCACGGCGGGATGCAGCGGCGGCGGGTACTGCCCGGGCGACTCGGTGACGCGGGCGCAGATGGCCGTCTTCCTTCTGAAAGGAAAGCTCTGGGCCGGGTACGTGCCGCCGCCCGGCACCGGGACGCGCTTTGCCGACGTCCCTCCGGGCTCCTTCGCGCTCGACTGGATCGAGGACCTCGCCGACACCGGGATCACGGCCGGCTGCGACGTGACGCGCTACTGCCCGGATCAACCGGTGACGCGCGCGCAGATGGCGGTCTTCCTGCTCAAGGCGGCGCACGGGAGCGCCTACGCGCCGCCGCCCGCGATCGGCGTCTTCGACGACGTCCCCGCCTCGAACAACTTCGCGCCCTGGATCGAAGAGCTCGCGGCCGAGGGGATCACGGCCGGCTGCGGGGGCGGCAACTACTGTCCCGACAGCCCCAACACGCGGGCGCAGATGGCCGCGTTTCTCGACGCCACGTTCGGCCTGACGCTCTCGGGTCCCTGAGCGCCGGCCGGGCCCGGCATAATGGGCGTCCGTGAGCGACGCGGCGCCGGTTCGTCTCGCGGGCGTGCGGCCCGTCGTGGTCGCGGCCGTCGCCGTGGCGGCGGCGCTGCTCGCGGGACAGCTCCTCGTCCCTCCCATCGTCGGCCTCGCCAACAACGGAGACTTCGAGCGCGTCCTCGGCCCCGTCGGCCTGCGCGCGGCGGCGACCGAGCGATCCGAAAAGTATTTCTCCTGGGTCGTGAGGCGCTTCGAGGAGGCGCCCGCGGGCTGGTATCCGACCGGACTGAAGACCTCGGAGACGCTGCTCGCCCGCGTGGCGAAGTCCGTCAGCCGCCCGTTCGAGAAGGACGGCGCGTTCGACCTCCGCTGGCTCGGCGCGCTGCACGCGCTCCTCCTCGTCGCCGGCCTCGGCCTGCTCCTCTCGGCGACGGAGCCGCTTCCGCCCGGGGCCCGCTGGACCGCCGCGGTGCTCCTCGTTTTCGTCTTCACCGACGTCGGGTACGCGGCGCCGCTGAACTCCTTCTACAGCCAGGCCGCCTCGCTCGTGTTTCTCCTGCCGACGCTCGGCCTTCTCGCCCGGGGCGTCGCCTTTCCCGAGCGGGCGGGGCCCGCGTGGGCCGCCGCGTGGCTCGCCTTCGCGGTCGGGTACTCGGGCTCGAAGCCGCAGGAGGCGCTCCAGGGGCTGCTGCTCGCCGCCTTCGCCGTTCGGGTCGCCGCCGTCTCGGGCCGCCCCCGCAAGGCGGCGATCGTCTCGGCGGCGGCGCTGCTCGCCGCCTTCTCGCTCTGGGACATCCGGCAGACGCCGCCCGAGATCGCGGACGTCGCCCGGTACCACAAGGTGTTCATGGAGCTGCTGCCGTCTTCGCCCGAGCCCGAGCGGGACCTGCGGGACCTCGGCCTCGACCCGTCCTGGGTCTCGGCGGTCGGGAAGTCGGCCTACCTGCCGTCGAGCCCGTTCCAGGACCCGGCGTTTCGGGCCGCGTTTCTCGGGCGTTTCAGCTACACGAGGCTGCTCGGCTTCTACGCGGCGCATCCCGATCGCCTCGTCGAGACCGTCCGGAGCGGCGGGCGCGAGGCGCTTCGCCTGAGGCACCCGCGGTTCGGCAACCTCGAGCACCGCGAGGGCGTGCCGCCGGGAGCGAAGGCGAGCGCGTTCTCGCTGTGGAGCGGGATGCGGCTCGCGCTCCCGGGCCATCCGCTTCTCTGGATCGGCGCGCTGTGGGCCGCGACCCTCGCCGCCGTCGCGGCGAGCTGGAGGCGCGCGTCTCCCCGCGGCCGCCTCGCGCGCGAAGGCCTCGTCCTTCTCGTCGCGATGGCCGCGCTCGCTTTTTCGATCTGCGTGCTCTCGAACGCGCACGGCGATCTCGCGCGACACTTCTACGTCTTCCACGCGCTGACGGACCTGCTTCTCGTCGCCGACGCGGTCTGGCTCGCGGCCGCGCTCGCGTCCCGCCGCGTCGTCCCGGCGGCGGCGTCCTAGGCCCTTCGGCGGCCGCGCGCGTAGACCACGACGCCGAGGGTCACCATCACGATCGTCAGGCCGAGGACCTTGACGACGGCGAGCGCCGGGCTCGGGTTGTCCTCCGCGGGCACGAGCGAAAGGAAGATGGAGCCGAGCGTCGTCACGAGCCCGACGACGCCGAGGATGGCGACGCCGGCGCTCCCGCCGGGAATCCGGAAACCGGGGACCCGGGCTTCACCGCGCAGCTTGATGGCGGCCGCGAAGAGGTACAGGAACGGGATGAAGTACCAGATGATCGTCATGCTGACGAAGGCGTCGTAGGCGCCGCGCACGCTCGTGCCGGCCTGGCCGAGAAACACGAAGACCGCGGTCACGCCGGCCTGCACGACGAGCGCGGCCCAGGGCGTGCCCCAGCGCGGGTGGACGCGGCCGAACCCGGCGGGGAGGAAGTGGTCGAGGCCCGCGACGAACGGGATGCGAGCCACGGACGCGAGCCAGGCGCCGACGCTCCCGAGGGCCGTCACCGCGATCAGCGCGCCCGCGATCGGCGAGAAGCCCGTCAGGCCGATGCGAGACTCGGCGCGCGCGACCGCCTGCATGATCGACTGGAGGCTCGTGACCTCGCCGGCCGGGATGGCGGCGAGCACGGAGAGCGTGCCGGCGAGGTAGATCACGAGGACGATCGGCAGCGAAACGAGGATCGCGCGCGGGACCGTTCGGCGCGCGTCGCGGATCTCGTCGCCCATGAACGACGCCGACTCGAGGCCCGTCAGGGCGAACGCGATCGTCGACCAGAAGATGATGTCCTTCAGGTGCGTCCCGGGCAGCAGCGCCCCGGCCGAGAAGTGCGTCGCCGACCCGAGCCTGGCCCAGGCCGCGACCCCGATGACGACGAGCAGGGCGGTCGCGAGCCAGCGGGCGACCGCCCCGATGTTGGAGAGCCACTTGCCGATCTCGACGCCCGCGACGTTGACGATCGTGCCGATCGTCAGGCCGATCAGGGACGCGACGATGAAATAGGGCGCGCTCGCCGAGTACCCGATCCAGCGCGATCCGCCGGCGTAGAGCGCATTGGCGGCCGCGAAGTAGAGGACCCCGGGAAAGTACGGGAGGTTCGACATCCAGTACGTCCACCCCGTGATGAACCCGGCGAAGTCGCCGAACGCCAGCTTGGCCCAGACGTACACGCCGCCCTCTTCCGGGTGGCGCGACGACAGAGCGATGACGCAGATCGCGAGCGGCAGCGCCATCGCGAAGAACCCGATGAACCAGACGACGATCGACGACGCGCCGCCGGCGGCCGCGGTGGCGACCCACTGGAGGTTGGTGCCGGCCGTGATGATGAAGAGCAGGACGTCCCGGAACCCCATCGCCCGATGGAGTCCGTCCGGGTGCGAGCCCGTCGCCCGGCGTTCGTTTTCCGGAAGGTCGGCGATGGCGGGCAGACTATCGCAGGACGCCGGCGGAGCGCGCGATCAGCGCAGCGCGCGGGTCAGCAGCTCGTGGAAGTGGTGGAGGCCGTTCTCGCGGAGCACCGAGTAGCGCCCGCGATCGTAGGTGCGCGAGCGCAGCCCCTTCTGGACGGCCTCGCAGATCGCGATGTCTTCCTGCTGCACCTGGTCGCTGAACGCGAACGAGCGCGCGAACTCCTCGGCGACACCCGGGCTGTTCGGTTCGAGGACGTACCACTCGAAGCGGGTCAGCGTCCGGTCGGGCCCGAGCGGCAGGATGATGTTCGTCTGCAGGTTGTCGGGGTAGAGATTCAGCATCAGGTTGGGAAAGACCCAGTAGTAGAGCGCCTCGGGCTGCGCGCCTTCGGGCAGGTTCCGCCGATAGAGCGAGTCTTCGTTCTTCGACCGGATCGGCGCGTGCTGCTTGGAGTGGTACGACGCCGTCTCGACCTTGTAGGCGCGGTAGTCGAGCTCCTGGAAGAGCTCGGGGTGCACGATCGGGATGTGGTACCCCTCGAGGTAGTTGTCGACGTAGACCTTCCAGTTGCAGGCGACCTCGTAGTCGATCTTCTTGAAGAGGCTCATGTGCTCGAGCGGCAGGTGCGCGGTCTCCGCCGGGATCGAGCCGAGCACCTCGGTCAGGGCCGGCGCGGCCGCGTCGAGGCACGCGAAGAGAAACGGGCCCCAGGCTTCGACCCGCACGGGGGGCAGGTTCTGCGCGCTTCTGTCGAAGCACTGCACGCCGTCCCACTCGGGGGTGGACTGCAGCCGGCCGTCGAGCGAGTAGGTCCAGCCGTGATACCCGCACATCAGCGCCTTGCGGTGGCCGGCGCCGCGGGCGACGGGCCCGGCGCGGTGGCGGCACACGTTCGAGAACGCCCGGATCCGGCCGTCCTCGGCCCGCGCGATCACGAGGGGCTCGGCGGCGACGGTGCAGGTGAAATAGTCGCCGGGCAGGCGCACCTGCTCGCTGTGGCCGACCAGCTGCCAGGTCCTGCCGAAGACGCGGTCCTGCTCGCGCTCGAGGATGGCGGGGTCCCGGTACCACGTCGACGGGATCGTCGCCGCCGACGCGAGGTCGGCGTCGAAGCGGAACGTGCCCGGGTCCGGCGTCATGCGCGGCGCTCCTTCGCGCGCGCGGCGCGCGGCCGCGCCGGAGCCCGCGACGCGATGGCGCCCGCGAGGAGGTCCAGGAACTGCTCGATGCGGGCGCCCGTCTTCTCGGCACGGTTGCCCTGCCGCGAGAAGAGCCCCGGGTCGAGCTCTTCGGTCAGCAGGGCGTCCTGGAAGCGCTCGACGGTCCACTCCAGGATCGAGACGATCATGGCTTCGTCGATGTCGGCCCGCACCTCGTCGCGCTCGACGCCGAGCCGGACGAAGGCGCCGGTGCCGTACGGATCGCGGTCGCGCAGGAACCGGTTGATCTCCTGGCGCAGCTTCAGGTCGGTGCCGTAGTTGCCGAGGAGCGCGATCCGGTAGGGGATCCAGTTCTCGCGGACGAGGCGGTCGGTCCTCTCCAGCCAGTAGCGCAGGATCGCGAAGAACCCGCGCGCCACGATCTCCGGCGGCGCGTCGAGCCAGGCCGGGAAGGAGGTCACCGCCTTCTTGTAGCCGGCGAGAAAGAGCCCCTCCTTGCTGCCGAAGTGCTGGAACACGGAGCCCTTGGCGATCGAGAGCTCGGTGGCGATGTCCTCGATGCGCGTGGCGTGGTAGCCGCGCTCGGCGAAGTGGCGCATGGCGGCTTCGAGGATGCGCGCGCGCTTGGCCTCGGCCCTCGGCTGGGGCGCCGCCAGGCGCGCGGGAGCGGAACGGTCGTCTGTGCTTCTCATGACTATTGGTCAGCTTACAAAACGGCTGCGCCTGAATCAACCTGTGCTAGCTTAAAAATACGAGTAGCAGGCAGCAATGACTGCGGATCAGAAGACCCGCCGTTCGTACGACGCGGTGGTCGTGGGCGCGGGCCACAACGGCCTGACGGCGGCGGCGTACCTCGCCCGCGCCGGCCTCTCGACGCTCGTGCTCGAGCGGCGCGCGATCGTGGGCGGCGCGTGCGTCACCGAGGAAATCGCGCCGGGCTGCCGCGCCTCGACGACGTCGTACATCGCGAGCATGCTCCGGCCCGAGGTCATCGCGGATCTCGACCTGCCGCGGCACGGGCTCCGGATGGTGCCGTGCGATCCCGCGCTCCTCGTGCCGTTTCCGGACGGGTCGGCGGCCGCGTGGTGGTCCGATCGGGAGAAGACGGTCCGCGAGATTTCGAAGCTGTCGGAGGCCGACGCGAAGACTTTCGTGCGCGTCGACGACGAGCTGAAGAAGCTCGCGCGCTATCTCCAGCCGTTCTTCCTCGAGCCGCCGCCCGACGTCGGCGCGCGCGGCCTGCCGGGTCTGCTCGAGGCGCTGCGCGTGGGCCGCCGTTTCCGCGGGATCACGGGCGCCGAGATCGGCCGCATGGTTTCGTTCCTGACGGGAAGCCTGGGCGACTTCCTCGACCGCCACTACGAGTCCGAGAAGGTCAAGACGCTCTTTCTCGCCAACAACGTCTACGGCAAGCACGGCGGCCCGTACGCGCCCGGCACGGCGCTCGGCCTGCTCTTTCACCTGCTCTCGGGCGGCGAGCACGAGCTCCAGGGGTTCTACGGCCACGTCCTCGGCGGCATGGGCGCGATCACGCAGGCGATGGAGGCGGCGGCGCGGGGCTTCGGCGCCGACGTGCGCACGGGCGCGCCGGTCGCTCGGATCCGGGTGTCCGGCGGCCGCGCGCGCGGCGTCGTGCTCGAGGACGGCACCGAGATCGCCGCGAAGGTCGTCGTCTCGAACGCGGACCCGAAACGGACCTTCCTCGGGCTCCTCGACGAGCGGGAGCTGCCCGAGGACTTCCGGCGCGCCGTCGCCGGGATCAAGATGGACGGTCCCTGCGCGAAGGTCAACTTCGTCCTCTCCGAGGAGCCGCGGGTCCAGGCGATGCCGCAGGGGTTCCGGCGATCGGAGCGCGCGCTCTTCACGCTCGTCCCGTCGCTCGAGTTCGCCGAGCGCTGCTACGGAATCGCCCGCTCGGGCGAGCTTCCCGAGGAGCTCTGGGTCGACTGCGTCGTGGCGTCGAACGTGGATCCGTCGCTCGCCCCGGAAGGCCGCCACGTCATGACCTGCTTCGTGCAGTACGTGCCCTACCGGCTGAACGCGGGAACCTGGGACGAAAAGCGCGAGCTCCTGGGCGACCGCGTCGTCGCGAAGATCGCCGAATACGCTCCGAACGTGCCCGGGTCGGTCATCGCCCGGCAGGTCCTCACGCCGCTCGACCTCGAGCGGACCTACGGCCTGACCGAGGGCAACATCTTCCACGGCGACCTCTCGCTCGAGCAGCTCTTTTTCCTGCGGCCCGTGGCGGGCTTCGCGCGCTACCGGACGCCGGTCGCCGGCCTTTATCTCTGCGGCGCGGGCGCGCACCCGGGCGGCGGCGTGACGGGCGCTCCCGGCCACAACGCCTCGCGCCAGGTCCTGCGCGACTGGAAGCGGGGCGCGGCGTGAGCGGCGAGCTCCCGCGCTCGGCCGACGTCGTCGTCCTCGGCGCCGGGGTCATGGGCGCGTCGATCGCGTTTCACCTGGCGCGCCGCGGCGCGGGACGCGTCCTCGTCCTGGACAAGGGCGACGTCGCCTCGGGCGGCAGCGGCCGGTCCTCCGCGCTCGTGCGCATGCACTACAGCTTTCCGCCGGAGGTGGACCTCGCGGTCCGGAGCCTGGCGATCTTCCGAGACTGGAAGAACTACGTCGGGCGCGACGGGCACTTCCGGCAGACCGGCTTCGTGCGGATCGTTCCGGAGCCGGAGCTCCCGCGCCTCGAGCAGAACGTCGCGATGCAGCGCGCGCGCGGGGTGGACGCCCGGGTCGTGGACCGGCGCGAGCTCGCCGCGATCGCGCCCGCGTGGAACGTGGACGACGTGCCCTGCGCGGCATGGGAGCCGGGGTCCGGGCACGGCGACGGGGCCGGCGTCGCCACCGATTTTCTCGAGCGCGCCCGGGAGATGGGCGTCGCCTACCGCTCGCAGACGCGCGCGACGCGGTTTCTCGTCGACGGCGGCCGCGTGGCCGGCGTCGACACCGACCGGGGCCCGGTCTCGGCGCCCGTCGTCGTCGCGGCGACCGGGCCGTGGAGCCGGCCGCTCTTCGCACGGGTCGGCTTCGACCTGCCCGTCGAAGGGGAGTACCACGAGGTCGCGATCCTGAAAGACCCGCCGGGATCCGCGGGCGTCGGGCCGGCCTGCATCGACGGGATCACGACGACCTACTTCCGTCCCGAGGTCGGCGGCCTGACGCTCGTCGGCGACTTCTGGGGCAAGCGCGGCGTCGACCCGGACTCCTTCGCCCAGTCGGCGAGCTCCGATTCGCTCGCCGGGCTCGTCGCGCGCGCCGTCGGCCGCGTGCCGGCGCTCGAGGACGCGGCGATCTGGCGCGGCGTGACCGGCGTCTACGACGTCTCGCCCGATTTCCGGCCGCTGATCGGGCAGACGCCCGGCGTGGCCGGCCTCTGGATCGTCTGCGGCTTCTCCGGCATGGGCTTCAAGATCTCGCCCGCGGTCGGCCTCGTGGTCTCCGAGCTGCTGCTCGACGGCAAGGCGGCTTCGGTCGACGTCGCGGCCTTCGACCCGGGGCGCTTCGCGCGGGGCGAGCTCATCAAGGCCGAGTTCGAGTACGGCGACGAAGAGCCGGCGGCATACACGTGATTTTCGACTTCATGGGGAGGAGGCTGCCTTGAAGAAGAACATCCTCGAACGTCTCAAAGACGGTCCCGTCCTCGGCGACGGCGGTTATCTGCTCGAGCTCGAGAAGCGCGGCTGGGTGCGCGCCGGTCCGTTCACGCCCGAGGTCGCCCTGACGCGGCCCGAGGCGCTGCGGGAGCTTCACACCGAGTTTCGCGAGGCGGGGGCGGAAGTGCTCCAGGCGCTGACCTTCTACGCCAGCCGCGACAAGCTCGCGACGGTCGGGCTCGAGAATCGGCTCGAGGACCTGAATCGCGCCGCCGTGCGGATCGCCCGCGAGGTCGCGGGCGACCGATGTCTCGTGGCCGGGAACATTTCGCTGACGTGGATGTACGAGCCCGGCAGCCCCTCCGCCGCCGACCGCGTGCGCCGGACCTTCGACGAGCAGCTTGCCGTCCAGGTCGACGCCGGCGTCGACTTCGTGATCGGCGAGACCTTCTCGTTCCTGGGGGAGGCGCTGATCGCCGTCGCGGCAGCGAAGAAGACGAAGCTCCCGGTGATGGTCACCGTCTGTTTCGAGAACCAGCCGATCACCACCGACGGCAAGACGCCGGCCGACTGCGCGCGGGCGCTCCAGGACGCGGGTGCCGACGTCGTCGGCATCAACTGCCTGCGCGGCCCCGACACGACCCTGCCTCTGATCGAGGAGATGCGCAAGGCCGTCTCCGGCTTCGTCGCGTGTCAGCCCGTCGGCTACCGGACGACCGCCGAGAAGCCCGACTTCACGAGCCTGCCCGCGTTCCCGTTCGAGCTCGACCCGCTCCAGCACTCGCGCCGCGAGATGGCCCGCTGGGCGGAGCAGGCGCGGGACCTCGGCATCGACTACATCGGCTCCTGCTGCGGCTCGGTCGCGATCCACGTCCGCGAGATGGCGCGGGCCCTCGGGAAGCTCCCGCAGGAAAATCGCCAGTGGCGGGTCGACTATTCGAAGCCGATGTCGGCCTTCGAGTACTACGGTCACGAAAAGGACGCCGCGTCCGGAGGGCGGCGCGCCTGACGCTCGAGAAGTCGCTGCCCTCGGAGTACTACCTCTCGCCGGAGATCTTCGCGAAGGAGCGCGAGCGGATCTTCAGCCGCGAGTGGGTGTGCGCGGGCCGGAGCGACGGGCTGCCGGAGGCCGGGACCGTGAAGGTTCTCGAGCTCCTCGGCGAGAGCCTGCTCGTCGCGCGGACGAGCCGGGGCCGGCTGAAGGCGCACTACAACGTCTGCCGCCACCGCGGCGCCCGGCTCTGCGCGGGCGACGCGGCGGGCCCGACGATCCGCTGTCCGTACCACGCCTGGACCTACGATCTGGACGGGAAGCTCCTCGGCGCGCCCTTTCTGAACCAGGACCCGGCGCTGCGCGAGGAGGACTTCTCGCTCCATCCCGTCGGGATCGCGGAGTGGGGCGGCTTCTTCTTCCTGAACCTCTGGCCCGCGGGCCCGGTCGGCCGCGACTTCGAGCGGTGGCTCGGCCCGGTCGCCGCCCGCCTCGCGCGCTACCCGCTCGCGTCGCTCGTCACCTCGCACCGCCTCGAGTACGACGTCCGCGCCAACTGGAAGGTCGTCGCCGAGAACTACAACGAGTGCTACCACTGCGCGGGCGTGCACCCGGAGCTCTGCGAGGTGGTCCCCGCGTTCAGGGAACAGGGCGGCGCGGGCCTCGACTGGGACCGCGGGGTGCCGCATCGCGACGGGGCGTTCACGTTCACGCGCTCCGGCACGACGCCGCGCGCGCCGTTTGCAGGGCTGTCGGAGGAGGAGCGGACGCGCCACAAGGGCGAGCTCGTCTACCCGAACCTCTTCCTGTCGCTCTCCGCCGACCACGTGGCCGCTTTTCGCCTGCTGCCGGAGGCTCCGGACCGGACGCGCGTCGTGTGCGAGTTCCTCTTCGACCCCGCCGAGGCGGCCCGGCCCGGATTCGACCCGTCCGACGCGGTGGAATTCTGGGACCTCATCAACCGCCAGGACTGGGCGATCTGCGAGGAGGTCCAGCGCGGGACGTCCTCGCGGGTCCACCGCTTCGGCTACTACGCGCCCATGGAGGACTCGAGCCTCGACATCCGCCGCTACGTTCTCGAGCGGCTGGGCGAGGCGCCTACTTCCTGATCCCCTCGCGAATCTTTCTCTCGAGATAGGGGAAGAACGGGTTGCAGTTCAGGCGCATCAACTGGTCGAGCGGGACCGTCAGCACGCCTTTCTCCCCGCGCGGCGCGAGCAGGCCGAGCCGCAGCCCGTAGTTCTGCGCCATGTCGGGCGCGATGCCGAAGAGCGGGTCGTCCGGCCGGAACGGGACGGCCAGGTGCGAGAGCGAGAAGATCTGCGGCGGCCACGCGAGACCCGGGTTTTCCTCGGTCGCCGTGGTCGAGCCCGGCGGCAGGGTCCTGACGACGACGTCGGGCGCGCCGCCGCGGACGTTCGTGACGAGCGAGAGCCGATAGTGGCGGTCCGGCTTCGCGAGCAGCGCCGCGAGCCGGTCGTCATAGTCCTTCGCGAGAAGACCGAGCTCGACGGCCGAGCGGTTGACGTCGAAGAGGACGAGCTCGCTGCCGTTGTCCTGGAGCCTGCCGAAGAGCGCGTCGACGGTCGACCACGTGTCGACCGTCGAGTCGACGAGCGAGGCAAAGGCGAGGATCGGCGGGAGCGCCAGGATCCGGTTGGCCGCGGCCTCCCGGTCGATCGAGGCCTGGATCTCGCGCGTGATCTCGGTCGTCTGCTGCCCGGCGTAGGCGGGGAAGGAGTTGTACTTGAACGGGTTGAACTCGGGCTGGATGTCGAGCCAGCGCGACTGGGCGAAGTAGGGGATTGCGCCGACCGCGCCGACGAGCTTTGCCATCGCGGTCGCGGCGCCGGCAAAGCGCGTGACGCCGATCATGGGCGACAGCAGGACGACGCGGTTCGCCCTGGGGAGGGAGGCGTCGTCGAGCGCGTCGAGGGCGTACTGGACGGCGAGCGCGCCGCCGTTGGAGTAGCCGACGATGTGAAAGGGGAGGTTCGGCCCGACGCGCGCCCGGACCGCGCGGGCGCCCAGGCGCGCCGCCGCGCGCCAGTCCTCCCAGCGCGCCTCGGTCAGGGCGCCGGGGATCGTGCCGTGGCCGGGGACCCGCAGCGCGAGCGCGTAGAAGCCTTCCTGGGCGTAGACCTCGGCTTCGGC
The DNA here is from genome assembly GCA_035506175.1 of Thermoanaerobaculia bacterium. Taxonomy (GTDB): domain Bacteria; phylum Acidobacteriota; class Thermoanaerobaculia; order UBA5066; family Gp7-AA6; genus DAHUXD01. The sequence goes on along the minus strand of DATJPZ010000125.1, from coordinate 15,783 downwards.
GCGGACGCTGTACGGCGAGTCGGTCAGGCCGTGAAGGAGCAGGACGCCGCCGCGGACCTCGCCCTCGGGGACGAGCTCGTAGGTGTGGTTCCAGTTCCTGGCGAAACGCAGCGGGTTCGTGACGCCTTCGGCGGCGTAGCGGCTCAAGCGCTCTCGGGTGTCGGGGGCCCCGGGGACGATGATCTTTTCCTTCATCTCGGCAAAAAGGGCGTCCTCGAGGCGGAGGTAGTCGGCGAGCGTCGCGGACGGACCGATGTCCTTCGCGCGGACCTCGCCGGCGAGCGTCCCGTGCCACGGCTGGAGCGGCGGCTTGCTCCGCGCGTCGCAGGCTCGCACGAAGACGAGCGTGACGACGACGATGAACGCGACGTCGACGATGCCGAAGACCCACTTGAAGAAACGCTTCATGGCCGCGGAGTCTACCGCCTACCGACCCCCTCTCCCCCGTCGGGGGGAGAGGGCAGGGGGGAGAAGGACTCGGCTCGGCTACTTCTTCCAGAAGAACGTCGGCGCCGGCTCCTCGTGGGGCCAGATCTTCTTCATCGTCTCGGCCTCCCACATCTCGCCGTTCTTGACGACCCACCGGATCTTCGTCGTGTTGTGGATGTCGTCGAGCGGGTTGGCGTCGAGGACCATGAAGTCGGCGAGCTTGCCGGCCTCGATCGAGCCGAGGTCCGGCTGGAATCCGATTTTCTCGGCCGCGAGGATCGTCGACGCGCGCAGCGCCTCCATCGGCGTCATCGCCCAGTTCTTCTGCGTCGCCCCTTCGCCGGCCATCGCCCAGATCTCCCAGTGCGGGCCGAGGCCCTGGAGCTGCCCGTGCGCGCCGAGGGCGACGTTGCCGCCGGCCCGCAGGACCTGGGCGGCGCCGTGCGCCACGGTGGGGAAGTGGTACTCGGCCGGCCAGATCCACGGATGGCGGCGCGCCATGCGGTCCAGGCCCTCGTGGGGCACGAAGCGGTTCAGCTTCGGGTCGTCGTGCGGGTTGGCCGTCTGCCAGTAGTAGAGCTCGCCCCACGGCCCGCCGTAGGCGACGAGCAGCGTCGGCGTGTAGAACGTCGTGGATCTGGCCAGGAAGTCGACCGCGTCCTTCCCGAGGGCGACCGGCAGCGCGTGCTCCCAGGCCGTGAAGCCGTCCATCGCCATCGTCAGGTCGGTCTGGAACTCGCCCGCGCCCTCGGCGGTCAGGAGCATGTGGAGCTCGCGGCACGCCTCGGCGAAATAGATCCGCTGCGAGCGCCGCGGCTGCTGGTAGACCTTGATCATCCGCGCCCCGTACGCCTTCATGCGGCGGACCTGGTGCTTCGCGTCGTCGAGGTTGTTGACCTCGGCGAAGATGCCGGCCTGCTGGCCGCCGTAGAGGACGTCGCCGGAGGAGTAGACGCGCGGCCCGACCATGAGGCCGGCTTCCACGTCCTCGGCCTGGGCGAAGACGTCGAGCGACGGCGCGGACGGGTCGTAGACGGTCGTCACGCCATAGGCCAGATTCGCCAGGTACTCCCACTTCGCTTCCGGGAAGAGCTCGAAGCCCGAGTAGTGAAGGTGCGCGTGGGTGTCGATGAAACCGGGGAGGATCGTCTCGCCCTTCGCGTCGTAGACCCGCGCGCCGGCGGGAACGGTCAGCGTCCCGGTCGGGCCGACGGCGGCGATCCGGTTGCCCGTCACGAGGACGTCCGCGTTCTCGAGGATCGCCTCGCCCTTCATCGTGATGACGCGCGCGCCGCGCAGGAGGAACGAGCCTTCCGGCGCCGGCCGCGGCGCGGTCAGCGCGATCTCGATCGTCTCGGACTTCGGCACGCGCGACTCCTGGACTTTCTCCTTTTCCTTGTCGGCCTTCTCCTTGTCCGTGTCGGGCGAGCCCTTCTTCGCCTCCTGCTGTTTCGCCTTCTCGTCGGCCTTGCGCCGCTCCTCGCGCGCGAAGTCGAGCGCCGCGGCGAGCGGCAGACGGTAGAACGTGTTCGCGAGCGCCCACGTGATCGTCTTGCCGCCGTCGGCCCAGCGCACGTAGCCGCCGGCGTCGTCGGAGAGCCGGTACACGGGCACGGCCCCTTCCTTGAGCGAGACCTCGGGCGGCTCCTTCAGCAGCACGCCGGGCATCGCCGTGACGTAGACGTTGTCGCGCGACGTGAACACGATCCACTGCCCGTCGGGCGAGGGCACGATGTCGTCGACGGCCGGGAAGCGGATGTAGCGGCGCTTGTCGGTCCCGTCCGGCCGGACGGCCACGAGGTCGGCCTTCGGGTCGTCGGTCGGCTTCTTCCGCTCGATCGGATCGCGGTACCAGAGGCGCGTGCCGTCGGCGCTCCAGAAGACCTGGGGGTGAAAGCGCAGTCCGTCGCCGAGCTTGTCCGCGGTGACGAGCCTCGGGTCGCCCCCGGCGGCGTCGAGCGTGACGATCTCGAAGAAGTCTTCTTCCTCGGGCTGGTGCCCGCGGAACTCGAGGCCCGACCCGCGCACGAGCGCGAGCTGGTCGCCCCTCGGCGACCACGCCGGGTTCATGTAGTGGCCGGCCTGCCGCGTCAGCTTCACCGGCGCCGAGCCGGGGGCCGCGGCCGCCTTCCAGACATGGCCGCCTCCCGCATCGCTCCACGACACGTAGGCGATCCACTTGCCGTCGGCCGAGAAGGCCGGCGCGTACTCGCGCTTCGGCAGCGCGGCGTCGGCCTTCGTCAGCCGGCGCGGCGCGCCGACGGTCCTGCCGCCCGAGATCTCCTGCAGCCACACGCGGCCGAAGGCCTCGAACGCGATCCAGCGCCCGTCGGGCGACTGGCTCGGCCAGCGGAGGATGCGCGCGCGCACCGGGCCCTGCTCGACTTTCTCCTGGAACGTCACGCGCGGCGCGACGAACTGCTCGACGGGCGCCGTGAACGGGATCTCCTGGCGGGCGCCGCTCGCGACGTCGAGCCGCGTCAGGTGCCCCTTGTCGGAGAAGACGAGCGTCTTGCCGTCGGGCGTGAAGGCGTAGTTCGGCCAGAGGTCCATCTGGGCGAACCCTTCCTCCTCGTCGCGCGTGACGGCGCGCGCGAGGATCCGCTCGCTGCCGGCGGCGAGGTCGCGGGCGACGAGCACGGTCTCGTCGTCGCGCCGCGAGACGTAGACGAGCGTCTTCCCGTCGGGCGAGATCGCCGGCCGCACGGCGCCGCCGAAGCCGGTCGTGACGGGGAAGCTGTCGGCGAGGTCGCGGTCGTAGCGGTAGATCTGCCAGAGGCCGTCCTGGAGGTTCGGGATGTAGTCGAAACGCCGCTGCCGCGCCTCGTAGTAGATCGACCGGCCGTCGCGCGAGACGACGGCGCCGCCGGCGTTGTTCACCTCGTCGGAGGAGGTCAGCTTGATCCCGCCGCCGCCCTCGCGGTGGTAGATCCAGAGCTCCACGGGCGGAATGCCGCCGCGCTTGCCGTCCTCCTTGCGCGCCACGAGGTAGTTGCCGTCGGGCGTCCACGCGGCGCTCCGGACGTAGGCGTCCTTCTCCGTCGTGAGCGCGCGCGGGTTCTTGCCGTCGGCGTCCATGAGCCAGATGTTTTCGATGCCGCTGCGGTCGGACGTGAACGCGATCGTCTTGCCGTCCGGCGCGTAGCGCGGGTGGGAGTCGTAGGCCGGGCCGCGCGTGAGCGCGGTCGCGGGGCCGCCGGTGATCGCCACGGCGTAGATGTCGCCGAGGAGGTCGAAGACGATCGTGCGCCCGTCGGGCGACACGTCGAGGGAGGTCCACGTTCCTTCGCCGGCCGTGAAGGCGATCTTCCGGGCGTCCTCGCGCGGCGTGTTGATGTCGGCGGCGGGGTCGGCCTTCCGGGCGCCGTCCTCGGGAGGATCGGCCCCGAGCGCGGCCGAAGCGGTCGTGAGAGCGAGCCCGAGGGCGAGGAGCGTGCGGGGGCCGGGAAGCCGTGAGCGCATGCGGTTCTCCTTGATCGGGTCGTCCGTTTTCAGGGCCGATACCGCCGGGAAGGGGCGGATTATCCGTCGCCGCCGAGGCGGCTTGTCAACAGGGAACTGATCGGAGCGACAATTCCGCGGACATGAGGACGAGAACCGCGGCGATCCTCTTCGGGGGGGCGGTGCTGGCCTTCGCCGTCCGGCATCCCGTCGAGCTCGCGCTGCTGCGCCACCGGGCCGCCGCCCGGCCCGACGTGTCGCGCGAGCCCGTCCAGACGGCCGAGGAGCGGGCGCCGTTCGAGCACGCCGCGGGCCGCGATCGCTACCGGATCCTGCCGCGGTACCGCTGGGACGAGAGCGCGCGCGTCGTGGGCGAGGAACCGTATCGTTTTGGCGCGGCCGGGTCGCTTCTTCCGGAGGACCTGGCTCTCGCCTGGGGACCGCTCGTCGCGCCGCCCTACGCCGGCCGGATCTCCTACAGCCAGGGCGCGCGCTTCTTCTTCTGGCGGACCCGGGACGCGTCGCTCGACCGCGGCACGATCGTCTCGCACTGCGCCAACACGCACGTCATCCCGGCGACGAGCCGCCTCGCGCGGGCGCTCGGCTGCGTGGCCGAGGGCGACGACGTCCGGCTCGAGGGCTGGCTCGTCGACGTCGAGGGGATCTCGGATCCGGCGTTTCGCTGGACGACGAGCACCTCGCGGACGGATGAGGGGCCCAACTCCTGCGAGACCGTCTACCTCGAGCGGCTGACGATCAACCAGCGGGTGTACGAGTAGGAGGCCTACTCCTCGAAGACGCCCGCGTCCGTGAACAGCGTGAAGGACTCGGGGAACGCCCCGTCCTTGGCGGTCGGAAAGGACAGGACGGACTCGTCGGCGAAATGGATGGAGATGTTCTTCTCGGCCTCGATCGAGACCCGGGCGACGCGCTTCTTCATCTGCCCGAGGAGCGCGTTGGCGAACTCGGGGTCGCCGGTCGCCCGCGTGGCGCCGCGGGCCGTCACGAGGATCGGCGTGTAGACGTTCAGCAGGGGATTGCGGTTGAAGTGGAGCTGGACGTAGTCCACGAAGAAGCCGACGCCGCTCAGGGTCTCCTCGATCAACGCGTCAAACCAGGCGATCTCGGCCATGAAGGGTCACCCTTCGTCCGGGGCCCTCTGGGCCCGCGCGCGTAGACTGCGCCGGAACGGGCCTCGAAATCGACTCGGAAAAATACCGGTGGCGCCGGCTTTCAGGCCGCTTCCCAGCGCTCGGCGATGCGCCGGGCCGCGAGGAAGAAGGCGACCGCGAGCCCCAGGAGGACGGTCACCTGCGGCCAGATCGCCCAGAGGGGCTCGTCCCGCCAGAAGATCTTCTGGAAGCCGTCCAGGGCCCAGGCGTTCAAGGTGATGAGGCCGATCTTCTGAAGCTTCTCGGACATCAGGAAGCGGGGAAAGAGACTCCCGCCGAGGGCCGACATCAGGAGGATCGACAGGTTCGAGAGCGCCACGAGCTGCATGCGGGACCGGCACACCGAGGCGAGCATCAGGCCGAAGGCCGAGCAGACCAGGGCCGTCGCGGCCGTCATGATCAGGAATCCGGGGATGTGGCTCCAGAGCTCGAGGCCGAAGAAGATCGCGCCCCAGACGAACATCAGGGTCAGCTGCGCCACGCCGACGCCCGAGAGATAGAGGAGCTTGCCGAGCAGGAGCTTCGTCATCGAGACGCGGGTCGACAGGATGCGGTCGAGGGTTCCGCTCTCGGCTTCCTCGATCAGCGCGCCCCCGGCCCCGGTCGCCGAGAAGAGCAGGAACATGACGCCGAGCCCGGCGGCGTAGAACGTCACGGTCGGGTTCTTTTTCTTCTCGCCGACGACGTCGCGCGTCTCGACGGCCACGAGGCCGCCGGCCCCGCGCGGCGCGGCCGACGTGGCGGCGCCGTCGCCGCGAGGCTTGTCGATCTCGCCGATCGCCGTCTCCATCCGCGCCTTCTGCTCCGGCGTCAGGCCGCCGCTCCACCGATCGACCTGCGCCATGCCCGTCCGGGCCAGCGTCGCGGGCATCGACGTCATCGCGACCTTCTGCACCAGGCCGTTGACGACCTGCGGCGCGATCGGATCCCCGCTGTCGGCGAGGAGATGGAGCGCCACGCGGTCGGCCCCCGGGCCGAACGCGATCGCTCGTTCGCCGAAGCCCCTGGGGATCACGAGGGCGGCGGGCACGTCGCCCTTGCGGACGGCCTGCTCCGCCTGCGCGGCCGTGTAGAGCGGCCCGTTCGGGTCGTCCTCGCGGCCGGGCTTGAGGCCGACGGAGAGACCGGCCTCGGCCTTCAGTCCGGCCACGAACCGTTTCGAGGCGTCGCTCTGGTCCTCGTCGACGACGACCAGCGCGATCTGGCGCGTGGCGGCGCGTCCGGCTCCCGCGAAGATGCTCGCCAGGATCGTGAAGAACGCCACCGGGAGGACGAACGCCAGCACGAACGCGGCGCGGTCGCGCCGCAGGTTCAGGAGCCGGTTCTTCGCGACCGCGAGGATGAGGCTCATTCGCGCAGCTCCCGCCCGGTCAGCTGCAGGAAGACCTGCTCGAGCGTGGGCGTCTTCAGCGTCAGGTCGCGAACCGGAACGCGCTCGGCGTGGAAGAGCTCGAGGAGATTCCGAATCGCTTCGGCGGGGTCCTGGACGGAGACGCGCACCTGGAGCCCGTCCCGCTGCGCGCCGAGCGCCGTGAGTTTCCCGGCGAGCGCGGCCGGGATCTCGGCGGCGGCGTCGATGGTGACGGCCTGGCGGGCGCCCACCGTCTGCCGGACGAGGTCGTCCTTGGTGCCCGACGCGATGATCCGCCCGTGGTCGATGATCGCGATCCGGTCGCAGAGGCGCTCGGCCTCCTCCATGTAGTGCGTCGTGTAGAGGAGCGAAACGCCGCGGTCCTTCAACTCGCCGATCATGGCGTAGATGCGCTCGCGCGACTGCGGGTCCACGCCGACGGTGGGCTCGTCGAGCAGGAGCACCTTCGGGCCGTGGATCGTCCCGGCCGCGATGTTCAGGCGCCGCTTCATGCCGCCCGAGAGCTTGTCGGTCTTGTCGTCGGCGCGGTCGGAAAGGTCCACCCACTCCAGGCTCTCGGCGATCGCCCGGTCGAGCACCGGGCCGGTCAGGCCCTGGTAGCGGCCGAAGGTCCAGAGGTTCTCCCGGGGCGACAGCAGCGGGTAGAGGGCGATCTCCTGCGGCACCCAGCCCCGGACGGCGCGCGCGCGGTCGTCGGTCGCGTCGAACCCGAGAACCCGGACCGAGCCTTTCTCGGGCCTGACGCGGCTGGCGACGCTGCGGACCAGCGTGGTCTTGCCGGCGCCGTTCGGGCCGAGGAGCCCGAGGATTTCGGAAGGCCGCAGCTCGAGCGAGACGCCGTCGAGGGCCCGGCGGTCGGCGAAGGACTTGGAGACATCGCGGATCTCGAGGGGTAGCGCGGTCGCCGGCACGCCGCAATCCTAGCCGATCGGTGCGCCGCGGCGTTCGGTGCGGGACGCGGTCTTGTGGCCCCGGGGCTCCTGAGTTAACCTGCGCCGCTTGTCCCTCGAAACTCCATGAGCTCCCTGACGTTCGTCCTGCTCGTCGTCGCCGGAAGTCTCGGCATCCTGCTGTCCTTCGCGCAGGCGCGCTCCCGGGCGGTCTTCGTGGAGGACGGGTTCGAGGAGCCGGGGCGCCGCGCGATTGCGATGGGGCTGCTCGCGGGCGTGCTGCTCCTGACGGTCGCGATCCCGTTCGCGGGCGGCCTCGCCGGGTCGCAGCCGGAGACCAAGGAGCTCTCGCTCGTGTCGGTCTTCGCCGTGCACGGCATGCTCCTGTTCTTCCTCGCCTGCTACTACGCGCTCTCGGGTCGGCACTCGGTCGCGGAGTTCCTGCGGGTCCGGAGCGAAGAGCCCGCGACCGAGCTCGGCCGCGGCGTCGTGATCGGGATCGCCGGCTGGCTCCTCACGATCGTCACCGCGATGATCCTCGTCGGCCTCTGGTACCTCGTGTCCCAGCGGTTCGGTCCGGACGGCGGGACGGGCGCCGGCGGCGCGATCTCGCCGACGATCGTCTGGCTGGTGTCGCGCCCGCTCTGGGTCCGGCTTCTCATCGTCGTTTCGGCCATGGTCGTGGAGGAGCTCTTCTTCCGCTCCTTCCTCCAGCCGCGCGTCGGCGCGGTGGCGGCGACGCTCATGTTCACCGCCGCGCACGGCGCGTACGGCCAGCCGCTGATGCTGGTCGGAATCCTCGTCATCTCGACGGTGCTCTCGGTGACGTTCGCGCGCTCGCGAAGCGTGCTGCCCTGCATCGCCGCGCACGGGGTGTTCGACGCGATCCAGATGTTCGTCGTCATCCCGTGGTACCTGAGCCAGGTTCAGGCGACCTGACGGGAGAGGGCCGGACGCCCTGATAAAATCGGCCATGATCCTCAGGCGCGTTCCGGGCCTGCCCCGGGGCTGCCGCTCCCTGGCCCGGGTGGCCGCGGCGCTCGGACTCCTCGCCGCGACGCCGGCCCGCGCGCTCGATCCCGCCAAGGCGATCACGCAGTACGCCCATCAGGTCTGGAAGACCGACTCCGGGCTCCCGCAGAACTCGATTCAGGCGATCCTCCAGACGCGCGACGGCTACATCTGGCTCGGCACCGAGCGCGGCCTCGTGCGCTTCGACGGCGTCCGGTTCACCGTTTTCGACAAGGGCAACACGCCCGGCATGCAGAACAGCAACACGCAGGCCCTCTACGAGGACCGCGCGGGGAACTTCTGGGTCGGCACGTGGGGCGGCCTCCACCTCTTCAAAGACGGGCGCATGACCGCCTACACGACGAAGGAGGGGCTCTCCCACGACCGCGTGCTCGCGATCTGCGAGGACCGGGAAGGCGCTCTCTGGATCGGCACGGGCGGCGGCGGCTTGAGCCGCCTGAAGGACGGCCGGATCACGGCGCTGACGTCGCGCGACGGGCTGTCCAACGACCGGATCTGGTCGATCGCGGAGGACCGCGACGGGAGCCTCTGGGTCGGCACCGACGGCGGCGGCCTCGACCGCATCCGCGACGGCAGGGTCACGGTCTACGGCGCCCGGGAGGGCCTGCCGGCCGAATCCATCCAGTCGGTCTTCGTCGACAGCCGCGGCGACGTCTGGGTCGGCACCGACGGCTCCGGGATCGGCCGGCTGCGCGACGGGAGGTTCACCTTCTACACGACCAAGGACGGCCTCGCGAGCGACACGGTCGAGTCGATCCAGGAAGACCGCGACGGGAACCTCTGGATCGGCTGTCAGAGCGGCGGCCTCGCGCGCCTGGCGGACGGGCGGATCTCGCGGTTCACGCCGGGAGAGGGCCTTTCCGACGATACGGTCCTCGCGATCTTCGAGGACCGCGAGGCGAGCCTCTGGATCGGCACGGTCGCCGGCGGGCTCAACCGGCTCGAGGACGGAAAGTTCACGGCCTTCACCAGGAAGGAAGGCCTCCCGAGCGACCGCGTGCGCACGATCTTCCAGGCTCGGGATGGCGCGATCTGGCTCGGCACGCGCGGAGCCGGCGTCTCGCGGTTCCGCGACGGCGTCTTCACGGCCTTCGGCGCCCGCGAAGGGCTCTCCGGCGACTTCGTGCGGACGATCGCCGAGGACGGGAAGGGCCGGCTCTGGGTCGGGACGTGGGGGGACGGCCTCGACGTGCTCGAGGGGCCGCGGTTCCGGGCGTTCCACGTCCGCGACGGCCTGCCGAGCGAGATCATCCGCTGCCTCTACCGGGATCGCGACGGCACGCTCTGGATCGGCACCGACTCGGGCGGGCTCGTCCGCGAGCGCGCCGGAGGGTTCGAGGTCTTCGGGACGCGCGAAGGGATCTCGAGCGCGACGGTGCTCGCGATTCTGCAGGACCGGGACGGCGCGCTCTGGCTCGGCACCGAGGGCGGCGGGCTCGACCGTTTCGCGCACGGCAAGTTCACGGCGTTCACCCGCAAGGACGGCCTGTCGGACGACACGGTGCTCTCGCTCTACGAGGATGGCGACGGCTGCCTGTGGATCGGCACCGACGGGGGCGGCCTGAACCGGTTCAAGGACGGGAAGTTCACGCGGTTCACGCGGCAGCAGGGGCTCTTCGACGACGTCCAGTACGAGATCCTGGAGGACGGCCGCGACAACCTCTGGATGAGCTGCAGCCGGGGGATCTTCCGCGTCCGCCGCGCCGAGCTCGAGGAGGTCGCCGAGGGCCGCCGCGACGCCGTCGTCTCCCAGTCCTACGGGCGGGCCGACGGCATGCGTTCGGCCGAGTGCTCCGGTTTCTCGCAGCCCGCCGGATGGAAAACCGCCGACGGCAAGCTCTGGTTTCCGACGATCGAGGGCGCCGTCGTCATCGACCCCGACCGCATCCACACCAACGCGCTGCCGCCGCCCGTCGTCGTGGAGGAAGTTCTCGTGGACCGGCGGCCGCTCCCGCCGGGCGACCCGGCCGAGGTGCCGCCCGGCCGCGGCGACCTCGAGTTCCACTACGCCGGGCTCTCGTTCGTGGACCCCGACCGCGTCGGCTTCCGCTACCGGCTCGACGGCTTCGACCGGGAGTGGATCGAAGCGGGCCCTCGGCGCACCGCCTTCTACACGAACATCCCGCCCGGCCGGTACGCCTTCCACGTGCGCGCGGCCAACAACGACGGGGTCTGGAGCGAGAAAGACGCCGTCGTGCGCTTCGCGTTGAAGCCGCATTTCCGGCAGACGCCGTGGTTCTACGGCCTCTGCGCCGCCGGGTTGGTGCTGGCCGGCTTCGGCGCCGCGCGCGTGCGGGCCGCCCGGGCCCGCGCTCGCGAACGGGAGCTCGAGCAGACGGTCGCCGAGCGCACCCTGCAGCTCGAGGAGGCCAACTCCAAGCTCCAGCAGCTCTCCGAGGTCGATGCCCTGACGGGCATCGCGAACCGGCGGCGCTTCGAAGAGACGCTCGCCCGCGAGTGGCGGCGGGCCATGCGCGACGAGATGCCGCTGTCGCTCATCATGATCGACATCGACTTTTTCAAAGACTTCAACGACGCCTGCGGCCACCAGGTCGGCGACCAGTGCCTCCGGCGCGTGGCGGGCGAGATTCGCGAGGCGCTGACGCGGCCGGGCGACGTCGTGGCGCGCTACGGCGGCGAGGAGTTCGCCGCGGTTCTGCCGTCGACGCCGTCGCGGGGCGCCATCGCGGTCGCCGAGATGCTGCGGGCGCGGGTCGAGGGCGTCGCGACGCGGCACCCGAAGGCGCCCAACGGCATCGTCACGATCAGCCTGGGAGTCGCCACGGCCTCGCCCGGACTCTCCTCGTCGCCGGAGAACCTGATCGCGGCCGCCGACGGGGCGCTCTACCGCGCCAAGCGCGCCGGCCGCAATCGCGTCGAGTCCGACGTCGTCACGGCGAGCTAGGACTCTGGCCGTCGATGTCGGTTCTCGAGATGTCGTTCACGCCGCACCGAATTTTCCCTCTCCCCCGACGGGGGGAGAGGGAGTGATGGGTGGCGTCACCCGTCCCTCTAGAAGTCCGGGATCTTCGCGAGCCCCGCGGCGAGCGTGACGTCCCGGCCGCTGCGCCGGACCGACTCGGGGGAAGGCAGCGGTTTGCCAGCCCGTGCCTTCCTGATCGCGGCCTCGAAGCGCTCGGCCGAGGCGGCATCGTCGAACCGGAGGCGCCAGAGGTAGCCCATGCGGCCGTCGGCGACGACGAACGCGATCCGGTCGCCCCGCCAGCCCGCGGAGGCCGCCGCGGCTTCCTCCTCCGGGAGGGCGCGGCCGAGGAGAAAGCGCAGCGTCCACTCGCCGAGCGTGTCGGTGTAGACCACGCGGGCCCCGGGAAAGAGGGGGGCCGCGTTGGATGGAATCAGTCCCTCGACGGGCGGCGGGTACGGCGCGCCGTGGATGATCTCGGCGCTCGAGACCGGCGGGTTTCGCCAGAAGCGGTCGACTTCGGCCCAGCCGCCCTTCTCGTAGGCGGCGCGGACGAACGCCGAGCCCTCGGCGTAGGGGAAGAAGAGCTGGTCCACGAAGTACGCGGGCACGCCCTTGGGGACGTTCGCGCGCTCGAGGCCGCCCGCGGTCAACAGCGGCGCGAGCTCCGCCTCGGCCTTCTCGTCGGCGCCGGGGATGTCCTTCAACGCGACCTTGACCATGACGAAGGTCGCCTCGCCCTCGAGGAGAGCCTGCAGGGCGAAGCCGCGGTCGCTGTCGTCCTTCAGGGCTTTCGTCCGCGCGTCGAGCTTCATCGTCTCGTCCTGCAGCGCGTGCATGAGCTCGTGCGAGTAGATGAGGTTCTGGGCGAGCCCCGCCATGTCCGGCACCTCGGACGAGACGGCCCCCTCGGCCCCGCGCACGACGAAGAAGCGGCGCGGCTCGGGGTCGTAGAAGGCGACGACCTGGGACGCGTAGAAATCGACCAGGCGGTCGAGGATCCCGGGCGCGTCGTCGATCAGCCCGAGGATCGCGAGCGATCGGAAATACTCCTCGGCCGACGAGGGGAGCGATTCGACGATCTTCGCCTTCAGGATGCGCCGGGCCTCGGCCGGGTCGAGCTCGACGGCCGGGACGGGGCGCTCGAACTTGCGCCCCCGCACCTGCTCGACCTGCCGGGACACCTCGGCCACGCGCTCCGGGAGGAGGTCGGTTCCGGCCGGGAGCAGGGACGCGGCGAGCGCGAGAAAGACCGCGCCGGCGAGGCGTTTTCGGGCCATGACCGAGGGTAGCACGGCGCCCTTTCGGCTTCCTTTTACTCGGGGCTTTGGACTAAGATCCGCGCGACTCAAAAAGTCCGTGCATGAGCGCAGTGTCACCGTCCAGCAAACCCGGCCCGATCCGGATGTCTCTTTCCAGCCGTTTCGAGAACATCGAGATGGTGCAGCACCTGTGCTCGAAGCTGCTGGAAGGGCGGGACGTCCCGGAGGAGCTGCGGCATTGGATCCTGATGGCGCTGCGCGAGGGGCTCGCCAACGCGATCAAGCACGGCAACCAGCAGGACATGTCGAAACACGTGCACCTCGAGATGGACATCGTGGGTGACACGCTGGCGATCTCGATCCGGGACGAAGGCCCGGGCTTCGAGCCGGAAGAGGTGGCCGACCCCCTGGCGCCCGAGAACCGGCTGAAGACTTCGGGCCGCGGCATCTTTTACATGCGGACGTTCATGGACGACGTCCGGTTTCGGCGCCACGCGAGCGGAGGCATGGAAATCGTTTTGAAGAAGAATTTGGCGGCGGTCAACGAGAAGGAGGGGAGCGCGGAATGAAAACCAACGTGCGCGAGGCCGGCGGCGTTCAGGTCGTCGAGCTCAAGGGCAAGATCACGATCGGGTCCGGGGACGTGCAGCTGCGCGAGACGATCAACAAGCTCGTCGACTCGGGCAAGAAGAACGTCCTCGTGGACATGAAGGAAGTCACGACGATCGACTCGTCGGGCATCGGCGAGCTCGTCGGCTGCTACACCTCGGTCACGAACAAGGGCGGAAAGCTCAAGCTTCTCCACCTGCCGCCCAAGATCAACGACGTGCTGACCGTGACGCAGCTCATCACCGTTTTCGACGTCTACGAATCGGAGTCGGAGGCGCTGGCGAGCTTCCGCGGCTAGGGTTCCCCTGACGGCCTCCTCCGCGGGTGCCGGCGCGTTCGACCGGTTCGCGGCGTCGGCCCGCCCGTCGCTCGAGGAGGCCCTCGGCCAGAGTCTTCCGCCGCCGGGCGCCCGCGCCGAGGCGCTCGGACGCGCCATGGCCGACGCGGCTTTGTCCCCTGGAAAGCGTCTCCGGCCGCTGGCCGCGCTCGCGGCGGGCGACGTGGCGCGGGCGCCCCGCGAGGCGGCGCTCGCCGCCGCGGTCGCCGTCGAGCTCGTTCACGCCGCCTCCCTCGTGCTCGACGACCTGCCGTCGATGGACGACGCCGGGCGGCGCCGCGGCCGTCCCGCGATCCACCGCGTGCACGGCGTCGCCACGGCCGAGCTCGCGGCGGTGGCCCTGCTCGCGCGCGCCTTCGAGATCGTCGGCGGCGCTCCCGGCGCCACGCCGGCTGCGCGGGCCCGCCTCGCGCGCGAACTCGCCGCGGCGGTCGGCGCCGAGGGCTGCTGCGCGGGCCAGGCGGCCGACCTCGCCGCCGACCCGAAGGCCCTGGCCCTCGACGACCTCGAGGCGATCCACGCGCGCAAGACCGGCGCCCTCTTCGTCGCGGCCGTGCGCGGCGGCGCGATCGCCGGCGGCGCGAGCGAGAACGTGCTCTCGGCGTTGACGGCCTACGCGCGCAATCTCGGCCTCGCGTTCCAGATCACCGACGACCTCCTCGACCTCGAGGGCGATCCGGTGCGGATGGGAAAGGACACGGGCCGCGACGCGCACCGTGCCAACTTCGCGTCGGTTCTCGGACCGGCTTCGGCGCACCGCCTCGTGGAAGAGCTTCTCGAAGCGGCGCTCGGAGCGCTCGAGCCTCTCGGACGGCGCGGCGCCGTGCTCGCGGATCTCGCCCGGGTGGTCCGGGACCGCCGCTCGTGAACGGGCGGCCGAGCCTCGAAGAGGCCCGGGCGAGACTCAAGGAGCTCGGCTATCTCCAGGGCGGCGTCGAAAAGCTTCTCTTCCGGCCGGTGTTCGAGGGCCGCGGCGGCGCGTTTCTTCCGGCCGTGATCTTCGGTGCCCTCGGCGGAGCGCTCGCGGCGCTGGCTGCCGTGGAGGCTTCCGAGCCGGGGTTCGGCGCGTCGCCGGCGGCGGCCGGAGCGCTCCTCCTCCACGTCTTCGTCGCGGATCTCCTGCCCGCGGCGCTGCTCGCCGCCGTCGCCGCCTTCGCCGCGGACCGATCGCGCCGCCCGGGCCCGGCCTCGACGGCCGCGGGGCTGCTGGCGGCGGCGATCGTCTTCGCGTTGTGGATCGGCGGGACGTACGGCCTCGCCCGCGAGCTCTCGCCGCGGTCTCTGCTGTGGGGCGTTCCCGTCGCGTCGGCGGCCCTGTTTCTCGCGGCGGCGGTGCGCCTCGGATTCCTGGCGCGCGCGTTCGCCCGCTCGGGATCGCTGCCCGGGGGCGCGGCCCGGCGCGTCTTCGCCGGCGCCGCGGCCGCCGGCCTGCTCGTCGCGGTGGCGCTTCTCCTGCCGCGCCGCGAGCCGGCGGCAGCCGAGCCGCCGCGCGTCGCCCCGAGGCCGATCGCGATCGTCGTGCTCGCGGTCGACGGACTCGACCTCGATGGCGCGGGCCGCGACTCCGGCGCCGCGCGCCTGCTCGCTTCCGGGGCAACGGGCTGGTGGCCGGCACAGCGTCTCTCGCCCCCGGAGATCTGGACGGACCTCGCGACGGGGACGTCCTCGCGCGATCACGGCGTTCGCGCGCTCGCGCGCGTGCGCCCGCTCGGCTCGCCGCTGGCGTTGCGGCCGCCCTTCGGGACGTCCTGGTCCCTGCGGCGGCTGGGCCCGGCGCTCGGCCTCGTGTCGAACGCCCCCGTCTCGGGCGCCGACCGCCGCCGTCTCGACTTCTGGGAGGTCGCGGCCTCGGCCGGCATCCGGAGCCTCTCGGTCGGCTGGTGGGCGGCCGCGCCCTGGCCCGGCGCGACGGTCGTGGAGAACCGGGCGATCCTCGAGCGGGCGCACGACGGCGTCGAGGCCGACCGCGTCGCGATGGCCGTGTTCGACGAGGCGCTGCGCCAGGGATTCGGCCTCGCGACTGTCTACCTTCCCGGCTGCGACATCGCGCGCGACGAGCCCGCGCCGCGGCGGAGGGCGGCCGCCGCGGTCGAAGGGACGCTGGCCCGGTGGATCGGCCGCGCGTCCTCGGGGGAGCTGGTGCTCGTCGTGCTCGCCGCGGACAGCCATCCCCGCGGCGCCGACGCGCTCGGCCGCATGGTCGTGTTCGACGGGGGCGGCGGCGTGCCGAAGTCCGTCCGGATCCGGCCGGAGGACGCGGCGCCGTCGATCCTGGCGCGGGCCGGCGTTCCGGCCGCGGGCGATCTCGCAGATCGG
>DATJPZ010000124.1:0-2621 GCA_035506175.1 Thermoanaerobaculia bacterium | reverse complement strand
GGATACGTTCCGCCCCGCAGCCAGATCGTGTCGCCCGGCTGCACCGCCGACGGCTGGTTCAACGCCGTCTGGAGTTTCCAGGGATTGGCGAGGCTGCCGTTGCCGCTGCCGCTCGCGTTCGGCGCCACGTAGAAATCGGTCGCGAGCCCCCTTGCCGCGAGCGCCAGGAACAATGCCGGAAAAAGCCAGACGGCTCTCCCGAACCCACCCTCTCTCATCCGCGATGAGGATGGGGTTTGCGAGCCGTCGAAAACTACTGGTCGGGAAGGCCGACGTGGTACAGGTGGCGCGTGGCTGCACGAACCCGTTCCGCCGAACAGGTCCGGCTTGCCGAGGACGGGGAAATTGCGTACCCTGATGGAAAGTGACAAGGCCAGCGACGACCCGAAGGTCCTCGGTTTGCCTGCTCGCTTTTCATCCACTCGTCCTGTCGGAGTTTGAACGACTCCTCTCCGATCACCCGCTCGCGGTTACCGGTCGGCGCCTCGAGCCGGACCTGATCGCAGACCCCGGCAAGCTCGCGGTTCCCAAGGCGTCGGTCTACGTGCTCGAGAGCCACTCTCATCGTCCGACCACGGAGGCTCTGGTCGTCGGAGTGATGGGCCGCCAGCCCGGCGGCCGGGTCATCGTGGTTTCGGAGCGTTTCGACCAGGCCGCGGCCTTCCCGCTCCTTCGCCTCGGCGCCAAGGGGCTCCTGACTTTTGCCGAGGCGAACGAGCAGCTCGCGCGAGCGGTCCTCGAAGTCGCCGGCGGCGGCTTCTGGGTGCCCCGATCGCTGTTGTCGCGCTTCGTGGACGAAACGATCACGTCGACGCGGCGCCCGCGGGGTCCCGCCGGCCCTGCCCGTCTTTCGCGGCGGGAGAAGGAAGTGATGGACGCCTTGCTCGAGAACCTCTCGAACAAGGAGATCGCGAGCAAGCTGAACATGTCCGAGCGGACGGCGAAATTTCACGTTTCGAACCTGCTCGCGAAGTACGGCGTGCGCCGCCGTGCGGACCTGATCCTCCTCACCTTCACGCAGCTCGAGCGCACTTCCTGAGGCGCGAGCTCGCGGTCCGGCGGATGCGATGAAGACGCTCATCGGTGCGCTGGCGGCGCTCGTCGTCTCCCTGACCTTCCTCCGGCCGCCCGCGAGCCTGGCTCGGTCCTCGGTTCGAAGGCTCCCGGCGCCACTCGTGTCGAGCGACTCGGTCATGCTGACGGCCCTCCCGGGCACGCTCGTGTCTCCCGTCCACGTCACCAACGCCCACGACGGGTCGGGGCGGCTCTTCGTCGTCGAGCAACCCGGCCGCATCCGGATCTACACTCAGGCCGGGACGCTCCTGACCACGCCGTTCCTCGACATCTCCTCCCTCGTGGAATTTGACGGCGGGGAGCGGGGCCTGCTGTCCGTGGCGTTCCACCCTGACTACGCCGGCAACGGGTACTTCTACGTCTATTACGTCAACAAGCTCGTCAGCCCAGGCGACATCACGATCGCCCGTTACTCCGTGTCGGCCGCCGACCCGAACGTCGCGGACCCGGGCTCTGCCGAGATCCTCCTGGTGATTCCGCATCCCACGAATACGAACCACTACGGCGGGCAACTCGCCTTCGGTCCGGCGGATGGATACCTCTACGCGGGCACGGGCGACGGCGGATCCGGCGGCGACCCGCCGAACAACGCGCAGAACCTCGACAAGTTGCTCGGCAAGATCCTGCGCGTCGACGTCGACGGCGCGGGCGCAATCCCGTGCGGGCAGGCCAACGCCGCGCCGTACGGGATTCCCTCGTCGAACCCTTTCGTCGGCTCGGGGCACTGCGAGGAGATCTGGGCTTACGGCGTGCGCAACCCGTGGCGCTACTCCTTCGACCGCTCCACGTTCGACTTGCTGATCGGCGACGTCGGGCAGAGCCTCTACGAGGAGGTCGACTTCCAGCCTGCCTCGAGTACCGGAGGCGAGAACTACGGGTGGCACATCATGGAAGGATTCCACTGCTACAACCCTTCCTCCGGCTGCGATCAGACCGGCCTGACGCTGCCGATTCTCGAGGAGACTCACAGCAGCGGCTGGTGCGCGATCATCGGGGGCTACCGTTACCGCGGCTCGGCGATCCCGTCCCTCTCGGGGCAGTACGTCTATTCGGACAACTGTCTCGGCGATCTCTACGCCGCGAGCGAAGGTGACGACGGCACCTGGTCGAGAAGCCTCCTTCTGGCCACGTCGTATTCGGTGTCCTCCTTTGGCGAAGACGAGGCGGGGGAGCTCTACCTCGCGGACCTCGGCGGTAGGGTCTACCGTCTCGATCCCTTCGTGCCGACTCCGACGCCCACGCCGAGCAATACGCGAACGGCCACCAGCACGCGAACGCCGACGCCGTCGCCCACGCCCACCCCGACGCCGGACCCCAACCAGCCCTCCGTCTCCGCGATCACGCCCTCCTCCGGACCCGCCTCCGGCGGCACGGCCGTGACGATCCTCGGGGCCAACTTCGTGACGGGCGCGACGGCGAAGGTGGGCGGCGTGGCGGCGACGGGCGTGTCGGTCACCGACGCCGGGCACATCGCCGCGACGGCTCCTGCCCTGACGCCCGGCACGCTCGACGACGTCAGCGTCACGAATCCGAGCCTGCTCTCGGGC
>DATJPZ010000123.1:0-79103 GCA_035506175.1 Thermoanaerobaculia bacterium | reverse complement strand
GGCCGTCGACGAGTGCGTCCGCGACGATGCGGGAGACGGCGCCGCGGCCGGCCACGAACCGCCGCCCCCCCCTCCGCTCGAGCCCGAGGAGAAGAGCGTCCCCTTCACGAACCTGACGAAGGTCTTCTGGCCCGACGAGGGTTACACGAAGGGCGACCTGATCGAGTACTACCGCGCGATCTCGCCGTGGCTCCTCCCGTACCTGAAGGACCGGCCGCTCGTCATGACCCGGTACCCGGACGGCATCGCCGGGAAGTCCTTCTTCCAGAAGGACGCGCCCCACTTCGCGCCGGACTGGATCCGCCTCGAGCGTATCTGGAGCGAGCATGCCGAGCGCGAGATCGACTACTTCGTCTGCGACGACCTCGAGACCCTGCTCTACGTCGCCAACCTCGGCTCGATCCCGCTCCACGTGTGGGCGAGCCGCGTCGCCGCGCCGGAGAGGCCGGACTGGTGCGTCCTCGATCTCGATCCCAAGGGCGCGCCGTTTTCCCATGTCGTCGCGATCGCGAAGGCGATCCACGCGCTGGGCGACGAGATCGGGCTGCCCAACTTCATCAAGACGAGCGGCGCGACCGGACTGCACGTTCTGATCCCTCTCGGCGGCCAGTGCACGCACGCCGAGTCGCGCGTCCTCGGCGAGATCCTGGCGCGCGTCGTCGAGCAGGAGCACGGCCAGATCGCGACGACGGCGCGGATGGTCGGCGCGCGCGGCGGCAAGGTCTACGTCGACTACCTCCAGAACGGCCACGGCAAGACGATCGCCGGGCCGTTCTCCGCGCGCCCGGTGCCGGGAGCGACCTGCTCGGCGCCGCTGAAATGGAGCGAGGTCGGCGCCAGGCTCGACCCGAAGGACTACACGATCGAATCGCTGCCGAAGCGCATGAAGCGCCTGAAGGACGACCCCCTGGCTCCGGTGCTCACGCTCAAGCCCGACATCCACGGCGCTCTGGCCGCGCTCGGCGGGCGGCTGAAGAGCTGACGCGGCGCGCCGCCGCCTCAGGAAAAGAAGCGGAGAAACTCTCCGGCCAGGCGCGGCCCCGAGCCCGCGTCCTCGTGCTTGAAGAAGACGTAGGCCTCGGTCCAGGTCTGGGCGCGAACCTTCCCGGCCCAGGCGGCGACCGCGGCGGCGTCGTAGTCCTGGCGCCGAAGCCGCAGGTAACCCCACGGCGCCGTCGCGACGAGCGGCGTGGCCAGCTCCTCGTCCTCGGCCACGCAGAGCGCCGCGCCCGCGCCGCGCAGCGCCTCGAAGACGTCGTCCTCGAACCACGACGCGTGGCGGAACTCGAACGCGCCGCGCGCGCCCGCCGGGAGCGTCGCGAGGAAAGCCGTCAGCCGCGGCAGGTCCTTCTTCAGGTTCGGCGGGAGCTGGAAGAGCGCGGGGCCGAGGCGCTCGCCGAGCGTCGCCGCGACCGAGAAGAAGTACTCGACTTCGGCGCCGGCCTCCTTCAGCCGCTTGAAGTGCGTGATCTTCTGCGAAGCCTTCAGGACGAAGCGAAACTCCGGCGACACCTCCGCCGCCCAGCCCTCGAGGAGCTTCGGCTTCGGCATCCGGTAGAAGGTGTTGTTGATCTCGACGGCGGGAAGCCGCCCGGCGTAGTAGGCGAGCATCTTCTCGGCGGCCAGGTCTTCCGGATAGAAGCTCCCCTTCCATTCCTTGTAGCTGAAGCCGCTCGTCCCGGCGAGGACGCGCATGCGGACACTCTATACTCTCCCGCTCCATGGCGACGCCCCGCTTCGATCCGCGCCGAAGGCGCATGGTGACGGTCGCGCTGGTGCTCGTCACGGCGCTCGCATCGTTCGAGTCGACCGTCGTCTCGACCGCGATGCCGACGATCATCGGCGACCTCGGCGGGCTGCCGCTCTACTCCTGGGTCTTCTCGATCTACCTCCTGACGGCCACGGTCATGATGCCGATCTACGGGCGCCTCGCCGACATCTACGGCCGCCGGCGCATCCTGCTGACGGCGATCACCGTCTTCCTCACCGGCGCGATCGCGTGCGGCTTCGCCCGGTCCATGCCGCAGCTGATCGCGGCCCGCGGGCTGCAGGGGCTTGGCGCCGCGGGGCTCGTGCCGATCGCGCTGACCGTGTCGGGCGACCTCTTCTCGCTCGAGGAGCGCGCGCGCGTCCAGGGGCTCTTCTCCGGCGTCTGGGGCACGGCGAGCCTCGTCGGGCCGCTGCTCGGCGCCTGGATGACGATGTCGCTCGGCTGGCGCTCGATCTTCACGATCAACATCCCGCTCGGCCTGATCGCGTTCACGCTCGTCGCGACGCAGATGATCGAGTCGCACGCGCCGCGGCCGGATCCGCTCGACCTCGCCGGGGCGGCGAGCCTCGCCGGCGGCGTGACGGCGCTCCTCTTCGCGGTGCTGCACCGCCCGGGAACAGCCGGCCTGAGCCTCCCGGCGCGCCTGGCCCTCTTCGCCGCGGCCGGCGGGTCGCTCTGGAACTTCCAGCGCCTTCAGTCGCGCCGCGAGCACCCGCTGATCCCGCCCACGCTCCTGCGCCGGATGCGCACCGCGGCGCCTTACCTCGGCGGCGTGCTCCTCGGCACGACGATCTTCGGCGTGGACACGTTCGTCCCGCTCTTCGTGCAGGGCGCTCGCGGCGGCACCGCGGGGGCCGCGGGCGCCGTCGTGACGCCGCTCGTCTTCTTCTGGGCCGTCTCGGCCACCGCCGCCGCGCGCCTGATCGTCCGCTTCGGCTTCCGCCGCACGGCGCGTTGGGGCGCGGTCTTGATCCTCGCCGGCCTCGCGGGGCTCATGGCCGCGGCCGTGCTCAACGCCTCGGTGCCCTGGATCTCCGCGGCCTGCGCGGTCGTCGGCGCCGGGCTCGGGCCGTCCTCGATGTCGCAGGTCCTGGCGATTCAGAACGTGGTGGCCGAGCGGGAGCGCGGCGTGGCCACGAGCCTCGTGCCGTTCTTCCGCGCGGTGGGCGGCTCGATCGGCGTGGGCGCCCTCGGCGGCCTGCTCGCCGCCGGCCTCGACCGGCGCCTGGGACCGGCCGCGGAGACGGCCGGCCGGCTGCTCGCGGCGGGCCCGGCCGGCGGCGAGGGCTCGGTGACTTCCGCCGCGTTCCGCACGGCCATCGAGGGCTCGCTCCTGCCCGTCTTCGGGATCCTCGCGGCGCTCGCCGTCCTCAACCTGTTCGTCGCGGGCCGCTTCCCGGAGCACGCCGAGACCGGCGACGCGGAGCTGCTGGTCGCGGACGCGCCGCTTTCCGTCGATTGAGCTCGGCGTAGCCGTAGGCGAGCGCGAGGCCGCGCCACGGCTTCCAGCGCTCCGACCACCGGCGCATCGCCGGCTCCTTCGCCGGGGCGCGGCGCCCGAGGAGTCCCTGGGCGAGGTACTTCACGACGCCGAGGTCACCCGCCGGGAAGACGTCGGCGCGGCCGAGCCCCCGCAGCAGGCCGATCTCCGCCGTCCACCGGCCGACGCCGCGATACGCCGTCAGCCTCCCGATCGCGGCCTCGTCGTCGAGCGCCGCGACGTCTTCCTCGCGGAGCGCCCCGGAGGCGAATGCCTCGGCGAGCGCGAGGATGGCGCGGGCCTTCGAGTCCGACAGACGGAAACGGCGCATCGCGGCCGGGGTCTCGGCGCCGAAGGCCCGCGGGAAGGGAAAGGCGTAGTGCGTTTGGCCGTCGAAGCGCGCCCGCTTGCCGAAGGTCTGGACGAGCTCCCGCCGGATGTCGTAAGCGAAGTGCAGATTCACCTGCTGAGCGAGGATCGCGGTGACGAGCGCCTCCCAGAGCGACGGCACGCCGGCCGCGCGCATCCCCGGGAAATCCCGGATCGCGGCGCCGAGGACGGGGTCCCCGGACAGCGCCCGGTAGAACGGCCGGACCGGCTGGCCGCCGCCGAGCGAGACCGACAGGATCCGCCGCGCGGCCGCCGCGACCTCGGGCGACCCGGTTTCCGGGCCCGTCAGCGTCCACGCGAGCACGGCGCGCGCGGGCGAGCCGACCTGGGACACCGACAGCAGCGCGCCCGTCCGTCCGGCCGGCAGAAACCGGCGGTACGTCGCGCCGTCGAAGAGATCCACGACCTCGGGAAAGCGCGTGTAGCGCTCGGCCGTGAGGGCGAGCGAGTAGGGCCGTTCCGGGATGAAGCGCCCGCGAGCCGTCAAGGGTCGGGACGATATCCTAGGCTCGCGGAAGGAGGTTCCCGATGCGGTTCCTCGTGCGGATCCTGATCAACGCGGCGGCCCTGTGGGTGGCGCTCAAGATCATTCCCGGCATCAGCTACTCGTCCGACGACTGGTTGCCCTTCTTCGGCGTCGCGCTGATCTTCGGCGTCGTCAACGCCTTCATCCGCCCGATCGTGAAGCTGCTTTCGCTGCCCCTCATCATCCTGACGCTCGGGCTCTTCGCGCTCGTCGTCAACGGCCTGATGCTGCTCCTGACGAGCTCGCTCTCGGGCGCGCTCGGCCTCCACTTCCACGTCGAGGGATGCTGGACGGCGATCCTGGGAGCGCTCGTCGTGTCGATCGTCAGCGCGCTTCTGTCGATGTTTCTGGCCGACGTGGACTGACCGCCGCCGCTCGGCTTCTGGGCGGCCGCTTCGCGGCCCAACCGACGAGAGAGGGGAAGTCGCCCGGGAACTCTGCCCCGGAACGCCTCTTCTTCCTCTCGCTCCGGCGAGCTATTCCCAGACGTCGGCAGGCCTCGGCGAAAACCGGCCGGAGAGAATCGCCATTCGCTTCAGCCGCGCGGCGAGCTCCGGGCGCCACGCATCCTCCGGCGCGCGCCAGCGCCAGTTGTCGGCGGGCTCCGAGGGCGTGTTCATCCGGGCCTCGCTGCCGAGGCCGAGCACGTCCTGCAGCGGCACCATCGCGCGGTCGGCGACCGAGCCGTAGGCCGCGCGGATCAGCGACCACTCGACCTCGCGCCCGTCGGAGCCGAGGTAGTCCCAGACGCGCTCGCGCTCCTCGGGCTTCAACGCCCCGTACCAGCCGCGCGCCGTGTCGTTGTCGTGCGTGCCCGTGTAGACGACGGCGTTCGGGACGTGGCGATGCGGCAGGTACTCGCTGTCGGAGCCGTAGAACCCGAACTGGAGCACCTTCATGCCGGGGAATCCCAGCGCGTCGAGCAGCGCGCGGACGTCCGCGTCGATGTCGCCGAGGTCCTCGGCGAGGATCGGGAGCGGCCCGAGCGCCTCGCGCGCGGCGTCGAACAGCCGCCGGCCGGGTCCGGGCACCCAGCGGCCGCCGAGCGCCGTCCTTTCGACCGCCGGCACCGACCAGTACGCCGCGAACGCGCGGAAATGGTCGATGCGCAGCAGATCGCAGGCCGCCAGACACGACCGGATCCGCGCGATCCACCAGCGGAAGCCCTCGTCCTCCAGCCGGTCCCATCGGTAGAGCGGGTTGCCCCAGAGCTGGCCGGTCGCGCTGAAGTAATCCGGCGGCACGCCGGCGACCGCCATCGGGCGCCCGGCGCCGTCGAGCTCGAAGAGATCCTGGTTGGCCCAGACGTCCGCGCTGTCGTGCGCGACGTAGATCGGGATGTCGCCCACGAGCGCGATCCCGCGGGCCGCCGCGCGCGTCTTCAATCGCCGCCACTGGCGCGCGAAGACGAACTGAACGTACCGGTGGAAAGCGATCTCGTCGGCGAGCTCGGCGTCGGCGGCGGCGAGCGCGTCCGGATCGCGAAAGGCGAGGTCGGGCCCCCACTCCGTCCAGGCCCGGTCGCCGAACCGGCCCTTGAGCGCGGCAAAGCGCGCCCAGTCCTCGAGCCACGGCGTCTGTTCGGGAGCCGCCGCGAAGGCCTCGAGCTCCTCGCGCAGCGCGGGCGCCGCCTCGGCGCGGAACCGGCCCCACGACGCCCGCAGGCAACGCTCCTTCCAGGGCCGCGCCGCGGCGAAGTCGACGCGGCCATCGACGTTCCACGGGACGCCCGGGTCCGCGACGCCGAGCAGGCCCTCTTCGGCGAGCAGCTCGGGCGAAATCAGCAGCGGGTTGCCCGCGAAGGCCGACGCGCTCGTGTAGGGCGAGTTGCCCGCGCCCGTCGGACCGAGCGGCAGGACCTGCCAGAGCCTCTGCCCCGCGGCTTCCGCCCACGCGAGAAAGCGTTCCGCGCACGGCCCGACGTCGCCGATGGCAAACGGGCCGGGCAGCGACGTGGGGTGGAGGAGGATTCCGGCCGAGCGGGACACTACCCCGCCGCGCTGTAGCGCTTCGCCTCGCGGGCCCTTCCCCACCAGAGCATCAAGCCGGTCTCGTTCGGGTGGGCGAGGCTCGCATGGTACGGCCGCAGGCGCAGCGTGTAGCCGAGGCTCTCGCCCGAGGGCTTGCGGTGCGTCAGGCGGAAAACGCCGACCTCGCCGTCCCGGCCCGCGGGCTCCAGGCGCACCGGCGCTCCCGACTCGAGCGTGCCGTCCGCCTCGACCGGCCCTTCGAAGAGCTCGGCGGCGACGTCGGCGGCGTCGAGCGCGCCGAGACGGACGCGCGCCTCGACGTCGAAGGTCGCCGCCGGCGGCAGCGACGCCGGGTCCGGATCGATCGCGACCTGCTCGAAGCCGAGGGTCGGCCAGGCCGCGCGGATCCGCTCCTTCCAGGCGACGAGACGCCGCAGCGGCTCGCGGTCGACGCCCTTCAGCGCCCGGCGGTGAAATGCTCCCGGCACGTAGCACTGCTCGAGGTACTCGGAGAGCATCCGGTCCGACGAGAACGCGCGGGCGATCTTCGAGGCCGCGACGATCATCCGGTCGATCCAACGCTGGGGAAGGCCCGACGCGTCGCGGTCGAAGAACATCGGGAGGACGCGCCTCTCGAGCGCGTCGTAGAGCGACTGCACGACTTCTTCGTCCGTCGCTCCGTCCCTGGCCTCGCCGACGACGAAGCCCGCCTCGTCGTGCGGCGCCTCGTCCCACCAGCCGTCGAGGACCGAGAGGTTCAAGGCGCCGTTCATCGCGGCCTTCATCCCCGACGTGCCCGACGCCTCGCGCGGGCGCTCGGGCGTGTTCAGCCAGACGTCGCAGCCGGCCACGAGGAGGCGGGCCAGCGCCATGTCGTAGTCGGGCAGGAACGCGATGCGGCCCCGGAACTCCGGCCGCTCGGCGGCGCGCGCGACGGCGCGCAGGAACTCCTTGCCTGCCTCGTCGCGGGGATGCGCCTTGCCGGCGAACAGGATCTGCACGGGGCGGCCGATCTGGTGGAGGAGGTACTCCAGCCGCTTCGGCTCGCGAAAGAGGAGCGTGGCGCGCTTGTACGTCGCGAAGCGCCGCGCGAACCCGATCGTCAGGGCCCTGGGATCCAGCGCCCGCATCGCCTCGGCCACTTCCTCCTCGCGCGCGCCCAGGCGGCGTTTCTCGTCGGCGAGCTTCCCGCGGCACGCGGCGACCAGCCGGGCGCGCTCGGCCTCGTGGGCTTTCCAGAACTCGAGCCGGTCGACGTCCTCGGGCTTCTCGAGCGCCCCCGTCGCCGCGATCGCGGGCGCCGTCCAGGTGGCGGCGTGCACCCCGTTCGTGATCGGGCGGATCGGGACCTCCGACAGCGGAAGGTCGGGCATGACGCCCCTCCAGAGCTTCCGCGAAACCCCGGCGTGGAGGCGCGAGACCGCGTTCTGGTGCGTCGACAGGCGCATCGCGAGGACCGCCATCGAGAAGAGCTCCCGGCCCGGCTCCCCGACCTCGCGGCCGAGGTCGAAGAATTCGTCGAAGGAGATTCCGAGCTCGGTGACGTAGCCGCCGAAGTACTTCCACAGGAGCTCCGGCGTGAAGACGTCGATCCCCGCGGGCACCGGCGTGTGCGTCGTGAAGACGTTGCCGGTCGTCGCGACCTCCCGCGCTTCGGCGAAGGACAGGTGCTCTTCCTGGACGAGCCGGCGGATCTTCTCGAGCGAGACGAACGCCGCGTGCCCCTCGTTGATGTGCCGGATCGTGGGCCAGACGCCGACTTTCTCGAGGGCGCGCGAGCCGCCGATGCCGAGCACGATCTCCTGCTGGAGCCGCGTCTCGTGGCCGCCGCCGTAGAGCCGCGCCGTGACTTCGCGGTCGTGGGGCTCGTTCTCCGGAAGGTTCGAGTCGAGCAGCAGCAGCGGCACGCGGCCGACCTTGGCCAGACGGACGAGCAGGTGCACGGTGCGGCCGGCCAGATCCACGGTCACCAGGGGCGGGCTGCCATCGGGCGTCTCGGCGACCGAGAGCGGCAGGTCGTCCGGCTCGAGGACCGGGTACGCCTCGTTCTGCATTCCGTCCTCGTCGACGACCTGCCGGAAATACCCCTCCCGGTAGAAGATCCCGACGCCGACGAGCGGGACTCCCAGGTCGCTCGAGGACTTGAGGTGGTCCCCGGCCAGGACGCCGAGGCCGCCGGCGTAGATCGGCAGGATCTCGGTCAGGCCGAACTCGGCCGAGAAGTAGGCGATGCGTTCCCCGCGGGCCACGAGCTCGCGCGCGGCGGGATGCCGCGGCTCGGCGAGATCCTCCTCGGTCAGCCTCCGGACCATCGCCAGGAGCTCCTCCTGGTAGACCGGATCCTCGGCCGCGCGCCAGAGGCGTTCGGCCGGCACTTCCCGGAAGAGCCGCACCGGGTTTCCGCCGGCGCGCTTCCAGGCCTCCGGGTCGAGCACCTCGAAGAGCGCGCGCAGGTCGGCGCGCCACGTCCACCGCAGGTCGTGGGAGAGGGCGAACAGAGGAAGGAGCTTTTCGGGGACTCCGGAGACCCGAAAGGCCTTTTCGAGAACGGGTGTCACGACTCAACCGGTAGTGTAGCAGACACCTCCCACGCACTAAGCCCTGTGGGCTCAGGACCCTGCGGTCGGCTCCGGCGGATGAGCGTCGGTCACTTTCACTGACAGCTTTTGCCCGAGTGCGAGGAAGCGCTCGACCCATTGCCGCGCCGCGGCCGAGCCATCCCGCCGCCACTCGGGCAACAGGCTCTGCAGCGCGTGGTAGTAGACGTTCTGGACCTTCCAGAAGTCGACCTCGAACGGCAGCTGGCGCGCCAGGTCGACGACCGCCTCGAGTTCCTCGAGCCGGGCGCGCGCGGGCGGTCCCTCGCGCAGTCCCCCGGCCAGCCGCTCGAGCGCCCCGTCGACCGCCAGGCCGAGCCCGTCTTCGTGGAGCGAGACGCCGACATGGCGGGCCTCGTCGACGAGCGCCGCCAGCCGGGCCGGCTCCGGGCCGGGCGGCTGCAGCGCGCTCCGCAAGCCCGTGTTGAGCGCGAGCTCGGCGGCCAGGCGGAGCCCGCGCGGCTGCGCGATGCCGTGCCCCGAGAGAAAGCGCATCAGCGGAGCGTTCTCCTCGTAGAGCTCACGATAGACGCGGTCGGCCGATTCGAGCACCGCGGAGAGGATGCGCGCGAGGACTTTCTGCTGCTCGTCCCGGAAGAGCAGGCGCAGCGTGTAGACGCCGGACCCGAAGGCCCGGTCCACCTGGCGCAGCGTCTCGGTCAGGTCGGCCTTGCGGAAAGGCTCGAGGACCTTCGCGGCCAGGGCGTCGTAGCCCTCTTCTCCCGGAAACGCGATCGCTCCCCCGGAGAGGTTGTGGTCGCCGAGGTGCAGGACGCCGAAGGCGAACTCGCCGGACTCCCCCGTGATCTCCGACCGGATGCGGGCGCGCCCGACCGCGAGGCGCGCGCGGCCGCTCGCCGCGCGGCGGTAGTCGAGGCGCGCGACGTCGTAGCAGTAGACGCGGTCGGACTCGGCGTAGTCCGAAAAGAGCGAGCTCACCCCGTAGTGCGCCCCGACTTTTGCGAGCGACACGACGGCCGGCCGCACCGAGTCCTCGTAGAGGCGGCGGCCGTCGCCGACGTCGGCGTCGTTGCTGCGAGCCTTCTCGAGGATCGCGAGGAAAGGCTCCTCGAGGCCGGGGCCGAAGAGCTCGCCCGCCAGCTGCAGCACCCGTCCCGCGTACTGGATCACCTGCCGGGCTTCGATCCCGCCGACGTCGTCGAAGAACCAGCCGCAGCTCGTGTACATCAGCAGCGCGTGGCGCTGCATCTCGAGAAGCTTCCAGATCGCCGTCCGCGCCGCTTCGTCCGGCGGTCGGACGGTATGCGCCGCGAGAAACCGGTCGGCCGACTCCGGCGAGCGGTCGAGGAGAACGTCGACGTAGTCGTCGCGCGCCGCCCACGGGTCCCTCAGCAGGGACGCCGCGTGCGCCTCCCACGGCTCGGCCAGCGTGTCGCGCAACGCGTCGAGCGCCTCGCGCAGCGGCGCCCGCCATGCCTGGTTCCAGCCGGGGTGCGCTCCCGACTGGCAGCCGCAGTCGGACCGCCAGCGCTCCACCCCGTGGGCGCAGCTCCACGACGTGTTCTCGTGGATCTTCGCCTCGTGCGTGGGCGGATGCTTCTCGAGAAACTCGCCGTAGTTCGTCAGCCGGGCGAGCTGTTTCTCGGCGAGCGTGTGCAGGGCGTAGGCGAGGGCCATGTCGCCGTGGCGATGGTGGTGTCCGTAGGTCTCGCCGTCGGTCGCGACGTGGACGAGCCGGGGCCGTTCCGCGCCGTCGCCGAAGGCGCCGGCGAGCCGCTCGGCGAACCGCTCCCCCGTCGTCAGCAGGCGCTCGAAGGCGATCGCCCGAGAGACGGGTCCGTCGTAGAAGAAGACGGCGATCGAGCCGCCGGACCGCAGCGTCACGCGATAGGGCTGCGTCGGGTCGATTGTTTCCGCGGCGACCTCGGTCCACGCCTCCTCGCCGACCTCGCGGAAGTGGCTCGCCTGGTGCGGCGCGAGGATCGTGAACGCGATCCCTTCGGCCGCGAGAGCCTCGAGGCTCGACAGGTCCACCGCCGTCTCGGGAAGCCACATCCCTTCGGGAACGCGGCCGAAGCGGCGGCGGAAGTCGCGGACGCCCCAGACCACCTGCGTCCTGCGGTCCCGCGCGTTGGCGAGGGGAAGGATCGCGTGGTTGTAGGCCTGCGCCAGCGCCGAGCCGTGACCGGAGAACCGGCGCGCGCTCTCGGCGTCGGCGGCGAGGATCGCGCGATAGACGTCGGGCTCCTTCTCTTCGAGCCACGACAGGAGCGTCGGGCCGAAGTTGAAACTCATCGAGGCATAGTTGTTGACGATCGACACGATCCGATTCTCGCCGTCGAGGATCCGCGCGTTGGCGTTGGGCGCGTAGCACTCGGCCGAGATCCGCTCGTTCCAGTCGTGGTACGGATACGCCGACGGCTGCCCCTCGATCGCCTCGAGCCACGGGTTCTCGCGCGGCGGCTGGTAGAAGTGGCCGTGGATGCAGACGTACCGGTGCATGGAGGTCCCCGGGGTTACTTCGCGGCGGCGAAGGGCTCGTCCTCGGCCGCCGGCGCTTCGACCTCGGCCTCGAGCGCGTCGTCGAAAGGCGCTTCCTCCCCGGGCTTGAGAAACAGCGCCCCGAGCGGCGGCAACGTCAGCGAGAGGCTGTGCGCGCGGCCCTGCACGGGGACCGGAAGCGCCACGGCCCGGCCGCGGTTGCCGACCCCG
The DNA here is from genome assembly GCA_035506175.1 of Thermoanaerobaculia bacterium. Taxonomy (GTDB): domain Bacteria; phylum Acidobacteriota; class Thermoanaerobaculia; order UBA5066; family Gp7-AA6; genus DAHUXD01. The sequence continues at coordinate 67,696 of DATJPZ010000123.1, read as the reverse complement.
CTGCCGCCGTACTCGAGCGCGTCGCTGTTGAGGATCTCGACCCAGTCGCCCGGCACGTCCACGCCGACGAGGTACGCCGAGCGCGGCACCGGCGTGAAGTTGAAGACGGCGGCGACGCGGTCGCGCGGCCCCCTGCCGCGGCGCTCGAGCGAGACGACGCTGTGGTCGGCGTCGTGGCAGTCGATCCACTCGAAACCGCGGGGGTCGAAGTCGAGCGCGTGGAGCGCGGGCTCGGCGGCGTAGAGCCGGTTCAGGTCTCGGACCCAGAGCTGCAGGCCGGCGTGGCGCGGCCGCTCGAGCAGGTCCCAGTCGAGGCTCGTGTCGTGGTTCCACTCCCGCCACTGGCCGATCTCGCCGCCCATGAAGAGGAGCTTCTTGCCCGCCTGCGCCCACATGTAGGCGAAGAGAAGGCGCAGGTTCGCGAACTGCTGCCACTCGTCGCCCGGCATCTTCGACAGGAGCGACCGCTTCAGGTGCACGACCTCGTCGTGCGAGAGCGGCAGCACGAAGTTCTCGGAGTACTGGTACATCCGCCGGAACGTCAGGTCCGTGTGGTGGTACTTTCGGAAGACCGGGTCGAGCTCCATGTAGTCGAGGGTGTCGTTCATCCAGCCGAGGTCCCACTTCATGTCGAAGCCGAGCCCGCCGACGTACGTCGGGCGCGAGACCATCGGCCACGCCGTGGACTCCTCCGCGATCATGACGACGCCGGGGTGCTGCTCCGAGACCTCGTCGTTCAGGCGGCGCAGGAGCGAGATCGCTTCGAGGTTTTCCCAGCCGCCGTACTTGTTGGGGATCCACTCCCCCGCCTTCCGCGAGTAGTCGAGGTGGAGCATCGACGCCACGGCGTCGACCCGGAGGCCGTCGGCGTGGTAGCACTCGAGCCAGTAGAGCGCGGAGGAGAGCAGGAAGCTCCGGACCTCGGCGCGGCCGTAGTTGAAGATGCAGCTCGACCAGTCCGGGTGGTAGCCCTGGCGCCAGTCGGCGTGCTCGTAGAGGTGGGTGCCGTCGAAGTAGACCAGGCCGTGCTCGTCGGACGGGAAGTGCGACGGCACCCAGTCGAGGATCACGCCGATGCCCGCCTGGTGGAGCGTGTCGATCAGGTACATGAGGTCCTGCGGCGTCCCGAAGCGGGACGTCGGCGCGAAGAATCCCGTGACCTGGTAGCCCCACGACCCCGCGAACGGGTGCTCCATCAGGGGCAGCAGCTCGACGTGCGTGAAGCCCATGTCGAGCGCGTGGTGCGCGAGCGGCGCGGCTGCCTCGCGGTAGGTCAACGGCCGGTTCTTCTCCTCCGGCACGCGGCGCCAGGAGCCGAGGTGTACCTCGTAGATCGACATGGGGGCCGAAGGCGCCTGCGCGGCGGCGCGCCCGGCGACCCACTTGTCGTCGCGCCAGCGGTAGTCGAGGTCCCAGACGACCGAGCCCGTGCGCGGCGGCACCTCGTGGCGCACCGCGTACGGATCGGCCTTGTCGACGCGGTACCCCTGCAGCTGCGACACGACGTGGTACTTGTAGACCGCGCCGCGTCCGAGGCCCGGGACGAACGCCTCCCAGACGCCCGACGCGCCGAGCGGCGCGAGCGGGTGGCGGCCGTCCTCCCAGCCGTTGAAGTCGCCGATCACCGAGACCTCGGCGGCGTTCGGCGCGAAGACGGCGAACGACGTCCCTTCGACCCCTTCCCACGTGCGCGGGTGCGAACCGAGGCGCTCCCAGAGACGCCGGTGCGTGCCCTCGTTGAAGAGGTGGAGGTCCTCGGGCGTCAGGAGCGGCGCGTCGTGCCGGGACGTGCCGGCGCGCGCGGCCGCATCGGGGCGTCGTTTCTCGGCCAGGAACACCTCCGTCGCTCGCCGCGCAGTCTACCGCGCCGCCTCGAAGCGATCGGGGATAATGCGCCGCGATGGACGGCACCGCAATCGTCGTGACCGACGGTCTCTTCGCGACGGCGCACGCGAAGACCGCGCACGGGCTCGTGCGCGGGACCAACCGCTACCGCATCCTCGCCGTCGTCGACGGGCCGACCACGGCGGGGCGCGACGCCGGAGAGGTCCTGGACGGAGCCCGGAGGGGCATCCCGATCTTCGCCACCATCGCCGACGCCCTCGCCGCGCTCCCGGAAAAGCCGGCATTCTGCGTCGTCGGGGTGGCGACCTCCGGCGGCCGGGTCACGCCGGGCCTGCGCGGCCTGCTCGCGGAAGCCCTCGAGTCCGGCCTCTCGGTCGTCAACGGCCTGCACGAGTTCCTCGCCGACGACGCGCGGCTGGCCGACCTCGCCGCCCGAAAAGGACTGACGATCCGCGACGTCCGGAAGACGGCCCCGCGCCCGGAGCTGCACTTCTGGAGCGGCGAGATCCTGACCGTCGAGGCGCCGCGCCTGGCGGTCCTCGGCACCGACTGCGCGCTCGGCAAGCGCACGACGGCGCGCTTCCTGCTCGAGGCCTGCCGCGCGGCCGGGATCACGACCGAGCTCGTCTTCACCGGCCAGACCGGCTGGATGCAGGGAGAGCCGTTCGGGTTCGTCTTCGACTCGATTCCGAACGACTTCGTGTCGGGCGAGCTCGAGCACGCGATCGTCTCGTGCTGGAAGGCGCGCCGGCCCGATCTGATCCTGCTCGAAGGACAGTCGGCGCTGCGCAACCCGTCCGGCCCCTGCGGTTCCGAGTTCCTGGTCTCGGGCCGCGCCGCCGGCGTCATCCTGCAGCACGCGCCCGGCCGGACCTTCTACGAAGACCTCGAGGAGTTCGACCTGCGCATCCCGCCGGTCGCCGACGAGATCGAGCTCATCCGCCGCTACGGTTCGCGCACGCTCGCCGTGACGTTGAACGGCGAGGGCATGACGCCCGAGGCCCTGCGCGCCGAGCAGCAGCGCCTGCGCTGGCGTCTCGGCATTCCCGTCGTCCGGCCGCTCGAAGAAGGCGTGGGCGAGCTCGTCCCGGTCGTGCGCGAGTTTCTCGCGAGCGAGGCGCGCCGGTGAGGATCCGGAAGGCGGCGTGCCGCGTCGAGCGCTTCCCCCTGACGCGGCCCTACGCGATCGCCGGCCAGGACCCGCTCATCGAGGTCGAGAACGCCATCGTCCGGATCGAGACCGACTCGGGGCTCGTCGGGTTCGGCGCGGCCTCGCCCGGCGAGCACGTCACGGGCGAAACCTTCGAGGCCTGCCGCGCGGCCCTCGAGGGCGGGAGCCTCGACTGGCTCGTCGGCCGCGACGCCCTCGCCTGCAACGCGCTCTGCCGCGAGGCCGCGACCCGCACGGCCGCCACGCCGGCCGCGCGGGCGGCGATCGACATCGCGCTGCACGACGTCGCCGCCCGGCATCTCGGCCTGCCGCTCGTCGACGTGCTCGGGCGCGCCCACGAGGCGCTCCCGACCTCGATCACGATCGGCATCAAGCCGGTCGACGAGACGCTCGCGGAAGCCGCCGAGTATCTCGCCCGCGGGTTCAAGGCGCTGAAGGTCAAGATCGGCGACGCGCTCGACCTCGACGTGGAGCGCCTCGTCCGGCTCCGCGAGCGCGTCGGCCCCGAGGTCCTCGTCCGGGTGGACGCCAACATCGGCTACACGATCGAAGAGACGGCCCGCTTCTTCGAGCGCACGGCGCCGCTCCAGATCGAGTTCGTCGAGCAGCCCGTCCCGCGCGAGGCGTTCGAGGAGATCCGGACGCTGTCGCCGCGCCGGCGCGCCCGGATCGCCGCCGACGAGAGCCTGCACGGCGAGAAGGACGCCCTGGCGCTCGCGGCGCCGGAGCCGGCGTGCGGCATCTACAACGTCAAGCTGATGAAATGCGGCGGGATCCGGCCCGCGATGCGCATCGCGGCGATCGCGGAAACCGCCGGCATCGCCCTCATGTGGGGCTGCATGGACGAGAGCCGCATCTCGATCGCCGCGGCGCTCCACGCCGCGTTCGCTTCCCCCGCCACGCGTTTCCTCGACCTCGACGGCTCCCTCGACCTCGCCCGCGACGTCGTCGAGGGCGGATTCACCCTCGAGAGCGGCGTGATGCGCACGCTCGACGCGCCGGGCCTCGGCGTGCGGCCGATCGGCGATTGACGCAGGGCGGCCCCTTTGTGGCCGCCCGCGGCGCGGGCGGGACCGAGCCCCGCCCCGACGAGTTCCTCAGCCGAACGCGGGCTCGTCGCCCCGGTACGGCAGCCAGACGAGCGTCACGCGGCGCACGGTGACGTCGCTCTTCTTCGGCCGGAGCGTCAGGACCTCGAACTTCTCGGCGGCCGGGTCCGTGGCCGCGGCGGACGCGGCGAGCTCCGCCTGCACCCCGGCGTCGAGGTCCCGGATCTGCTGCTCGATGGCGGCGGCGGACTCCTCGGCGCGACCCACGTCGCCGGCCTGCTGAATCGTCCGGCCCGCGCCCCGCGCGGCGGTCGTCGCGCGCCCGAGCGTTCGCGCGGACAGCGACTTTCGACCGAGAAGCGCGGCGAGCACGGTGGCGCCGACCGAGATCGCGGTCTGGACCCCCGACTGCGTGGCCTGCTGCTTCTCCCGCTCCACCGTCTGCTGCGCGCGCCGGAGCCGCTCCTGCAGCGCCGCGAGGCGCGGCGCGTACTTCTGCCGCAGCGCGTCGGCGGCGGCGTCGCGGCGCTCGCGGGCGCCCTGCTGGAGGCGGGCGCGGAAGTCCCCTTCGCTCTCGCCGGCCTTCGAGATCTCGCCCGAGGACGGGCTCCTCCAGAGCGTCAGCGCGCGTTCGCGGTAGATCCAGGTCGCGAAGTCCTTGCCCCAGCGGTCGTAGTTCTTCGCCACACCCGCGGAGGCCGGGAGCGCGGCAAAACCCGCGCCCTTTTCGGCGTCGGCCTCGAGATCGCCGACGGGGAACGCCGGCTCCTCCGCGGAGGACCAGACGACGTCGTCCCCCGGCGGGGCCAGGCGCGCGACCGTTTCGGTCGTCGCAACGCCGAGCTTCCCGTCGGCGAAGTGGGCCTCGGCGACGGCGAGAAGCGCCGGCCGGTAGACCAGCCCCGCCCCCGACCCGCGAACCGGAGCGAACCCCTGCGGGATGGCCGGCGGGAGAACCGGCCGCGCGCTCGACGCCGGGGACGACGAGGACGCCGCCGGCTTCCCCGGTCCGGCCGCCGGCGTCTCGCCGCGACGCGGATCCATGAGCGTCTTGATCTGGGCCCGCGTCAGGGGTCCCCTCAGGTACGACAGCGCCCAGCGCGTCTCGAAGAGCTCGGGCGCGTCCTCGTGAACGTTGTTCAGCAGGAAGACGCGGTTGCCGAGGCCCGCCAGGAGCCGCTCCATCCCGCCGCGGTCGAACTTCTGCGCGGCGCCCGCCGCGGCGCCCTCGAGGCCTTCGAGCACGCGCGCCTTGTCGCGCTCGGTCTGGAGGCGCCCGAGAAACCACGTCCCCGCGTTCGACAGGCCCTTGTAGTCGAGGTCGACCGGGTTTTGCGTCGCGAGCACGACGCCGAGGCCGAACGCGCGCCCCTGCTTCAGGAGCGTCAAAAGGGGCGTCTTGGCGGGCGGATTGGCCACCGGCGGGAAGTAGCCCGCGATCTCGTCCATGTAGAGGACGGCGCGAAGGCTCGTCGTGCCCGTCTGCGCGCGCATCCACGCCAGCGTCTGGTTCAGCAGCAGCGTCACGAAGAACATGCGCTCGGCGTCCGAGAGATGGGCGATCGAGAAGATCGCCACGCGCGGCTTTCCGGACGCCGTGCGCAGCAGACCCCCGACCTCCAGCGGCTCGCCCTCGAGCCAGGCCGCAAACCCCGGCGCCGCGAGCAGGCCATTGACGCGCATGGCGAACGCGAAGCGCTCCTTCGCCGGAAAAAACGACTCGAGCTCGACGACGCCGACGCGCGCGACCGGCGGCGTCTGCAGCCGGGCGATGAGTGCGGCCAGATCGAGGTCCTCGCCGTTCTTCCAGGCCTCGGCGAGGATCGTGGAGAGCAGGATGTGCTCCCGGCTCTGGAGCGGGTCGACGTCCACCCCGAGCAGCGCGAGCAGGCCCGTCGCCGTCGAGGCCACCCGGTCGCGGAGAGCTTCCTCGTCGTCCCGCGCGGAAGGCGGCGGCGCCGAAAACGAGCGGAGAATCGACACCGGCAGCCCCGCCTTCGAACCGGGCGTGTAGATCGCGAAGTCCGCGGCGTCCCGGAGCCGCTGAATCCGGGCGCCGTCCTCGCCCCACTCGGCGAGCCCCTTCTTCCAGAGCGCCGCCTGATCCCGGGCGTAGTCGTCCGGGGACACGCCCTTCCGGGCCGCCTCGTCCTCGTTGATCCACGGACGGAAGTCTTCGGGCGCGAGGTTCGGGAAGCTCAACAGAAGGTTACAGAGATCGCCCTTCGGATCGATCAGGATGGCGGGCACGCCGTCGATCGCCGCCTCCTCGATGAGCGAGAGGCAGAGGCCGGTCTTGCCGCTGCCGGTCATCCCGACGCAGACCGCGTGCGTCACCAGGTCGCGCGAGTCGTAGAGGACCAGGTCGTCGCGGCGCTGCTTCTTCGCCGGATCGTAGGCCTTGCCGAGATAGAAGACGCCGAGCTTCTCGAAATCCGGCATGGCCGGAATCATAGCGAGAACCTCCGCCATTTCGACTACACTCCGGTCCGACCTTGGCGGAGACGGCGGCCTGATCAACACGAAGCTCGCGAACCGCTACGAGATCCTCGGGGAGCTCGGACGCGGCGGCATGGGCGTCGTCTACCGCGCCCGCGACCCGCTGTTGAACCGCGAGGTCGCGATCAAGCTGATCTCTTCGACCGACCTCACCTCCGAGATCGAGGAGCGCTTCCAGCGCGAGGCCCAGCTCGTCGCGCAGATGGATCACCCGGCCATCGTGCCGATCTACGACTTCGGCCGGCACGAGGGCTCGCTCTTCTTCGTCATGCCGGTGGCGAGCGGCACGAACCTGCTGCGCCTGATCCGCGACCAGTCGCTCCACCTCGGCGAGGTCGTCGACATCGGAATCCAGACCGCCGACGCCCTCGACTACAGCCACTCGCGCGGCGTGGTGCACCGCGACATCAAGCCCGCCAACATCATGGTCACGCGCGAGGAAGGCTCCGGCGCCCGCGTCCGGGTCATGGACTTCGGCCTCGCGCACGCGGCGACCGAGTCGCGCCTGACGAAGACCGGGACGCTCGTCGGCACGGTCGCCTACCTCTCCCCCGAGCAGGTCGCCTCCCGCGCCTTCGACGGCCGCTCCGACATCTACTCGCTCGGCGTCGTCCTCTACGAGTGCCTCGTCGGCGAGCCGCCGTTCACGGGCGAGGTGCAGTCGATCCTCTACCGGATCGTCCACGAGGTGCCGCAGCCGCCCCGCGCGCTCGGCGCCGAGATCCGCGAGGAGCTCCAGGACGTCATCCTCCGGTGCCTCGAGAAGGACCCGGGCAAGCGGCCGCAGAAGGCGAGCCAGGTTTCCGAGGCGCTGCGCCGCCACAAGTCGAGCCTCGCGACCGACGAGTTCCGGATGTCGGTCGTGCTCTCGGCCAGCCGCGTCATCCAGCGGCCGTCCCTCTCCGTCTTCGTCGGCCGCGAAAAAGAGTTCGCCGAGCTGCAGCGCCGTCTGAATGCCGCCATCGCCGGCGACTGCCAGTTCGCCGTCGTCTCGGGCGAGCCCGGCATCGGGAAGACGCGCCTGCTCGAAGAGCTGAAGAACCTGGCGATCGCCCGCAAGATCCGGGTGCTCTACGGCCGCTTCGTCGAGCAGGATCGGTCCTTCTCTTATCAGGGCTTCTACGAGCTCATCCAGGACTACTTCCGGGCCCGCGAAGCCGGCGGCCCGGGCGAGCGCCCGGACTTCTCGGATCTCGCCGCCGACCTGATCGCACTCTTTCCGCAGCTCTCCGAAGTCTCGGAGCTGCGCTCCGCCGTGGGCGGCGACTCGCGCATCGCGGTCTCGGCCGGCGAGCGGAAGGTCGAGGATCGTATCCAGATCTTCGAGCTCCTGGCGCGCACGCTGACGCGCATCGCCGGCGGCAAGCCGCTCGTCCTGATCCTCGAGAACCTGCACGGCGCGGAGATCTCGATCGAGGCCCTGCAGTACGTCGTCCGCCGCCTCGGCCCGACGCCGACCCTGATCGTGGGCAGCTACCGCCAGACCGAGACGGACAAGCGCCACCCGCTGACGAAGGCCCTCGACTCGTTCGTCGACGACCCGCGCTTCGTGTCGCTCACCTTGCCGCCGTTCTCGCCGTCCGAGCACCGCAGCCTCGTCGAATCGCTCGTGGGCGCCCCGAAAGTCTCCGACGACCTCGCCGAGCGCCTGCGCGACGCGACCGAGGGCAACCCGTTCTTCACCAAGGAGCTCATCCGGTCGCTCGTCGAGTCGGGGGGAATCGCCCGCGACGACACCGGCGGGTGGAGCTTTTCGAAGGAAGCCGAGATCTCGGCCGACGCCCTTCCCGCCACGATCCAGCAGGCGGTCGAGAAGCGCATCGAGCGGCTGCCCGAGGAGCTTCGGGAGTTGCTCTCGATCGCCTCGGTTCTCGGGAAGACGTTCGACTCCCGCGACCTCGAGACGCTCGCCGAAGAGGCGTCGCGCGTCGAAGACTCGATCGACCGGCTCATTCTCGAGGGCATCCTCGAGGAAGACCGCGAGTCGCGCGGCGACCGGCTGACCTTCGCGAGCGGCATCGTCCGCGACGTCCTGTACGCGGCCCTGTCGCGCCGTCGGCGCCGCTCGCTCCACCGCAAGTACGCCGAGCTGATCGAGAAGCGCGCCGCGGGGCGCCTCGAACGCGTCTATCCCGAGCTCGTCCACCACTACTGGCAGGGCGACGTCCCGGACAAGACCGTCGAATACGGGTTGAAGCTCGCCCAGAAGAGCCTCGACACGTTCAACCCGGAGGACGCGACCCGCGTGGCGAAGATCGCGCTCGAGTTCCTCGAGGACGAGGAGTGGTCCGGCGAGCCCTCCCTCGAAGGCGAGGCGCGCCTCGTCCTGGCGCACGGCCAGCGGATGACCGGCAACGTCGACGGGGCGCTGCGCGAGGCCGAGGCCGCCGCGAAAGTGTTCGACGCGGCCCGGAAGCGTGACCGGTCCGTCGCCGCGATCCTCTTCGCGGCCGAGGCCGCGTGGCAGGCGCGCCGCATCGACGACGCCCGCCGCTGGGTCGAGCGCGGCATCGAGGCCGCCCGGACCGCGCGCGAGACCGAGCCGCTGACCAAGCTGTTGTCGCTCGGCGCGACCGTCGCCAACCTCCGCGGCGAGCACGCGAAGGCCACGGCCTACCAGGCCGAGGCGGAGGCGCTGACGCCGCGCGAAAAGGCGACCGCGGACGCGATCCCGCGCGGCGGCACGCTCGTCGTCGCGATGCCGAGCCCCGTCGCCGCGACCGAGCCCGCCGTTTACGACACGACCGAGGAGCACGAGGTCCTCGCCAACGTCTTCGAGACGCTCGTGACGGTGGACCCGCAGGGCAACCTGACCGGGAGGCTCTGCGAGCGCTGGACGATGGAGGACGGCGGCGTCGCCATGGCGCTCTCGCTGCGCCGGGGCGTCGCCTTCTCGGACGGGTCCCCGATGACGGCCGCAGCCGCCAAGGCCGCCCTCGAACGCTCGATCCGCCTCTCGCGCGAAGTCCTGCCGGCCGCCTTCACCGCGGTCGTGGGGGTCACGGATTTCCTCGAGGGCCGCGCCCGGGACGTGGCGGGCCTCGAAGCGGCGGCCGAGGACCTGCTTCGCATCCGCCTCGACCGGCCGGTGCCCATTCTCCCGTCGCTCCTGACCGACGGCCGCACGGCCATCGCGGCCGGCGGCGCCGGTTCGGACGGCTCGCCGATCGGCACGGGGCCGTTCCGCGTCGTCTCCCACACGCCGGAGGCGACCGTGCTCGAGCGCAACCCGCGGCACTGGAAACAGCCCGGGCCGCCGCTCGACCGCATCGAGTTTCGCGCTTCGCTCTCGCCCGCCCAGATCGCCGAGGGGATCCGGTCGGGCAGCCTCGACGTCGCGCGCGACCTGCTGCCCCAGGACCTCGAGGCGCTGCTGCGCGAGCCGCGGCTGCGGGGCGGCCTGGTCGAAACGATCAAGAAGAACGCCTACTTCGCCGTCTTTCACCAGGCGAGCGCGGCCGGCTCGAACGCGGCGCTGCGCACGGCGCTGGCCGGCCTCGCCCGGACGCAGGATTTCGTCTGGGGCGCGCTCGGACGCTTCGCCCTCCCGGCGACCGGCGTCATCCCGCCGGGAATCCTCGGCCACGACCCCGGCCGGCGCCAGCCGCACCTGCCGCGGGAAAAGGCGCTCGAGATGCTCCAGGCGGCGGGATTCAAGGGGCCCGTGCGCCTGCGCGCCGTGGTCCACCCGATCCTGCAGAACCAGTACGCCGCGCTCACGCAGGCGCTCCTGCGCCTGTGGGCCGAGGTCGGCGTGGAGGTCGAGGTCGCGACGACGACGATGCCCGCCTACCTCGACGCGTGGAACGCCGCCTCGGGCGTCGACGTCCTGATCGGCCGGTGGATCGCGGACTACGACGACCCCGACAACTTCACGCACAACCTGTTCCACTCCGCGAGCGGCCGGCTGCGCACCTACTTCTCCTCCCCCGAAATGGATCGCCTCCTCGACGGCGCGCGCGCCGAGCCCCGCGCCCCGGCCCGCGAAGCCCTCTACCGGCGGATCGAGCATGACCTGCTCGACTCGGGGATCCTCGTCCCGCTCTTCCACGACGTCGGCTATCGCATCGCGAGCCCGGCGGTCCGCGGGATCCAGCTCCACGCGACCGCGCCGTACGTGAACTACGACGAGCTCGGCAAGGCCGAGGTCGCGCCGCCGGGCGAGGCGGCCGACAGGCCCGCCGGCGGCGGCATCCTCCACGTGCCGATCCAGGGCGTCGTGCGCAGCCTCGACCCCGCGCTGACGAGCACCGTCGAACAGGCCGACGTGCTGCCGAGTGTCTTCGAAACCCTGACGTGGGCCGTCGAAGGCACGCGCATCGTGCCCTGGCTCGCCTCGGAAGTCCGCATGGAGAACGAGGGCGCGCGCTTCCGCATCCGCCTGCAGTCGGGCGTGCGCTTCCACGACGGGCGGCGCCTGACCGCGCGCGACGTGCGCCACTCCTGGGAGCGGCTCCTCTTGAGCGGCGAGAGCGAGAGCCGCTACGTGCTCTCCGTCATTCAGGGCGCCGGGCGGCTCCTCGAGGGCAAGGGCACGGACCTCGCCGGCTTCCACATCGTGTCGCCGACCGAGTTCGTCGTCGACCTCGACAAGCCCGTGCCCTTCTTCCCGGCGATGATCTCCTACGCCGCCACGGCCGTCGTCCCCGAAGGAACGGGCGCGATCGGGACGAGCCTCCGCGAGGGCGTCGTCGGCACCGGCGCGTTCCGGGTCGTCAGCTTCGAGCCGGGCCGCCGCTTCGAGCTCGAGCGCAACCCGACCTACTGGCGCGCGGACCGGCCGCGCGGCGACGGCATCGTGTTTCACTTCGGCATCCCCCCGGAGGAGGTCCGCAACGAGTTCCTCGCGGGACGGCTGTCCATGGCGCGCGACCTGCTCCCCGCCGACGCCGAGGCGTTCCGGCACGACCCGCGATTCGCCTCGGGCTACCGGGAGAGCCCGCGCCTGACGACGTATTTCGTGATCTTCAGCACCCGGCGCGGGCCGCTCCGCGACAGCGAGGCGCGGCGCGCGCTCGCGCGAGCCTTGAACACGGCCAGCCTGGTGCGCCGCACGCTCGGGCGGCTCGCGATCCCGGCCCACGGCCTGATCCCGCCGGGCCTGCTCGGCTACTCGGCGGCCGGGCCGGCCTCCGGCGCGCGCCCCTCGAGCGACTCGGGCACGTCCGACAGCTCGGTCGAAGCGACGGTGTCGCGCGAGACGGTCGACCTCGTCGCCGCCGTCCACCCCGTCTTCTTCGGCGAGTTTTCCAACTACTTCCGCGAGCTCGGCGACGCGTTCCGCGAGCTCGGCTACCGGCTGCGACCGGCCAATCGGACGATGGCCGAGTACCTCAAGCTGTCGGACGCGGGCGACGCGGACCTCGACGTCGGCCGTTGGACGGCGGACTACCCGGACACGGACACCTTCCTCTACGGCTGCCTGCATTCCGCGTCGGGCGCGTATCGAAACTATCTGAGCTCGCCCGAGCTCGACCGCCTCGCCGAACACGGCCGCGTCGAGACGGACCCGCGCGTGCGCCACTCGATCTACCGGCAGGCCGAGGATCTCCTCGCGCGGGACGCGCTCATGGTCCCGCTCTTCCACGACCAGGTCTATTGCTTCGCGCGCCCCGAGGTCGAGGGGCTGACGACGATCGGACAGTCGAACGCCGTCATCCCGTACGAAGACCTCTGGCTGCGGCGCTGACGCCGCCGCGCGCGCCGGCCAGGCGGGGCTAGCCCGCGCTCTTGCCCTGGATCCTGAGGGCGCCGATCTCCACCCAGTGGGCCAGCGCCCGGCGAATCCGGTAGGAGTCGCTCGCGACCGCCGCCTCGCAGTCGAGCGCCGTCCCGCCCTGGCTCGCGCGCTCCCAGACGGCCTGGAGGAAGCTGCCGTCCTTCTCGCCCGGCAGCGGCGTCGCGGCGACCTCGGTCTTCTCGAAACGCGCGGCGTCGGGCACGAGGGCCTCGGCCTCCTGGAGCTCGTCGTAGCGCCGCATCGCTTCGAGAGTCAGCGGCAGGATCTCGCGGGGCGGCGCGCCGGAATCGGCCGGAGCGCCCTTGACGAAGGCGAACTGCCCGGGCAACGGCCTCTCGAACAACTGATAAAACGCGTCCTCGCCCGAAAGCCTGCCGCGCCGGATGTCGGTGAGCTTGCCGTCGCGCAGGGCGATCGCCGCGAACACGTCGCCGCCTTTCGGGCCGCGCAGCGTCAGCGACCCGGACGCCGACGATTCCGCGAGGCTCTGGAGGAGAGCCGGGAGGCCGAACACCTCGAGGTCGCCCTGGAGGCTCGCCGCGGCGGGCTCTGGGGATGTCGCCGCGGGCTCGGTTCCGGCGGGCGTCCCCGCCGCCTCCGGTTTCGGCCTGTCGAAGCCCGCGAGAGCCTTCTGCGCCGCGCGCCCCGCGTCCTGGCCGCCGAAGCGCGAGGCAATCTCCTGGAGGTGGCGCCGCACGGCCGGCGTCGGGGTCGAGCCGAGCGCCTCGATCACGCGCACGAGGTTCTGGTCGTTCTGGCGGAGCGTCATGCCGAGGAGCTTGAACGGCAGGTTCGCCTTCAGCAGCTCGAGCAGCTGGTCCACCGTCTCCGTGTCGTCGGACATGTCCTGGGACCCGAGCTCGGCGATGCGCGCCATCGCGTCGCCGAGCGGCGGCTGCTTCTTGCCCGCGTGCTCGATGAGCGCCCTCCGGGCCCGGGGAGCCGGGAATTTGCCGAGCGTCGCCGCGACCCGGTCGAGCAGGCCGCGCAGATCCTTGGCCTCGTAGAGCGTCTCGCCGGGCTTCTCGCCGAGCATCCCTTCGAGCTCGAAGAGAAGCTGCGTCAGACCCTGCTCGGCGCGCTCGTCCTTGTACTGCGCGAGCGTCGCGATCGCCTCCTTGACGAGCAGGAGCGGCAGCCCGAGCTGCGCGTGGCGGACGACCACCTCGCTCTCGTCTTCGAACGTGGCGTCGGCGCTGCGCGGGATGCGCCGCAGGAGGTAGACCAGATTGCGCCGGAAGAACCACTCCTCCTCGTCGACGGCCCGCGACGGAGCCCGGGAGAGCTCTTCGTAGGCCGCCGCGCGGGCGGGAGCGCCGTGCGCCTCGAGGAGCGCGAGGATCAGCCGCCGCCGGTCGCGCTTCTGCTCGCGGCGCAGCTCCTCGAGGAGACCCTCCGGCCGGAACGCCGTGAAGAACTGCAGCACCTTCCGGAGGAGCGCGTGCTGGTCCGGCTTCTCGGTGAACTTGCGCAGCTGCTCGCCGTCGAGCGAGTCGCCGAGGCGGCGGCGGACGAGCTCGACCGTGCCCGCGTCCACCCGTTTCTCCGAGGTCAGCTTCTCGGCGAGCTCGAGCATCGCGACCGACTGCGGAAGCGAGCCCTCGTTGAAGCGCTCGATCCCGGCGCGGACCATCTCCTGGAACCGTTTGCCCGTCTCGACCGGATCCTCGCTGTCGGTGATGATCCGACGCATCGCGCCGAGCGCGCCCGACTCGGGGGCCGCGGCGCCGGCCGCCGCCGGCAGCGCCGGCACGACCCATCCGGGAAGGGACTGGGAGAGGGCGCGGAACACGCTGTCGGTCCCGGCCTCGACGCCCATCTCGCGAAGGCGCGCGAGATACGCGTCGAGCTCCTGGCCCGTCTGCGAGCTGCGCGCCGCGAACGCGAGCGCCTCCCCGGCGCCGGCGGGAATCGCCACGGCGTTTCCCGGACCGGGCGCGGCAATTCCGGCCGCACCGGCTTGCAGGGGCGCGAGCCCCCCTTGCGCGTCGAGCCGCTCGAGCAGCAGCGAGAAGCGGTGCAGGCCCCGCACCGCCGCCTCGGAGGGACCGGCGCCGGCAGCAGCGCCCGCGCTCCCGCCTCCCGATGCCGCCGCGCCGCCGCCCGCGCTTCCGCCTCCCGACGCGGTCGCCCGGGGGGCGGAACCCGGCGCCGGTGCCTGCCGGAAGATCGTCTGCGCCTGCGAGATCGATGACGAGGCCGGCGCTTCCCCGAGCCGGCCGAGGTTCTCGACGAGCATCGCCCGGTCCTCGGCCGGGCACAGCGCGACGATCAGCGGCCGGAGGCCTGCGAGATAGACCTCGAGGGGCTCGCGCGGCACGAGCTTGAACTCGGCCATCATGTGGATCTTCTTGAGCGTGTGGTACAGGTAGTCCGAGACCGGAACCGCCTCGGCCGCGCCCCGGCGGTACTGCGCGCCCGTCCACGCCCGAATCGCGTTGGCGACGACGTCCGGCGGATATTTCATGAGCAGCTGGACAGAGTCGGCGACCACGAGCGGCGGGAGCGAGTCGGACAGGTATTGCTGCAGCTCGAGCAGGGCCTCGTCGAGCTCCGGATTGGGTGGCTGACCCGACATCTCTTTGAGTCTTATCGTAACTCAAAGAGAGCCAAGAAGATAGAGCCCGAGGCTACATTCAGCTCGGCGAAACCGTCAGATCCCCGCTCGAGGTCCGGACGCGGATGTGAGCGCCGCCCGTTCCGTGGCGGTACCCGACGATCCTGTCGCGGTGGCTGACCTCGGAGCCGTTGGAGAAGCGCACGTCCATGTCGCCGCTCGACTGATCCGCGTCGACGTCGAAGGCCGAGCTCTCCGGCAGGCGCAGCCGCACGTCGCCGCTCGACGTGCGGATCCGGGCGTCCTTCAGGGCCGCGCCGATCGAGTCGAACTCGACGTCGCCCGAGCTCGCTTCCGCCGAGAGCTCCTGGAGCTCCGCGTCCAGAAGCCGGACGTCGCCCGACGTCGTCTGGACGTCGGCCCGTTTCGCCTTGATCGAGCGCAGCCGCAGGTCCCCGGACGTGGTGTGCAGCGTCAGGGCGTCGCCTTCGAACCCCGAGAGCTCGCAGTCGCCGCTCGAGAAATCCGAGCTCCAGGTCCCCTTGACGTCGCGCGCCCGCACGTCGCCGGAGGAGCCCTCGAGCGTCAGGCGGCCCTCGAGGCGCCGCAGGCGCATGTCGGCGCTCGCGACCCGGAACTCGAGCTCGCCCTGGAGCCCCTCGGCGTCGATCAACCCGAGGACCGAAGCGAATCGGGCCTGGAGGCTCCCGGCCGGCACCCTGACGTCGAGGTCCGCGTAAAGACGCGTGCCGCGCCCGTGGTTGACCTTCACGTGATGCCCGTCGTAGTCGTAGGAGCTCGACGACGACCACCCGAAGATGCCGAAGTCCTCGCCGTCGTTCGGCTCCCGGTACTTGAAAGTCGAGACCTTGTCGTAGGGGTACCGGACCCGGTAGGCCGCCGGCGCGCCGGTCACCTTCTCGAGCCGGACGGCGTCGGCCAGCTCGGCCGTCTCGGCATGGACCGTCGCGACGATCTCGACGGAGGGCCCCGATCCCGTCGAGACCCGCATCGTGCCGAGCAGGTTTTCGACGGCGAAGTTGCGGGCGTCGGCCCCGGTCAGCTCGGCCCGGACGGTCCGGACGGTCTCGGCCGAGACGAGGCCGGGCGTCGCCGCCAGCGCCAGACCCAGGACGAGAACCGGGCGTATCGGAACCGATCGCATGCATCCTCCCCGGCCCCCGAAAAGGGACCGACCACTCCCGGTTACGCCAGTGGCTGGAAAAGGTTCCCGGCGGGAGGCGGCTCCGAAAAGGGACCCGCCGCGCGCTTCCCGAAAGACCTTCCGGGAAACCTTTCGCCGGACCCCGCGTACCTCATTCCCGAGGACGCTAAAAAATTCGCACATGCTAATTTTTTAGCACTAAGATTCGGGACGAGGAGGGCCGCGGAACGATGTCGTCGAGGAAGCCCCTTTCGAGCCTGTCGCGGCGCGAGCGCCAGATCATGGAGGTCCTCTACCGCGAGGGCCGCGCGACCGCCGGCGAGGTCCTCGAGCGCCTGCCGGATCCTCCCGGCTACTCGGCCGTGCGGGCCCTGCTCCGGATCCTGGAGAACAAGGGCCAGGTCCGCCACGCCGCCGACGGCAACCGCTACGTCTACGAGCCGCGCCTGACGCGCGACCGCGCCGGCCGCCCGGCCCTGGCCGGGGTGCTCGAGACCTTCTTCGACGGCTCGACCGAAAAAGCCGTCGCCGCTCTGCTCGACCTCTCGCGCGCCGACCTTTCCGACGCGGACCTGGACCGCCTGTCCGACCTGATCGAGCAGGCCCGACTGGAGGGACGCTGACATGGGCTCCTTCGCGCCGCTGGTTTCGTTCACCGCCGGCCTCCTCGTCCGCTCGACGGTCGTCTTCCTCGTGACGATCGCCGCGCTCTTCGCGCTCCGCCGGTCGAGCGCCGCCACCCGGCATCGCGTCGCCGTCGCCGGCCTGGCGGCCGCGCTCGCCCTGCCGCTGCTCTCGTTCCTGCTCCCCCGCGTCGCCGTGCCGGCGATCCCCCGCCTGACGACCGGCGCCCGCGCCGCCGTCTCGACCTGGACCGTGCCGCTTCTCGCGCTCTGGGCCGTCGGGGCCGCCGCCGTCGCCGCGCGGTTGTTCGTGGGGTGGGCCCGCGTCCGGGAGCTCGCCCGCGACGCCACGCTCCTGCGCGACGCGGAGTGGATCGCCGAGCGCGACGCCGCGGCCGAGCGCCTCCGTCTCGAGCGCCCGGTCGCCCTGAAGGAGAGCCCCGGCGTCCCGGTCGCGATCACCTCGGGCTGGCGCCGGCCCTTCCTTCTCGTCGGCCAGGCCGCGCGGTTCTGGGCCGTCGAGCGGCGGCGCGTGGTGCTGCTCCACGAGCTCGCCCACGTCAAGCGCGCCGACTGGCCCACGCTCTTCGTCACGGAGCTCGCGGTCGCGGTCTACTGGTTTCACCCGCTCGCCCTCTGGCTCGGCGGCCGCGTCCGCCGGGAGGCCGAACAGGCGTGCGACGAGCTCGTCGTCGCCAGCGGCACGAAGCCGTCGGTGTACGCGGGGCATCTGCTCGGGATCTTCCGCGCCGTCGGCGCCGCGCCCGCGCCCGCGGCGGCGGCCCTCGCCATCGCCCGCCCGAACCAGTTCGAGGCCCGCCTTCGGGCGATCCTCGATCCGCGGGGCACTCCGGGCGGCGCCGCCCGCGGCGGCCTCGCGGTGGCCGGCCTCGTCGCGGCGACGGCCGTCGTGACGGTCGTCGGCCCGTGCGATCCGCGCCAGATCGCGCTCTCGAGCCCCCGCGCCGTTGCCGCTCCGGCCGCGGCGCCGTGCTCAGCCGGAGCCGCCAGGACTCCATGCACGCACACGGCCACCGCCACGGTCCGGAAAACCGCGGTGAACAGGGCCGAGAAGACGGAAACGGCGGTGGACGAAACCACCGCCGACACCCCGGCCGATGCGGCCGACGAAGACCTGCCGGCCCTGCCCGACGAGGGCAAGAGCCTTCCGGCCATCTGGCGGGTCGATTCCCGCGACGTTCCGAAGACGACGGGGTTCGTCCTCGCCTCCAACAAGAAGGAGTCCCGCCGCGACGGCGACGACTGGTACGACCGCGGGATGAGCCTGCACCGCAAGGGCCGGTACGAGCAGGCGATCCAGGCCTTCGAGAACGCGATCGCCGACGGGTACCGCGAGGACGCCGCGAGCTACAACATCGCCTGCGGCTACGCTCTCCTCGGGAACAAGGACAAAGCGTTCGAGTGGCTCCACAAGGCGACGGAGTGGGGCTTCGACGTCTCCGGGTACATGAAGAGCGACGACGACCTGGAGAACCTCCACGACGACCCGCGCTGGGCCGAGATGAAGAAGGAGGCCCGCGAGGCGAAGTCCAGCGGCGAGAAGGCCAGAGAAAGGAGCGTCGCGGCGCGCTACGAACGGCTGGTCGCTCGCGCCCCGGAGAGCGGCGAGGGCTATTTCGACATCGGCCGCGAGCTTCTGCGGGTCGACCGCTACGACCTCGCCGCCCAGGCCTTCCAGACGTCGGCCGACAAGGGCTACCGGGTCGGCACGTCGCTCTACAACCAGGCCTGCGCGCTCTCGCTCGACGGCAAGAAGGACGCGGCGATCGCGAGCCTTCAGAAGTCGCTCGACGCCGGCTTCGACCAGCCCGACATCTACGCGCACGACGACGACCTCGACAACGTCCGGAGCGACCCCCGTTTCCGCACGATCGTGAAGGACGCGGAAGAGCTCTCCCTGCCCGGCTACAGCCGCGGGCCGTGGGGCTCGACCTCGCGCTCGGAGCGCAAGAAGTGGCGCGAGGCCGCGCAGCGCTTCCAGGCCTATGCCGAGAAACACCCGCAGGTCGGCCGCGCCTGGTACAACCTCGGGTTCGCGCTGCTCGCCGGCGACCGCGCCGACGAGGCCGCCGCGCCGTTCCAGAAGGCCCTCGACCTCGGCTACCGGAAGCCCGCGACGATGTACAACCTGGCCTGCACCTACGCGCGGCTCGACCAGAAAGACGCCGCGTTTGACTGGCTCTTCAAGGCCCTCGACGCCGGATTCGACGAGGCCTGGACGATGCGCTTCGACGACGACCTCGACAACCTGCGGGGCGACAGCCGCTACCGCAAGGCCTTCGAGATCGCCCGCAACAAGGACCGGTCGGCCGCGAAGGATTAGGCCGCGCGCTCGGGCCCGGCGGCGCCGTGGCAGCGCCGGGGCCGGAGGGCGATCCACAGGCCCACGCCGAGCATCAGCGCGCTTCCGGCTGCCGCGACGGCCGGCAGCGCGAATGCCCGGCCCGCGAGCAGCGCCCCCACCGCCGCGCACGCCGCCCCGCGCACCAGCCGCCACCGCGCCGTCGCGAGCACGACGCCGAGCCAGCCGAGAGCCGCCGCCGCGACGAGCGCCTCGACCGCCGGGCCGTGAGGCAGGGCGACGCCGGCGGCCGCCACGAGGGGCAGAACGCACGCCGGGCACTTCGGAAGGAGCGGGATCGCCAGCGCCGCCACCGCGCCGGCGACCCCTCCGAACCGCCCGCCTCGGGTCATCGGGTGTGCGTCACTCCGCGACGCCCTTCTCCTTGAGGATTTTCCACACCTTCTCCGGCGTCATCGGGATGTCGATGTGCTTGACCCCGAGGTGCGACAGGGCGTCGACCACCGCGTTGACGATCGCGGGCGGGGCGCCGACCGTGGCCGACTCGCCGACGCCCTTGGCCCCGAACGGGTGGTGCGGCGAGGGCGTGATCGTCTTGCCGGTCTCCCACTTCGGCGTCTCCATGGCGGTCGGCACCAGGTAATCCATGAAGCTGCCCGCCTGGTTGTTGCCGTTCTCGTCGTAGCTGATCTCCTCGAGGAGCGCCGGCGCCATGCCCATCGTCAGGCCGCCGTGGATCTGGCCGTCCACGATCATGGGGTTGATGATGTTGCCGCAGTCGTCCACCGCGACGAACCGGCGAATCTTCACCTCGCCCGTGCCCCGGTCGATGTCGACGACGCCGATGTAGCTGCCGAACGGGAACGTGAGGTTCGGCGGATCGTAGTAGTCCACCGCCTCGAGGCCCGCCTCCATTCCCGGCGGATGGTTCGTGTAGGCCGCCAGGGCGATCTCCTGAATGGTCTTCGACTTCTGCGGCGCGCCCCTGACCGAGAACTTCCCCGGCTCCCACTCGAGGTCGTCCGGCGACACTTCGAGCAGGTGCGCCGCGATCTTGCGCGCCTTCTCGCGCACCTTGCGCGCCGCGATCGCCCCGGCGGCGCCGGCCGTCGGCGTCGAACGGCTGGCGTAGGTGCCGAGGCCGTACGGCGCCGTGTCGGTGTCGCCCTCCTCGACGGCGACGTGGGCGGCCGGGATGCCGAGCTCCTCGGCGATGATCTGCGCGTAGGTCGTCTCGTGGCCCTGGCCCTGCGACTTCGTGCCGAACCGCGCGATCGCTTTGCCGGTCGGATGGACGCGCAGCTCGCACGAGTCGAACATCTTGATGCCGAGAATGTCGAAGTGCTTGGACGGGCCGGCGCCGACGATCTCGGTGAAGCTCGAGATGCCGATGCCCATGAGCTCGCCCTTCTTCCGCTTCTCGGCCTGCTCCCGGCGGAGCGCGTCGTAGCCGATGAGGTCCATCGCCTTCTCGAGGGCCGCCGCGTAGTCCCCGCTGTCGTACTCCCAGCCGAGCGCCGACCTGTACGGGAACTTGTCCTTCGGAATGAAGTTCTTCAACCGCAGGGCGGCCGGGTCCATCTCGAGCTCCTGGGCCAGGCGGTCCGTGATCCGTTCGATGGCGTGCACGGCCTCGGTCACCCGGAAGGAGCAGCGGTACGCCACGCCTCCCGGCGGCTTGTTCGTGTACACCCCGTCCACCTCGCAGAAGGCGTGCTTCAGGTCGTAGGAGCCGGTGCAGATCGAAAAGAGACCGGCGGGAAACTTGGACGGGTTCGCCGCCGCGTCGGCGTAGCCGTGATCGGCCAGCGTCTTGATCCGCAGCGCCGTCATCGTGCCGTCCTTCGTCGCCGCGAGCTCCGCCGTCATGTGGTAGTCGCGGGCGAAGGAGTCCGCCTGGAGGTTCTCCATCCGGTCCTCGACCCACTTGACGGGCTTCCCGATGACGACCGAGGCCGCCACGGCGATCACGTACCCGGGGTACACCGGGACTTTGCCGCCGAAGCCGCCGCCGATGTCCGGCGAGACGATCCGGATCTTCTCCTCCGACAGGCCGACGTGCCCGGCCACGAGGGCGAACACCGTCCGGATCGCGTGCGGCGCCTGCGTCGTCATGTAGACGGTGAGCTTCCCGTTGACGCGGTCGAAGTCGGCCACGCAGCCGCACGTCTCGATCGAGGCCACGTGGATGCGCGGGATGTAGACCTGCTCCTTGACCACGACGTCCGCCTCGCGGAACGCCTCGTCCGTCGCGGCGCGGTCGCCGGCTTCCCAGTGGAAGATGTGGTTGTCCTTCTTGCCCGGCTTGTCGGTGCGCAGCACGGGCGCCCCCGGTTCGAGCGCCTTGAACGGGTCGACGACGACCGGCAGCGGCTCGTACTCGACCTCGACGGCGGCCGCGCCGTCGGCCGCGGCGTAGCGGTCCGTCGCGATGACGGCCGCGACCTCCTGCGCCTGGTACATCACGCGGTCCGTCGGCAGCACCATCTGCGTGTCCGACATGAGCGTCGGCATCCAGTGCAGCTTGTACTTCTCGAGCGTGGCGCCCGTGATGACGGCGAGGACGCCGGGGATCTTCAGCGCCTTCTCGGTGTCGATCTTCTTGATCTTCGCGTGGGCGTAAGGGCTCCGCGTGATGTCCATGTGGAGCATCCCGGGCAGCTGGATGTCGTCCACGTAGTTCCCGCGGCCGCGAATGAAACGCGGGTCCTCCTTGCGCTTGACCGAGTGGCCCATCCCGCCGATCTCGGCCGACGTCCGGGGCTTTGACGTGTCGGTGCTCATGCGACTCTTCCTTTTCTCGGAATCACCGCGCGCGCGTGGCGGCGGCCGCGTGCTGGACGGCTTTGACGATGTTCACGTATCCGGTGCAGCGGCAGAGGTTCCCGGAGATCGCCTGGCGGATCTCGGCTTCGCTCGGGTTCCCGTTCGACTTCAGGAGCGCGTGGCTCGTCATCATCATGCCGGGCGTGCAGTACCCGCACTGAAGACCGTGCTCCTGGTAGAAGCCCTCCTGGATCGGATCGAGCTGGCCGTCCTTCTCGAGGCCCTCGACCGTGGTCACGTCGCGCCCGTCGGCCTGGACCGCGAGCACCGTGCAGGACTTGACCGGCCGCCCGTCGAGCAGGACGGTGCAGGCGCCGCAGTGCGTCGTGTCGCACCCGATGTGGGTGCCCGTCAGCCGCAGCATCTCGCGCAGGTAGTGGACGAGCAGCAGGCGCGACTCGACCTCGTTTTCGTGGGCGGCTCCGTTGACCGCGACCCGAATCCTGTGCGTTGCCATGGCTACGCTCCCTGGGCGCGCGCGGCGGCCCGCTTGAGCGCGCGTGCCGTCAGGACGCGCGCCATTTCTTTCTTGTACTCGACCGAGCCGCGGCGGTCGGGGTTCGGGTCCGCGGCGCCGGCGGCGAGCTTCGCGGCCGCCGCGATCGTGGCGTCGTCGAGCTTCTTGCCGTGGAGGAACTTCTCGGCGGCCTCGGCCTTGACGGGCGTGAGGCCCGCGTTGGTCAGGCCGATGCCGGCGCGCGCGATCTCGCCGCCTGCGCCGAGCGTGATCTGCACCGCCGCGCCCGCGGTCGCGAAGTCGCCGACCTTGCGCTCGAGCTTGACGTACGCGCCGCCGGACTTCGGCGGCGGCACCGGAACCCGGATCTCCGTCAGGATCTCGTCGCGCCCGAGAGCCGTCTCGAAGAGGCCCGTGAAAAACTTCTCGATCGGGATCGTCCGCTCCCCCTTCGGCCCGGTCGCGACGACCGTCGCGCCGAGCGCCAGCATCGTCGCGGGATGGTCGTTGGCGGGGTCGCCGTGAGCCAGGTTGCCGCCGACGGTCGCCAGATTCCGGACGAGCGGATCCGCGATGACAGCCGCCGTGTCGGTCAGGATCGGATACTTCCGGCGGACGAGGTCGGAGTGCTCGAGGTCGGACTCGCGCACGCGGCCGCCGATCCTCAGGAACCCGCCGGCCTCCACGATGTCCTCGAGCCCGGGGATCCGGCCGATGTCGACCAGGTGCCCGGCCGACCCGAGGCGAAGCTTCAGGAGCGGCAGGAGGCTCTGGCCGCCCGAGAGCACCTTGGCCGATTCGCCGTATCGCGACAGCAGGCCGATCGCCTCCGAGAGGCTGCCCGGAGAGTGGTAATCGAACGACGCGGGAATCATCGAGGCCTCCTTTCAGGACACTTTGCTCTGCGGCGCCGCCAGAGGCGCGGGAGCGGACGTCCGTGCGACGCTCCCTCTCCCGTCCGTCGGCCCGCGAAGCGGGCCGCTGGAAACCAGAGTCACGAGCCGCTCCAGGGATTCGAGGTTATGAGCCGGGGCGAGAACGTCGACGAAGGGCAGCGCCGCCGCCATGCCGCGGGCGGTCGGCTCGTACCGCGGATCCGACAGCAGCGGATTGAGCCAGACGACCCGGCGGGCGCGGCTCCGGATCGCCCGCATCGCGCGGGCGAGGTCGTCCGTGTCGCCTCGGTCGAGACCGTCGCTGAAGATCACGACGACGGTCTTCGACCCGACCATCTCGTCCCGGTAGCGCTGGACGAACTCGGCGAGGCAGCCGCCGATGCGCGTCCCGCCGGACCAGCCGGGTACCGCGGCCGCGAGCCGCTCGAGCGTCGGCTTGAGCTTCTCGGGCGTGATCCACGGCGTCAGGCGGACGAGCGACGTGTTGAACGCGAAGAGCTCCGCCCGCCGCGCCGCCTTCTTCAGCGCCAGCAGGAAGGCGAGGAGAAAGCGCGTGTGGGGATCCATCGAGCCGCTCGTGTCGCAGAGGACGACGAGGCGAGGCTCCTCGACCGCCCGGGCGCGGCGCGCCAGCCGAAGGAACTCACCGTCGGTCGCCACGGCCGAACGAAAGCTCCGCCGCGGGTCGACGCGGCCGCGCCCGCGCGTCGGCACCAGGCGCCGGCTCTTCGCCGTGGCGACGCGGAGGACGAGACGGCGCAGAACCGCCTCCAGGGCCGAAAGCTCCGCGGCGCTGCACGCCTCGAAGGATTTGACGCGGAGCGACGCGTCGGGACTGTAGCCCGGCGCGTCGCCCTCCTCGACGTCGCGCTCGACGTCGGCGTCGGCGAGGCGCGCCCCCGGCAGGCCGCCGAACGGGCGCAGCGGCACCTGGGCGACCGCCGGACGCTCGCGGGGCGCGGCCGCGCCCGGCGCGAAGAACTCGTCGAAGAGCGCGTCGAAAACCGCCGCGTCGCGGGGCCGGATCTTGAGCGCGATCACGAGCGCGCGTTTCGTCTCGGCCCGATCCCCCAGATCCACGAGCGCCAGCGCCTCCACGGCGTCGGCCCCGTCGGCCAGCGAGACGCGCAGGCCCCGGCCTCGCAGCACGCGCCCGAACGCCGTGACGTGAGCGACGAGGTCGCCGGTCACCCCACGGCCGCGGCCTCCTCGACCAGCGCCGCGAGCCCGCCGCCGCGCAGGTCGCTCAGGTCGTGCCGATCCTTCAGGATGCAGCCGAGCGTCTGCTCGACCGTCTCGAGATCCAGGTGCTCCCGGTGGAGCCGCACGAGGGCCTGCGCCCAGTCGATCGTCTCGGCCACGCCCGGGACCTTCAGGAGCTGGCGCGCGCGGAGAGCCTGGACGAACCGGCCGATCTCTTCGGCCAGCCGCTCGCCGGCGCCCGGCACCTTCGCGCGGATGATCCGCACCTCCTTCTCGAGGCTCGGATGCTCGATGTAGAGGTAGAGGCACCGGCGGCGCAGCGCGTCGCCGATCTCGCGCGTGCGGTTCGAGGTCAGCACGACCAACGGCGCGTGCGTCGCGCGGATCGTGCCGAGCTCGGGAATCGTCACCTGGAAGTCCGACAGCACCTCGAGCAGAAACGCCTCGAACCCGTCGTCGGCGCGGTCGATCTCGTCGACGAGGAGAACCGGAGAGCGCTCGCGCCGCGTGATGGCCTTCAGCAGCGGCCGCTCGAGCAGGTACTCGGGCGCGTAGATGACCGACTCGATCTCGCGCGCGGCCTGCCCCTCCATCTCGCCGAGGCGGACCCGCAGCATCTGGCGCGGGTAGTCCCACTCGTAGAGCGCCGTCTGGACGTCGAGCCCCTCGTAGCACTGCAGCCGGATCAGCTCGGTGTCGCGCAGGCGCGCGAGGACCTTCGCGATCTCGGTCTTCCCGACGCCGGCATCGCCTTCGATCAGGAGCGGCTTCTTCATCTCGGCCGCGAGAAAGACCGCGGTCGCGATCGAGGGCTCGGCGATGTAGCCAGAGCGCTCCATCGCGGCCTGGACCGCGCGGATCTCGTCCCTCACGCCATGCCCCCGATGCCGGCCTGCACGGCGTAGCGCTCCGGGGCCGCCAGGAACCGCTCGCGGCAGCCCCCGCAGCAGAAGTACCAGGTCCGGCCCGCGGCCTCGGCCGTGTGGCGGGCGCCGGCTTCGGCGACCTTCATCCCGCAGACCGGATCGACGTGCTCGGCGGCGGCCGCGACCGGCAGGGCGACCGGGCCTCGAGCGCCCGCGCCCGGCGAAGCGGCCTCCGCGGCGCGCCGCCATTGCACGATCTCGGCCAGGATGCTGACCGCGATCTCTTCGGGGGTGCGCGCGCCGATGTCGAGGCCGGCCGGATTCTTGACGCGGGCCAGCCGATCGGCGGCCGCTCCGCGCGCGAGCAGCGCGTCGCGCACCCGGGCGAAACGCTTGCCGCTCGCGACGACCCCCAGGTACGCCGGATCGAGGGCGAGCGCCGCCGCCAGGGCCTCCTCGTCGCGCTCCCCCATCGTCGCGACGACGGCGAACGTGCGCGTGGCGCTTCCGGCGTCGGCGGCGATCGCTCCGGGGAAGAGCCGCTCGGCTTCCGGGAAAGCCGCGCGGTCGGCCTCGGGATCCGCCGCGTCCACGGCGAAGTCCATCGCGCGCGCCTGGCGTGCCAGCGCCCGGGCCACGGGCGAGACGCCGAAGACGAGAACACGCGCGCGCGGCAGCACGGGCTCGAGGTAGATCTCCACGGTCCCTCCGCTGTGACAGGTCATCGGAAAGACGAGCACGCCCGGCCGCCCCTCGGCGCCGGGGTTCGGCGAAAGAGCGATCAGCCGCGGACGGCCGTCGGCGAGGGCCTTCAGCGCCTCGGCCACGACGGTGGGCTGCGTGCAGCTGCCGCCGAGCCACCCGTGAAACTCGCCAGCCGTCGTGACGATCGCCCCGTCGCCCTGCTGGGCGGAGCTCGCGGCGAGGCGGCGCACGACCGTCGCGAGCACGAAGGGCTCCTCGCGCCGGACGAGATCGCCGCAGAGGGTCAGGAGGTCGGGGCGCATGAAGCTTTCTCCGCCGCGACGCCCAGACGCTCGAGGTCCGCCGGCTCGTCGACGTCGGCGAGCATCCCGGCCGGCCACGCGACGACGGCCGCTTCGGCGCGGCGCCCTCGCACGACGTCGCGGCCGCAGCCCGACGCCGCCAGGATCTCGGGAAAGAGCGCGCGGCCGTAAAGGGTCGGCGGCGCGTGCACCCCGCCGTACTCCGAGACGACGAGCGGCGCTCCCCCGGCGCGGTGGCGTTCGAGCAGCGCGCGGACCATCTCGGGTGTCACCCGCGGCATGTCGGCCAGCAGCACCACGGCCGCTCCGGCGTCGGGCGGCACGGCGGCGACGCCCGCGCGAAAGGACGTCCCCTGTCCCTGCGCGTGGTCGGGGTTGAAGACCGCCCGGCACGGGAGGCCGTCGAGCGCGCGCTCGACGCGCGGCGCCTCGTGGCCGAGCACGACGATCACCGGGTCGAGGCCGCCGGCCGCGGCCGTCCTGACCGCGCGGGCGACGAGCGTCTCGCCGCCGAGTTCGAGCACCAGCTTGTTGCGCCCCATCCGGGTCGAGCGGCCGGCCGCGAGCACGATGCCCGCGGTCCGCGCCTCACCGGGCATGGATCTCCTCGGCCTTTTCGCGCAGAGGCCGCGGGTCGACGCCCGAGCCGGCCGCGAGCAGCTCCGCCACGATCGACAGGGCGACCTGCTCGGGCCCTTCCGCGCCGAGGTCGAGGCCGACCGGGCCGAAGACTCGCGCGTCGCCCTCGGCGCCGATCGCGCGCACGATCTCGCGCGTCCGCGCCCGCGGGCCGAGCAGCCCCACGGACGCCGTGCCGGCGTCGAGAAGGCGCCGCGCCCACTCGCGATCGTGCGCGATCTGGTGCGTCTTGACGACCGCGAACGTGCGCGGCCCGACGGGGAGACCCCCGACCCCTTCCTCGGGGCGCCGTGCCACGCGGCGCTCGGCCTCCGGAAACCGCTCGGCCGCCAGGAACGCCTCGCGATGATCCACGACCGTGACGCGAAAGCCGGCCGCCGCCGCGAAGGCGCAGATCGGCCGCGCGTCGTCGTCGGCGCCGAAGAGGAGCAGGCGCGGCGCCGGGACGAGGATCTCGGCGAAGACGTCGGCGCCCCCGACGGCGCGCCGCCGGGAGTCGCGGCTCGCGATCCACGCGCCGCCGGAGCGGGCAATCCCGGCGTCGAGCGCCGGATCGCCCGTCGAGCCGGACGAGGTTCCGTCGGCGGAAATCACGACCGGGCCTTCGGCCGCCGTGCCTTCGGCCAGCGGCGTGCAGAGGGCGAACGGCCGGCCTTCCTCGAAGAGATCGAGGCAGCGCTGCGCGGCCTGGACGAGCGCCCCGGTGGCCGGCTGCACGAAGAGCTCGACCGAACCGGCGCAGCCGAGACCCAGGCCCCACGCGGCGTTTTCGTCGGCGCCCGTCTCGTAGCGCCGCCGGCGCGGGCGCCCCTCGGCGAGCACCGGCCGGGCGATCTCGCGCACGTCGCCCTCGAGGCAGCCGCCGCTGATCGAGCCGAGCGTGCGGCCGTCCTCCTCGATCAGAAGCTTCGCGCCGGGACGCCGGTACGCCGAGCCCTCGATCGCCACGACCGTCGCGAGCGCGGCCCTCTTTCCTTCGGCCGGCAGCCGGACGAGTCGTCCGAAAACCTCGGCGGTTTCCTTCCAGTGCTTCAACGCGACACCCCGGAACAAGCAACGTATACCGCGGTGCCGGCAGCGTCAACGCGCTTCACCCCTGCCTTAAGATCGAGCCGTGGCCGACGTCGAAATCGCCGTCCTGGGCGCCGGCGCCGTCGGCCTCGCGGTCGCCGCGCGCCTGGCGCCCGCGCACCCCGGCCTCCTCCTGATCGACCGCAACCCGAAGCACGGCATGGAGACTTCCAGCCGCAACAGCCAGGTCGTCCACGCCGGCCTCTACTACCCGCCCGGGACGCTCAAGGCGCGGCTCTGCGTCGAGGGCCGCGAGCGGGTCTACGCCGCCTGCCGCGCCCACGACATCCCGCATGCCCGCCTCGGCAAGCTCATCACCGCCACGCGGGCCGGAGAGCTGCCGGCCCTCGACGCGATCGAGAAGACGGCGGCGGGAAACGGCGTCCCGGTGACGCGGCTGTCGGCGACGGAGGCGCGCGCCCTCGAGCCGCACGTGCGCACGGTCGGCGCGCTGCTCTCCCCCGAGTCCGGCATCGTCGACGCACACGCCCTGATGGACCACTTCCTCCGGCAGGCGCTCGCGGCGGCCGCGGTCTTCCAGCCGCGCACTCGCGTCGTCGGCCTCGAGCCTCACGGCGGCGGCTATCGGGTCGCGGTCGAAGACGACGCGGGCCGCGAGACGTTCACGGCGGAGCGCGTCGTCAACGCCGCAGGGCTGGAGGCGGACCGGATCGCCGCGCTCGCCGGCATCGACCCCGACGCCGCGGGCTACCGCCTTCACTGGTGCAAGGGCAGCTATTTCTCGGCGGCGACGCGCTGCTGGAATCTCGCGTCGCGCCTGATCTATCCGGTGCCGGCGCACGAGAGTCTCGGCGTGCACGTCGTCCTGGACACGGGCGGCCGCCTGCGCTTCGGCCCCGATGCCGAATATCTCGGCCGCCGCGACGCCGACTATCGCGTCGATCCGGGCAAGCGCGCGGCCTTCGCCGAGGCCGCGCGCCGGCTGTTGCCCGACGTGCGCGACGACGACCTCGAGCCGGACATCGCCGGCATCCGCCCGAAGCTGCAGGTCGAGGGCGGCCCGTTTCGCGACTTCGTCGTCGCGGAGGAGAGCGCGCGCGGCCTGCCGGGCTTCGTCAACCTCGTCGGCATCGAATCGCCCGGCCTGACCGCGGCGCCCGCAATCGCCGAAGCGGTCGCACGCCTCTTCACCTGAGCGGCGCCCGCCGATAGACTGCGGAGACCCGTGAGCCTGCGCCGCGCCGTCGCTCGAGCCTTCCCCTGGCTGACGGTCCTCGCGTCGGCCGCGGCGTGCGACCCATCGATCAACCTCTGGGGCTCCTACTTTCCCGGCTGGGTCGCGTGTCTCGTCGGCGGGGTCGCCGTCTCGGCCCTCCTGAGGGCGACCCTCGCCCGGCTCGGCCTCGAGCGCCATCTCGGTCCGCTCCTCCTGATCTATCCGTGCCTTCTCCTTCTGACGACGCTCCTCTTCTGGATCGTCTTCTTCCAGGGCTGACGCCGTGCCCGACGACGCCGCCGCCTCGCCCGTTCGCCGGATCGCCGGCGGCCTCATCGGCCTCGCCATCGTCGCCGGCGCCGCTCTGGCGAGCGTTCGGGTCGCGCGCGAGAGCTTCCGGCACCCGCGGACCGACGACGCCGCCGTCCGGGTCAACGTCGTCGGCATCGCCCCGCACGTCTCGGGACCCATCGTCGCGCTCGACGTCGTCGACAACCAGGAGGTCGCGGAGGGCGCGCGCCTCTTCGCCATCGACCCGCGGCCGTTTGCCGTCGCGCTCGAGCGCGCCCGGGCCCAACGTCTCCTCGTCGAGAGCGAGAACGCCGCGCTCGAAAAAGGAATCGCCGCGGCCGGCGCCGAGAAGCGCCGCGTCGAGGCGGAGCTCGCCTACGCGCGGGCGCATCGCGAGCGCCTCGAGCCCATGGTGCCGCAGAACTACGTCACCAAGGACCGGCTCGACGAGGCCAACGCGAAAGCCCTCGGCGCGGCGGCGGAACTCGAGAAGGCCCGCGAGGAAGAGGAGCGACTGACCCGACAGCTCGCGCAGTACGGCAACCGCAACGCCCGCGTGCAGGCGGCGGAGGCGGCCGTCGCCGCGGCCGAGCTCGACCTGGCCTATTGCGAGGTCCGCGCGCCGTTTCCCGCGCGCGTCACCAACCTGAACATCTCGGCGGGCCAGTACGCGCGGGCCGGCGAGCAGGTGTTCGCGCTCGTCGACACGCGCCGCACCTGGGTCCTCGCGTACTTCCGCGAGACGATGCTCGCCGGAATCCGGCCCGGCATGGCCGCGGACGTCTTCCTCCCGGCCTATCCGGGACGCCACTTCCGCGGCACCGTCCAGGGAATCGGCTGGGCCCTCGCACCGCAGGACGGCGCCACGGTCGGCGTGCTGCCCGAAGTGCAGCCGACCTTGAACTGGGTGCGCCTGGCCCGCCGCCTCCCCGTCCGCGTCCGCGTCGACGAGACCGATCCCGACCACCCGCTCCGCATGGGCATGAGCGCCGTCGTCCGCGTCCTCGGCGAGCCGGCCAGCTCGCCGGCGCGGCCCTGAACGTCCTCGCCGCGACGCTCCGCCCGGAGCTCGCGGCCAGCCCCGCCCGCTGGCGCGGCGCCTGGCGCGTCACGGCGGCGTGCACCGTCGTCGTCCTCGTCGGCGAGACGCTCCGGCCTCCGTCGCTGCTGCTCGCCATCGCCAACGTCCTCCTGACGAACCAGCCCGACATCGTCGCCAGCCGGAAGAACGGCGTCCAGATGTTCGTCGGGACGACCCTCGGTCTCCTGACGGGCGTGGCCGCGATCGCCGCCTTCGGCGACAAGCCCTGGTTCCTGCTGCCCGCCCAGTTCGCCGTGTTCTTCGCGAGCCTCCTCGGGTACCGCTGCACGACGGCGCCGATGGCCTCTCTCATGTTCGGCGTCGTCTTCGCGTTCGGCGTGCCGGACTTCGTCGCCGGCGATCCGATCCGACCGATCCTCTGGGCCTGGTTCATGGCTACCCTCGGCATCGTCCTCGGGCTGGCCGTCCAGATGATCCCGAAGCCGGACGACCCCGAGGACAACGTGCTCGACGACCTGGCGGGACGCCTGCGCCTGGCCGCGGACGGCCTCGACGGGCTCCTGACCGGCGCCGGCCCCGTCGACGGGCTGACGACGCTCGCCGCCCTCGAGGCCCAGGTGCGTCTGCTGGGCAACGAAGAGGCGAGGCAACTCTTCCAGCGGCACCACGAAGACGAGCTCGTGCGCCTGACGATCGCGGTCCAGCGGCTCGTCTCCGGGGTGCGCTGGCTCGGGCCGGAGCTCGAAACCGCCGGAGGCTCGACGATCGCGCCGGCCGTCGCGCGGCAGATGGAGGGCGTGCGCGATTTCTGCCGCGCTGCGGCGCGGGCGCTCCGCGAGCGCCGGCCGCCCGACGCCCGGCCGGCGGAGCCCGCGCCGCCGTCCGCGCCCGCCGGAGCCACGGGGCTTGCCGCGACGCTGGCACAGCTCGACGAGGCCGTGTCGATCGCCCGCAGCTGCCTCGCGACGTTCGGACGGCCGCGCCGGCCGGACCGCGCCGTCCCGCCGCCGGCGGCGAGCCCGAAGGCTCCGCTCTTCCTCTCCTCGCCGCTCTCCGACCCCGAAGCCGTGCGTTACGCGTTGAAGGGCGCGATCGCGGGGCTCCTCGGCACGCTGCTCTACGAGGCCACGGGCTGGGCGGAGCGCTCGACGAACCAGTTCCTCATCTTCGTCGCGTCGGCGCAGGCGCGTGCCATCGGTGCCTCGGTGCGCGACACGATCCTCAGGCTCGCGGGCACGATCCTGGGCCTGACGGCGGCCTTTCTGGTCATCTTCGCCGGTTTCCCGGCGATGCGCGGTGTGGCCACGCTGCTCGCGGTCAGCGCGCCGGTCTTCTTCGCGGCCGCCTGGGTACAGCGCAGCACGCGGTTCGCGACGGCCGGGATCTACGTCGCGATCAACTACGGCATCGTCGCGTTCGCCCGAACCAACGACCTCCCCGATCCGGGCGCCGGCATGGCCCGGGCGCGGGCGCTCCTCCTCGCGATCGCGATCGTCTTCGCCGTGGGCGCGCTGCTGTGGCCCTCGTACGCCGTCTCGGGACGAGGCGCCGCGCTCGCGCGCGCCCTCCGCCCGCTCGGCGCCGCTTTCCGGGCGCTGCCGGACGGCGTGGCCGGCCTCACCGCCTTGCGCGCGGGCATCGCCGGCGCGCAGCAGCGTCTCCTCGATTTCCTCGGCATCCTCGAGCTCGCCGAGCTCGAGCCGGCCGTCGCGCGTTCCCGCGGCGCGCCGCCGGAGAGAGCCTGGCTCGCCGCCGCGACCCCGGTCCAGTCGCTGATGCTCGCCGTCACGACGCGCTCGATCCGCCAGCAGGAATCGGCGGCATCACCGCCGGCCGGGATCCAGGCCGCCGAGCGGAACGTCTGCGGCGGATTCGGGTCGGCGCTCGACGGGCTCGCCGACGCCCTGGAGGCGGGACGGCCCGCCGCGCCTGTCACGACGCCTCCCCTCGACGCGCTGCGCGCCGAGGCGGCAGTCTTCGAGCCCTACGCGCAGATGGCCGACAGCCTCGCCCGCCTCGGCGAGGCCGCTTCCGCGGCGGCGGCGTTTACCCCGGCGGCGGCACCGGCCGCGCTGGCGCCGGCGCGCCCACGGCGTGCGTGAGGCTCGCGGCCGCCTCCAGCATCCGCGCCTGGCTGTCGATGCGCGTCGAGCGCGCGCGGGCGAGGTCGCGCTCGACCTGCACGAGGTCGGTCACCGAGTTCAGCCCGGCCCGGTAACCCGCGAAGACCGCGTCGTACGCCTCCTGCGAGGCTTCGAGCAGGACCTTCGCGAATTCGACCTGCGTGCGCGCGGCCTGGTAGTCGGCCCAGGAGCGCCACACGTCGCCCTCGGCCTGGAGGCGCAGCGCCGCCAGCTCCGCCTCGCTCTCGCGCCGTAGCGCTTCCGCCTCGAGCACGCGGGCGCGGCGCCTCCCGGCGTCGTAGAAGTTCCAGTTGAACGTGACGAACGCGCCCCAGATCGGCTCGGCATAGTCGAACCCCTTCGTCCCGTTCTCGGCGCGAAAGGTCCCGGCCGTTCCGCCAACGGCGCCGGCGGCATCGACCGTCGGCTTGAAGTCGGCCTCGGCCCGGCGCGTCTCGGCTTCGCGCGCGCGCACCGTCGCGGCGAGCTCCGAGAGGTCGGGACGGTCCCGGAGCGCCGCCGCGATGAGCGTGTCCACCGAGGCGTCGAGCGCGGCCGGCAGCGCGGCCGACTCCGGCATCGGCGTGACGTCGAGAGGTGCCGCGGGCGAGACGCCGACGGCGCGCGCGAGCTCGGCGCGCGCGTCCGCCTGGAGCTTGCGGGCGACCTCGACCTCGTACCGCGCCTGCGCCTCCTGTTGACGCGACACCGCCACATCGGTGCGCGTCGCGAGCCCCTGCCGGGAAAGCGCGTCGGCCGCCTCGCGGACCTGTTTCGCGGCCGCGAGCGTGGCCTCGGTCGCGACGATCTCGGCACGCGCGGCGTCGAAACGGAAGTACGCGCGCTCGACGGAGAACGCGACGTCCTGGTGCCGCCGGTTGAACCGGAAGTCCGCCGCCAGCAGCTCCTGCGCCCGCGCGTCCCAGTCGGCGTCGCGCCGCCCGAAATCGAGCAGGCGCCACGCGAGGAGCAACTGCGGGGTGATCGAAGGCCCCGACGTGAAGACGCCCCCGTCGCTCGTGCGCGACTCGATGCGGGAGTGCCCCGCCTGGACGTTCAACGCCAGGATCGGGAGGTAGTCGCTCTCGGCGCGATCGAGCCGCGCGGCGGCGGCGCGCGCTCCCTCCCAGGCGATGCGCGTGTCCGGGTTCGTCCGCATCGCGACGTCGATGAGCTCGGGGAGCGCGTACTCCCGCCCTGGCGCGACGGCGGGGGCGGCCGGCGGCGGCGACGCCTCGGCGACCGCGGCCGGCGGCGTCCACGGGCGCGAGGGCTCCGCGGGCGCGCCTGGCGCCGCGCCGTGGTGCGCACAGCCAGCGGCCGCCCAGAGCGCGGCCAGGCAGAGCCAGGCCCGTTTCATCGAGGACATCATATTCGGCGGCCGCGAAGGCGGTCGCTTTCGAGTCCGTCTCTAGAAGTCGATCGACGCCTGCGCGCCGAGGACGAGCGCGTTCGGGATCGTCCCGGTCGCGCCCGGACGAATGACCCACTGAAGGTCCGGCTGGAACCGGAACCAGCGCGTGACCTCCATGCCGTAGTTCCACTCGAGGACGAGCTCGTACGTCTGCCCCGGGAGCGTGCGGTTGACCCACGTCGCCGCGAAGCCCTGGGTGTCGTACGGCCGGCTGTCGATCAGGCCGTTGGCGACGACGCCGGCGAAAGCCGCGCCGTCGTTGACCGTGTTCGGTCCCTGCGCCCAGCTCAAGCCGCCGAGCACCGTGACGCCGGCTGGCACCTCGGCGCAGCCGCGGCCTTTCGGCATGTTCGCCGTCATCGCCTGGTCGAAGAGGGCGTAGAAGCCGGCCTTCGCGTCGACCGAAGCGGCGACGGCGCGCGTGAACGCGCCCGGTGTCTCGAGCGGCGCCGCGGGCGCCGCCGGGCCGCCGCTCGTCGAGGCGCCGCCGGTCTGCGTCTGGTACCAGCCGCCGAGCTTGTAGTGGCCGGGCAGTCCCGGCGCGTCGCCGCCGCGGACGTACCAGAGCTCGCCGACGATCGCCGTGCCCGTCCCGCCGGACGTCGACCAGTCGAAGCCGTGCGTGTCGGCGAGCGTCGGGTTGACCTCGAAGGCGCCGACCTGGGCCAGAAACTCGGGGCTCGGCTTCCAGCGCACGCGGCCCGCCCACGACGGCACGGGAAAGTACGGCATGTTGAGGTTCTGCGCGATGCCGCCCGGGTAGCCGCAGAAGCCGTTGTTCATGAAGACGCAATAGAGCGGCGACGTCGCGAAATCGCTCGCCGGATAACGGCCGGCGACGACGTCGAGTGCGCCGCCGGCGAACGACTGCTCGAGCGTCAGCTCGGTCAGCCGGTAGGTCTCGGTCGGCCCGTAAATCTGCTGGACGGTGAAGAGGTTCCCGATGTAGTTCTGCGAGAGGCTCGAGCCGTCGCGGTTGGTGAAGATGAAGTGCAGCGCCCCGCCCTTCCATTGCACGAGCTTCTGGAAGTCGAGGTCGATCGAGAGGTTCAGGCTGTCCGTGTAGGTGAACCCCTGGCGCTGCCCGCCGACGGGGTTGCCGGCGAGGTTCGTCCAGTACTGAAACGCGACGTGCACGCCGTCGTTCTCGAGCTGCGTGCGCGCGCCGCCCCAGTCGCCGGTCAGCTCGGTCTCGTTGACGAGCCTGCGGAGGTTCTGCGCCGAGAGCTCCGGCGCGCCCGCGCCGAGGACCAGCAGCAAGAAGGGCCAGACGAAGATCGGGCTTGCCCGGATGCGGCGCCGCGAGGTCATGCGTGAGCGCATTATTGCGGATCCGGTATCCTGCCCTCGGAGGCCCGATGAACCGACGCACCTTCCTGAAGCGATTGAGCGCCGTCCCCGCGTTCGCCGGCCTCGGCTCCCTCCTCGCGAGGCTCGCCAACGCCAGCGTGCCGGCCGCGTTTCGCCGCGTGCGTCCTTCCGACGCCGCCTGGCCCTCTCCCGCGAGATGGAAAGAGCTCGAGCGCGAGGTCGGCGGACGACTGGCTCCGGTGACCTCCCCACTCGCCCCGTGCACGAGCGCCCCGGAGAGCCCCGCGTGCACGGCGCGCCTCGAGGAGCTGAAGAATCCCTACTTCATCGCCGACCAGGCCGGCGGCACCCAGCTCGCCGGGTGGCTCGACGCCTGGACGTCGGCGCCGAGCGCGTACGCCGTGTCGGCGCAGTCGGCCGAAGACGTCGCCGCCGCCGTGAACTTCGCGCGCGACAATCGCCTCCGTCTCGTCGTCAAGGGCGGCGGCCACAGCTACCTCGGCAACTCGAACGCGCCCGACTCCCTCCTCGTGTGGACGCGGGCGATGGACGGCATCGAGATCCACGATGCCTTCGTCCCGCGCGGCTGCCGCGAGGCGCCCGTTCCCGCGGTCACCGCCGGCGCGGGCGCGCGCTGGGTCGCCCTCTACGACGCGGTGACCACGAAGGCCGGCCGCTACGTGCAGGGCGGCGGCTGCTGCACGGTCGGCGTCGTCGGCCTGGTCGCCGGAGGCGGCTTCGGCAGCTTCTCCAAGACCTACGGCATGGCGGCCGCAAGCCTTCTCGAGGCAGAGATCGTCACCGCCGACGGCCAGGTCCGCATCGCCAACGCCTGCACCAACCCCGACCTCTTCTGGGCCCTCAAGGGAGGCGGCGGCGGAACCTTCGGCGTCGTCACGAAGATCACGCTGGCGACCCACGAGCTGCCGGAGCTCTTCGGCGCCGTCAGCGGCCGCATCCAGGCCAGGTCCGACGCGGCGTTTCGCCGGCTGATCGCCGAGTTCTTCCGGCACTACGCGACCGCGCTCTACAACCCGCACTGGGGCGAGCAGATGGCCTTCGGCGCCGACAACGCCCTCGACATCCACATGCTCGTCGCCGGCCTGTCCGACGAAGCGGCGGAAGCCGCGTGGAATCCTTTCCGCGCGTTCATCGCGGCCTCGCCGTCGGATTACGAGGTCGTCCGTCCCATCAAGGTCAGCACCACGGCCGCGCGCCACTGGTGGGACTACGAGTGGCGCCGCCAGCACAGCCCGGACTCCATGGTGACGGACCCGCGCCCCGGCGCGCCGGCGTCGAACGTCTGGTGGAAGGACAACTCGGGTGAGGTCAACGCGTTTCTCTACGGCTACGAATCCCTGTGGCTCCCGGCGACACTCCTGAAGGATCCCGATCGCCTCGCCGACGCCGTCTTCGCCGCGTCCCGGCACACCCAGGTCGAATTCCACTTCAACAAGGGGCTCGCCGGAGCCGCGCCCGACCGGATCGCGGCCGCGCGCCAGACCTCCGTCAACCCGGCCGTCCTCGAAGCCTTCGCGCTCGTCATCATCGCGACCGGAAAGGCCCATGCCAATCCCGGCGTCGCCGGCCACGCTCCCGATCCCGTCAAGGGAAAGCAGGCCGCCGCCGCGATCTCGGCCGCGGCCGACGCCTTGCGCGCGATCGCGCCGGACGCCGGCTCCTACTCGAACGAGAGCAACTACTTCGACAAGAACTTCCGGAAGACTTACTGGGGCTCGAACTACTCCCGCCTCCGCGCCATCAAGGATCGCTACGACCCGGCGGGCCTGTTCTTCGTCCACAACGGCGTCGGCAGCGAGGACTGGAGCCCGGACGGATTCACGCGGCGCGCGTAACGAAGGGGAATCGCCCGGCGTTTCCCCATAGGGGAAACCAGGCACGG
Organism: Thermoanaerobaculia bacterium; assembly: GCA_035506175.1. GTDB lineage: Bacteria > Acidobacteriota > Thermoanaerobaculia > UBA5066 > Gp7-AA6 > DAHUXD01. The sequence goes on along the minus strand of DATJPZ010000123.1, from coordinate 30,498 downwards.
AACTCGCAACGGGATAGATTGGGGGCCGCGCTTCCCGCGCCGCCTTCGATGGAGGAAAAGTGAGAAGGACAATCTGGCTCGTCGTCGCCCTCGGCTCCGCCGGCGCAGTCGCCTCGGCGCAGCCCACTCCGACCCCGACCCGCCCGAGCGCCTCGTCGCCGAGCAGCTCGGGGCCGTGCTCGGCGATCTTGACTTCCCAGACCTGCGCCGCCGGGACGCAGCTGCTGACCGGAACGGTCTGGGACTACAGCCCCGGCCGGAACATCACGATCAAGGTCGACGACGGCCGGCAGGTCGAGATGCCGCTCGAACCCGGCGTCCGCGTCGACGGATCGGTCGCGGTGGGTCATCTTGCTTCGCTCATGTGGGCGTCGGACTCCGCCGGCAAGACGAAAGTCATGTCGATCACGGCCGCGCCCGGCAGCGCCGACGACATCGAGCACTCGGCTCCGAGCGTCCCGTCGAGACCGACGGCCGTGTCGAGCTCGGCACCCGCCTCGGGCGGCGCGACGCCGACGAAGGGACCGGCCCGCCCGACGCCGACTCCGCGGTCGCGCTAGGGGTCCGCGCTAGTCGTTCCGGAAGACCTTCCCGTCCTTCATGACGAAGCGGACGCGGCGCACCGCGTCGATGTCGTCGAGCGGGTTGCCGGGCGTGGCGACGATGTCCGCCGCGTAGCCCGGGGCGATCGTGCCGCGCTCCTTCTCCATCCCCATCAGGCGCGCGGCGTCGACCGTCATCGCCCGGAGGATCTGCTTCGGCGGGACGCCGGCCTCGACGAAGCTCGTGACGAACTCGGCCGACAGCGTCCCGCGCGTCTCGCCGTCCTTGATGAAGCAGACGTCGGTCCCGAAGGCCACCGGCGTCCCGACCTGGTAGGCACGCCTGAGGCGATCCACGACCCAGGCGTGGTAGTTGTCCATGCCCATCTCGTGCGCGGCCTGCGTCGTGAAATCGGTCCCGACGAGGAAGACGCCCCGGTCCTTCATGAGCTGCAGCGTCGGCGTCGTGGCGCGGTACGCGTGCTCGACCGAGTCCACGCCGCCCTCCGCCGCGACGCGCGCGCCCGCGTCGGTGGCGCAGTGCGCCGCGATCTTCACGCCGGAGGCGTGCGCCTCGCGCACGAGGATCTTCACGTCGTCGACCGTGTAGAGATAAGGCTGGTCGTCGACGACGATCTTGATGACCTTCGCCCCGAACGCGACGTTCTCGCGGACGGCCTTTCGCATCTCGTCGGGCGTGTCGGCGTAGAGGTACTCGGGGATCGTGATGTCGGCGCGCTCGGGCGGGATCCCGTGATACTGGCCACCGTACGGCGCGATGATGCGTCCGGCGTTGACGACGGTCGGGCCGGGAACGAGGCCGTCCTCGATCGCCCGCCGCAGGGCCGTGTCCGCGTAGTTGCCGGCGTTGCCGACGTCGCGCACGGTCGTGAACCCGGACGCCAGCATGTCGCGGGCGTTCGCGACGCCCTCAATCGAGCGGTACGCGGTCGTCTCGATCGCCGTCGCGGCGAGCAGGGCGTTGAGCAACGCCGGCAGCCCCGCGCCGCCCTGCGTCTTCAGGCCCAGGCACAGGTGCGTGTGGACGTCGAAGAGACCGGGCAGCACGGTCATCTTCGAGAGGTCGATCACGGCGGCCCCCGGGGGGATCGCCACGGCCGGCCCGACCGCCGTGACCTTGCCGCCCTGGACCAGGATGACCTGGTTCGCGGCCGCCGTGCCCGAAGCCGGGTCGACCAGCCGTCCTGCGTGGATCGCGGTGACCTGCGCGGGCAGCGCCGCCGCCGCGAGAAGACTCAGAGCGGACAGAAATCCCCGCATTGCTTTCATCGGGCCTCCCGCCGGCGCATGGCTTTTCGAGATGGCGAAGCGCCGCGATGATACCCGAGCGCCCGCGTCAGTCTTTCGGCGTCCGCAGCCCCGTCCCCCCGATCGCGAGGTTCAGGAACACGCGCCACTCCGACTGGGTCTGGCGGGGCTCGAAGAACCCGCCGGGATAGCTCGTCTTCCGGCTGTACCAGCGGTAACCGGCGCCGAGACCCACCGGTCCCGCGATCGGCACGACACCGGTCGCCCGGAAGAACTGGAGCGTGTTCGCGTCGGATGAGCCGTTCACCGTGTGGATCCACGCGACGCCGTAGCCGACCGAGAGAATCCGTTGCTCGCCGGCGTAGAGGCGCAACGCCGCGAGCGCGCCGCCGCCGGGGCCGTAGTCGTAGTTGCGCCCGGTCGAAGGGTTCTCGAAGTCGGTCGTCTTGACGCCGGCGAGCGGGATGGCGACCGCGTCGAGATCGGTCGCCGCGACGACGCGGCCGCCGAGCAGCCATCGCGACAGGACGCCGGCGCTGAACATCTGGGCGCCGAAGACCTGCGCCTGGTTGTTGAAGTACTCGTATTCCTGCGAGAAGGCGAAAGCGTGGCGCGCCGGGGCCGTGCGATCGGTTAACTCCCACGAGCGCAGCAGCCCGCGCTCCTCGAACCGCGTGATGACGGGGTCGCTCGGCGCGTTCACGTCGATCGAAGCGGTGAACGCGTCGAACGGCTGAACGACGTCGGCCGCGAAGGGATCCCCGTAGCTCGCGGCGAGCGACACGAGGCCCTGGCTCTCCTGATTCTCGCGGAGGATCGGTCCCTCGACGTGGCGATATCCGAGCTCGGCCGTGAGGCTGAAGGAGTCCGGCAGCCGATCCTCGGGGTTCGGGGAGGTCCTTCCCATGTCGCCGTTGACGAGTCGCGAGATCGCGCCGACGGGATTGATCACCGCCGCGCCGAGCTCGCGCCAGAAGCGCTCGCTCCCCGAGGCCGAATTGTCGAGCAGCATGACCGAGAGCCGGTGCTGCACCTCGCCGCGCGTCATGCCGCCGAGCGTCGTGTTCACGAGGTCGTTGATCGACGGCTGCGTGTTCTCCATGCAGCACTCCCAGAGAAAGCTGCCCGCGAGCGCGAAGAGGCCCGACTCCCAGTAGGTGTAGCCGTTCGAGCGACCCGCCTCGAAGTAGAGGCTCCCCTGGTAGGGGTGCGACGACTGGTTGATGTCGAAATGGTCGCTGTCGAAGCCGAACCCCGCCTTGAAGTTCCGGCTCACCGTGCGCCACGAGATCCGGGCGTAGTCCTCGTTGGCGACGTAGCGGTCGTAAACCCAGGGCAGGAGCTCGATCAGGACCATCTCGCCCGCCGCGGTCAGGAAGCGCTTCCCGGCGGTCGGCGGCGAATCCGTGACGGGCGCGAGCGTCGGCGGCGGCAGCGATTCGGCGTACGGGGCCGCGCCCTGCAGTGCTCCCTCGAGGCCAAGCGGAAAGAGCTCGCCGGACGCCGCCGGGCTTCCCTCGCGATCCTGCCCGGCGACCAGGCCGCGAGCCACGAGCCCCAGGCCGAGGGCGACCAGCGCCCTCCGGCACCGGGACCCCCGGGCCGTCCGCCATTGCCCCATCGGGGAACAATTTTGCAACTTTCGGACCGGCTCGCGAGCTTCGATCGGCCGGCGCCGGAGGCAATGAAGCCGGACCGCCGCCCGGCCCTTACGGCGTCGCGATCGTGAACTTGAACCCGTCGGGATCGGTCACGCCGAAGTCGCGGGAGCCCCAGGGCTGCATCCGCGGCTCGTAGTCGAGCGTGCCGCCGCGGGCGACGATTCTCCGGGCGAGCGCGTCGAGATCCTGGGTCGTCTGGCAGTAGACGCGAAACCCCTCGCCCTTCTTCCGGTCGCGGCCCTTCTTCCAGTCGTCCTGGCCGACGAAGAACCGGACTTTCCCGGCGCGGAGCTGGGCGCCGACCATCACGCCGCCCTCCTCCCACCGCTCTTCCAGGACGAACCCGACGACGTCCGTGTACCAGGCGATGCTTTTCGCGAGGTCGCCGACGGTGAAGGACGGCGACGCCGTCGCGAGGGAAAGCGCCCCCGACGGGCGGGCCTTCCGCGTCGGGCGTCGGGCCGACTTCTTCGCCGGCTTCTGGGCCGGCTTCTTCGCGGCTTTCTTCGCGCCCTTCCGGGCTGCCATCGACGCTCCTCCTCGCCTTAAGCCGTCTCCGCCTCGAGCTCCCGCGCGCCCGCCTCGGCGCGGCGCACGAACTCCTCCAGCCGCTCGCAGGTGTCCTTCATGTACTCGTAAAGGTGCTTGTGCATGAGCGCGAGCGTCACGGCCTGCCGGATCGACCCCGGACGCCGCAGCGCCGTCTCGAAGAGGATCGACAGCGTCATCCACGCCCGCTTCGGCGAGGCGCGCAGCACGCAGGACCAGAGCACCCGGCCGAAGATCTTCAGATCCGCCTGGCCCGTGGCGAGCCGGCTCCTGATCTGCGAGCCCTTCGTCAGGAGGAGCTCCATCACGCGCCGGCGGTAGTTGGCGTACCCGTACAGCCTCTGCAGAAGCCGCCGGTAGCCTTCGTAGAGCTCCGCCGTCGACATCCCCTGGGGCACGATGTTCGTGAACACGAACTGGTCGCCGACCGACTCGGCGATCAGCCGGCCCGCCTTCTTGAGGCGGTCGTAGAGCGGCGTCTTCGGAAGGGCGTTCAACATGCCGGTCATCGAGACCGGGATCCGCGCCTCCTGGATGAACTGGAATTGCTCCTCGAAAATCGTCGGGTCGTCGTTGTCGAAGCCGACGATCATCCCCGCCATGACCTCGATGCCCGATTCCTGGATCCGGTGGACCGAGTCGAGGATGCCCTCGCGCAGGTTTTGCGTCTTGTGCGTCTCCTCGAGGCTCGCCGCCCGGGGCGACTCGATGCCGATGAAGATCGTCGTGAAGTTGGCCTGCCGCATCAGGCGCAGCAGCTCCTCGTCCTGGGCGAGATTCAACGTCGTCTCCGTCATCATCTCCATCGGGTAGCCGTGCGCCTCTTGCCACGCGGCGAGCGCGTGGAGGACGGCCTTGGCTTCCGGCTTGTTCCCGATGAAGTTGTCGTCGACGACGAAGATGCGTTTCAACCCCAGCCGGTGGATCTCCTCGATCTCCGCCATGAGCTGGGCGACGGTCTTCGTCCGCGGCCGGCGCCCGTACATCACGATGATGTCGCAGAACTCGCACTGGAACGGGCAGCCCCGCGCGAACTGGATCGTCATCGTGCGGTACGCGTCGAGCTTCAAGAGGTCGAACCGCGGCAGGGGCGAGTCGTGCATGCTCGGCTTGTCGACCTGCTTGTACTCGGCCTGCCACGCGCCGGCCGCGTAGTCCCGGAGGAACTGCGGCCACGTGTACTCGGCTTCGTCGACGAAGATCACGTCGACCTTCCCGCGCAGGCGCTCCGGGCAAAGCGACGCGAACGGGCCGCCCGCGACCACGAACTTCCCGCGCCGGCGAAACTCGGCCGCGAGCTCGAGGATCCTCTGCGCGTGGATGACGTAGCCGGTCAGGCCGACGATGTCGGCGTCGGTGTCGAGGTCGACGTCCTCGACGTTCTCGTCGCAGAGAACCACCTCGTGCTCGCGCGGCGTCAGCCCCGCCACCGTCGGGAGCGACAGGTTCGGGAAGACGCACTTCTTGTCGAGGCTCGGCAGGATTCGGTCGAACGTCCAGAAGGACTCGGGATTTCTCGGCGCGATCAGATAGACCTTCATCGCCTACTCCCCTTCCGGTGGTGCCGCCGCCGGCGGCACGACCATCATAGGCCCAAAGGGCAGGCCGCGTCTCACCGGGACGGCCCGAGGAAGGCGCGGATCGACCCGGCGATCTCGTCGGCGGCCGTGTCGAGCGCGAAGTGCCCGGCTTCCAGGACGTGGACCTGCGCGTCGGGAACGTCGCGCCGGTAAGCCTCGGGCTCCGAGGGGTCGAACGACAGGTCGTACTTTCCCCGGATCACGAGCAGGCGCGGCCTGGTCGCGCGCATCCAGGCCCGCCACTTCGGGTAGGCCTCGACGTTGGTCCGATAGTCGTCGAAGAGGTCGCTCTGGATGTCTCCCTGGCCTGGCTGGCTCAGGAACGCAAACTCGTCGGTCCAGAGATCCGGGTCGTAACGCTCGACGTTCGGGTCGCTGCCGACGTGGCGCGTGCGCGTCGTGGGCAGGGAGAGCAGGTTGGCCCGCAGCGCCGCCTCGTTGGCGGCGCGGTCGGCCCAGAACGCGCGCCGCGTCTTCCAGTTCGCGCCGAGGCCCTCGTCGTGAGCGACGGCGTCCTGGACGATGAGAGCGTCGACGCGGTCCGGACGCGCGAGCGCCATCCGGAATCCCACCGGTCCGCCGTAGTCCTGCATGTAGAGGGCGTAGCGGGAGAGCGCGAGCGCCTCGGTGAAACGATTCATGAGCTCGGCGGTGTGATCGAACGTGTAGGCAAACTTCTTCGGGTCGGGCCAGTCGCTGTGGCCGTATCCGGGGTAGTCGGGCGCGACGAGGTGGTAGCGATCGGCGAGGCGGTCGAAGAGGGGCTGGAACATCCGCGACGACGACGGCACCCCGTGCAGCAGAAGGATCGTCGGCGCATCCTTCGGGCCGGCCTCGCGGTAGAAGATCGAGACGCCGTCGGGCTCCCCAGAATCTCGGCGATGCCGAGCGCCCGCGTGGCCGCCGGCGAGAGCTCGACGCTCTTCGCGCGGCCGACCGGGTCCTTCGCGTGGTAGTAACCGCTCGCGCCGAAGACGATCGCGACGACGAGACGCAGGAAGAAGAGCGCGAAGTCGCGCGAGGCGAGGAGCACGGGAATCGCGGCGTGCGTCTCCAGGACTACTCGAGCGGCTTCGCGCCGCTCTGCTCGGCCGCCATGGACCCGGCATACCAGTCCGACCAGTTCACGTCGCGCTGGCCCGTCCGCTTCTCGTGCTCGCCGTGGGCCGCCTCCGCGCGCCGCATCGCGCTCGCCAGATCCGCGGCCGAGGCGAACGTCGTCGCCGCCGCGTCGACGCGGCCCGGAAGCCTTGCCGTCACCTCCTGCAGCAGCCAGCCGTTGCCGTCCGGATCTCGAAACGTGGCGAAGGAACCGTAGCTGCCCCGGTCAGGCGCGGCTCCGGCCACGCGCCCGCCCGAGCCCTCGGCCTGGAATTGCGCGCCGGGCGCGCCGGGATGGAACACCGCGCCGACGGGCGCGCCGCGCCGCGCGAGGTCCGCGCGCGCCGCCTCGATGTCGGTGACGACCAGGTACAGCCCCGACGCCGAGCCGGGAGCGGCCGACGTCATCTTCGTGCCGAACTGAACCGAGCACCCGGAGCCCGGCGGCGTGAACTGGACGACGCGAAAACCGTTCTCGAACGGAAAGTCGGCGTCGAGCCTCCAGCCGAGACCGGCGTAGAACCTCTTCGAGCGGTCGACGTCGGCGACGGGAATGACGACGACTTCGAGCTTCAGGTCGACGATGCTCTTCATGGCTGCCTCCTCGCGACTCCAAGCTCGCAACGAGCTTATGACTCGTTTGGGCGATTTTCTTCGTTTCGTGATCCGGCTGCCTGAACGGGCCCTGTTAGAGCCCCGTGAAGCCTTCGAGCCGCGCACCGTCCCCACGCCTGACGGACTTGATCTCCGCCCCCCGAGCGGGCACTCTCCCCCGACGCGGAGGCAGGAAGACATGAACGACATCAGAAGAGTTGCGGCCCGAGCGGCTCTCGGCGCGGTCGGCGCGCTGGCAACAGCAGTCGCCGGAGGCCAGACCACGACGGCGATCCGGAAGGTCGTCGTCATCTTTCAGGAAAACGTCTCCTTCGACCACTACTTCGCGACGTACCCCGTCGCCCTCAATCCTCCGGGCGAGCCCGCCTTCCACGCGGCCCCGGGCACGCCGGCCGTCAACGGCCTCTCGGGCGCCCTGCTGACGCACAACCCGAACGCCGCGCCGCCCTTCCGGCTGTCGCGGGCCCAGGCGGCCACGTGCGACCAGGACCACGACTACACCCCCGAGCAGCAGGCCATGCACGGCGGCCTCATGGACCGTTTCGTGGAATTCACCGGAAACGCGGAGTCTCCCTGCGACCCGAAGACCGTCATGGGCTATTTCGACGGCAACACCGTGACGGCGCTCTGGAACTACGCGCAGGCCTACGCCATCAGCGACAACCTCTTCGACACGACCTTTGGGCCGTCGACACCGGGCCACATCAACCTCGTCTCCGGCCAGACGCACGGCGTCGACGTCGTCAGCGGCACGATCACGCAAGACGAGGTGATCCCGGGAACCGCCACGCTCATCGGGGACCCCGAGCCGTACTACGACGACTGCCACACGACCGAGGCGGTGGGTCTCTCCGGAAAAAACGTCGGCGACCTGTTGAACGCCCGCGGCATCCGCTGGGGCTGGTTCCAGGGCGGATTTCGCCCCACCGCGCGGGACGCCGGCGGGAAGGCGACCTGCGGCGCCAGCCACACGGGCAGCGACGGGCAGCCGACGCAGGACTATCTCCCGCACCACGAGCCCTTCCAGTACTACGCCTCGACGGCGAACCCCCACCACCTGCCGCCGAGCTCCGTCGCGATGATCGGGCGCACCGACGCCGCGAATCACCAGTACGACCTCGCGGACTTCTGGGCCGCCGCCGAGAGCGGCCACCTTCCCGACGTGAGCTACCTGAAAGCGGCCGCCTACCAGGACGGCCACGCCGGCTACTCGGACCCGCTCGCCGAGCAGGCGTTTCTGGTCGCGACGATCAACCGGCTCCAGCGGCTTCCGGAGTGGGCGGACATGGCGATCGTCATCGCGTGGGACGACTCGGACGGCTGGTACGACCACGTCATGCCGCCGATCGTGAGCCGATCGAACACGCCGGCCGACGCGCTCACCGGGCCGAGCCTGAAGGGCGCGCCCCCGTCGGGAGACTGCGGCATCCCGGCGCCGGGCGCGTACCCGGGACGCTGCGGCTACGGGCAGCGGCTGCCGCTCGTCGTCATCTCGCCCCACGCCCGGACGAACTTCGTGGACCACGCGCTCCTCGACACGACGTCGATCCTGCGTTTCATCGAGGACAACTGGAGCCTCGGGCGCCTCGGCGACCAGTCCTTCGACGCGCAAGCGGGCTCCCTTTCGGGCCTCTTCGATTTCGAGGCCGGCCGGAAGCCGGGCGCGGCCGGGCGCCGACGGCTCATTCTCGACCCCGCGACGGGCCGGCCCGTTGACCGGGTTCGCGCAACGCCCCGATGAAAGGAGCCACCGAAATGAAACGCCTCTTCGCCGCCCTCGTCGCGGCCATCGCCGCGTCCGCGTCCGGAGCCGAGCCTCCCGCGGCCGATCCGTCCGCGCAGATCATCCGGATGGAGCGCGCCTGGGGCGAGTGCTTCGTCACCGGCGTGCCCGGGCCCGCGAAGGACTTCATCGCGGACGACTTCGTCGGCATCACCTCCAGGGGCGTGCGCTACGAGAAGCCGCAGGCGCTTCAGGACATCGCCGAGGCGAAGGGCCGGTTCAAGTCGATGGTCGTCGGCGACGTCTCCGTGCGCGTCTACGGCGACGCCGCCGTCGCCCGGGGAACGGACTCCTGGGAAATGACCGACGGCACGAAGGGCGCGGCGCTGTGGACCGACACGTGGATCCGCCGGAACGGAACGTGGCAGATCGTGGCCGCGCAGGATACGCCGAAACCGAAGTAGCCGCTCAGCGCCCCGGCGCCGGCGGCGCCACGACTCGCGTCGTCGGCCCGTCCCTTTCGGCCCCGTCGGGCCCCAGGCTCTCCCGTGCGTGCGTGATCGCGTAAAGGTGCCCGTCCCGGAATTCGAGGCGGACGTCGCAGCTCCAGAAGTAGTGCGGCTCGGAAACCGGGACGAGCCCGAAGAGCCGGACGTGATCGCCGTACCGGCCTCGCACGGCGTAGTGAAACACCTCGCCGCCGCCGATCCTCCGCCGCTCGAGCGGTTCGCCGATCATCGCGACGACCTCGACCGGCGAAGGCTCGCCATCGAGGCTGATCGCCGAGCGGCAGGGGAAGTCCTTGCCCGATTCGATGACCGGCTTCGAGTGGCCATGGCTGCAGGCGCCCGCCGCGACGAGCAGGATCAGGCCTGCTCCGACACGGCAGTCCGCGCCGATGTCCATTGCTTCCCTCCGTTCACCCGCCGTCGACCGTTCGCGACGCCCTTTCGCGCCGGGGAAAAGTCGTCATGCCCAACGCCGCGTCGTCCGGCTCCCGATTCTCCTCCGTTTCGCGGGCACGCTCCTCTCGGCCGCGTCCGGTCTCGCCAGCGCGGTCGTCTCGTCACCCCGATCAGCGGCACGGCGAAGGACCGAGTCGACAGCGGCATCGTCGGCACCCACCACCCCGGCCGCACCGTCCGACGCCCCTGGATCGGCCAGGCGCGTTCGCCTGCCCGTCGCGATCGGAACGCCGCCGCGCTCAGTCGCCGCGGAGGACCGACGCGGGAGCGACCGACGCCGCGCGCCTTGCCGGAATCAGGCACGCGAGCAGCGCCGCCAGAGCCAGAACGGCGCCGACACCGGCGAACGTCGGCGCGTCCGCGGCGCCGATCCCGAAGAGAAGGCTCGCGATCAGGCGCGTCGCCAGCGCCGCCGCGCCGAGCCCGAACGCGACGCCGGCGGCCGCGACGCGCATCCCCTGGCCGACGATCAGGCCGAGGATGGCTCTCCGGCTGCCGCCGAGCGCCAGCCGGATGCCGACCTCGCGCGCGTGCTGCTCGACGAAGTAGGCCATGACGCCGTAGATCCCGATGACGGAGAGGAGAAGCGCCGCGATCGCGAGGCCGCCGACGAGCAGCGAGAGGGACCGCGTCGCCTGGACCGACGTCGCGAGGAGGTCTTCCTGCGTGGCGACGTTCGCGATGGGAATGCCCGGGTCGAGGTCGTGGAGGACGCGCCCGATCGCCGGCGCGAGGCTCGCCGGATCCGACTTCGTCCGGACGAGAAGGTAGCGGAAGCGCACCATCGAGTCGGGATTCGGCGTGGTCGCGCGGCCCGGCATCGGCCAGTACACGCTGCCCGCGTCCGGCTGCGCCAGCCCGGCGTACTTGACGTTTCCGACGACGCCGACGACCCTCGTCCACGGGCATTCGCGGCACCCGCCCTCGTGGAATCGCTTTCCGACGGCGCTGCCGTTCGGGAAGAAGCGCCTGGCGAAGGCGCGGTCGACGACGGCCTCCTCGATGGACCCGGTGCCGCCGTCGCGTTCGTCGAAGGTGCGCCCTTCGAGAAGCGGCACCCCGAGCAGTCGAAAGTATTCCGGCGATACCTGGACCCAGGGCGTCACGGGCTCCGACTCTCCCGGCCGCGTCGGGAAATCCTCGAGGTCGAAGTTGTTGAAGTTGCCGACGTCGTCCGGGGGGCGTCCGTCCGCAAAAGCGACCGCGGCGACACCCGGCAGCGCCGCGACCCGCCGCTCGAGCTCGTCCCAGAAGGCGGCGACCTTCCCGGCGTCGGGATACGGCGCCTCGGGCAGGTAGATCGATCCGCCGATGACGTGGCGCGGGTCGAAGCCGACGTCGACGCGCTGGAGCCGGTGCAGGCTCGCGAGCAGCAACCCCGCGACGACGAGCAGCGGCGTCGCGACGGCGAACTGGGTGCCGACGAGGACCCGCCGCAGGCGGCGGGCCGCGACGCCTCCGGTCGCGGTCCGGCCCGATCCCTGGAGGGCTTCGGCCGCGGGCGCCCCGCCGGTCCCGTGCACGGCCGGCGCGAGGCCGAAGAGGAGCGCGCTCGCCGCGGCGAGGACCACCAGGAGGACGATCGAGCCGCCGCCGAGGGCGATCTCCGCGGCCCGCGGCGTGTAGGTCTCGCCGAGGGACCGCAGCAGCCGCGTCCCGATGCCCGCGAGCGCGGCGCCGAGCACCGCCGCCCCGATCGCCAGCAGCGCGCTCTCCGCGAGGAGGTGCCGGACGACGCGCTCGCGCGTCGCTCCGAGCGCGGAGCGCACCGCGAGCTCGCGGCGGCGGTTCACGACCCGGGCAACGAGGAGGTTCGAGGCGTTCGCGCACGCGATGAGCCAGACGAGCGCGACCGCGCCGAGCGCGAGGCCGGCGGGCGTCTTCGCCTCGCCGACGATCTCGGTCTTGAGGTCGTTCATCGACCAGGTCGCCCGCCGGTCGGCGTACGAGGACTGCCACAGCGGGAAAATCCGCCGGTTGATCGCGCGCAGCTCCTCGGCCGCCGGACGCGCGGCGCCCGGCTTCAGGCGCCCGAGCGTGACGATGAAGAAGGGCCCCTTGCGCGGCGGCGGCGCCCACTGCGCGGCGGTGAACGCCTCGACCCCGTGCTCGAGCGGACCGAGCCGCGGCGGAAGAACGCCGACGACCGTGTAAGGAACGCCGTCGAAGCGGACCGTCCGGCCGACGGCGTCCGCTGCGCCGCCGAGGCGCTCCGTCCAGAAGCGGTGGCTGACGAGCGCCGTCCGCGGAGCGCCGGGCTTGCCGTCCGCCTCGGTGAAGTCCCGGCCGAGCGCCGGAGGCAGGCCGAGCAGTCCGAAGTATCGCCAGGACACGGACCGGGCCCGCAGCTTCTCGGCGGTCGCGCCGTCGCTCCAGGCCACGGACCGCTCGGTGTACCCCGCGACCCGCACGAATTGCGTCTGCTGTGTCTCGAGGGCCTGGAAGTCGGCGACGGAGAATCGGAACTTGTTCGGCGGCGAGTCCGTGTAGATGCGGACGAGCTCTTCCGGGTTCGCGTACGGCAGCGGGCGAAGCAGCACGGCGTGGATGGCGGTCGCGATCGCGGTCGTCGCCCCGATCCCGAGGCCGACCGTCGCCATGATGGTCAGGCTCACGAGCGGCGCCCGGGCGAGGCCCCGCAGGCAGATTCGAAGATCGTGGCGCAGATCCTCGAGCCAGAGTCGCCGCTGCACGCGGTTCTCCTTCCCGTCGTCCAGGTTCCGGCAGGACGCGCGCACCGCGTCGAAGTCGCCGAACCGGCGCAGGGCCTCGCGGCGCGCCTCGGCCTCCGACAGGCCCTTCGCGCGGAGCTCCTCGACGCGCATCGCCAGGTGGCTCTCGAGCTCCTCGTCGACCTCGGCCGCCACGGTCTCGGGCCGCCGCCGGAGGTACCAGAAGGGCCTCCGCCGTTGGCCGCGCTCGTCTCGAAACATCTCAGGCCTCCTGGAGCACGGCTTCGACCGCCTTGGAGTATCGCCGCCAGGTCAGGGCCTCTTGCCGCAGGCGCCTGCGGCCCGCGGTCGAGAGCGCGTAGTACCGGGCGCGCCGGTTGTTCTCCGACGGGCGCCACTCGGAGTCGACCAGGCCGTCCCGGTCGAGGCGATGGAGCGCCTGGTACAACGCGCCGTCCTCGACCTCGAGCGCCCCGTGGGTGCGCTCCTCGATGACGGTCGCGATGCCGTAGCCGTGCCGGGCCCCGCCCGACAGGGCGCCGAGGACGAGCAGGTCGAGGGTCCCCGGAACGAGCGGCAGTTTCGGCGGCATCATCCCTCCCACTCCCCTAAGACGCTATGGGGAAGGAAATGTTTCAGATCGTCTGCCGGTTTCTTTCGGACGCCCGCCGAAGGCGCCGCTCAGGAACGGTCGAAGGCGAGCTCCCGGTAATCCCGCTCGAGGACCGGCGCAAATCGCAGGACGCCGTACTCTCGAAGACGGCGCGAGGAATCCGGAGACTCCCCCATCCCGAGCAGCGCCGCCGCGATCCGCGCCGGAAGCGGCGGCGGAAGCCCCGACCGCGCGATCAGCGGCTGGACCGGAGAAGGCCCCCAGGTCTCGAGAACACGCAGGCGTTCCTCGAGAACCGGGCTCCGTTTGCGGGCGAGCAGGAGCGTGTTGGAATCGACGGCGGAGACGTCGGCTTCGCCCCGCGCGACGAGATCGATCGACGCCAGGTGCGATCCGGACGGAACCACGCGCGCGAAGAAGGCGTCGGGGTCGCGCCCGAAACCGAGCGCTTCGAGCTTCGAGAGCATGCGGAACCAGCCCGAGAGCGACCGGCGGTCGTTGTAGGTCCAGACCGAGCCCCGCAGGTCCGCGAGCTCCCCGGCCGGGTGATCGCGCCGGACGACGACGTCCGAGAAATAGACGGGCCGACCGCCGTTGCGCGGATCGTCGAAGACGGGTGCGGCCGCCACGATCTCGACCGGGCGGCCCGCGGCCCGCAGCAGCGCGAGCGACGGCCCGCACACGAAAGCGAGATCGGCACGGTCCTGCGCGAACGGATCGTCGTCCGGCGTCGGCCCCGAGACGGCGGTCTCGAAGTCGAGAGCGACCGCGACGCCCGTGCGCGCCTCGATCTCCTCGGCGACGAGCTCGAAGAGCCCGGACGGAATGCTCGGCGCGAGGTACGTCAGGAGCCGGATCTTCTCCACACCCCCGAGGATAGGACAAAGGAAGAAGCGCTCGCGGCCTGGAAGCCGCTCCCGCGGCTGCCGTCACCGGGCCTGCCCCGGCGTCCCCGTGCCTCGCGAGGGCTCCGGTCAGGCTCGCTCCGGAACCCCTCTCGAGAGCTCGTCGGGCGAGGAATTGGGGACCGGGACAACGCCCCGTGTCCCGGCGATCGCTGCCCGCCCGTCGTCGCGCTCACTCCCCCGGGGAGCTCGGCTGACCCGCCGCGTTTCACCTCAGCGAGACGACGACCTTGCCTCTTGCGCGCCCCGCTTCGAGGTAGGCCATGGCCTCCCTGGTCGATGCGAAAGGGAAAACTCGATCGACGACCGGGCGAATGATTCCGTCATCGATGAGAGACGTGATCCTGGCCAGCTGGTCGCCATTGGCCCTCATGAAAAGAAACGAGTAGCGTGCCTGGCGGCGTCTCGCTTTCGCCGTAATCCCGTGACTCAAGACGCTCATGATCGTCCTCACGATCCATGGCGCGCCGATGCTTCGCCCGAACGCCGCATCGGGCGGGCCCGAGATCGAGATGAGCTGGCCGCCGGGCTTGAGCACTCGCAGAGACTTCTCGAGCGTCACCCGGTCGAGGCTGTTCAACACGACGTCGCAGTCCCGGAGGACGTCGGCGAAGTCCTCGTTCTTGTAGTCGATCACGATGTCCGCGCCGAGGCCCCTGACCAGTTCCACGTTGGCCGTGCTCGTGGTCGTCGCGACCGTCGCGCCGAGGTGCCTGGCCAGTTGAATGGCGAATGTGCCCACGCCACCCGACCCCGCGTGGATGAGAATTCTCTGCCCCTTTTTCAGATTCGCTCGTTCGACGAGGGCCTGCCAGGCGGTCAAGCCGACCAGGGGGATGGACGCCGCTTCCGCCATGGTGAGTGCTCCGGGCTTGATCGCCACGTCGTCTTCTTCGACGGCGGCGAATTCCGCGAACGCGCCGATTCGCCCGTCCGCCGGCCGCGCATAGACCTCGTCGCCGGGCTTGAACCGCCGCACTCGAGATCCGACCCGGACCACGACCCCGGCCACGTCATGGCCCAGAACGAGCGGCAGGCGATACGGCAGAATCCGCTTGAACTCGCCGTTTCGGATTTTCGAATCCAGAAGGTTGACCCCGGCGGCGTGGACCTGCACCAGGACGTCATGGTCCTGCGGTACCGGATCGGGTACCTCGCTGGCCCGGAGACCATCGGCGCTTCCGTAGCGATCGAGAACGAAGGCCTTCATCGACGTTGCCCGCCGACTACTTCGCCCGGACGGGCGTCGGAGGCATCGAGGCTCTCGGCGTGTCGAGATGCAAGCCCTTCCGAATTCCAGCGTCCATCACGCCGGCGGGGGCCAAGCGGCGAAGCCACCGCAGGCGGCCGGCGAGGCTTCCAGCCGTGTACCGCACTCGCGGACGGACCGCGGTCGCTGCGTTCAACACCGCGTCGGCCACGACGCCCGGCTCGTCGGCAGCGGCCATCACCTCGTTCAGCGTCTTGCCCACGGCCGCACGAACCTCGCGATACTCATCGAGCGTCGAGTCGGGCTCCAGAAGGTTCGCGTCGAACCGCGTCTTCGTGTACGCGGGCTCGATGACCGAAACCCGGATACCCCACGTGCGCAGCTCGTGGTCGAGCGATTCTGAATAGCCTTCGATCGCGTGTTTGGTTGCGGAATAGAGCGCCCCGTAGGGCATCGGGAGGAAACCGAGCACGGAGCCGATGTTGATGATCCGGCCGCTCCCCTGGCGCCGCATGTGGGGGACGACGGCCCGCGTCATCCGGACCACCCCGAAGAAGTTCGTCTCGAAGATCGAGCGCGCCTGGTCGATCGAGCTCTCTTCCGCTCCGGCCGGGGCGACACCGAAGCCGGCGTTGTTGACGAGCAGGTCGATCCGCCCCTCCAACCGCATCACTTCCTCGACGGCGGCTTCGACGGATTCATCGCTGGTCACATCGAGGGGCAGCATCTCGAACGATCGCCAGCCCGCTTCCGCGCTTCGTCTGCTGGTGCCATAGACCCTGTAGCCCGCGGTCGCCAGCCGCCGTGCGACCGCTTCGCCGATTCCCGACGACGCTCCGGTAACGATTGCTGCTTTGCTCTTCATCGAGTCTTTCCTTCCTCCCCCCGCCGTTCCCCGGCGGACCGACTCATCCCGGGCAAACTGTATGATGCTCATCATATCGAGATACGCAGCGGGAGCCGGCATGGGTTCAGGGAGCATCAACCGCCGAAACGGGTGAGGTGCTTCAGCGCCGCGTCGCGCAGCGAGTCGGAAAGGCGTCGGTCGTCGACCGCGCGCGCCAGGACGAGCGCGCCGACCATCGTCGCCACGGTGACGAGCGCGTGCTCGTGGGCATCCCGCTGCCCCCAGTCCGGTGACTGACGGGCGACGAGGTCGATCATCTCCTTGATCCGGCGCGTCGCGGCGCGCCGCACCTCGGGCGCCTGGCGCGGCATCTCCGAGCCGAGCGCCGCAACCGCGCAGCCATTCTCTACGCCGGCGACGTGCTCCGGCGAGAGGTAGGCGCTCGCCAGCGCCTGCAGCGCCTGCTTCGGCGGCGCCGCGGCCGCGAGGCGGGCCACGGTGGCCACGCCGTCCGCGCCGGCGCGGTCGGCCGCCTCGGCGAGCATCGCTTCGCGCGAGGCGAAGTGGGCGTAGAAGCCACCGTGAGTCAGGCCCGCCTCCTTCATGATGTCGGCGACGCTCGTGCCGCCGTAGCCGCTGCGCCGGATCGCGCGGGCGGCCGCCTCCACGATTCGTTCGTGAGTGACGTCCTTGCGTCGGGAACTCTTTCGCTTCGTCGCGGCGGCCCGCATATGATCATCATCATACACACTCTCGGCGGCGGAGCGCAAGGATGCCCTCCACGACGATCGATCGCCGAAAGCCGGGCGGGCAGCGCCGACGCTGCGCACTCCACCCGTCGGGAGCGTGGAAATGAAGCTCGGAGCGGGAAACGGGGGTCGAGCCCGCGACATCCACCTTGGCAAGGCGTCGGGTCGGTTCGGGATTTTCACGACGGTTGCGTAACAACGATTTGCGAGGCGTGATCTTCGACCGGCTCGCGGCGACACGGTAGCGCCCGCACGGAGGGCGTCCAACGACGGGCCTCCCGCGACCCTCCCAGCCCGAAGGCAGACGGACAAAGCCGTTCAACCGGGCCCGTGATTATCATGGCCGGTGGAGAGGCCATGACCGACGAGTTCGACGACGCCTCGTTCCTCGACAATCTCATCCCGCTCAAGGTCCGCATCGATCAGCAGCAGACCGCAGGCTGGACGCCGGGCCCGCCGGTCCACGAGGGCCTCGGCTGCCGGGTGCACCCCGACGTGATGATCCCCGTCGCGGACGGGATCGCGCTGGCGGCCGATGTCTCCCTCCCGAAGGTGAGCGGCCGGTATCCGGCGGTCGTCGCGTTTTCGGCCTACAGCCATCAGCTCCAGTCGGCCGGCCTGCCGACCGGAACCAACGAAACCGGCGAGGCCGCGCTGTTCGCGGATCGGGGATACAACCACGTCGTGGTCTCGCGGCGAGGCATGGGGCGATCCCAGGGCGACAGCGTCGTGTTCTTCAACGACGTGGACGTCGACGATCATGTCGCGGTCATCGAGTGGTGCGCGCGCCAGCCCTGGTGCGACGGCAACGTCCTTCTCTTCGGCACCTCCTACTACGCGATCGTCCAGCCTCTCGTGGCGACGCGGCAGCCGCCCCCGCTCCGAGGATTCTTCGCCTACGGCACCGACACCGACTACTTCCGCCAGATCATCATGACGGGGGGCGCGCCGCAGGTCGACTTCCTGACGCTGTGGCTTGGCGCCAACTTCACCGTCGGACAGGAACGGCTTCACGTGCCGCCGATCGTTCGAGCGGCCGCCAGCCACGTCCTGAACTCGCCGCTCAAGCACCTGTGGCAGCCGGCGCTGCAGAAACGCGTGAACGACGTCATGCAGACCTTCAAGAAGCACACCCCGGACCTGAAGTATCGAAAGCTCTTCGCCGAGTGGGTGTTCGACGGTAAGACGCGGGCGACGCACTCGATCCCCGCGGGTCCCTACCGTGATCTCGACAGGATCCGGGTGCCCTTCGTGGTCATCACCGACATGGGCGCGTTCAACCTTCACGGGCTCGGGGCCTACGAGTTGTTCGAGAAGGCGGGCACGCCGCCCGGCCACAAGTGGCTGATCATGGCGCCACCCGAGTTCTCGCTGCCGGTCTACCGCTGGCAGCTCGAGGCGCTCGCGTTCTTCGATCACGTCGTCCACGGCGCCGACAACGGCTACGCCTCACAGCCGGCGGTTCGCTACTGCGTCGACGGCGACCGGGAAGGTGCTTTCAGGGGCGCGGCCTCGTTCCCGATTCCAGGGAGTCGGAGGATCCGGCTTCACCTCGGCTCGGCGGGCGCGGACGGAGCGACGCATCGCCTGTCGAGCCAGCCGGCCGCGGGCGCGAACTCCTGGGCCGCCGCGCCGTTTGGCGCGGTCGTCCCGCCGGGCCTCGACGAAGCGGCGAACCCGGTTCTGACCTACGAGTCGGACGCCTCGGAGGAAGAGGAGGAGTTTTCGGGACCGGTGACCCTGTCGCTGCGGTTCAGCTGCTCGGAGATCGACTCGCACGTGATCGCGCGCCTGGGCCGGATCGACGCGAGCGGCGGCTACCGCCAGCTGTCGTTCGGTTCGATCCGCCCGGCCCTCCGGAGGATCGATCGCACGCGGGGGTCTTCGACCGAGATTGCCCTCGACCTCGAGTCGCCCGAGCCGCTGGTTCCCGGCGAGCCTGTCACGCTGCGTTTCAGCCTCACGCCCCGCCCGGTCGCGCTGGGGCGCGGGGAGAGGCTGCGCCTCGAGATCGCCAGCCGCACGGACCTTCTGCGCAGCGACGTGAGCCACGGCTACGAGCAGTTCGACATGATCGTGCCGCCCTACTTCTCGCGAAACACGATCCACTATGGCGAGGACAGTTTTCTCGAAGTCGAGCAGAGGGGTCAGCGCTGATTGTCTGATCTCGGCAGGCACCGAGGGGCCCCCCACACGAATAGACTACGACTGACTTCAGCCTTCTCATAGTATCGGTCGGCTCGATGCTCGCGGCGAATCCTCGCCGGGGCTTTCTCGGAGGTCATCATGCGCCCTCCCTGGCTGCAGATCGCGCTGCTCTCGACGTGCCTCTCGGTCGGATTTCTCGCGGCGACCGTCTCGAGGGCGCAGGCGCCCTCCGCCGCCTTCTTCGCGCAGCCGACGTTCGTGGTCGCCGGCCACACCGAGTCGTTCCTCGACACGTCCTCCAACAACCCGACGTCCTGGCTGTGGAACTTCGGCGACCCGTCGTCCGGAGCGGCCAACACCTCGACGCTCCAGAATCCGACGCATGTCTTCGCGACCGCCGGCGATTACACGGTGACGCTGACGGCGACCAACGCCGCCGGCAGCGACGTCTTCCAGGACACGCTCACCGTCGCGCCGGGCGTGCCGTCCTGCGTCCCGAACGCGACGACGCTCTGCCTGAGCGGAGGCCGCTTCTCGGTCACCGTCGGCTGGGTCACCACGAACCTCCAGGCCGGGCAGGGAAACGCCGTGGGCTTGACGGACAACTCGGGTTACTTCTGGTTCTTCGATCCGACGAACGTCGAGATCGTGACGAAGGTTCTGAACGGCTGCGCGTACAACAACGCCTACTGGGTCTTTTCCGCGGGCCTGACGAACGCCGCGGTCTTCGTCACCGTCGTCGACACGTCGCTCGACATCCAGTACATCGGGTACAATCCGATGGGAGTCGCCTTCCAGCCGATCCAGGACACGAACGCGTTTCCGGCATCGTGCCCATAGCTCTCGACATGGAGGTTGACGCCCTCGAGCGCGGCGTCCTCGTGCTCGCCGACCCGAGATGGCAGTCGCCCCGGATCAACAACGGGAGGTTGCGATGATGGCTCTCCGCATCCTGACGCGATCGAGGCCGCCGACCCGCGCCTGGTGGGTCCTCGCCGTTCCCATGGCGGCGTTCGTGGCCCCCGGGATGGCCGCACAGGATCCCGCCGCGGCAACGGCATCGTCTTCGGCGCCCGCGCCGCTCTCGGCGAGCCAGCTCCAGTCGCTGGTGGCGCCGATCGCCCTCTACCCGGATCCGCTGCTGACACAGGTCCTCGTCGCGTCGACCTATCCGCTCGACGTCATGGAGGCCCAGCAGTGGCTCGCGCAGAACTCGGGGCTGACGGGCTCGGCCCTCACGACCGCGGCGCAAAAGCAGCCCTGGGATCCGAGTGTGCAGGCGCTCACCGAGTTCCCGTCGATCCTCAAACAGCTCGCGTCGAACGTCTCGTGGACGACGAACCTCGGCAACGCCTTCCTGGCCCAGAAGAACGACGTGATGGACGCGGTGCAGACTCTGCGTCAGCAGGCTCAGTCCGCGGGGAACCTGCAGTCGAACGCTCAGCAGACGGTGACGACGCAAACCACGGACTCGAAGCAGTACATCGTGATCCAGCCCGCTTCGACGCAGTACGTCTACGTTCCGACCTACAACCCCACGGTCGTCTTCGGGCCTCCGGCCGTGCCGTACCCGCCGATCTGGTACCCCCCGCCGGTCTACGGCGGCGGTTTCGCGGTCGGCTTCGCAGCCGGCGTGAGCTTCGGCGGAGGCTGGTTCGGCGGCGGCTGGGGCTGGGGCTGCGGCTGGGGCGGCCACACCACGATCAACATCAACAACAACAACACCTACATCCACAACAACAACATCCACAACAACTACAACCACTCGGGCAACAGCACCTGGAACCACAACCCGGGCCAGCGCGGGAACGTCCCCTACCGGCCGGGCACCCCCAACATCCCCGGCCGCACTTACGACGGCGGCGGCTCGGGCCGCGACACGCCGATCCGTCCGGGAACGCCGGGAACGCCCGGCGGCCGCGGCGGCGTCGTGCCTCCGGAGCGCCCCGGAGACACGCCGGGCCGCGAAGGCCCGGCCGCCGGCAATGCCCAGGATCGCGACCGTCCGATGCCCGAGGGCCAGAACCGCGAGGGCGGCTGGAATCGAGATACCCAGAACCGCGTCGGCAATCGCAACGTGCCTCCCCAGCGCCGGCAGGGCGCGTGGGGATCGGGCGGCCAGCGGGCCCGGATGACGAGCCAGCGAGGCCGCCAGAGCGTGGGGCACTTCGGCGGCAATCGCGGCGGAGCGCGTCCGAGCGGCGGAGGACGGCGGCGTTAGCCGCCGGAGGAAGATCATGAAGAAGAACCGACTGTTCGCCATGGCCGCTCTGGCCGTCCTCTCCGCGCCGCTCCTCGGGCAGCCGACCGCGGTCCCGGCCGTCACGAAGCCGCAGACCTTCGCGACGCCGCAGAAGGCCGCCGAGGCTTTCGTCGCGGCAGCACAGAAGGAAGACAAGGCCGCGCTCGCCGCGGTCCTCGGGGTGGACCCGAAGCTGCTCACGACCGGGGACCTCGCCATCGACGACGCCGAAATGAAGTCCTTCGCGGCCAAGGCGCAGGAGAAGATGACGATCGAGCCGGACCCCTTCGGCGGGGACCGGGTCAACGTCCTCATCGGCCAGAGCGCCTGGCCGCTTCCCGCGCCGATCGTCAAGGTCGGCAAGGACCAGTGGGCCTTCGACGCCCGCGCCGGCCTCGAGGAGATCCGCGCGCGGCAGATCGGGGGCAACGAGCTCGACGCGATCGCCATCCTGCGCGGTTACGCCGACGCTCAGCGCACGTACGCCGCGACCGAGCACGATGGATCGAACCTTCTGCAGTACGCGCAGAAGGCCGTCAGCTCTCCCGGAAAGCAGGACGGGCTCTCCTGGAAGGGCGCCGACGGCGCCCCGGGGGGCCCGGTCGCCTCGGACATCGCGGCGGCCCTGTGGGACGGCAAGTCGGGAAAGCCCACGGCGTACAACGGCTACTACTTCCGGATGCTCACGGCCCAGGGCGCCGCGGTGCCCGGGGGTGCGCGGAGCTGGATCGTGAATGGATCTCTCCTCGGCGGATGCGGGCTGATCGCGTGGCCCGAGAAGTACGGCACTTCCGGAATCCAGACCTTCGTGGTCGACGCGGACGGGAACGTCTACCAGAAGGACCTGGGGGCGCAGACGGCCGCCGCGGCGGCGGCGATCCGGTCGTACAACCCGGACAAGAGCTGGACGCTGACCGGGGACGCGTCGGACTCGGAGTAGCGCGGCGCGGGCGCCGGCCATCGCGGCGCCCGCGGCTGCTCCTCCGCTTGAGGCGATGAGCGGCGGAAGAAGCGGGAGAACCGAATCCCTCTGAAGAGGGTCCATCGAAGCGGAGGGCTTCGAACTCTTTCCTGAGCTCGCGGGCGATCGAGAGCTCCGCCCTGCGAAGGAAGGGAGCAGCTGACTTTCTCCGAGCGCGGTAATCAGCTGGAGCGGGAAACGGGGGTCGAACCCGCGACATCCACCTTGGCAAGGTGGCGCTCTACCACTGAGCTATTCCCGCTCGGGGACGCGCAGGATAGCCGAGGAGGCGCGGCGAATCAAGCGGCCCGACAGGCGCGACCCGGGTACCGTCGAGCCCGTTTTCAGGGCTCTTCGACGACCGGAAGCTCCGTGACCGTCCCGCCGCAGTGGTCGCAGACGCGGACCGAGGCCCCGCCGTATTTCTTCTCGGCGGCGCAGTCCTCGCAGAGCGGCCGTTCGGTGTTGGCGCAGACGTAGTGCGCCACCCGGTCGGTGTGCTTCCGGCAGACGGAGGGCGGCTGTATCCGCGAGCTCTTCTTCAGATCGAAGAGGGACTTCAACTCCGGCAAGTCGATCGCGCGGCGCGCGGGATCGCCGTCCACGGACACCATGTCGTTCTCGAGGATGCCGCCGCTCCGGAGGAGATTGCGCATCGCGCGCCGGTCGAACACGTCGTTCTCGAAGCCCTTCTTCTCGACGCGATAGGACCTGGTGGACGTCGAGGTCGAGTCGGCGCTCGCGGGCGACGGGTCGGACGGCGGCGCGGACCGCGCGGCCGGACGGGGCGACTCGGGCGGGGCGGGAGGCGGCTCCGGCGAAGGCGGCGCGGCCGAGCCCCCCGAGGCCTGAAGCGAGATGTAGACGCGCGCCTCCTCGCGGGACGGGAAGTCCATCGGCTTGCCGCACTTCGGACAGCTGAAGCGCGCCTGGACCGGAGGGATCTTCGCGAGCGGGATGGAAAAGCTGCCGGAACAGTTGGGGCAGGTGAATCCGTAGCGCAGATCCGAATCGTTCAACGAAATTTCCTCGAAGAGCCGCGATTCTAGCACGCGGCGGCGCGATCACCGAGGACGGCGCCGCGGCGGCGGCTCTTCGAAGGCGCCGCGCACCACCACGACGTCGGCGCGCCCGGCCGCTTCGAGAATCGAGACGACGTCGAAACGGCATGGCCCGGGTGGACCGCGGCGCCGCCGCTGCACGTACTCCTCGGCCGCACGGAAGATCCGGCGCTGCTTCTCGAGCGTCACCGCCTCCGCCGGCGATCCGAAACCGGGGCCCGACCGACCCTTGACCTCGACGAAGCACAGGACGCCGTCTTCTTCGGCCACGAAGTCGATCTCTCCCGCGCTCGCGCGGAAGTTGCGGGCGAGGATCCGGTAGCCCTCGGCCTCGAGGCGCCTGCCGGCGAGGCGCTCCCACGCCTGGCCCCGGCCGCGCAGGCCGCGGTAGTCGCGCGGGCGCGCGCGGCCGACCAGCCGAAGAAGGCGTTCGAGCAGGGCGCGGGGCGTCACGGCGGCTCCCGAAGAAACTATTGTCGCGAGGCCGGGGGGTCAGTCCCCGAGTCGCGCCTCGAGCCGTCCGAGGCGACTCCGAGGGCTGCTGCTGTCCGACAAGAGCGCGGTGATGCGGCGGTCGAGCTACCGGAAGGAGGCGCGGATCATCGACTCGATCCCGACCGGTTCGGCGGCGGCACTCGCCGCAAATCGGTCGCGCCGCTCGTCGAGCCGGTCGAGTCGGCCGGAATCGCGCCGCTTCCCTCCGCAACCGCTCGAATCCCGGCGCGCAACCCTTCCGCAACGACGATGAAGGGTCGTTTGATTCCCCCGGCGGTCTCGCGGCCGATCGGCACGGCTGGCCCCGGGTCCTACCCCATCGCCCGGCGGGCGAGCTCGAGCACGTCGAAGGGCTGCGTGGCGACGCCGATCTCGTCCTTCGCGTTGCCGATCATGACCATGCAGAAGGGACAGGAGACGCCGACCGAAGACGCGCCGGTGTCGGCGATCTCGCGCATGCGCGCCTGGTTGATCCGCTCGCCGAGCTTCTCCTCCATCCACATGCGGCCGCCCCCCGCGCCGCAGCACAGGCCCTTCTCGCGCGAGCGCTCGAGCTCCTTCAACTCCAGGCCCGGAATCGCGCGCAGGATCTGCCGCGGCGCCTCGTACGCGCCGTTGTAGCGGCCGAGGTAGCAGGGATCGTGGAAGGTGATCGTCTCGTCGATCGGCGCCGTCAGCTTCACGCGGCCCGCCGCCACGAGCTCCGAGACGAGCTGCGTGCCGTGGACGACCTCGTACTGGCCGCCGAAGTCGCCGTACTCGTTGCCGAGGCAGTTGAAGCAGTGCGGGCAGTTGGTGACGATCTTCCGGACCCTGTAGCCGTTGAGCGTCTCGACGTTCTGCTGCGCGAGCATCTGGAACAGGTACTCGTTGCCCATCCGCCGCGCCGAGTCGCCCGTGCACGTCTCTTCGGCCCCGAGGATCGCGAAGGAGACGCCGGCCGCGTTCAGGATCTCGACGAGCGCCTTCGAGACGCGCCTGGCCCGGTCCTCGTAGGAGCCGGCGCAGCCGACCCAGAAGAGGACCTCGATCTCCTTCTCCCCCGCCTCGGCCATGGTCGCCACCGGCAGCCCGTCGGCCCAGTCGCCGCGCGACGCGGCCGAGATGTTCCACGGATTGCCGTTGGTCTCCATGCCGCGGAACGCGTTCTGCACTTCCTTCGGGAATTCCGCCTTGTCGAGGACGAGGTAGCGGCGCATCTCGGCGATCTTGTCGACGGCGGGCACGATGAAGACCGGGCACGCCGTCGTGCAGAACCCGCACATCGTGCAGGCCCAGATCGTGTCCTCGGAGATCCAGCCGCCGACGAGGTCGCGCCGTCCGCCCGGCGCGCCGCCGCCGCGGTCCGATGCGGCCGCCAGGATCCCGGGCGTCGCCTCGTAGACCGCGTCGCGGACGTTCCCGATGAAGATCTTCGGGTCGAGCGGCTTGCCGGTCAGCGCCGTCGGGCAGACGACCCGGCAGCGGCCGCACTCGGTGCACGTGTAGCCGTCGAGCATCTGCTTCCAGGTCAGGTCCTCGACCTTCTCGGCGCCGAAGCGCTCCGTGTTCTCGAGATCGATCGTCCGCAGCCGCCCCATCGGGGCGAGGTTCATGAAAAACACGTTCGGGATCGACGTGATGATGTGGAAGTGCTTCGAGTACGGCAGGTAGTTGCCGAAGAAGAGGATGTCGAGCAGGTGCGTCCACCAGCAGAAGTCGTAGAGGTGGCGCAGGCGCTCGGGCGAAGTGCCGGCGAGAATCTTCGCGACCGCCGCCACCGCCGGGGCCCACGCGCTCCCGGCGGCCGGGTCGAGCGCGGCCCGCGCTCCCTCGGCGACGAGGTCCGTCACCATCAGGTACGCGATCAGAAACAGGATCAGCCACGCGTCCATCGACAGGTCCAGGCGCCTGGGCCGGGCGAAGAGGCGGCGAAAGACCGCCATCGCGACGCCGACGAGGACGAGGACCTCGAAGACGTCCTTGGCGAGCGTGTAGACGTCGCCCGCGCGGCCCGGCAGGAGCGCGAACCCGGGCAGCAGGCCCTCGACGACCAGCTCGACCGTCCGGACCGTCAGGACGACGAAGCCCGAAAAGATCAGGATGTGAAACGCGCCGGCGTAGAAGTCGCGGAACATCCGCTTCTGCGCGAACGCATACTGGAACGTCCGCCAGACCCGCTCCGGGATCCGCGTGAACCGGTCGTCGGGCCGCCCCGCGAGCAGGACCCGCACCCGGCGCGACATCGAGTACGTGAACGCGACGATCGCGGCGAGCACGAGCAGGCCGAAGGCCACTCGGCCGGGCAGGCCGAGGACGAGACCCTGCGTCGGAAGCGGGAGCATCGCGGCCCGAAGTTTAACCGACGGCGGGACCGTCGGGGAGAAAGCGCCTATTCGTGCTTGAGGGCCCGGACGGCTTTCGCGAACTCGGGGACGATCTGGAAAAGATCGCCCACGACGCCGTAGGTCGCGACCTTGAAGATCGGCGCCTCGGCGTCCTTGTTGATCGCCACGATGACCTTCGACGTCCCCATGCCGGCCAGGTGCTGAATCGCGCCCGAGATGCCGCAGGCGACGTAGAGCGTCGGCGAGACGACCTTGCCGGTCTGCCCGACCTGGTGCTGATGGTCGATCCATCCCGCGTCGACGACGGCGCGCGACGCGCCGAGCGCGGCCCCGAGCGCCTGCTGAAGGTCGCGGATGATTGGCCAGTTCTCGGGGCCCTTGATGCCGCGCCCGCCCGAGACGATGACGTCGGCCTCGGAAACGTCGAGCTCCCTGGACTCGGAGGTCTCGACGCGCAGGACCTTCGCCCGCGGCGCGACGTCGCCGAGGTCGAGCGCCTCGACGCCCGGCTCCGGGGCGCTCGCGTCGGCCTCGGCGGCAAACACGTTCGGCCGCGTCGTGGCGATCTGCAGCGTCGCCGCCCCGCAGTCGACCTCGGCCCGCGCCTTGCCCGAGTAGACCGGCCGCCAGGCCACGAGCCGGCCGCCGTCGACGCGCAGGTCCATCACGTCGGCGAGCGCGGAGACGTCGTGGCGCGCGGCAAAGCGCGGCGCCACGTCCTTGCCCATCGCCGTCGCGGCGATCAGCACCGCCTCGGGCGAGCACTTCTTCGCGGCGGCGTCGAGCGCCCCGACGTAGCCCTTGTTCGAGTAGAGCGCGAGGTCGTCCCGGTCGGCGACGTAGACCGTCCCGGCACCGTACTTGCCGAGCTCCTTCGCGAGCGCCGTCGCGCCCTTGCCCGGCAGCACCGCCGCGGCCGGGCCGCCCCCGAGCTTCCTCGCGAGCGAGAGCGCCTCGAGCGAGGCCTTCCGGATCTTCCCGTCGCGCTGTTCGATGAAGACGAGGAACTTCATGGTCAGATCACCTTCGCTTCTTCGCGCAGCAGCCGGGCCAGCTCCCTGCCGGCCGCGGCGGGGTCGTCCGGCGGCACGAGCTTGACCGCGGATCGCGCCGGCGGCAGCTCGAGCTTGCGCCAGCGCGTCTTGGCCTGCGCCGGATCGGCCTCGGGCACCCCGAGGTCCGAGAGCTTCTTTTCGGCGATCGGCTTCTTCTTGGCCGCCATGATCCCCTTGAGCGACGCGTAGCGCGGCTCGTTCAGCCCTTTCTGCGCGGTCAGCACGGCGGGAAGCGTGCACTCGACGACTTCGTGCGCTCCCTCGATCTCGCGGTGGGCGGTGAACCGGCCGTCGCCGAGCTCCAGCTTGACGACGCTGCCGACGTGCGGCACGCCGACGAGCTCGGCGAACATCGGGCCGACGAGCGACTCGTCGAAGCCGACCCCCTTCTGGCCGAACCAGAAGAAGTCGTAGGCGCCGCCCTTCGCGGCCGCGGCGAGCGCCTTCGCCGTCCCGAGGGCGTCGAGCGCGGAGACCGCGCCCGAGTCGACCCAGATGGCCTCGTCGGCGCCCCGCGCCAGGCACTCGCGCAGGCCCGTCTTGACGCGCTCGGGCCCGACGCCGAGCACGGTCACGGTGCCCGCGCCCTTCGCCTCGCGGATCTTCAGCGCCTCCTCGAGCCCGAACTCGTCGTACGGCGAGACGATCCACTTCACGTCCGCTTCGTCGATCGACTTGCCGTCGGCGCCGATCTTGATCCGCGTCTCGGTGTCCGGCACGTAGGCGATGCAGACCAGGGAGTTCATGCGGGTCAGTCCATCCTCTTCAGAATGAGGCAGCCGTTCGTGCCGCCGAAGCCGAAGGAGTTTGAGAGCACGTACTGGACCTTCTTCTCGCGCGCCGTGTTCGGCACGTAGTCGAGGTCGCACTCGGGGTCGGGGTTGTCGTAGTTGATCGTCGGCGGCAGCATGCCGTGGTAGACGGCGAGCGCACAGATGCCCGTCTCGAGTCCGCCGGCCGCGCCGAGCAGGTGCCCGGTCATCGACTTCGTGGACGAGACGGCGAGCTTCTTCGCATGGTCGCCGAAGACCCTCTTGATCGCCAGGGTCTCCGCCCGGTCGCCGAGAGGGGTCGAGGTCCCGTGCGCGTTGATGTAGTCGATCTGGTCCGGCCGGATGCCGGCGTCCTCGAGGCAGTTGCGCATCACGCGCGAGGGCCCGTCGCCGTCTTCCGACGGCGCGGCGATGTGGTACGCGTCCCCCGACATGCCGTAGCCCGCGAGCTCGGCATAGATCCGTGCGCCGCGCTTCTTCGCCGATTCCATTTCCTCGAGGATCACGATTCCCGCGCCCTCGGCGATGACGAAACCGTCGCGGTCGCGGTCCCACGGGCGCGAGGCGTGGAGAGGGTCGTCGTTGCGGGTCGACAGCGCTTTCATGACGCCGAAACCGCCCACGGCGAGCGGCGAGATGACCGACTCGGTGCCGCCCGCGATCGCGAGGTCCGCCTCGCCGATCTGGATCATCCGGTACGCCTCCCCGATCGAGTGCGCGCCCGTCGTGCAGGCCGTGACGATGGCGAGGTTGGGGCCCTTCATCCCGTACCTGATCGAGATGTTGCCCCCCGCCTCGTTGACGATCAGACCCGTGATGAAGAACGGCGAGATCGCCCGCGGGTTCCCGCCCGACTCGACGTACTTCTTGTGGGTCTCCTCGATCAGCGGCAGCCCGCCGATGCCGGAGCCGACCACGACGGCGAACCGCTCCCGGTTCTCGTCCGTCACGGACACGCCCGAGTCCTCCATCGCGAGATGGGCCGCGCCCATCGCGTAATGGATGAACGTGTCCATCTTCTTGATCTCTTTCTTGTCGATGTAAAGGCCCGGGTCGAAGCCCTTCACCTCGCCGGCGATGCGGGAGTTGAAGCGCGACGCGTCGAACCGGGTGATGGGCCCCAGGCCGCAGCGGCCCGCGAGCAGCGCGTCCCAGTTCTCACGGTTTCCGATCCCGAGCGGCGAAACGAGGCCCAGCCCCGTCACGGCCACACGGCGCGGAGAGGAAAAACGGGGCATCAGTTGTCAGTTTTTCGAGGAGTTCTTCTCGATGTAATCGACCGCGTCCTTGACCTTCTGGATCTTCTCGGCCGCTTCGTCCGGGATCTCGATGTTGAAGGCCTCCTCGAACGCCATCACGAGCTCGACGGTGTCCAGCGAGTCGGCGCCGAGATCATCGACGAAGGACGCCTCCGGTGTGACCTCGTTCGCGTCCACGCCGAGCTGCTCGACGATGATGCTCTTGACCTTCTCTTCGACAGCCATTCCTCTCCCCCTTCTTCGCTGGTCCGTAAAAAGACGCCGTATTGTTTCCCAACTGTCCCCCCGGGGCAAGCCCTGCGGCGGGAGGCGCCGCATCGGCATCCGGGCCGGCGGAGCCGGGCCGGACGCCGAAAAAGATCGCGGCCTACATGTAGAGGCCCCCGGACACGTTCACGACGGTCCCGGTGACGTAGGACGCTTCGTCGGAAGCGAGGTACGCCACGGCCGCGGCCACGTCGTCCGGCGTGCCGAGCCGCTCGAGGGGAATCCGGGTCGCGAGGGCCTCCTTCGCGGCATCGGTCATCTTTTCCGTCATCGCCGTCGCGATGAACCCGGGGGCGACCGCGTTGCAGGTGACGTTGCGCGAGGCGAGCTCGCGGGCGACCGACTTGGTCAGACCGATCAACCCGGCCTTCGACGCCGCGTAGTTGGCCTGGCCGGCGTTGCCCATGAGGCCGACGACGGAGGCGACGTTGACGATGCGCCCGTACCGCTTGCGGACCATCCCCTTGATCACGGCCTGCGTCAGCAGGAAGACTCCCGTCAGGTTGGTGCCCAGGACGCGGTCCCAGGCTTCGCGCCCCATCCGCAGGATGAGATTGTCCTCGGTGACCCCGGCGTTGTTGACGAGCACGTGGATCTCCCCGTGCGCCGCGAGCGCCCCCCTGACCCCGGCCTCGATCGAGGCGGGATCGGCGAGGTCGAGGACGAGGGCCGCCGCCTTGCCGCCGGCCGCGCCGATCTCCGCGACCACGCGCGCGAGTGCGTCGGCCGACCGCGCGGCCGCCAGGACCGTCGCTCCCTCGGCGGCGAGACGCCTGGCGACGGCTTCGCCGATGCCGCGCGAGGCGCCGGTGACGAGGGCGGTCTTGTTTTCGAAGCGTTTCATGCGGTGCGAGAGTCTATCGCCGGAGCATTCCCCCCCTCACCCCAACCCTCTCCCCCCGGCGGGGG
>DATJPZ010000122.1:0-96096 GCA_035506175.1 Thermoanaerobaculia bacterium | reverse complement strand
GGCCGGTTGCCCTCAAAGACCCGATGGGGCACCTGCCAGTCCGGCGTGCCCTCTTCCCTGACCTGTTCGGGGGCCTTGCCGAAGGCCAGCGCCTCGGTCTGGGCGAAAACGTTCGCCAGGAGCAGGTCGTGGTGCCGGCCGAGGGGATGGAGCGGCTGGGCGAAGGCGAGGAAGTCGCACGGAATGAGCCGCGTCCCCTGGTGGATCAGCTGGTAGAACGAGTGCTGTCCGTTGGTCCCCGGCTCGCCCCAGTAGACCGGCCCCGTGTCGGCGTCGACCGGCGAGCCGTCGAGGCGCACGTGCTTGCCGTTGGACTCCATCGTCAGCTGCTGCAGGTACGCGGGGAACCGCTTCAGGTACTGGTCGTACGGCAGCACCGCGACGGTCTGGGCGCCGAAGAAATCGTTGTACCAGACGGCGAGCAGGCCCAGGATCACCGGCAGATTCTTCGCGAGCGGCGCCGTCCGGAAGTGCTCGTCCATTGCGTGGAAGCCCGCGAGCATGGCCCGGAAGTTGTCGGGGCCGACGGCGAGCATCGTCGAGAGGCCGATCGCCGAGTCCATCGAATAGCGGCCGCCGACCCAGTCCCAGAAACCGAACATGTTGGCGGTGTCGATGCCGAACTCGGAGACCTTCTCGGCGTTGGTCGAGACCGCGACGAAGTGCTTCGCCACCGCCTTCGCGTCGCCGCCCAGGCCCTTCAGCGCCCAGTCCCGGGCGGTGTGCGCGTTGGTCATCGTCTCGAGCGTGGTGAAGGTCTTCGAGGAAATGACGAAGAGCGTCTCGGCCGGGTCGAGGTCGCGGGTCGCCTCGGCGAAGTCGTTGCCGTCGACGTTCGAGACGAACCGGAACGTCATGGACCGCTCGCTGTAGAAGCGAAGCGCCTCGTACGCCATGACCGGCCCCAGGTCCGACCCGCCGATCCCGACGTTGATCACGTTCCGGATCCGCTGGCCCGTGTGGCCCGTCCAGGCGCCGCTCCGGACGCGGTCCGAGAACGCCGCCATCTGGTCGAGAACGGCGTGGACGCCGGGCACGACGTCCTGCCCGTCCACCCGGATGACCTCCCCTTTCGGCGCCCGCAGGGCGACGTGGAGCACCGCGCGGTCCTCGGTGACGTTGATCCTTTCGCCGCGGAACATCGCGTCGCGGCGGGCCGCGACGCCGCACTCCTCCGCGAGGCGGACCAGCAGCGCCAGCGTCTCGTCGGTGACACGGTTCTTCGAGTAGTCGAGGAAGAGGCCCGCGGCCTCGAGCGTCAGGCGCTCGCCGCGGCCCGGGTCGTCGGCGAAGAGCTGCCGGAGGTGAAGCCTCGAAACTTTCGCGTGGTGGTCGAGGAGCGCCTTCCAGGCCGGCCGGGACGTCAGCGCCGGGATGTTCGCGGCCGCCGTCATCTCAGCTCGCCTTCCCGAGGGCCGCGCTCTTGGACGCGAGGACGCCGAGGAGCTCGTTCCACGAGGCGACGAAGGCCTTCGCGCCTTCCTCCTGGAGCCTCGCCGCGAGCGCGTCGATGCCGACGCCGGCCTTCTCGAACCGCGCCAGCACGTCCTCGGCGTCGCCGCCGTCCGGCGAAAGCGTCCCGCCGACCTCGCCGTGGTCGGCGAAGGCCTTGAGCGTCGCCTCGGGCATGGTGTTGACCGTGAAGGGCGCGGCGAGCGCCTTGACGTAGAGGATGTCGGACGCCTTCGGGTCCTTCGTCCCCGTGCTCGCCCAGAGAAGCCGCTGCGGCCGGGCGCCCGCGTTGTAGGCCCGCTGCCAGCGCGGGGAGCCGATCACCGCGCCGTAGGCCTTGTAGATGCGCCCCGCGACGGCGATGCCGAGGCGGTCCTTGAGTCCCTCCGGCGCCTTGCCGGCCACCGCGACGTCCCAGCGGCTGATGAAGACCGAAGCCACGGAGCCGACGGCGGGCTTGAGCCCCGCGTCGATCCGCCGCTCGACGCCGCGCAGGAAGGCCTCGGCGGCGGCGACGTACTGCTCGCGGGAAAAGAGGAGCGTCACGTTGACCGGGACGCCGGCGAAAATCGCCTCCTCGATCGCCGGGAGGCCTTCTTTCGTGCCCGGGATCTTGATGAAGAGGTTCGGCCGCTTCGCCCGCGCGAACAGGTCCTTCGCCGCCGCGATCGTTTTCGCCGTGTCGTGGGCGAGCAGGGGCGAGACCTCGAGCGAGACCCACCCGTCGACCCCGTCGGTGCGGTCCCACACGGGCCGCATCACGTCGGCCGCGCGCGTCAGGTCTTCGAGCGCGAGCTCGAAGAAGAGCGCCTCGCCGCTCTTGCCGCGGGCCAGCTTCTCGCGGATCGCGCCGTCGTAAGACGCGCTGTTCTTGATCGCCTGGTCGAAGATCGTCGGGTTCGACGTCAGGCCGGTCACCGACAGCTCGTCGACGTAGCGCTGGAGCGTGCCGGTGTCGAGCAGGTCGCGCGTGATGTTGTCGAGCCACAGGCTCTGGCCGAGGGCGTTCAACTTTCGGGTCGCTTTCATGGATCACCTCCCCCGAAAAGAACTGGAATCATGCCACGAGGGCGCGGTCGACGATCTCCTGGGCTTCCTTCAGGATCGCCTCCAGGTGCGCCCGGTCGCGGAAGCTTTCGGCGTAGATCTTGTAAATGTTCTCGGTGCCCGACGGCCGGGCCGCGAACCAGCCGCTCGCGGCGACGACCTTGAGCCCGCCGATGGGCGCGCCGTTGCCCGGCGCCTTCGTCAGTCGGTCCGTGATCGCCTCCCCCGCGAGCGTCTTCGCCAGGACGGCCTCCGGCGAGAGCTTCTTCAACTTGTCCTTCTGCTCGGGCGTCGCGGCCGCGTCCACGCGCGTGTAGCACGGCGCGCCGAACTCGTCGGTCAGGGCGCGGTAGAGCTCGCCGGGGTCCTTGCCGGTCCGGGCCGTGATCTCGGCCGCGAGCAGGTCGGGCACGAGGCCGTCCTTGTCCGTCGTCCAGACCGTGCCGTCCCGCCGCAGAAACGTCGCCCCCGAGCTCTCCTCGCCGCAGAAACCGATCGTGCCGCCGAGGAGTCCTTCCACGAACCACTTGAAGCCGACCGGCACCTCGACGAGCTTTCGCCCGAGCTTGCGCGCGACCCGGTCGATCATGGAGCTCGACACGAGCGTCTTCCCCACCGCCGCCGCGGCCGGCCACTGCGGCCGGTTCGCGAAGAGATACGCGATCGCGGCCGACAGGTAGTGGTTCGGGTCGAGCAGCCCCTGGCTCCTCGTGACGATGCCGTGCCGGTCGGCGTCCGTGTCCGCCGCGAAGGCGACGTCGTAGCGGTCCTTCAGCGCGACCATGCGCGTCATCGCCGACGGCGACGACGGATCCATGCGGATCTGGCCGTCCCAGTCGACGGTCATGAACCGGAACGTCCGGTCCACCTCGTGGTTGACGACCTCGAGGTCGATGCCCCAACGCTCTCGGATCGCGTCCCAGTACGCGACGCTCGCGCCGCCGAGCGGGTCGGCCCCGCAGTGCACGCGGCTCGAGCGGACCACGTCGAGATCGACCACGGCGCCGAGGTCGGCGACGTAGCGCTCGCGATACGGGTGCGGCCGGGTCGTGGATGCCGCGCGCGCCCGCGCGAACGGGATCCGCCGGACGCCGGCGAGCTCGGCGGCGAGGAAGTCATTGGCCGTCTTCTCGATCCAGCCGGTGACGTCCGTTTCGGCCGGGCCGCCGGTCGGCGGGTTGTACTTGAACCCGCCGTACCTGGGCGGGTTGTGCGACGGCGTGACGACGATGCCGTCGGCGAGGCCGTCGCGGCGGCCCCGGTTGTACGTCAGGATCGCGTGCGAGACGACCGGCGTCGGCGTGAAGCCTCCCTCCGCGTCCACGAGCACGGGAACGCCGTTGGCCGCGAGCACCTCGAGCGCGCTCGCGAACGCGGGCTCCGAGAGCGCGTGCGTGTCGACGCCGAGAAAGAGCGGCCCGTCGATTTTCTGCGCCTCGCGGTAGCGGCAGATCGCCTGCGTGATCGCGAGGATGTGGGACTCGTTGAAAGCGTCGTCGAAGGACGAGCCGCGGTGCCCCGACGTCCCGAAAGCGACGCGCTGGCTGGCCACGGACGGGTCGGGGACGCCCGTGTAGTACGCCGTGACGAGCTTCGCCACGTCCACCAGGATCGAGGGCGGAGCGGGCTTTCCCGCGAGCGGACTGAAGGCCATCGCCGACCTCCGGTCAGTTCGTCCCGGCCGGCTTCGCTCCGGTCGCGGGCGGGTAGCCGGCGAAGAGCTGCGCGAGCACCTTGCGCAGGGCCTCCTCCTTCGCCTCGTTCGACCGGGACGGGTCGATGTCGCCCTTCGCTCTGCCGCGCCACACGATGTGCTTCCGCTTCACGTCGACGAGGTCCACGATGATCGTGCCGACCGGAATCTGCTCCGTGTAGTCTTCCACGGGAGCCCACGCGCCCCAGCCGTAGCCCCAGTCCGGCGAGAACGGGACCACCACGGTCTCGGCGGAGAGCCGCGCGTGGATGACGCCCCAGAGGTCCGGGTTCTGCTCGAGCGTGACCTGCTTCAGGCCGTCGGTCTTCAACTGGTCGGACAGGACGTCCTGGCAGCGCCGCGCCCAGGTCGGGTCCGAGATCGAGCCGTCCGGGCGCCACGCCCACGTGTGGTACTGCGCGAAGGACACGTTCTGGTCCCAACCGACCTTCGTCTTCGGCGCCGAAGCGCATCCCGCGAGGAGTGTGAAGCCGAGCGCCGCCGCCGCCACGATTCGAAAACGCATTCGTCCGTCCTCCGGTCGTCGGGGGATCGTATCCCGACTCCTCCCTGGCGTCGCCGCGATATGCTCCGCCGCATCCCGTCACGAGGAGGAACCATGCAGCTCGGCATGATCGGACTCGGTCGCATGGGCGCCAACATGGTGCGCCGCCTGATGAAGAACGGCCACCAGTGCGTCGTCTTCGACCGGAGCGCGGACGCCGTCGCGTCGCTCGCGAAGGAGGGCGCCACCGGCGCCTCGTCGCTCGAGGATTTCGTCGCGAAACTGAAGCCGCCGCGCGCGGCCTGGCTCATGGTGCCGGCCGCCGCCGTCGACGGCACGGTCGCCGACCTCGCGCCGAAGATGGGCAAGGACGACACGATCATCGACGGCGGGAACTCCTATTACATCGACGACATCCGGCGGCAGAAGGACCTGCGCGCGCGCGGCATCCACTACGTGGACGTCGGCACGAGCGGCGGCGTCTGGGGCCTCGACCGCGGCTACTGCATGATGATCGGCGGCGACAAGGAAGCCGTCGACCGCCTCGACCCCGTCTTCAAGACGATCGCCCCGGGGCGCGGCGACATCCCGCGCACGCCCGGCCGCGACAAGGTCGGCGGCACCGCCGAGGACGGCTATCTCCACTGCGGCCCGTCGGGCGCCGGCCACTTCGTGAAGATGGTCCACAACGGAATCGAGTACGGGATCATGGCGGCCTACGCCGAGGGCCTGAACATCCTGAAGCACGCCAACGTCGGCAAGTCCGGCCGGACCGTGGACGCCGAGACGACCCCGCTGCGCAACCCCGAGCACTACCAGTACGACATCAACCTGACCGACGTGGCCGAAGTCTGGCGCCGCGGCAGCGTCATCGCGTCGTGGCTCCTCGACCTGACCGCGATCGCGCTCCTGAAGTCGCCCGACCTCGCCGGGTTCGCGGGCCGCGTTTCCGACTCGGGCGAGGGCCGCTGGACGATCCTCGCGGCGATCGACGAAGGCACGCCGGCCGACGTGCTGACGGCGGCGCTCTACGAGCGCTTCGCGTCGCGCGGCGAGGCGGACTTCGCGAACAAGCTGATGTCGGCCATGCGCTACGAGTTCGGCGGCCACCTCGAGAAGAAGGAGGGCTAGCCCCGCCATGCCCGAGAAACCGCGCACGCTCTGCATCGACATCGGCGGGACGGGCCTGAAAACGCTCGTCGTCGGCGCCGACGGCAAGCCCCTCGGCGAGCGGCTCCGCGTCGACACGCCGCGTCCGGCGACGGCGAAGGCCCTCGTCGAGGCGATTCGCGGCCTGGCGCAGAAGCAGACGCCTTTCGACCGCGTCTCGGTCGGCTTTCCCGGCGTCGTCCGGAAGGGCGTCGTCGAGACGGCCTTCAACCTCGACAAGAGCTGGATCGGCGTCAACGTCGACCGGCTCCTGACGAAAGAGCTCGGCAAGCCCGTCCGCGCCGCCAACGACGCCGACGTCCAGGGCCTCGGCGCCGTCAAGGGCGAGGGTGTCGAGCTCGTCATCACGCTCGGCACCGGCTTCGGCTCGTCCCTCTTCGTGGACGGGCGGCTCGTGCCGAACGTGCAGCTGGCCCACCACGCGGGCTGGAGCGACAAGACCTACGAGGACGAGCTCGGCAACAGGGCGCTGAAGAAGGCGGGCAAGAAGCGCTGGAACAAGCGCCTCCGGAAAGCCATCGAGTCGCTCGGCGCGCTGTTCAACTACGACCGCCTCTACATCGGCGGCGGCAACGCCCGGAAGATCCGCTTCGACCTGCCGGCGCGGGTCAAGGTCGTCTCCAACGTCGAAGGGCTGCTCGGCGGGCTGGCGCTGTGGAACGGCAAGGAGAACTGCTATGGCGTCCGCTGAGCCGGACTCGGCGCCCGTCGCCGCCGACGCCCTCGTCTTCTTCGGGGCGACCGGTGATCTCGCGTACAAGAAAATCTTCCCGTCGCTCCAGGGCATGATCCGGCGCGGCTTCCTGAACGTGCCGGTGATCGGCGTCGCCAAGTCGGGCTGGGGCCTCGATCAGCTCCGCGAGCGCGCCCGCAAGAGCCTGCAGGAATACGGCGGCGGCGTCGACGAGGCCGCGTTCGCCAGGCTCGTCGGCCTGTTGAACTACATCGACGGCGATTACGGGGACCCCGCGACGTTCACCAGGCTGCGCCAGATGCTCGGGGCCGCGAAGCATCCGACGCACTACCTGGCGATCCCGCCGAGCCTCTTCGGCGAGGTGGTGCAGCAGCTGGGCAAGTCCGGCTGCGCCGACGGGGCGCGCGTCGTCATCGAGAAGCCGTTCGGGCACAACTTCGCCACGGCACGGGCCCTGAACCAGACGCTCCATTCCGTGTTCCCGGAATCGAACGTGTTCCGGATCGACCACTATCTCGGCAAGGAGGCCGTCGAGAACCTTCTCTTCTTCCGCTTCGCCAACACGTTCCTCGAGCCGATCTGGAACCGGAACTACGTGGACTGCGTCCAGATCACGATGGCCGAGGAGTTCGGCGTGCAGGGACGGGGCAAGTTCTATGACGAGACCGGCGCGATCCGCGACGTCATCGAGAACCACCTCCTGCAGGTCGTCGGCTACCTCGCGATGGAGCCTCCCATCGCGATCGACGCGGACCGCATCCGCGACGAGCAGGTCAAGATCTTCCGCGCGATCAAGCCCCTCGAGCCCGCCGACGTGATCCGCGGCCAGTTCACGGGCTACCAGAAGGAGCCCGGGGTCAGGCCCGGCTCGACCGTCGAGACATACGCCGCCGTGCACCTCGAGATCGACTCCTGGCGCTGGGCCGGCGTGCCCTTCTTCATCCGGGCCGGGAAGAACCTCCCGCTGACGGCGACCGAGGTGCTCGTGGACTTGAAGCGCCCGCCCCTGTCGCGCCTGAGCGCCGAGGAGAGCAACTACTTCCGGTTCCGCCTCGGGCCGAAGATCTCGATCTCGATCGGCGCGCGCGTCAAGAAGCCGGGCACCGAGATCGCGTCGATGGCGACGGAGCTGATGGCGGTCCAGAACGCCGGCAAGGACGAGGTCGACGCCTACGAGCGTCTCCTGACCGACGCGATGAGGGGCGACCCGACGCTCTTCGTCCGCGAGGACGCGGTCGAGGCGGCCTGGAAAGTCGTCGACGGCGTGCTCGACGACACGACCCCCGTGTACCCCTATCAGCCCGGCACGTGGGGCCCCGCCGAAGCCGATCGGATGACCGCCGCCCTCGAGGGCTGGCACAACCCGGCGAAGGAGTCGTGAGCGACAAGCCGGCGGGCACGGCCGAGGGCCGGCGGCTCGAAGACAACACGCGGCGCACGGCGCACTGGAACCGGTGGGGGCCGTACCTCTCCGAGCGCGCGTGGGGCACGGTGCGCGAGGACTACAGCGCCGACGGCGCGGCCTGGGACTACTTTCCGCACGATCACGCGCGCTCGCGGGCTTACCGCTGGAACGAGGACGGCCTCGGGGGCGTCTGCGACCGCCATCAGCTCGTCTGCTTCGCCCTCGCCCTCTGGAACGGCCGCGATCCGATCCTGAAGGAGCGGCCCTTCGGGCTGACCAACGCGGAAGGCAACCACGGCGAGGACGTCAAGGAATACTGGTTCTACCTCGACTCGACGCCCACGCACTCGTTCATGCGGTACCTCTACAAGTACCCGCAGGCCGAGTACCCGTACCGCCACCTCCTCGAGGAGAACCGCCGGCGCGGCATCGACGACCCCGAGTACGAGCTCCTCGACACGGGGATCTTCGACGGCGGGCGATACTTCGACGTCGAGATCTCGTACGCGAAGGCCTCGCCGGAAGACCTGCTCGTCGAGATCACCGCGTTCAACCGGGGTCCGGACGCCGCGCCGATCGACCTGCTGCCCACGGTCTGGTTCCGCAACACCTGGTCGTGGCGGCCGGGCCGGAAGCGCCCGCTCGCGGCCGCGGCCGACCGCCCCGGCGGACGCGCGGCGATCGTGCTCGACGAGGCCTACCTCGGGCGCCGGTACCTGCACGTCGAGGCCGGCGCCGAGCTCCTGTTCACGGAGAACGAGACGAACGCCGAGCGCGTCTTCGGGAGCCCCAACGCCTCGCCCTACGTCAAGGACGCGTTCCACGAGTACGTGATCCGCGGCAACGCCGCGGCCGTGAACCCGGCGCGCCGGGGCACCAAAGCCGCCGCGCGCCGCCGCGTCGTCGTCCCGGCCGGCGGGAGCACCCGCGTGCGCTTGCGCCTGACCGACGCGCCGTGGGAATCCGGCGATCCGCTCGGCGAGGAGTTCGAGCGCGTCTTCGCCGACCGCCGCCGGGAGGCCGACGACTTCTACGGCGCGCTCATCCCCGCGAGCCTCACGCCCGACGAAAAGAACGTCATGCGGCAGGCCTTCGCCGGGATGCTCTGGTCCAAGCAGTTCTACAAGTACGACGTGGGGCGCTGGCTCGACGGCGACCCGCTCCAGCCGCCGCCGCCCGCCTCGCGGAAGACCGGCCGCAACAGCGACTGGCGGCACGTCTTCAACGCCGACGTGCTGTCGATGCCCGACACCTGGGAGTTCCCCTGGTACGCCGCCTGGGACCTCGCCTTTCACGGCGTCGTCTTCTCGCTGCTCGATCCGAACTTCGCCAAGGACCAGCTCGTGCTCATGCTGCGCGAGTGGTACATGCACCCGAACGGGCAGATCCCGGCGTACGAGTGGAACTTCGCCGACGTCAACCCGCCCGTCCACGCCTGGGCGGCGCTGCGCGTCTTCCAGATCGAGCGCGCCAAGACGGGCAAGGCCGACCGCGCGTTTCTCGAGCGGGTCTTCCACAAGCTGCTCCTGAACTTCGACTGGTGGGTGAACCGGAAGGACGCGCTCGGCAACAACATCTTCCAGGGCGGTTTTCTCGGCCTCGACAACATCGGTATCTTCGACCGGAACATGAAGCTTCCCGACGGCTGGGTCCTCTCCCAGGCCGACGGCACGAGCTGGATGGCGATGTACTGCCTGAACCTGCTCGGCATGGCGCTCGAACTCGCCGCGGAAGACCCCGTCTACGAGGACGTCGCCTCGAAGTTCTGGGAGCACTTCGTCTACATCGCCCACGCGATCCAGCGCCCCGACCAGCCCGAGCTCGGCCTCTGGGACGAGCGCGACGGCTTCTTCTACGACGAGGTCCACCACCCCGACGGCCGCCAGATCCCGATCCGCGTGCGGTCGCTCGTGGGGCTGCTGCCGCTGACCGCGGTCGTCGTCGGCGACTCGGCGCTCATCGACCGCTTTCCGAGCTTCAAGCGGCGGATGGAGTGGTTCTTCGCGCACCGCCAGGACCTGACCAGCGCGTGCGCCTCGATGACGCAGCACGGCCGCGAGGAGCGGATCCTGATGTCGGTGGTGCGCCCCGAGCAGCTCGCGCGCGTGCTCCGGTACATGCTCGACGAGTCGGAGTTCCTGTCGCCGTACGGCCTGCGCTCGGTGTCCCGCTACCACCACGACCACCCTTACAGGGCGACCACGGCCTACGGCCAGTCGTTCGGCCTCGACTACGAGCCCGGCGAGTCGCGGACGAAGCTCTTCGGCGGCAATTCCAACTGGCGCGGGCCGATCTGGTTCCCGCTGAACTACCTCATCCTCGAGTCGTTGAAGCGGTACCACCTGTACTTCGGCGACGCGTTCAAGATCGAATGCCCGACCGGCTCGGGACGGATGATGAACCTCCACGAGGTGTCCCAGGAGCTCGCCCGGCGGCTGTCACGCATCTTCGTCGCCGACGCGAAGGGCCGGCGCGCGGTCTTCGGGGATCGCGAGCTCTTCCGGTCGGACCCGCACTGGAAGGACCTGCTGCTCTTCCACGAGTACTTCCACGGCGACACGGGCCTCGGCCTCGGCGCGAGCCACCAGACCGGCTGGACCGGGCTCGTGGCCAAGGTCCTCGACGAGCTCGGCAATCCTCTGGCCAGGCCGACGCGCGGCTGACGCGGCGGCCGCGCGCCGCGCCCCCGGTCAGTGGTGGTGGAAGTGGTCCCACTGGTCGCCGATGCCCGGGCCGTACCAGTGGCCGTTGTTCAGGTCGTAGTACATCCCGATCTGCGTGTACGGGATGCGCAGCACGTCGAAGGCGAAGTAGAGGATCTTGCTCCACCACCGGTCGGGCCGGATGCCGACCGCGCGGAGGATCTCGTTGAAGTTGATCCCGAGCTCGAAGCCCACCTGGCGCTCGCGGATGTCCGGATTGGCGTACGGATATCCCTTGGCCGAGTAGCTCACCGAAAAAAGGAAGTAGCGCGCGGGGCCGATGTTCCAGCGGTTCCGGTCCGCGAGGCCGGCGAGCTTCAGGTCGGCCGTGTAGATCTCCTCCGTGTAGTCCTTGCCCGTCCCGCCGTAGGGGCAGCAGATCGCGGTCGGCGCGGGTACGAGGCCGGCCCGATAGCCGACGAGATCGTCGAGGCCGTAGTGGGCGATGCCGAGCGACGAGACGGCGCCGATCCAGTCCATGACGAGGTCTTCGTAGGAGAAGCCGTACTTGCCGCGCCCGTCGCCGATCTCCGTGACGAGCCCGGCCATCATCGACACGCCCGTGCCGAGGAGCGCGGCGTCGTCCTTCTTCATCCCCAGTTCCATGTTGACGCCCGTCAGGAGCTTCGCGACGATGTAGTACGAGACGACGTGGGAGGCCTTGTCGCCGCCGCCGGCATAGGTGTTCTGGCCGAGCCAGCCCTCTTTGGTGAAGTGCCACTTCTGGTTGGGCCCGTCGCCGAACGAGTTCCACGCCGACCCGATGAGCGTCGCCCCCGAGACGGCGCCGATCCAGAAGGAATGCACCTTCTTCGGGGGCGGCGCCTCGGCCGAAGCCTCGTCGGCCTCCCCGCCGCCGTCCTCCGGTGCCTCGATCCGGATGCCGCCGTCCTCGAGCACGCGGTGAAACGACTCTTCGAAGCCGGTTCCGGCGGCCGCGCGGGCGAGCGCCAGCGGCGGCTCGGCGGCGGCCGCGCCGCCGGCGACGGCGCCCCCGGCGAGCGCCACGGCGATCAGTCGTACGGCGCGCCTCAAGCGGGAGACCGGTCTTTCTTCGGCGACTCCTCGGGCAGCGCGCCCGATCGCACGTGGACGGTCTGGGTCGGGAAGGCGACGGACGTCCCGGCCTGTTCGACGATGTCGAGAATTCGCAAAAGCAGGTCCTCCTGAACGCCGAGAAATTCGGCGTAGCTCTCGGCCCGCACGTAGCCATAAACGTCCACGTCGAGCGTCGAGGCGCCCAGGCGCACGAAGCGCGCCCGCGAGCCCTCGGTCTCGACCCGCGGGTCGGCGACCATGAGGTTCCGGATGTTCTCGAGCACCTGACGCATCTGCGCCGGGGTCGTCGCGTAGTCCAGGCCCACGGTCGGATGAAACCAGAACTTGTCCCGGCGCGTCAGGTTCTCGATCTGGCCCGCCATCACCGCGCCGTTGGGGATGCTGACCACGGTCCGCTCGTTCGTCCTCAGGCGCGTGGCCCAGAGCGTGACGTCCTCGATCTCGCCGAGCTGGCCTCCGATCCGGCACGTATCGCCGACGGTGAGCGGCTTGTCGGCCAGCATCGCGAAGCCGCCGAAGACGTTCTCGAGGCTCTTCTGGGCGGCGAAGGCGAGCACGAGGCCGCCGATGCCGAGGCCCGCGAGCGTGGCCGTGACGTTGACGCCGAAGGCCGGCAGCGCGAGCACGATGACGATGACGAACGCCGCGCCCCGGAGCGCGCGCCGGCCGAGCGAGAGCGACGGCCGCCCCGCCGCGCCGCCGGCGGGCATGACGCGCCGCAGGAGGAACCGGTCGACGACGTCGACGATCCGCAGGAGCAGCCACAGGAGCGCGACGAGGAGCAGGACGTAGAGGACCCGGTTGTAGTAGATCCGGTAGAGGATCGGCACGCCGACCCAGAAGACCGCGACGCGGTGGAGCAGCAGGGTCAGGAGCAGCGTGACCGGACTGCGCGCCGAAATCGCCCAGTCTCCCGAGATCTTGCGGCGCCGCACCAGGCCGACGGCGACGAGGATGAGCGTGATCAGGAGCCACGAGACGCCGTAAAGGATCGGGAGCAGGAGCACGAACGCCACGACCTGCCACAGCGCGAGCGACCCGATGTGGGTCTTGACGAGAAACTCCGGCAGCCGGCCCTCGATCTCGGAGAGGCCGAGCTCGCCGTAGAGACGCCGCGCCTCGCGGATCGTCTCCCACGAGAAGTACCAGAGCGGCGGACCGCCCGACTTCTCGAGCCGCACGAGCAGGACGTCGAGGTGTCCCTCGCCGGACAGGATTTCGCCCACGCGTTCGACGTCGGGCGGCAGGCCGTCGTCGATCGTGCCGCGGGAGCTCTGGCTGATGCTCTCGAGCGTCGTCGAGACGAAGCGGTGGTCGAGGACCGCCTGGAGCTCGCGGGCGACGGTCTCCCGCTGGGACTTCAGCGACGCCGGCAGCTGCAGGTACTCCGCCGCGTTGGCGTAGCTGCCCTTCTCGACGGCGCGGAGAAACCCGAAGAAGCATCCGTAGGGCGTTTCGCGCCCGTACGGATCGGCCGCCGCCTCTTCGGCGGGAGAGGGCGTCGGCGACGGCGCCGCCACCGGGAGCGTCGGCTCGGCCGCCGCGAACGCGGCGAGCGCGAGAAAGACGCAGAGCCCGGCCGCGCCAGGAAGTCGGCGGCGGACGGGCGGGGCTCCGGAGGCGACGACCATGCGGGGACGGAGTTTAGCCGACCCCGGGGACGACTCAGGGAGCCGGGGGAAGGGCCGCCTTCAGGTCCCCAGCGAACGAGACCATGATCTCCGAGAGCTCCTGATTCCAGGCGGCCACCACGGCGGCCGCGGCGCGCCGGTCGAGCGGCCGCCGCGCGGTGTACGTCTTCAGGAGCAACTCGCGCGGCGGCGCCGCGCCGGAGGCGGGCGCCAGCACGCGGAAGGACACCGTCAGCACGGCGGCCGGCTCGGCCGGGTTCGTGAAGTCGCCGGCGATCTCGACGACCGAAGGCTCGATTTCCGCGGCGACGGGGATCCCTTCGCCGGGCTCGACGACGTCCCGGACCCAGTCGGCGTTCTTCAGATACCCGCGGATGGCCGACGTCACCATCCACGACGCCGGCGCCGCGAAGCTCGCGTACGGGTCGCGCTCGATGCCGTGCGCGCCGACGCGGTACACGAGCTCGGAACCGGCGTACGCGGGGGCCGCTTCCGCCCGGCGGAGAGACAGCACGCGCGTCGCCCCCTGGGGCGGCGACGTCCGTGGCGGCGGTCCGTCGATCGTGAAGGTCTGCGGGACTTGCGGGAGCTTCGACGCGCAGGCGGCGCCGAGCAGCAGCGCCGCGGCGAGGGCGGCGGCGCGGCGGGCCCGATTCGGCTCGGGACGGAAGGCGGCGTGCGGCATCACTTCTTCTCCTCCTGCAGCGCGGGAGCGGGCGGCGGCGCCGGCCCGAAG
Organism: Thermoanaerobaculia bacterium; assembly: GCA_035506175.1. Taxonomy (GTDB): domain Bacteria; phylum Acidobacteriota; class Thermoanaerobaculia; order UBA5066; family Gp7-AA6; genus DAHUXD01. Next base: position 82,002 of record DATJPZ010000122.1, on the reverse strand, counting down.
AGGAACCCGGACGGGTAGCGCTTCAACTGCTCGAGCGCCTCGTTCAGACTGCGCGCCGCGTCGCGCGTGCCGGCGAGCGTGTCGTTCAGGGCACGCACGTCGACGCCGGCGAGCTTGTCGAGGAGCGCCGACAGTCTGGCGTCGAGGTTGTCGAGCAGCCGGTTGGCGTCGCTCCCGACCGCGTCCAGCTTCATGGCCTTCAGGTCCGTGCGGGCGTCCTGGGCGAGCCCCTGGATCTCGCGGATCGCGGAACCGGCGTCCTGGATCGTCGTGTTGGCGCTGCGCGAGAGCTCCGCGACGTCGAGTTTGTTGATGTTCTGCAACGTGCCGTCGGCGGTGTCGAGGAGCCGGGTGAGGCTGCGCGAGAGGCCCCCGACGTCGAGCTTCTCCAGGTTCGCGAGCGTCCGGTCCACCGACGCGAGCAGCCGCCCGAGCTGGCTCGGTGCGGACGGGACGTACAGATACTTCGGCGTCCAGGGCACGTGGAGCGGCGGATACAGCTTCGGGTCGAGCGTCTGGAGCGCGATGATGCTGGAGCCGGTGATGCCGTTCGTCTGCACCACGGCGCGCAGGCCCTGGTCCACGACCTTCCGGACGTCCGCCTTCCAGTCCGTGCCCCAGGCCCGCGGCGTGATGTCCTGCTTGACCGCGCAGCGGACGACGACGCAGGCCGGCGGCTTCGCCTCGTAGAGATTCCAGCTGAAACCGACCTCGACGACCTTGCCGACCTCGACGCCGCGCAGCGTCACGACCGAGCCGACCGAGAGCCCCTCGACGTCTCCCGTCGTGTAGGTCTCGAACTCGTGCGTGGGCTGGAAGGCGCTCCGGATCCCGAAGAGGAAGAGGGCGGCGAGCACGATCGCCACCCCCACCGTCACGAAGATCCCGATGCGCAGCGCGCTCGCCTTTTCGCTCATGAGGTCCGACTCTCCTCGCCTCCCGCCGCGGCCGGGTCGGCCTGGCGCAGAAAGAACTGACGGACGTACGGGTCCTTCGCATGATCCCGCAGGTCCGCGGGATTGCCCTCGGCGATCATGGTCTTCGTCCGCGCGTCGAGCATGACGCAGCGGTCCGCGATCGCATAGATGCTCTGAAGCTCGTGGGTCACCACGACGAACGTGATGCCGAGCCCCTTCGACAGCTCGAGAATCGTCCGGTCGAGACCGGCCGACGTGATCGGGTCGAGGCCGGCGGACGGCTCGTCGAGGAAGAGGATCCCGGGGTCGAGCGCCATCGCCCGCGCGATCCCGGCCCGCTTCTGCATGCCTCCCGACAGAGCCGACGGCTTCCGGGCAGCGGCGTCGAGCAGCCCGACCTGGTTGAGCTTCGCCGCGGCGACCAGCTCCTTTTCGGCCCCGCCGAGGTCGGTGAACTCGTCGAGCGGCAGGCGCACGTTCTCGAGCACGGTCATGGATCCGAAGAGGGCACCGCTCTGGTACATGACGCCGAACTTCCGCAGGAGAGCCAGGCGCGCCTCGCCCTCGGCGGTCACGATGTCCTCGCCGTCGTAGAGGATCCGGCCCGCGATCGGCCGGTAGAGGCCGATCATGTTCTTCAGCAGGGAGCTCTTGCCGCACCCCGAGCCGCCGAGAATCACGAACACCTCGCCGCGCCGGATTTCGAACGTGATGTCCCTCTGGATGACGAGATCGCCGTAGCCGATCGTCACGCCCTCGACCGCGATGACGACCGGCGCTTCGGCGCTCATACGTGCAGCACGTAGGTCAGGACGCTGTACACGGCGTCGACGAGGATGATCATCAGGATGCCGGCCACGACGGCGCGCGTCGTCGAGTCCCCGACGGCGTTGGGGCCCTCCTTCGTCTGCATGCCGCGCAGGCAGCCGAGGCCGGCGATGATCGCGCCGAAGACGAACGACTTCGAGATGCCGACGATCACGTCCCAGACCCCGAGCGCGCCGACGAGCTGCGTCCAGATCTGCGCGAACGGGAAACCCATCGTCATCATGACCAGGATGCCGCCCAGGACTCCCCACACCATCGAATAAGCCGCCAGCACCGGCATCAGCAGCGTGCCCGCGAAAACGCGCTGGATGACGAGGAATCGGAGCGGGTCGAGGCCCATCGTTTCGAGGGCGTTCAACTCCTCGTTCACCTTCATCGTCCCGATCTCGGCCGCGAACGCGGAACCCGACCGTCCCGCGAAGATGATGGCGGTGAAGATCGGCGAGAACTCGCGGATCATCACGAGCCCGATCATGTTCGCGATGAAGATCTGGGCGCCGAACATCTCGAGCGGCTGGGCCGCCTCGAAGGCGATCACGAGGCCCATCAGCAGGCTGATCAGCGAAACGATGGGCAGCGCGTTGACCCCGGCCTTCTCGAAGACGACGCCGACCTCGCGCCAGCGCATCGCGCGCGGGCGCCGGACGACCGCCCCGAACCCCAGGACGACGCCGCCGAGAAACGCCATCTGCGCGCGCAGGTCCGACAGCATCGACAGCGTCGCGGCGCCGACCTGGCCGAGGAAGGGCTGCCGCGGCGGCGCGGCCTCGACGCCGGCGAGCGCGTCGGACGACGGAAAGGCCGACAGCAGCGTCTGGAACTCGGGCCGAAGGCCCCGGATCGTGGCGCGAACGCCGGGGACCAGCCGGCCCTCCGCGAGCTCGTAGAGCAGGGACATCCCGGACATGTCGCCCCGCTCGATCCCGCTGCCGTCCACCTCCAGAACCTTGACGGGCGCCGAGGCGAGCTTGGCGGCGATCTGGCGACGCGCGGACGCGGCCGACCCGACATCGAGCGTGCCGGAGAGCGCGAGCACCGACCCGGTGCCGGCCTCGGAGCGCAGCGCGACGCCCGCCACCTCCTCCCCGGTCACGCCGGCCTCATGGCGCCGAGCCGCCCGGCTTGGATGCCATCTGCAGCGACACGAGCCGCGCGATGAGGATGGCGGGATAGAGCTGGCCGATGAGCGCCTCGACCATCGCGAGGGCGCGCGCGACCGGGTGCAAGGGCGTGATGTCGCCGTAGCCGACGGTCGTCAGCGTGACGAAGCTGTAGTACGCGAGGTCGTGGCTCAAGCGGCCGGGCCCCACGGCCTCGTGAGCGCGGGGGAACTGGAAGGCGGTCGGCACGAAGGCGTCGACGAGCTGATACGCGACGCACCAGATCAGTCCGAGGAGGACGTAGGCGAGGATCCCGCCCCGGACCCGGTCGCCCGTGATCCGCGCGTCCCGGAACGTGTGGCGCAGGACGAAAGCCGTCAGCAGCACCAGCGCGACGAGGCCGAGCGAGAGATCCCACGCGTTCATCGTCCGGCTGGGAAAGATCACCGAGAGCCAGCGCACGACCTGAAAGACAAGAACCACCGCGGCGACCGCCATCGTCGCCCACCCCCGGCCGGCCATGGCGACGACCCCGGACACGAAGAGGAACGTCATGATCACGCCGACGACCGAGGAACTGACGATGCCGAGCGTCTCGAGCGGCAGGCCGACGAACAGCGCCAGGCACACGAGCACGAGCATCGCGGACAGGCCCCATTCCTGCCACCAGGCGGTCGTGAACGGCGCCGGTCGTCTCATCGGTGCTCCTTCGTTGTCGTCGTCTCGAGAACGCGGCCGAGCTCGGCGAGGGCCTCCGGGTTGCTGAGCACGCCGACGTGCGTGGATCCGTAGCCCGTCATCCGGGTGGCCGCCGCCTGGACCCGCGGATCGAGCTGGCTTGCCAACGCGATCGTTCCGTCGCCGGCGGGACTCGGCCCGTGGTCGCCCTCCTCGCCCCAGCCGAAGAACAGGTGAAACGGAAGGTCCTTCGGGATGGGCGTCTCGTAGAGGCGCGCCAGGAAAGGGCTTCCCGCGGCGACGTCGACCCAGGACGGCACGAGCTCGGTGCCGCGCCTGACGGCGCCCGTGACGGCCTCGACGCCGCCGTAGGGCGTGTCGAAGGACGCGTAGACCTTGAAGTAGGCCGGCCTGCCGCTCTTGCAGATCTCGTTGACGGCGCGCCGGCTCACGAGGCCGCCCATGCTGTGCGCCACGAGGGCGACGCGGAGCTCGCCGCTCCCCGCCTCGCTGGCGACTCTTTCGATGCCGCGCGCGAGCACCGAGCCGAGCTGGTCGAGCGCCAGCCCCGATGGATAGTAGAAGAGCCAGATGTGGTAGCGCGAGCGGTCGATCGACGCGATCAGGGTCTTGAAGTCCCGCGGCGTGCCGTCGATGCCGTGGACCAGCACGAGCTGAGCTTTCGAGAAGTCCGGCACGCCCATCGAGAAGAACCAGCTCTGCGTCTTCGTGAGGAAGACGTTCGGGCGGTAGACGCCGAGCTCCCCCATCTCGGGCGCGAAGAGCGGGTCGTCCACGGACTCGACGACGAACGGCCGCGGCAGGACCGGGATGCGCAGCGCCGCGTCGACGGTCGACGGATGGTCGAACGCGACCGTGATCGCGGGCGCCTCGAGGGTGATCCCGTCCGACGAACGAGCCGCCGACACCTCGACCGGCGAATCCGGCGGCGTCTTTCCGACGACCTCGTCGGCTTCGTAGTAGCCGTCGCGATTCAGGTCCGCGAAGAACACGAGGTCGTAGCGGCCCGCCGGCAACAGGAGGCCGTAGTAGCCGACGGCGGCGACGATCTCGCGCGAGCCGACGAGCTCGTGGCCCGGGCTCGCGTGGTCGAAAGCGGCCACCAGCAACGGCTCTTTTCGGCCCGCCGGCGCGGTGATGCGGCCGATCAGGCCGAAGCAGTTCTGCGGCGCGTACTCTTTCTCGAGCTGGAGATTGGCCGGGCTCTTCTCGAGCTCCGCGCGCTGTTCGCTCTTTTCCCGGCGCCACGTCAGGTACGAACAGCCCGGAACTCCCGACAGGAGAACGGCGGCGGCCCCCGCCGCGCAGAGCAGCCGCCGGCCCGGCGACGTCGTCCTCCGCATGGCGGCGAAGTCTATCGCGCCGCATCGAAGGACGATCCCGGCGAGGTTTGACCCGGTCGGCGCCGCTGCATATAGTTCCGGCCCTCCCTCGCTGCCCTTTCGCGAGGTTCGATGCCCCGGTCGATTCCGCAAGGAGGATCCGATGATTCGATTCGCTTCCCGGCTCGCCCTTTCCGGCGCTCTGCTTCTGACGGCGTTCGCGGCTCGCGGCGCCGACGTGCCGCTCTCGGTCGTCCAGTTTCCGGAACGCACCGGCGTCAACCTCGAGCTCGGCCCCACGCCGCGCGTCGTCCCGGCAACGGCCGAGGCCGACGTCAAGTACCGCGACGGCCAGGCCGAGGTCGAGGTCGAGGCCCGGAAGCTCCCGCCCGCGATCCTCTTCGGCGGCGACGTGACGTCCTACGTCGTGTGGGCCGTCTCGCGCGACGGCAACGCCGAGAACCTGGGCGAGCTCATCGTCAAGGACACCTCGGCGGACGTCACCTACCGCACCGGTCAGAAGGAGTTCGCCCTCCTGGTGACGGCCGAGCCCAACCCGCTCGTGCTCAAGCCGTCCACGCTCGTCTGCTTCGTCTCCGGCGCGCCGGCCCCGAGCAAGGCCAGGAGCACGCCGATCACCTTCTCCGGCTTCTCCGGAACCCCGAAGGTGGGCAACCAGCAGATCGGCGGGATGCGCTACAACGGCGCCGAACCGGTCGAGATCGTCCAGGCCCAGCACGTTCTCGACCAGGCCAGGGCCATGGGCGCGGAGAAGTACGCGCCCGACGCGATCCGCGAGGCCGGCATCACGCTCGCCCAGGCCGCCAACTCGTTCAAGGCCGGCAACAAAAAGGTCGGCGTGGACTACGCGCGCCGCAGTCTCTCCGTGTCCTCGACCGCCATCCGCGACACCCAGAAGAAGCTCGACGCCGAAGCCGCGGCCGCCGCGGCGGCCAGGGAAGCGGCCGAGCGCCGCGCTCTCGAGCAGCAGACCGCGGCCGCGCAGGCCCAGGCGGCCGAATCGCAGCAGCAGGCCCTCGCGGCCCGCGAGCAGGCGATCGCCGCGCGGGAGCAGGCATATGCCGCTCAGCAGCAGCTCGAGCAGGCGCGCCAGCAGGCCGCGGCCGCCCAGGCGCAGATGACGCAGCTCCAGCAGCAGGCGGCCGACGCGCAGCAGGCCGCGACCGCGGCGCAGGAGCGCGCCGCCGCCGCGGGTCTTTCCGCCGAAGCGGCCGACGCCGCGCGCCGCGACGCCGACGAGGCGCGGCAGAAGGCCGAGGCGCTCGCCGCCCAGGCCTCCGCCGCCCGCGCCGAGGCCGAGCGGACGACCGCCGAGGTCGCGACCGTCGCCGCCAACCTCGAGAAGAAGAACGCCTCCCTGCAGCAGCAGAACGAGCAGCTCACGAAGGAGCGCGACGACCTGGCCGGCCAGCTCGACGGCGCGCTGTCCTCGGTGGCGCAGATCACGAAGACGGCCCGCGGCGTCGTCGTCAACCTGCCGGACATCCTGTTCGACGTCAACAAGGCGACGCTCAAACAGAACACGCAGGTGGCCCTCGCCAAGCTCGCCGGCATCGTGCAGCTGTTTCCGAAGATCAACCTCCGGATCGAGGGCTACACGGACTCGACCGGCTCGGACGAGCTCAACAAGCGCCTCTCCAACGAGCGCGCCGAGGCCGTCCGCGCGTTCCTCGAGAAGCAGGGCGTCGCGGCGAGCCGCATGACGGCCGTCGGCTATGGACCGCAGTTCCCCGTCGCCGACAACGGCACGGCCGAAGGAAGGGCCAGGAACCGCCGCGTCGAGATCGTCCTGGCCGAAGGCGTCGTGCCGGGGGCCGGGAACTGAGGGACGGCGCGGCGCTTCGTCTCTCCCGCGCGACGGCGAGGCTCCCGGGTTGGCTGTCCCCGGGAGCCCTGCCGGCGCTGCTCCTCGCCGTCTCGGTCTCGCCGACGCCGCCGGCGGCGCCCCTCGAGGACACGCATTGGAAGGTCGTCTCGATCGGCGCGACGTCCTTCCCGAACGCGAAGCGCCCGCCCTTCCTCCTGCTCGCGCCGAGCGAAGGGCGCCGCCTGCTCGGGGGCTGGAGCGGCTGCCAGGCGATCCGCGGCCACTACGACACGGTCGCGGGCCGCCTGCGCCTGACCCTTTCGCCGCCGGCGACGCCGGCCGCGTGCGCGGAAGCCGCCGCGGCGCGCGAGGCGAAGCTGCGCGGGGCGCTCCAGGCGACCGCGAACTACCGGATTCAGGCAACCCGCCTCGAGCTCCTCGCCGCCGACGGCAAGGTCCTCGCCCGCTTCACCGGGACGCCGAAGCCCTGACCCGGGGCCTCAAGGCTCCGCCGGGGTCCGCTCCTTCTCGATCTCCCCGGTCATCGGCACGAACCGGACGGGGATCACGTCCTTCTCGGAGAGGTGCCCGTCCTTCTCCTTCGTGAAGACCTTCAGCTCCTGGAAGAAGCCGCCGACCGGAACCACCATCCGCCCTCCGGTCGCGAGCTGCTCGACGAGCGGCTGCGGGATCCGCTCGGGCGCCGCCGTGACCATGATCCCGTCGAACGGTGCGTGCTCGGGCCAGCCCCGATAGCCGTCGCCCGCGCGCACTTCCACGTTTGCGTAGCCGAGCTCCTTCAGCTTTCCCGCGGCCGACTGCGCCAGCTCGGGCAGGATCTCGATCGAATAGACCTCCGCGGCAATCTCGGCGAGCACCGCGCTCTGGTAGCCGGAGCCGGTTCCGATCTCGAGCACGCGGGAGCGCGGCGGGAGCTCGAGCAGCTCCGTCATCAGCGCGACGATGTAGGGCTGAGAGATCGTCTGGTTGTTGCCGATCGGAACGGGATGGTCCTCGTAGGCCTGGCCGCGCGCCGCGGCGTCGAGAAAACGGTGCCGGGGCACTTTCCGCATCGCGTCGAGGACGCGCGGGTCCCGCACGCCCCGGGCGGCGATCTGCGTCTCGACCATGCGCGCCCGGCGCGCGGCGTCCGAGTCCGCGCCGCTGGTGCCCACCCGGGTCGTCCCCTCCGGCCGACGCCCGCAGCCAGGAATCGCGAGGCCGGCGGCCAGAAAGGATATCGCCGCCGCCGCGCCGAGCCGCGTCACCCCGAGCGCGCTCATCGGGGCTCCGGCCCGTGGACCACGCGGCCGCCCACGATCGTCCAGGCGGCGGCGATGCCCGGGATGTCCGGCTCGGCCGCCGTCATGGGGTCGCCGTCGAGGACCGTCAGATCGCCCTCGAACCCGGGCGCGATCCGGCCGCGCGAGGCCTCCTCGAAAGCCGCGAAGGCGGCGCCGCTCGTGAAGAGGGCGAGGGCTTCGGGGCGGGACAGGCGCTGCGAAGGCTGCCAGCCTCCCGGGGGCTTGCCGGACCTGTCCTCGCGCGTCACCGCCGCGTAAAACCCCAGCAGGGGGTTCTCGGATTCCACGGGCGCGTCGCTGCCGCCGCAAAGCCGCGCGCCCGCATCGAGGAGCCGCCGCCACGCGTAGGCGCCCCGCACCCGCGCGGGCCCCAGGCGCTGCTCGGCCCAGGCCATGTCGGACGTCGCGTGCGTCGGCTGGATCGACGCGATGACCCCGGCGGGAGCGAAGCGGGCGAAGTCCTCCGGCGCGACGACCTGGGCATGCTCGATCCGCGGCCGTTCGCCTCCGGCGGGCGGACGCGGCGCCTGCGCGGCCGCTCGGGAGAAGGCGTCGAGCACGGTCCGGTTGCCCCGGTCGCCGATGGCGTGGACCCAGAGCTGCCACCCCTGCTGCCGCGCCTCCAGGGCCAGCGCGTCGAGACGCTCGGCCGGCGTGACCAGCCAGCCGCGCCGGCCCGCCTCGTCCGCGTAGTCGTCGAGGAGCGCGGCGCCGCGGCTCCCCAGAGCGCCGTCGGCGTATGCCTTGATCGCCCGGACCGTCAGGAAATCCGAGCCGCCGCCGACGCGGCGCCCCTTCCGGAGGGAGGCCGGAAGCGAGGCCGGGTCGGGCGACACGGTCGCGTAGACGCGGATCGGGAGCGCGTGGCGCGCGGCGAGCCGCTCGAGCACGGCAATGCCCTCGGCATCGTAGGCCGAGGCGTCCTGCACCTGCGTGAGGCCGACGCGGGCGCAGGCGGCCGCGCCGAGGAGCAGCCAGCGCTCGCGGTCCGCCGGCGTCGGCGGCGGCATCGCGCGCACGACGAGCTGCATCGCGTTGTCGACCAGGACTCCCGAGGGCGATCCGTCGGGCCGGCGCAGGATGCGGCCGCCCTCGGGATCCGCGGTCGCGGCGTCGACGCCCGCCGCCGCCAGCGCCGCCGAGTTGACCCAGAGCGCGTGGCCGTCGACGCGGCGAGCCGCCGCGGGGCGGTTCGGCAGAACGCGATCGAGCTCGTGCGCGTCGGGAAAAGCCGCGCCCGGCCAGCGATTCTGATCCCAGCCGCGTCCTTCCGCCCACGCGCCGGCGGGCAGGTCGGCGGCCGCCTTCGCCATCGCCGCCGCGGCGTCGGCCGCGCTCGACGCGTCGCGCAGGGTCGCGACCTCGAGCGCCTTGCCGAGGCCGAGCAGGTGCAGGTGGGCGTCGGCCCAGCCGGGAAAGACCGCGCGCCCGGACGCGTCGAGGACGCGCGCGGCTCCGGCGCGGCGCCGCGCCTCGGCGGCGTCGCCGACGAAAGCGATGCGCCCGCCCTCGATCAGCACGGACGCGCGCTGCGGCGGTGCGTCGGCGGCGACGTAGACCAGGCCGCCCTCGAGAAGAAGCCCGCCCGAGGCCGCGGCGGCCTGCGCCGCAGCCAGGACGACCGTCAGCAGCGCGAGCACGCGCCGATCTTAACCGGGGTCAGCGGCGGCGCAGCAGCAGAAGCGTCTGGTCGTCGTACTGGGGGGCGTCGCCGGCGAACGCGGAGACGGCGTCGAAGACCTTCTCGCAGAGCGCCGAAGGCGCCTCGGCCGAGAGGAGGCGCGAGAGCCGGTCCAGGCCGAACTCTTCGTCGGCCGCGTCGAGCGCCTCGGTGATGCCGTCGCTGTAGACGCAGAGCAGGTCGCCCTTCTCCATGACGACGCTGTCTTCGCGCCAGGTGGCGTTGGGGAACATCCCGATCGGAACGCCCGTCGCCTTCAACTGGTCGACGGCGCCGGAGCCGCGGCGCAGGAGCGACGGGTTGTGGCCCGCCGACACGAAGCGCAGCGTGCCGGAATCCGGCTCCAGGAGGCCGAAGAAGCACGTCAGGAACTTGCGCGTCGCCGCGTACTTCTGGAGGTGCCGGTCGAGCCGGCCGATCAGGTCCGCGACCGTCTTCGCGTCGTCGATCTGGAGGTGGACGGCCGCGTGCACGGTCGACACGAGCAGCGCCGCCGGAACGCCCTTCCCGGAGACGTCGGCGACGAGGAAGGCCAGGCGCCCTCCCGACAGCGGGAAGAAATCGAAATAGTCGCCGCCCACCTGGCGCGTCGGCCGGTTCCGCGCGGCGATCTCGACGCCCTCGACCGCGGGAAGGTCACGCGGCAGGATCTGGCGCTGGATGCCGGCGGCGAGCTCGAGCTCGCGCTCGATGCGCTCCTTCTCGATGGCGTCCTTGTGAAGGCGCGCCGTTTCGATCGCCGCCGCCGCCTGGTTCGCGAACAGCGAGAGCAGGCGCGCGTCGGTGGCGGTGAAGTCGAGGACGCGGCCGTCGCGCGATTCCTTGTCCGCCACCGCCAGCACCCCGAGCTGCCGTCCCGGCACGGAGATGGCCACCGCGAGGCACTTCTCGCACGTCGACAGTTTCATGCCCGCCGTCGGCGTCGACGCGGCGGCGTTGTTGATGACGCCGCCTTCGGGAAGTCTCCAGCCGGCGGCTTCCTTCGCCGTCACGACGTCACCCCCGACGCTGCGCTCGAGCAGCAGGCTCCCCGAGTCCTCGAGGAGGACGAGCGTGCCCTTGCCCGCGTCCGTCAGCGAGATCGACCGGAAGAGGACTTCGTCCGCCAGGGCCGCCAGGTCGAGCTGGCCGCCGAGCGAGAGACCGAGGTCGTAGAGCGACTCGAGCTCGAGCAGCCGGGCCTTCAGCTCGAACTCGGCGTCGCGCACCTGCCGCGACAGCCGGTGCGTGCCGACGACCGCGCCGAGCACGAAGGTCAGGAGGGCCGCGCTGTCCGGCGGCTCCCCCGTCGGCAGCCCGCACAGGCGCAGCACGCCGTGGAGCTCCCCTTCGGCCGCGAGCGGGAGCCAGAGGTCTCCCTCGCGATGGAAGATGCCCTCCGGCAGCGGGTCCGGAATCTCGCCCTCCGCGACCGGCGGCGAGAGGGTCTCGCCCGCGCGGACCCAGACGTCCCGCTCGCGGAGGTACAGCGTGGCGTCGCGGGCCCCGGTCGCGACGAGAGCCGCCTCGGCGACGCGGCTCGGGAGCGCCCCGGCTCCCTCGAGCGCTCCCCCGACGCGTTTCCAGAACTCGTCGAGCTGCGCGGCGGCCGAGGCCGGGACCGGGGTCATGGCCGGGTCCTCAGGCGGGCTGCGGGTTCACACCCCGGAGCGCGTCCTCCTGGGTCGGGTAGATCTCGGCGTACTGGGCCAGCCCCATGATCCGGAACGTCTTGTCGATCGTCGGGGTCAGGCCGCAGAAAGCCAGCATGCCTTTGCGGTCCATGACCTTCTCGAGCACCTCGATCAGGATCGAGATCCCGATCGAGTTGACGATCCGCGTCTTCTCGAGGTTCAACACGAGCGCCCGCGCGCCGCCCTCGAGCTGCGCGTACGCCTCGCGGGCGATCTCCTCGCCGCCCTGGTTGTTGATGTAGCCGTCCGTCCGGAGGATCGCGACGTCGCCCCGACGCTCCGCGGACACCTTGCAGGACTCGCTCACTTGTATTTCCTCATGAGGATTCGCGTCCCCCCCACGCCCGACGTGATCTCGACTTCGTCCATGAGGCTCTTGATGATCTGCAGGCCCCAGCCCCGCTTGCGGTGGCTCACGAAGCTCTTCTCGATCGAAGGCTCCTCCACCCGGGCGCTGTCGAAGCCCTTGCCCTTGTCCACGACCTCCACCTCGAGCCACTCCTGGCCCTTTTCGCGACCGAGCCGGAACGTCAGGTGCAGCTGCTCGTCGCGGCACTCGGCGTGCTCGAACGCGTTGATGCACGCTTCCACGAGAGCGAGCTTGACCTCGTCGATCTTATCCCGCGCCATCGCGATGTACTCGCCGAGGGCGGCGGCCTGAGCGGTGGCCACGATCTCCATCTCGGGCGCGACGGGGATCGTCATCGACACTTCACGAGCGCCGGCGAGCCCGGGCGGAGCGGATCCTCCCTGCGACATGGGAAACGCTCGAGGCTCCTAGAAGCGGAGGAAGAGCTGTAGTGAGCGGATCAAAACGGAGGGCAGTTTATCGGAGCCGAGAAGCAGGAGAGCGAGGCACACTTCGCCCGCCGCGAGACCCCACAGGAGGTTGGGAACCTCGAAGGCTTCCAGGCCGATCGCGAGGGCTTTTCTCATCACAGCGACCGATGAGAGAGGCAAGGGCCCTGCCAGGTTTTCGAAGGGCCGCCCTGACGTGCTAAGTCCTTGCTCGGGAGAGACTTGAAGACGAGAGCCTGAGCCAGCAACATGCGCCACTATCGTAGCACAATGTCACACGACTCCATTCAGCACCTTATTATTGGATTGCTAAGACTTTTACAATCAGGCCTATACAAGCTAAATTGTAACTTTATGTCCCAGTAACTTTATGTCCCACAACGGCGCGCTTCCGGTAAAGCGTCCGCCGGCTGATCCCCAGCAGGCGCGCCGCCCGGCTCTTGTTGCCTCCCGCCATCCTCAGAACGCGCTGGATGTGGCGCTCCTCGAGGGCACGCAGGTCCGGAACCTCCGACTCGTCTCCCGGCGCCGACGGCGGCCCGTCCGTCCGCACCGGTCCCCGGGGCAGCCACTGGAGGTCCTCGCGCCGGATGGCACCCCCCTGCGACAGCGCGGCCGCGCCTTCGAGCAGGTTCTCGAGCTCGCGGATGTTGCCCGGGAAGTCGTGGGACAGGAGCGCCGCGTAGGCTTCGCGGTCGACGGACGCCGGCTCGCGACCGTCGCGCGCCGCGAACCGCTCGAGGAAATAGCGAACGAGCTTCGGGATGTCCTCGCGGCGGTCCCGCAACGCCGGCAGGACGATCTCGACGACGCGAAGGCGGTAGTAGAGGTCCTCCCGAAACTCCCCCGCGGCGATGCGCTCGGAAAGCCGGGCATGCGTCGCGGCCAGCACGCGCACGTCGATCGGGACGCGGCGCCGTCCGCCCACGCGCTCGATTTCACGCTCCTGCAGCACGCGCAGCAACTTCGCCTGGAGCGCGAGCGGCATGTCCCCGATCTCGTCGAGAAACAGGGTGCCGCCCTGCGCGGTCTCGAAACGGCCCGCCCGCGCCTCGACGCCCGTCGCCACGCCGCGCTCGATGCCGAAGAGCTCGGACTCGAGCAGCGTCTCGGGCAGCGCCGCGCAGTTGATCGCGATGAATGGCTTGTCCGCCCGGTCGCTTCGGGCGTGAATCATGCGCGCGACGAGCTCCGTGCCCGTGCCGCTCACGCCCGTGACGAGGACCGAGATCTTCGACGGCGCGACCCGCGAGACCAGGTCCAGGACGCGGCGCGCCGCCGGCGAATCGCCGACGAAGAGGCGACCCGCCGCGGCCCGGCCGGTCTCGTCGAGCAGGCGCCGGTTCTCCTCCTCGAGCCGCTCGCGCTCGCGCGTCAGGCGCTCGAGGTGCCGCCGGTTCTCGATCGCCATGCCGCAGAGCCCGGCGAGCGAAACGAGAAAGCGCCGGTCCTCTTCGTCGAAGGCCGCCGAGCCGCCGCGCCGGACCTCCTTGTCCGCGAGCACGAGCACGCCGATCGGGCGGCCGCCGCCCGAAATCCGCACGCCCACGGCGGCTTCGACGGGCTTGCCGAGGAGCTTGAACCGGTCGCGCGCGATCGCGGCGTCGGACGCGAGCACCTCGCGCAGGAACTCGTCCCCCGCCACGAGAGCCTCCGGGGGTCGCTTGGGAAACCCGACGCGCGCCTCGGCCCGCCTCGCCCCGCCCTCGCCGAAGGTCGCGAGGTATCCGCGCGACGCGTCGAGAACGCCGACGACGCGCCCCAGCACGTCCTCGACGAGGGCGTCCTCGTCCGGCATCGCGCCGAGCGACAGCCCGGCGTCGTAGAGCGTCTCGAGGAGAAGGAGCCGATGCTGGGTTTCGAAGTGGCGCGACCGTTCCATGGAGTCGGGAGACGCCTACTTCGAAGCGGCCAGCACCCTGGCGCGTCGAGCCTCCGCCACGGCCGTTTCGGAGGGCCGGCAGGGCGCCCAGCTCGCGTTCCACTTGCGGTTCTCGGCGATCAGCTTCTCGGCCCGGTCGAGGTCGCCCTTGCGCGCGAGGATCTCGGCGACCTTGGCCCGCGCTTCCATGATCCAGCGGCGGTCCCCGAAGTCGATGAACGGGTTGGGCGGGTTGGCGTTCTTCTCCCAGAGGGCGAGCGCTTCGTCGGTCTTCCCCTGCTTCTCGAGGGCGAGCGCCATCCCGAAGTTCCACTCCGGAAAGTGCGGCTTGAATCCCGGCGGGAACTTCCCCGCCTTCTGGTAGGTGCTCCACGCCGCATCCATCTCCGGCCGGAGCGCGATCAGGCGCCGCTCGGCCTCGGCCGGGCGGTTCTCGATCAGGTCGCGGATCGCGGCCGCAAACTCCTTCCCGATGTTCGGGAAGTCGTTCTTCGGATCGGGGGGGAGCTTCTCGAGCTGGTCGAGCAGCTCGGTCGCCTTCTGGCGGTCTCCGCCGTTCAACGCGGCCCTCGCGGCCGCCTTGAGCATGCCCCGCTTGTCGGTCTCGAAGTCGTCGACCGCGGCGGCCTTCTCGTACATCTGGACGGCCTTCGGGTAGTCTCCCATCCCTTCGTACGCCACCCCGAGGTGGGCGTAGGCGGGACCGAAGTCCGGCTTGATGGCCAGCGCGCGGTTGAGATTCTCGATCGCCTCGTTGTAGTGGCCGGAGTAGGCCTGGTTCTCGCCGAGGGAGTCGAAGGGGTTGGCGTTGTCGCGCGAGATGAATCGGTACTTCTCGAGGCTGTCGATCGCGCGCTCGTAGTCCCCGCGGTAACCGTAGTAGTAGCCGATCTGGTTGTAGGCCTCGGAGTAGTTCGGATCGACGGCCAGCATCTCCTGGTAGAACCGGATCGCCGCGTCCCGGTCGCCGCGCAGCAAGGCCTCGCGCACCAGCTGCGAAACGCCGACGGGATCGGCCGGATACTTCGCGTTGAGCTCTCGGGCGATCGCGAACACCTTCTCGGGCTTGCCGTCGAGATTGGCGACGGCGATATCGACGTGGTACCGCTCCCGGGGCGTGAGACGTTCGCGCTCCCGCTGCGCCCGGCGGATCAGGGTCGCGGCCTGGTCCCGGTCGGACAGGTCGGCGACGCCGAGCATCGCCATGGCGAAGTTCGGATCGAGCTCCAGCGCCTTGGCGTAGCCGACGCGGGCCTCCTTGAAGTAGAACCGGCTGCGGTCGAGCTGGGCCTGCTGGAAGGCTTCGTAGGCCGCCTGGGAGGAAGTCGTGACCTCGCGGCGGTTGGCCAGGAAGAGCGCCGCGGCCACCCCCCCGCCCGCCAGGAGCAGGATGCCCAGAGCCCAGAAAACGCGCCGTTTCTTCATTCCTAACCCCTTCATACGGATGGGGAAGCCGGGGGTTTCCCCCAGGTTTTCCCAAGAATCGGGCCGTTTTCGCCCTATTCCACCCTCAGGAACAGGAAAGTCATGTCGTCGTATTGCTCGGCGCCCCCGACGTGGTTCCGGATGTCGGACAGCATGCCCTTGGCGACCTCCTCGAGCGTGCCCTGCCGCCGGGCCTCCAGGGAGGCCATGAGCCGATCCTCCCCGAAGGGATTCATGCCGACGTCCATGGCCTCGGTGAAGCCGTCCGTGTAGAAGAAAAGCAGGTCTCCCCGGCGCAGGTAGAGCTCCCGCGTGTCGTAGGCCACCTCCCGGAAGGCGCCGAGCGGCAGGCGGTGCTCGGGCGGATCGAGGAGGCGGGGTCCGCCGTCCCCCGGCCGCAGCAGGATCGGGAGGGGCTGGCCGCCGATGGCGTAGCGAAGGACCATCGCCTCGGCGTCGAGCAGGAAGAAGCCGAGCGACACGAACATGCGGCGCTTGATCGAGTAGATGCGCCGGTTCGACTCCTGGAAGAGCACTCCCGGGTCGCTCGTCGTCAGCGCGCGCGAGTACACGATCTCCTTGGCGGCGACCATCAGGAGCGAGGCCGGGACCGACTTGCCCGAGACGTCCCCGATCACGACGCCGAGGCGTCCGTCCTCGAACGGGATGAAGTCGTAGAAATCGCCGCCGACGACGCGGGCGGGAATGCTGCCGCCGAAGATCGAGAAACCGGGAACCTCCGGCACGCCGCGCGGCAGGAGGCTCGTCTGGATGTCGCGGGCGATCTCGAGGTCGCGCTTCAACTCCGCCTGGCGCGTCATCTCGTCGTGCAGGAGCGCCGTCTCGATCGCGAGCGCCGCCTGGTTGGCGAGCGTCGACAGCAGCGACTGGTCATCGCGGTCGAACCGCTCGCCCGAGAGCTTCTCCTTCAGGGCGAGGATCCCCATCAGGCGCTCGCGGTAGACCAGCGGGACGAGAAGACGGAACCCCTCCTGCTGAAGCCGCTCGCGGAACTCCTCGCTGTCGGCGTCGGCGAAATGGAGCGAGATCTCCGTCAGGTCCGACGGCTTGCCCTCCTGGCGCAGGACCCGCCGGAGCGCCGCGGTCGGCGACAGGCGGTCGTCCCGCCGGCCCCGGCGCTCGAGCCAGCCCTCGCGGTCCCGCAGCCAGATCGACGCCTTCTCGAGCCTCATCGTGGCGGCGACGCTCGCCGTCAGGTAGTCGGCGATGCGGCCGAGGTCGAGCTCGCCCGTGATCGCCTCGCTCATCTCGAGGAGCGCCGCCTGATAGTCGAATTTCTCGCGAAAGAAGAGCTTGTCGAGCGGCGCCTGCAGTTTGCGCCGCAGGACCTCGAAGAGCGAGATGCCGACGAGGAAGAAACCGAAGTTGAAGAGCGGCGACGCCGACAGGCGCGAGCTCGTGAAGACGAGGTTCGCCAGCGCGACGACGAGGGCGTAGAGGCCGAGAAGGACCGCGGTCGTGGCGGCGTAGAGGAACGTCCGCCGCACGATGACGCGGACGTTCAACATCTGGAACCGGACGATCGCGTAGGCGAACGTCAGCGGGATCAGGATCATCGGGATGATCCCGTAGAACGCGTACTCGTCGATCTGGAACGCCGACGGCAGGACGATGAAGAAAAGGACGAAGGGCACCGTCCCGAGAATCGTGCCGACGAAGACGTGGAACGCCTGGCGCCGCTCGCGCGGCTCCTCCAGCGTGAACGCCGAGTGCGCCAGCGCGAGCAGGCCGAGCACGAGGTAGTCGCCGAGCAGCACCCACGACGACAGCGGCGCGCCCGAGAGGATCGTCACCTTCTCGCCCTGGATCTGCCGGAAGACGTCGTAGAGGAAGACGAACGGCGGAATCGCGTAGAGCAAGTACAGGAGCTCGGGGCTCGTCGAGAGGAAATCCTGGAGGCGCGTCTTCCAGCGCGCCGGCGGCTCGCCCGTCCACTCGTCCGGCTTCGCGAAGTGGAACCGCTTCGCGCGCGGGAAGACCAGGAAGAAGTGGAGGAAGACCGCGGGCAGCAGGAAGAGGCTCACGGTCCCGGTGTTCTGCACGAAAATGTCGATCCACCAGTACGAGGCCGGCCGCAGGCGGCACACGAAGAAGATGAGAAACAGCACGCACAGCACGAAGAAGATCCGCGCCGAGCGCTCCTCGGGAACCCGGACGAAGACGAAGAGGCCGATCGCGTAGAACAGGAACCCGACGACGACGGCGTAGAGATACGTCTTGCCGCCGAGGCGCTCGGAGGACAGCGTCAGCTTCACCTCGCGGAGCTCGCCGGCCGTCTCGGCCCGGGGCTGGGTCGGGCAGGGCGCGTTGCGGACGAGATACAGGACCGGCTCGCCGATCTTGTGCCGGCGCAGCTCCGCCGAGGCATCCGAGCTCGTGCGGACCATCCGCTTGCCGATGCCGAGGACGCACTCCCCGCGTTTCAAGCCGGCCTTTTCGGCCGGGCTGCCGGGAATGGTGTCGCGGACCTCGATGCCTTCGCGGCCGTACGGCACGGGGACGATGCCGTCGTAGGGACGCGCGGAGAACATGTCGGCAATCGAGGCAATGGCGATCGCCAGCCCCAGGAAGCCCGCAGCGAGGATCCAGCCGGACCAGGAACCGCCGGTCCGCCCGGATTTGGTGTCTTCCGTCATCAACCCCTGCGCCGAAAAGGAACCAACGGCGGACCATGTTAACGGCAATCGGCGGCGGAAACTGCCCGAAGCCGTTATGCTCCGGGGGCGTGCCGTTCGTCACTTTCGAAGGCGTCGAGGGCTCCGGCAAGTCGACGCAGCTCGCCCTCGCCGCCGATCGGCTGCGCGCGGCCGGCCGGCCCGTCCGCACGACCCGGGAGCCGGGCGGGACGCCGATCGCCGAGAAGATCCGCGCGGTGATCCTCGACCCGAAAAACGTGGCGCTCGACCCGATGGCCGAGTGGCTCCTCCTCGAAGCCGCGCGCCGGCAGCACGTGCGCGAAGTGGTGCGGCCCGCGCTCGCGGAGGGGGCCTTCCTGCTCTGCGACCGCTTCTCCGATTCGACCGAGGCCTACCAGGTCGGCGGCCGGGGCCTCGACCCCGCCCTCGTCGGCGCTCTCGACGCCCGCGTCCGCGACGGCCTCGCGCCCGACCTGACCCTCGTCTACGACCTCGATCCCCGCGAAGGCCTCGCCCGGGCGAAACGGCGCGACGCGGGCGCCGGACGCTTCGAGGCGGCGGAGCTCGCCTTTCACGAGCGCGTGCGCGCGGCGTTTCTCGCGCTCGCCCGGCGAGAGCCCGGGCGCGTCGCGGTCGTGCCGGTCGCCGGCGACGCCCCGGCCGTGTTCGAGCGCACCTGGGCGATTCTCGCGGACCGGTTCGGGCTCGCATGAGCGCTCCGGCCGGGTCGCTCCTCGAACAGCTGGCCTCGCGGCCCGACCGCTTCCCCGGCGCGCTGCTGCTGACCGGGCCGTCCGCCGCGCGGCTCGAACAGGAGTCGCGTCGCCTCGCGGCCAAGCTCCTCTGCCCCGGGGACGACCCCGACGGAACCTGCCGGAGCTGCCGCCGCGTCGAGGCCGGCATCCATCCCGACCTGCTGACGATCGAGCCCGAGGGCTCGCAGATCCTCCAGATCCGCGTCGACCGGGTCCGCGAAGCGCTGGTGTTCGCGGCCGGCCGTCCCTACGAGAGCGCTCGCCGCGTCGCGCGCGTCGTGCGTGCGGAGCTCCTCGGCACCGAAGCGGGCAACGCTCTCCTGAAAACTCTCGAAGAGCCCGGGGAGCGGTTTCGCTGGATCCTGACGTCCACGCGCCCGGAGGCGCTCCTGTCGACGATCCGCTCGCGCACGACGCCTGCCGCCCTTCCGGCGCCGGGGACGGCGGAGCGCGAACGGGCGTGGCGGGAGCGCGGGTTCCCGGAGGACGACGCGCACGACCTCGTCCTCTTCGCCGGCGAGGACGAGAAGGACCCCGCGACGGCGCTCGCCGAGGGGCGCGCGCGGCGCGCGGTGGTCGTCGGGGCGCTCGAAGAGGGCCTCGCCGCCGGCAATCTCCCGGCGCTGGTCCTTTGCGCGGAGGCGCTCGGAAACGCCGAGCCCGGCGAGGCGCGGATCCTGTCGGAGCTGCTCGCCGACGCCGCGCTGGCGGCGGCGGGCCCGCCGGCCGAATCGCTGCGTCACAGGGCGGTGGCGGGGCGCCTCGCCGCGCTCGCCCGCAAAGTCCCGGCCGGCGCGCTCCGCGACGCCGCCGTGGCGGCCGCCGACGCTCCCCCCGACAAGAGGCGCGGGAACCGGCGCCTTCACTTCGAGAAGGTGCTCCTGGCGCTCTACGGGAACGCGGCGCGCGTGGGGACGGGGGCGGGGACCTGAAGCTCGAAGGAACCGAGGGGAGTTGTCGGAACGACGGGCTTCGGAAGGATCGGGAAGAGTGCGGACCTGGGAGCTATCGAGATTGACGGAAGGTGTGGCAAACTAGAAAGACAGACGCCATCGGTCCTTCGCGCCCCCCAATCGATTCCTTCGAGTGCGTTCAGTATATGGCGAAAACCCCGGGGTCAACCCCTCGGTATTCGCGCACCGTCCCAAAAGCGAACGGGAGGGGCTCTCGCCCCTCCCGCCCGTGACCGTCGGACAGTTCGCTACGGCTTGAGCGAGATTTCCACAGTTTCGCTCTTGCCCGGTCCCACTACGACCGTCTGCTCCTGGGTCTTCATGCCCGGCCGCGAGACCGTGATCGTGTGCTGACCCGGGGGCACCTGCAGTCCGCGCGACAGCGTCGAGAGCTCTTCCCCGGTTCCCACGAAGTGATCGTTCAGGTAGACCGCGGCGTCGGCGGGCTCGACGCGGAACACGATCCGCGAGCGTCCCTTCGGCGGCGCCTCGGCCGCGGGCGGCGGCGGCGCGTAGCCCTGTCCCGAATCGCCTTCGGCGACCGGCGGCGGCGAATGCGGCTGATCCTGACCCTGACCCGGCGGCGCACCGCCCCGCCACTCCTGATCCTGCAGCGTGATCGCGTCGCCCTGGACGCCGCCGTTCTGGAGATCCACCGGATGCACCGGCGTGTTCTTCTCCTTCGACCAGAAGCGCTGGACGCCGCCTTCCGGCTCCGGATTGTCGTAGGAACCGTACTGCTTCGAGCCCGGGATCTTCTTCAACTTGTCGCTGATCTTGATCTGCGCTCCGCCGCGCGCCTTCACGTCGACGGTCTTCGTCTCGAACCCGTCGAGCCGGAACTCGAGCTGGTAGTCGCCCTTCTTCAGATAGAGATACTGGGGCCCGTCGAAGTCGTCGGTCATGCCGATGAAGACGCCGTCGAGGAACACACGCGTGGTCTCGGGAGAGACGTCCGTGTTGACGACCGCCCAGTCGTTGGGCGACAGCGAATAGTACGGTTGGACCGCGACCGAGCCGTACGGGGCGCCGTAGTAGCCGCCGTAGCCATACCAGCCGGGCCAACCCCAACCCCAGCCCCATCCCGAGCCCCCGCCCCAGCCCCAGCCCCATCCCCAGTAGGGGTAGTAGGGGCGGTACCAGCCGCCGTAGTAACCACCGTGGTAGCCGCCGTGCCAGCCACCGCCGTGATACCCGCCGCCTCCCCCGTGATAGCCGCCACCGCCATGGGAACCACCACCACCGCCGCCGCCGTGGGAACCACCACCACCACCGCCGTGCTGCGCGAAAGCCGCCGGCGTGACCGCGACGGCGAGGGCCACCGCGAGAAGAAGCGGCCGGATTCTGAACCCGAGTCCGCTGTTAGTCGTCATGACGAGCCTCCATATTCTATTCGAGCAAGATCAGGGCCACCGGGCTTACGGCAAACACCGCTCCAAGTGGCCTGTATTCCTGGGGTTCGGCGGGCGTCCCCGGCGGAGGGCAGCGCGATCCTGACCTCGCCATGTGTCAGAGCGTCACCCGGAAGTGAGCTGCCCCGAGGCCTGCAACCCGCGCTTCAACCCGCGCAGGTAGTCGTCGCGCAGCACGCGCTCGACCGCTCGCCGGCTGCCCGGCAGCTCGCGCTTCTCCGCGAGCGCCGCCCACAGCGGCAGGAGCGTGGCAAACGGCCACGACGCCCGCTCGCGGATCGCGAGCGCCTGCGGCACGGCCAGGAAATCGCCGAGCTCCGGATGCTTGCCGTAGAAGATCGCGGCCGCTTCGCCGGCCTTCTCCTGGCGGCGGCGAAAGGAGGCGAAGGTGATGTCGTGATGGTGCCGGGCCACGGCCTGCGGCCGGTACAGCATCCGCATGCCGCGCTGCATCAGGCGGTAGGCGACCTCGATGTCCTCCCACGCCGCGTGCGGGAAGCTCGTGTCGAAGAGGCCGGCGTCGAGCAGCAGGTCGCGCGGCAGCGAGACGTTCGACGTGTAGAAGAAGTTGAAGGGCACCGCCTCGGGATCCGCGATCAACCCGTAGCCGAACTGCAGGCCGTACTCGTTGATGTGGTGCAGGAACGGCGAAACCCGCATGCCCGTCGGCCACGTCGTGTAACCGAGCACCGCCACCGGATACGGCCGGCGCTCGGCGTGCGCCGCGCCGTGCACGGCGAGAAGGTCCGGCTCGGGCACCGTGTCGTCGCCGAGAAACAGGACGACGCGCCCGGCGGCCTCGCGGACGCCCCGGTTGCGGGCGGTCGCGGGCCCCGCGTTCGGCTGCGAGAAGAAGCGGAACGGGTAGCCCGGCCGATGCGCCGCGAGGCGCGCGAGCGTCTCGTCGCCGGAGCCGTCGTCCACGACGACGACCTCGAACTCGGGCGCGGCGCGCTGCGCCGAGAGCGCGTCGAGAACGGAGAAGAGCGTCTCGACCCGGCGGTACGTCGGGATGACGACCGAGAACGTCAAGCGCCTCCCTCGAAGATCTCCGCCAGCGTCGTCCGGACGAGACCGGGGGCGCTCTCGAAGAACGGCGCGAAGAACGCCGACGCGAGACGGTCGTCGCCGGGATACGTCGGCACGAGCCGCAGCGGGAACTTCGCGAAGATCTCGGCGTCTTCCCGGCGCCGCCCCGCCTGCACCGCCCGGCGCTTCTCGGCGAGCGCCGCGTGGTGGCGGTGGATCCAGGCGAGCGCCCGCAGCTGCGCGAGCGTGAGCGGGTCGTCGGCCACGACGCGCTCGGAGTCGGCGTCGGCGATCCCGAAGAGGCTCCGGGCGAAACGGCCCGCGTCGCCGGCGGGGCGCGGCGCGTAAGGATCGCGCTCGAGCTCCGCCGCGCCCGGATTCCGGGCGAGCAGCATCTCGGCCACCCGGGTCAGGAACGTCATCAGGATCGCCGGCATCAGGTTCCGGAACGCCTCGCGGCCGAGGTTCTTGTAGGCCGTCGCGAAGGCGTTCTTTTCGAACAGGAACCCGCGCGAGAAGACGCCCAGCGCCTCGCCCGTCGCTCCCCCGCGATGCCGCGCGACCGCCCTCGGCTCGACGACGACGCGCCGCCCGAAGATCCACTGGCGCCACCCGAAGTCCACGTCCTCGAGGTAGGCGAAGTAGTCGTCGTCGAATCCGCCCGAGGCGAGGAACTCCTCCCGGCGCACCGCCATCAGCCCGCCGCACGCGAAGAGCCGCTCTTCGCCTGGCCGCGCCTCCGGCAGCGCCGCGACGGGCTTGCCGACGTCGGCCGCGAACGCGTGGCCGTCGAAGGTCAGGAAGCCGTCGGAGAAGTCGTTGCGCGCGCCGGCGCGGTCGGTCAGCCGGCCGCCCGCGGCGACGACGTCGGGGTCGGCCGACGCGAGCGCGCCGACGAGGAGCGCGGGGGCCGACGGCTCGACCACGGCGTCGTCGTTGACGAAGAGGACGACGGGCGCGGCGGCTGCTTCGACGCCGCGGCGGCAGCCGGAGGCGAACCCGGAGTTCGACGGCGACACGAGGCGCCGGACGTCGGGATGGCGGCGCGCGACCTCGCCCCACGGCGTGCCGGAGGCGTTGTCGACGAGGAGGACCTCGGCAGCCAGGCCGCCCCGGCGGGCCGCGTCGAGACCCGCCAGCGCCTCGAGCAGGTGCTCGAGGCCGCGGTGATGCACGACGACGATGGAGGCGTCCGGTGTCGGCACGGCGCAGCGAAGATTACTGGAAGAGACGCTTCCAGCGGGACCCGGCCGGCGCGAGCGCCCCGCGGCCCGGGTCGACGCGGGCCGCGCGGCACCACGCCGCGAGCGGCTCGGCCACCGCGTGCCACGGGCGTGCCGCCGCGAAAGCGCGCGCGGCGGCCGCGGCGCGCTCGCGGGCCGCACGATCCTCGAGCAGGGCGGCGACGCGGCCGGCGAGGGCGTCCGCCTCCCGGGCGCTCTCGAACGCCCCGCCCGATGCCGCGAGCTCCCGGGCGAGCGCGCCGCCGCCGACGGCGACCGACGGCACGCCGCCCCACGCGGCGTCCAGAAGCCGCGTGCGGTAGGACAGCTCGGTCTCGAGGCCTGCCGAGGCGATCGAGACCAGAAGGTCCGCGGCGGCGTAGAGGTCCTCGCGGCGGCCGTAGGGAAGCCACGGCGAGAAGAAGATCGACCGCCCCGTGGGGTCGATCTCTCCCGCCCGGCGGCGCGCCCGGTCGAAGGCCTCCTGCGGCGTCGACGCGCGGTTCGGGTTTTCGAAGAAGAGCAGGCGCGCGTCGGCACGCCGCGCGAGCACCGCCGGCCACGCCGCCAGCAGGAGGTCGGGGTCGTACCAGTCGTAGATCCCGCCGAACAGGACGAGCGGACCCTCCTCGGGCACGCCCGCGGCGCGCCGCCCCGCCGAACGGTCGCCGCGCGCCGGCGTCTCGGGCACGCCAAACGGCACGACGGCGAGGAGGCGGGAGAGCGCCGGGTCGTCCGGAAAGTTCGACGCCCCGATCCTCCCGGACGCGAAGAGCGCTCCGGCGTAGAAGAGCCGCTGCTCCGGCGAGGCGCAGAGAAAGAAGTCCGCGCGGGCGAGCGCGAGCGCCAGGCTCTCGCGGTCGTGGCGCGCCGTGCCTTCGCCGAGCAGGCGGGCGTAGTGGAGATTCTCGATCGGGTACGGGTCGTAGAGGTCCGCCGCGACGGGCACGTCCGGGACCTGGTGGAACCACCAGTTGGCGGCGTGACCCGAGACGACCGCCGCCCGCGCGCCCCGCGCCGCCGACGCGAGCGCGCCCTCCGGCGCCGCGACCACGTCGAGGCCGGCGGCGACTTCTCGGGCCTCGGCCGGGTCGTTCGGCACGAGGAGGCGGACCGGAAGGTCGGCAGAGAGCGCGCGCGCGAGCTCGAGCGCCCGGATGCCCATGCCCGCCATGCGCGGACGGACGGGTTCGGGAGCGAGAACGGCGACCGGCGCGCTCACCGCCGGCCGCGCAGCCGCTCGAGGAAGAGGTGGAGCTTCCAGGTGCGCGAGGCGTAGATCTGCTGGAGCAGGCCCCGCGACTGCTCGGCCTCCGACCGCGCCGCCTGCAGAAGGCGATCGTTCTCGGCGGCGCGCTCGTGCAGCAGATCGTTCTCGCCCTGGAGCCGCGTCGTGTCGCGCTGGCGCTCGGCCTCGGAGCGGGCCAGGGCCTCGGTGGCGCGCCGGTGGCTCTCGCGCAGCCAGCGGAGCTCGCCCTGCGAGACGCCGTCGCGGTCGTACCAGGCGGCCACCTGGGCGCGCATCCGGTCGAGCACGCGGCCGAGGCCGGCGTCGGTCCGGCGCGCGGCGTAGCGCTCGAAGATCTTGCGGCGGGCGTCGAGAAAAGCCCCCGAACCGGCCGCGGCGTGGCCCGGGTCGTTCGCCGACGCCTCGAAGACGCGGTACTCGCACGTCACGGCGCGCACGTGCCGGAACGCCGCCTCCGCGGAGAGTCGAATCAGGAAATCCCAATCTTCCGAGTACTCGAGTCCCTCGTCGAACCCGCCGACCTTGCGGAAAAGCTCGCGGGGCAGGAGCAGCGTGTGGATCGGGATGTAGTTGGCGTAGAGCAGGTAATCGGGGTCGTAGTCGAGCGAATACTGGAGCGTCCGCACGCGCGGCTCCCAGCCGCTCTCCCCCTGTCCGTAGACCACCGTGACGGCGTCGGAGTAAACGACGGGTTCCGGACCCTGGCGTTCGGCCGCGGTCAGGCGCTCGAGGTGGTCCGGGAAGCAACGGTCGTCGTCGTCGAGAAACGCGACGTGCTCCTCGGTCGCGAGGGCGACGCCGCGGTTGGCCGCCGCCGAGCGGCCCTGCCGCTGGCGCGGCTCCTCGAGGACGAGCGCGAACGCCTCGCGGAACGCGTCGGTCACTTCCTTCGGCGAGGCGCCGCCGTCGTTGACCACGACTACCTGCCTCGGCCGCGCGTTCTGGCGCCGCAGGCTCTCGAGCGCCTCGCGCAGGAGCGCCGGGCGGTTGCGCGTCCGGATCACCACCGACACCGGCGCCGGACCGCTCTCTCCGCCCGCGATCGCCGACGGCCCGATGGCGCGGCGCAGCTCTTCGAGCGAGGTCGACGCCGCCTCCGCGTAGGTCAGCACCCGGAACGCCTCGACGGGACCGCGCCCCTCGAGCGTCAGTCGGCGGTAGGCGTTCAGTCCCTGGATCGCGCCCGCGTAATCGCGCACGGCCTGCTGCGACGGAAACGCCGCCAGGGCGTCCTCTTTCCGGCGCGCCTCGGCCGAGATGTCGACGAGCGTGTTCGGCAGAAGCGGGTGCGAGAGCTCGTAGAACGCGAGCCGCACGTAGCGGAAGAGGTCGTGGTCGGGATCGCCGGCGCGCGAGGCCGCGACGAGCCCGTAGAGCGCGTCGGCGAGCGCGCGGTGGTCCGGGTGGATCTCGACCGGCGACGGGCAGAAGACGAGGTCGGGCCGGAAGTCTTCGATCTCGGCCGAGAGCGCCGCCGTCAGCGCCTCGCGCTGCGACGCGAGTCCCCGGTCGGGCAGCCCGCCGAAACGCGGCGCCTCGAGTCCGAGGAGCGCGGCGGCCCGCGCCGCCTCTTCGCGCCGGCGCGCCGCATAGGCGGCGGCCTCCCCCTCGGCGACGCCTTCCTGGCCCGTGCCGTCGGTCGCGATCCAGACCCGGATCGCCTCGGCCTTGCCCGCGTTCTTCGCGAGCGTGCCGCCCGCGCCGAACGACTCGTCGTCGGGGTGGGCCGCGAGAACGAGGAGGCGCGCGCCGGTCAGCTCGGAGGCCGCGTAGGGAATCAGGGCGTCTTCGCGCTGCGTCAAACGGCGGCAGTTTAACCCGGGCCGCGGCTCAGATCAGGTCGTAGAGCGAGGGGACCAGGTGCGCGTTCTCGCCGAAGCGCCGCGCGGCGCCGTCGTCGTAGACCCGCACGATCATCGGAAACCCCGCGTCCGCCGTCGTCCCGGGCAGCGCCGCGATCGGCGAGCGCCCCGGCCCGGCGGGCGTCTCCCAGAAGACGAGGGTGCCCGCCCCGAGGCGGCGGGCCTCGCTCGCCGCGGCCGCGAAGACCGCGGGCAGGTCGCCGCCGTCCTTCTCGCGGCCGAGGTAGTCGACGACGGTCGCCTCGGGGCCCACGATCGAGAGCGCCGCCCAGGCGAGCATCTCGCGGCCCCGCCGCCGCCAGACCATGTGGTAGTAGCGGCTCGGCCTCGCGTGGAAGCGCCAGTTCACGCGGGCGCGGTCCCGCAGGGCGCCGTGCGTGAAGGTCCGCTGGCCGGCCTCCCAGAGCGGGTCGAAGCCCTCGTCGACCGAGTCGCCCGCCTCGGCATCGGACGGCGGCCGGCCGAACGCCTCGACGGCGACTTTCTTGACGCGGATCGGCATCAGCGTCCGGGAACCGACGAGGCGCTCGCTGACTTTCAGCGCCCGCGCGTTGGGGAATCCGAAGCAGAACGGGACGGCCTCGCGGCCGACGCGGTCGTAGAAGAGCTCGGTCATCGCGCGGTACACGCCGCGCCGACCGCCGAGGGCGCGGACCGAGGGATCGGTGGCGACGTCGCCGACCGAGTAGAGCAGGCGCGGCGCGCCCTCGAGCCGGAAGCCCATGCCCCAGCCGGCGTAATTGCCGACGACCCGGCCGTCGAGAACGGCCACGACGCCGTACCAGCCGTCGGGATCCTGCGCGAACTTCCAGCGCCACTCCGCCTCGGAGAGCTCGCTCTTGAAGATGCGGCCGAAGAGGTCGCGGATGCCGGGCGCGTCGTCGGCCGTCGCGTCGCGGATCTCGAAGCTCACGGCCTGTCCCAGACGAAGGTCTCCAGCGGGCGTCCGTCGGCCGCGCGGAAGACGCGAAGGTACACGGGTCCGGATCGCAGCGAGGCGAGCACGTCCTCGGGCAGGCGGAAGTCGGCGTCGAGCGGACAGCCCGCGAACGGGACGAGCGACGCGTTGGTCGAGACGGCGAGCCAGGCGCCCTCCCGCGCGGAAACGGCGGGCTCGGAGAGCGCCACGGCGGCGGCGCGCCGCGGCGGGCGCACGGCGGCCCGCTCGAGGAGCGCCCGGCCGATCCGCCCGTACCGGCGCTCGCGATAGAGGCGCCGCGAAACCTGGCGCCGCCGCTCGGTGTCGGGGTTGCGCGCGGCGCTCCTCCCGAAGAGATGGCGCACGCGCGCCCGCGGCTCGAAGACCAGCGCGAGCCCCGCGTCGCGCACGCGGTCCTCCCACTCCGTCTCCTCGTACTCGAAGAGGAAGGCCTCGTCGAACCGCCCCACGCGGTCCAGCACCTCGCGCCGCGTCGCCAGCACCGCGCCCGGCAGATGCCGCGCATCGCCGCCCGCTTCCCAGAGCCGCAGCGTGCGCCGCGCAAACGGCGCGAAGGGCGCCAGGCCCATCTGCCCGAAGAAGTCCGACGCCGAGTCCGCGGGCAGGCGCAGCCTTCGCCCTTCGTCCCAGAAACACAGCGGCGCGGCGGCCCCGACGCGCGGCGCCGCGATCGCGCCGAGCAGCGCGGTCAACGCGCCGGGCAGGAATGCCACGTCGGCGTTCGACACGACGACCGCCGACGCCCGCGCCCGGGCGAGACCGGCGTTGGCGCCGCCCGAGTACCCGCGGTTCTCGTCGAGAAAGACCTCCGTGTCCGCGCCGAGCTCCGCCAGGGCCCGCCGCTCCGCCTCGCCGGACCCGCAGTCGACGAGCACGATCTCGCCCTCGACCGCCTCGGCCGCGAACGCCGCGCGCAGCGACGCCACGCAGCCGGCCGCCTCGCCGGCCGACCGGTGGTTGACGACGACGACCGAGACGCGCGGGCTCACGCGGCTTCGTCCAGCGCCTCGCGGAACGCGCGCTCGAGGCGCTCGGCCACGCGCGCCGCGTCGTGCCGGGAAGCTTCCGCCGGACCGGCGGTCCGCGCCCGATCCCGCGCCGCGGGCTCGAACAGCGCCGGCAGGGCCCCGGCGAGGCTCTCCGGATCGCCGTCCGCGAAGTACCACGCGGCCCTCCCCGCGAGCGCCCGATGGCGCGGCGTGTCGGAAAGCAGCGTCGGCACCCCGCAGGCGAGCGCCTCGAGCGCCGGCAGGTCGAAGCCTTCGACGGCCCGCGACGGCCCCACGAAAACGTCGGCCGATCGGTATGCGAAGGGCATCCGGTCGGGCGCGAGGGCGTGGTGATACTCGGCGGTCAGGCCGCGGCCGCGCTCTTCGGCCGTCGGCGGCGACGTCGACACGCGGCGCAGCACGAACCGGCCGCCGCGTTCGCGGAAGCGGGCGAGCCCGTCGAGCGCGACCGGAATTCCTTTCGTCGGCCCTTCGTACGGGCCGACCACGAGCACCACGGGCGGCTCGGCCGGATCGCGCGCGGCTCCCGGCGAGAACTCGCGCGCGTCGAAGACCTGCCCGACGTCCGTGACCGGACCGAATCCGCGCCCCTCGAGGAGCTCCCGGAGGGCCGGCGAGACCGCGAGCTTGCGCGTGGGCAGGCGATACGCCGCCTCGATCTGCGGCCACTCCTCGCGGTAGAACTCGAACTCGCCTTCGTAGCCCTGGCAGAGGTGGAAGACCGGGCCCGACGCGTTGGCGACCGCCGCCGGAGCGGTTTTCCAGAACGTCGCCACCCGGACCTCCGCCGACGCGAGCTCGCCGGATGCGGCAAACGCCGAGGACTCGAAGCGCGCACGCTGCAGGGAGAACCAGGCGGGCTTCCGGTCCGGAGAGACCACCGTCACGCGGTGGCCGCGCCGGGCCAGCGCCTCCGCCTGGACGAGCGCCACCTTGACGCCGCCGCAGAGCTCGGTCGATTCGAGGAGATACGCGATGCGCATTCGGGGGGTGAATCGTAAACCGGGAAGCGCCGGGCCGCCGGACCCGCCGGCTACTTCCCTCCCGCGGAGGCCATCGCGATCCACTGGTACGTCGCCAGGCTCCTGGCGTCCCGCCCGGAAAGCCCCGCCGTGCCCGCCAGAAACGCCGCCGCGTCGGGCGCGGGAGCGCCGGGCTCGCCCTCGACCACGGCGTCTTTCCAGCCAGCCTCCTCGAGCGCCTCCGCGAGAAACGCGCGCGTGAACCAGCGCAGGTGCCGCGCGTCGATCAGGCCTGCGGGAATCGGGTCGAAACGGCCGGCCGCCAGGTCGCGGACGACCGAGAGGTGCCCGACGTTGGGAACGCTGACGAGCAGGCGTCCGCGCTCGGCCGCGACCGCGCGCGCCGCCACGAGCGCCGCGATCGGATCCTCGAGGTGCTCGAGGACGTCCGCGAAGACCACGGCATCGAAGCGCTCGCCCTGCCGCGCCAGCTCCGGCAGCGCGCGGCGCAGATCCCCCTCGATCACGCGATCGCAACGGGACCGGGCGCGCGCGGCGAGCGCCGGGTCGGCCTCGATGCCGACGATCGTCCAGTCGGGACGCCGCGGTCGGGCGGCGGCGAGCGTCGCGCCGGCGCCGCAGCCGACGTCGAGGAGGCGCAGCGGGCCCTCGGGCAGGCGCCCAATCAGCTCCGGCCGCTCCCGGTCGGACGCCTCTTCGAGGCGCACGGCGCCGATCCGGTCGGCCCGGGCCACGGGCCCGGCAAGTAACCGTCGAACATAGACTTCGACGGTCTCGCCTGTCTGCGCTGCGAAATCCGCGCTCCGGAAGAGGATCGCGGCGAGCCCGTACGGCGCGGACGGCGGCGCCGAAAGCGCCGTATCTCCGTCTGCCACGGCCTCGAGCTCGCGCAGGGAATGGACGGGCGGCGGCGGCGCCTCCGACAGGCCCAGCAAGCTCCCCGGCAAGGCCTCCGGAGGCTCCCGGAAGACCGGGATGGCCGCGGCCTCGAGGACGACGAGCCACGCCGCCCCGCCCGCCACCGCACCGGCGGCGGCCGCCTCCGGCCGCCAGACCGCGGCGCCGGACACTCCCGCCGCGCGGCGCCAGCGCAGCCGCGAGAGGCGCGCGCCGTAGTCGAGGGGGCGTCCCGGGTCGAGGAACGCGAGCGCGGCGCTCAAGACGAGGCGGCGATCTCGCCGGCCACCCGCGCTCCCCGCGACGGCTCGGCCGGGGCGAGCTCCCACGCGTGGCGCGGCGCCACGAGCCCCACCACGTACTCGGGCGAAGCCACCGAGAAGCCGGGCTTCAGGATCTTCAGGTCGTGGACGTGGAGCGCCTTTTCGTCGCCGAGGTGAACGTACACGCGGAAGTCCCCCTGGGCGATCGGCAGCTCGGGCACGACGAGCCGCAGCCGGTGGTGGCGGCGGCCGGTCAGCGGCGCCCACGGCTCGTGCCGCGTGTCGATCGCGAAGGCCTGGACGCCGTCCTCGCGGTCGACGCCGACGCGGACGTGGAACGCGAGCGCGGGGTCTTCCGTCTCGAACGCGATCTCGACGGCGAACGTCTCCCCCGCCGCGAACTCGGTGCGCGGGTATCCCGACCCGTCGTGGAGGTAAGCCTCGGTCAGGCGGGCCGGCCTCCGGCCGTCGGTCCCGGCCGGCGCCGCCGGCGACGCGGCGAGCTCGTCGTGCGCGAGCGCGCGTTCCTTCTCCTGCAGAAAGGCCTCGTAGCGGCGCACGACGGGAAGGGCCGCGCCCTGCGCCGCCGACTCGCCATTCTTCAGCCAGATGGCCGAGTCGCACAGGAGCGCCACGTAGTACAGGGCGTGCGAGCAGAAGAGCAGGGTGCCGCCCTTCCGGTGGAACTCCGTGATCCGGTCGACCGACTTCTTCTGGAAATACCCGTCGCCGACCGCGAGGGCCTCGTCCACGATGAGCACGTCGGCGTCGACGTGGGTCGCGACCGCGAACGCCAGCCGGAGCGTCATGCCGGACGAATAGGTCCGGACCGGGCGCTCGAAGAAGTCGCCGAGCTCGGCGAAGTCGCGGATCTCCGGGAGCCGCCGGCGGATCTCGGGGCCGTTCAGGCCGAGCAGCGCCGCGTTCATCCGCGCGTTCTCGCGGCCGGTGAACTCGGGGTGGAAGCCCATCCCGAGCTCGAGGATCGAGGCGATCGCGCCGTGGCGCTCGATCGACCCGGAGGTCGCCTGCGTCGTGCCGGCCACGATCTTGAGCAGCGTCGACTTGCCCGCCCCGTTCTCGCCGACGAGGCCGAGGGCCTGGCCGCGGGAGAGCTCGAAGGAGACGTCGGACAGCGCGCGGAACTCCCGGTGGCGCGGCCGGCGCAGGACGAGCTCGCGCAGCCGGTCGGCGCCCGACGCGTACACGCGGTACATCTTCGACACGCGGTCGGCGCGGACGGCGATCTCGGTCATCGTCGGCAGGCTACTCGCCGAGCGCGAACTCGCAGCGGCGGCAGAGAAAATCCGCCGGGGCTTCCTCGACGCCGTAGGTCCAGCGCCGCAGCCGCGCCATCGTGTCGCCGCCCAGGAGCTCGGCCACCGTCTGCGTCTTCAGGTCCCCGACCGTGAGGTTCTCGTAGTAGTCCTGGCAGCAGAGGACCGCTTTCGCCGTCGCCGTGACGTGCAGGTGCTCGAACGGGCGCGAGCCCATCAGGTCGCAGCCGCGCAGCCGTTTCTTGGCCG
This sequence comes from Thermoanaerobaculia bacterium, assembly GCA_035506175.1. Taxonomy (GTDB): domain Bacteria; phylum Acidobacteriota; class Thermoanaerobaculia; order UBA5066; family Gp7-AA6; genus DAHUXD01. The sequence continues at coordinate 49,786 of DATJPZ010000122.1, read as the reverse complement.
GCGGCTCGGGGACGAAGGTCCCGCTGCCGGGCCGGCTGCGGATCTTGAACGGCTTGACCTGCCAGCCCTTCGGCTCGAACCGCTCGCGGATCGCGGCGACGTCGCGGCGGTGCGCCTCGTCCTCGTCGCCGAGGACGACGATGGCCGTCTCTTCGGCGAGCGAGCGCGCGCGCATCGCGTCGACGTTGGCGACGACGCGCGCGAGGTCCTTCGTGCCGTGGAGCTTCAGGTAGCGCTCCGGGTCGAGGGTCGGCAGGTTGACCCCGACGTACCGGAAGCGCCCCATCGCCTCGAGGCGCGCGGCGCGGTCGGGGTCGAAGTGCGACGCGTTGGTCAGGATCGAGATCGGGAGCCCCCGCTCGAAGAGAACCCGGCAGCGCTCCTCGAAGAGCGGGTCGACCGTCGGCTCGTTGTAGTTGGACAGGAAGACGACCACGTTCCGCCCGCCGGCTTCGACGACCTGGTCCACGAGCGACGTGAAGAGCTCCTGGGACATGACCTCCTTGTCGCGCGGGTCGACGGAGACCGGGCAGAAAGGACAGCGGTGGTTGCAGCTCGTGCAGGTCTCGAGCGAGACGTAGAGCAGGTGCGTGCGCCGCGATTCGGCCTCGACGTCGTCGATCAGGAAGCGAGCGGCGCGCAGGTGCTCCAGGACCGCGGGATCGACGGCGGGCTCCTCCCCCGCCCCGAGCCGCGTCAGCGCGTTCCAGGCCGGGCCGTCCTTCGGCAGGCTGACGCCGGACACCGGGTTGTACACGGCCGTCCCGCAATCGTGCAGGAACGGCGAGGGCGCCTCCGGGACGACCCCGGCGGCAGCGCCCCGCGAGGCCCGCGACGGCCCGCTTTCGCTCATCGGGAGATTCTAAGCCTCAACCCCGCGCCTCTCCCCCCGGAGGGGGGAGAGGACGAGGGAACGAGGCACTTACTGGCAGGCGACGAAGCTGGTGAAGTCCTGGACCGGCGGATACGGCGTGCCGTCCGTGTTGACGTAGGACATCGTGGTGTCGGTCTGCGTATCCGTCACGGTGAGCGTCACGCCGAGGTTGGTCAACCCCGTCGCGAAGATCCAGAAGTGGCCGTCCACCGAGCAGGCGTCCAGCACCTTGATGATCACCTCGGCGTTGGACGGGTCGAAGAACCAGAAGTAGCCGGTGTCGTCCGTCAGGTCGACCATGTTGCCGAATCCGCCCGTCGGATTCGAGGTGGTCGTCCACGCCGTCGTGATGGCAAACCGCCCGCCGTCGAGATACAGCGTGTACGGATCCGTGATCGTGAACCGGATCGTGACCGACGAGGTCCCGGCCGTGTTGGTGCCGTCGCCGGTGACCGTCAGCGTCACGGAGGGGCTCCCGGCGGCGGTGAACGCGTAGTTCACCGTCTGGTCGGTGAACGTGACGCCGTTGCCGAAGTCCCAGAGATAGGTGCCATGCGTTTCGCTCGCCGTGAACGTGAGCTGCTGGTTGACGGGCGCCGTCCAGCGGCCATTGGACCCCAGGGTCGCCCCCGTGATCGTGAAGGCGGTCGAGGGGCGCGGCGTCGACGACGTCGGCGACACGACGACCTGCTGCGACGCGGTGGCCGTCTGCGTGCCCGACTTCGCCGTGACGGTCACGGTGTACGTGCCGTCGGCCTGGTAGACGTGCGAGTTCAGGCCCGTGTCGGGGCCGGACATCGCGGTGCAGCTCGGCGCGATCGGCGGGCAATCGCCGAAGTTCCACGTGTAGTGAACGGTGCCGCTGAAATCGGCGGCCGTCGCCGTGAAGGAAACCGTGTCGCCCACGAACGGGTTGGCCGGCGTGGGCGCCGAGAGCGTGACGCTCGGATTCGCCGCCGTCGTCCGCGCCACGACGCTTGCGGCGGTCGCGGCCGGGCAGGCCTCGTAGTGCGTGTCCTGGATCGGCTGGAAGGCCGTTCCTTCGACGTTCGTGTAGGTCTTGACCGTGTTGGTCTGCGTGTCGGTGACCGTCAGCTGCACGCCGAGGGTCGTCAGGCCTCCGCCGAAGACCCAGACGTTGCCGTCCACGTTGCAGGCGTCGAGCACCTTGATGACGACCTCGACGTTCGAAGCGCTGAAGAACCAGAAGTAGCCGGTGTCGTCGGTCAGCGAGACCGCGGTCCCGTTGCCGCTCGTGCCCTTGCTCGAGCTCGTCCAGGCCGCCCGCACCTGGTAGCGGCCGCCGCCGAGGTACAGGACCGCCGGGTCGAGGACGGTCACGCCGATCGTCGCGCCGGAATTGCCGATCGTGTTGACGCCGTCGCCGGTCACCGCCAGCGTGACGCTGAAGTCGCCGAGCGTGTTGAACGTGTGAGCGATCGCTTTACCGGTCCCGTTGGACCCGTCGCCGAAGTCCCAGGTCCAGGACGCGGCGTGCGTCTCGCTCGAGGTGAAGAGCAGGGGCACGCCGAGATACGCGATGTAGCGGCCGCTGTCGCCGAGGGTCGCGCCGGCGATCGTGTAGGCGGCCGACGGGGGCCCCGCCTGGGCCACCACGACCGAGACCGACGCGCTCTTGGTGACGCCGTTCGAGGTCGCCTGGACCGTGACGACGTAGGTGCCCGGCGCCGCGTAGACGTGCGTGTTCGGATTCGGGCCCGCCGCGAACGCGGTCACGGCCGCCGAGCACTGCGGGGTGATCGGGGGGCAGTTGCCGTTCCCCGAACCGCCCGAGCCGCCCGAACCGCCGCTGCCGCCGGAGGTCGAGTCGCCGAAGTCCCACTGATAGGACGGCGTGCCGGAGAAATTCTGCGGCGACGCCGTGAAGGTCACCGTCTGTCCCACGTTCGGCGCCACCGGCGTCGGCGGAAGCAGGGAAACCGTCGGCGTGGGAGGCGGATTGCCGCCGCCGCCGCCGCAACTGGGCGCGCCCGGAGGACAGCCGCCGCCACCGCCACCGCCACCGCCACCCTGGGCCGTCACGGTGTACTTGAACGCGCGCACACTGCCGGTTCCTGCCGGAACCTGGATCTTGAAGTAGCAGTTGCTCGCGCACGCCGCGGACGCCGGGAAGCTCGCCGGGCCGGCGCCCGCCGTCGGCGAGCCCGAAAGCTGCGTGTCGCCCGACGTGATCGACTGCGCGTTGTTGGTGCTCGTGTAGAAAGCCGCCCCCGGATGCGCGATGCCGGCCGGCAGCGACTCGTCGTCGTAGAGGTAGTAGGTCGTCCCCTGCGTCAGCGCCCACGTCAGCGGGCTCCCGAGCGGGAAGACCTGGTTCGAGTGGGTATTGGTCTTGTAGACCCCGAGCGCCGGTACCGGCGCGAAGTCGATGGCCGTGAAGTTCACCGTCAGGGGCGGCGTCGACCGCGGCGCGCCCGTGTGGTCGTTGTAGTGCCAGATCAGCGTCATCGTGTACTGGCCGGAGCTCGAGGGGGACGTCACCTGCGTCGTCCCGTTCGGCGAGCAGAACGCGTTCGGGCACGTGATCGTCCCGCTGTCACCCGACGACATCGACCAGCCGACCGACGTCAGCGTCGCGGCCGAGGCGATCTGCATGAGGTTCTTGACCGTCATCGCGGTCGCCTTGACCACCGGATTCGGCAGCAGCGAGAAGTTCGGGACGAGGTCCACCTGGGAGATCGTGCCGCCCAGGGACGCGCTGTACCCGCCCTTGTAGAGGGCGTTCAGAGTAAAGCCGGTCGCGGTGGTGGGGACCGTGATGATCGTGCCGCTCGCCGAGCCGCTCGGCGTGAAGGTCCACGTGAACGTCGCCTCCGCGGTGTTGCCCTGCGAGGCGCTCGCATCGCCGTTGTTCGCGTTGCCCGCGAGGACCTGGAGCGTCTGGCCGGTGAAGCCGACGACCGAGAGCTGCGGCGCCACGACGGCGATCGGCCCCGAAAAATAGGGCGACGCGCCGGGCCCGTTGACGTTCTTCGCGTTCATCGCGAGCTGGTAGGTGCTCGCCGGCGTTCCGAGGCTCTGGTAGCAGCCGTTGCCGCTGACGAGGTCGCCGCCGTTGGCGTCGTCGCAGGGCCAGTAGGCCGGGCTGAACGTCGTCCCGCCGAGGCTCGTGCCCGTCTGGATCTTCTCGGGCGTGAACGTTCCCGTGTTGTGGAAATCCCAGTCGAGCTCGGTGATCGGCTGGTACGAGACCGACGAGTCCGCAATCGACCACTTGTCGCCGAAATAGTTGACCCCGTCGCCGCGCGCTCCGGACGAGAGGTTCGTCATGGTCGCAAACGGAATGGGCGGCGCCGTCGGGTCGGCCGCGATGCAGGAGATGTCGAGCTCGTCGACGTGGAGCGCGCCCTTCGGGGCGCCGCCGATCTCCCGGTACAGGTACGCGAGGATCTGGCCGCCGTTCTGCTGAACCAGCGCCTCGATGCCGTAGCCGTGGTAGCCGCCGCCGCCGAAGTGCGGCAGGGACTTCGCGAGCAGCGGCGTGCCGCCCTGGGTGAACCACTTCGTGTCGTACACGTCGATGAACGACTGCTGTGGGCTGAACGAGACGACCCGGTGGGCGAACAGGCCCGGGAAGGGCTGCGGTCCCCGGATCATCGCGCGGTAATACGTGCCCGCGATGTTGCCGACGTACTGGATGTTGTTCGGCGGCACGAACTGGTACACGTTCAAACCCGCCGTGCCCTCGGCGGAGACGATGAAGACCTGACCGTTGACGACCCCGACGTCGAACTGGATGGGCCAGCCGATGAGTGGCGCGTTGGCCACCTCGGTCAGCGAGCCCGACGTTGCGTCGATGGTCGCCACGTGCAGCACCCGGTCCGCCCTGGTGGCGCCGACGAGCAGGTACTGCTCGTAGCCGGTGGCCTGGACGTGCATCGCCCGGAGGCGCACGCCGACCGTCGTGGGCGGCGTCGTGGACGTGTCGACCGACGACCAGCCGATCGCCGTCGTCGCCGGCAGCGCCTGGCCGGGGTCGGGGCTGCCGTTCGAGTTGGTCAGGTCGACCTTTTGGACGTTGTTGCCGGAGGTCGGGAAGTAGCCGAAGTACTTGCCCGAGGAAGGCAGGTAGATGGCCGCGATGCGGGCGCCGAGCGGCACGTCCGAGTCGAGGTCGAGCTGCTGCCCGAAGCTCACCATCCCGGCTCCGGCGGTCTTGGCGAGCTGCGCCGCGAGACCCGAGTTGCCGCCGCCCTGCTTGAAGGGCTGCCAGTCGGTGATGATGCGGGAGTCGCCGTTGGGTCCCTCGGCGACGTCCATCGTGTTGCCGCCCTGGTGGCAGTCGCAGAAGATCGTGATGATGCCGCCGTTGTTGGAGCCGCCTTCTTTGCCGACGACCACGTGGGTCATCGGCCCGGGGTTCAAGGGGTTGGCGATGCTCGCCCGGCCCATGCCCCACTGCTCGAGGAAGTAGAGGTACTCGTTGGCCTCGTCGATCGCCATGTCGCCGGACCCGGGGAGCGTTCCCGAGTTGTCCAGCATCGGGACCTGACCGCTGGCGACCAGGTTGGCGCAGTTGGGGGTCTGCCCGAGCGCGAGCGCGGACCAACCGGCCAGAAGGACGGCGAGGCCGGACAGACGAGTAACGAATCGAGTCTTCAGCACGGGAACCTCCACCGGAAGGACGATCGGGTCACGAGAACACCGGGGTCGGATGTCGTCTTCCCCCGAACCGGCGAATGACGCGGGAGGGAAGTCGAGATCGGACCGCCGAGAGTCGCCATCCGGACCGCCTTGATTGAAAAAAAAGTGGGCGGGGCCGTTGTGCCCCGCCCACTCCCAGGAAACAAATTAGCGACCGATACCCGTCGGGATGCTCGGCACGACCGGAGCGATGACGGCCACGCCCGACACGTTGAGCGGATCGCAGGCCGAAGGATCGAGCTGCGTGCCCTGGATCAGGACCGACTCGAGAGCCACCGAGCCCTCGAACGAGTAGGCCATCCAGGCCTGGTCGAGCGGGCTGCCGCCGCTGAAGTCCACCTGGACCCAGCCAGCCGGCGTTCCCGTCGGGTGCACGAAGCGGATGATGTTCGTCTGCTGCGTCTCGAGCGGGAAGTTGTACTGGGGCGACGTGCACGGCGAGGGGCACACGCCCTGGCTGACCGTGTTCTCGTCCTCATCCCAGAAGACTTCCGTCGAAACCGGCTCGGTCTCGTCGCAGCCCAGCGTCCCGTCGCCACCACGCCAGACCATGAAGTTGGTCGTGATGATGCCGGACGAGGTCAGATCGAACCAGCGGGAAGCCCAGCGCAGGCCGAGCGGCTCACGCTGGTCGCCGAAGCCTTCGTCCCACGGGGCGTTGTCCGCCAGGTTGTAGTGGGCCGTCGGCGAGCTGCAGTTGTTGCACTGGACTTCGTTGGCCAGGTCGAGGTACCGCGCGTAGAACGTGCGGGCGACCTGACCCTCATCCTGCGCCCAGGCCAGGGTCGCGTCGCCGAGCGTCGTGTCGGCCTCGAGGTTGACCGTCGAGATGCCGTACGTCGGCAGACCGTTGCCCGACGTGAAGATGATCTCGCCGAACAGGTTGTTCTCCATGCCGATCGCGTCGTTGATGTAGTAGTTCGGGTCGGTCGGATCGGACAGGTTGCAGTAGTTGGCGTGGTCGATCACGATGTAGCCGATCGCCAGGCCCGACGCATCCGTATCCCCGTCGCAGTCGTTGATCGTCAGCGCCGAGGCGATGCTGAAGAACGTCCCGGTGTAGTCCGTCGTTCCGTTGACGTTGTCGAGCGGCGTGGCGGGGTTGCTCTCGCCGGTGACCGGCGAGGTCGGGGAAACGCGCAGGTAGCCGTCGCGCGCGTCCTCACCGTAAACGATGTCGGCGCCGCGCTGGCACACGTCATCGCCCACGCTGTTGAGCGTCACGGGCAGGTGGCCGGTGATGATCTGCGACATCGCCATCGACTGCACGTCGAAGCCCGAGAGCGCGACGTTGAAGTCGAGCTGGATGACCGAGAAGCGGTCGTAAACGTTGACGTGAGCGACCATCGGCGCCGAGGACGCGTTGACGATCGTGACGATCGTGTCGCGCGCCAGGGCTCCCGACGAGACGATCCCGCCGTTACCGTCGGTGCTGACCTGGAAGTACGGGACCAGCAGCGTCGCAGCCGGGCGCTGGTCGAGAGTGCACGTGATGGCGGAAGCCGAGCCCGCCACCGCGAACAGCGCGGCAACGGCCAGGCACGCAATCAAAGCTTTCTTCATTGAGATCTCCTCGTTACAGTTAACTCTTCGAAAACACACGATTGAGGATTCCTTCCCTCGAACGATCCCATCACCTCCCGCACTTCGATTTTCTACACCGCGAAAAACCTGATTACTCGTCCAGATGGGGCTGGATGCCCCGAGCTATGGATTGGATGATCGCCCCCGTTCCACCGGCTGTCAAGGGGGAAAAGCACTTTTTATGCTTTTCGATCATAAGTTCCGGCTCAACCCGCTGGGGCGCCTTCACTTGGCCCGGTTCAACCACACGTTCCAGCCGCCGACCTCGTTCGGAGCGGCCGACGTGACGGTGCGCGAGAGCACGATGTCGAGCCGTCCGTCGCCGTCGAGGTCTGCCAGCCGGAGCCACTGACCCGGAGAATCGATCTTCGGCTCCTCTTTTTCTGAGAGCTCGACGAAGCTTCCGTCGGGCTGCTGAAAGAAGACGCGCAGCTGCCGCCGGCTGTTGTCGGCGAAGACGACGTCGTCGAGGCCGTCCCCGTCGAGATCGCCCACCGCGAGCGCGCTGATCGCGGCCTTCGCCTCCTTTTCACGCCAGATCCTGTGCCTCTCCCACTTGCCGTTTCCGTAGGCGTACATCGTGATCCCCGAGGCACGCATCGGCTCGGGCAGGAGCGCCGTCGCGTAGTAGCCGTCGGCAAACGCGGGCACCTTCGCGGCGCCGAAGGTCCCGGGGGTCGTGACCGGGTGGTAGGCATAGAGCTCGATGCCGTCGAAACGGACGGGCTCGAACGTCCCGTCGCCTTTGCTGCGCCACAGGAGCGTGAGGGCGCCCGTGTAGTTGCTGCCCGTCAGGACGCTCTTGCGGCCGCTTCCGTCGAAGTCCCAGGACGCGAGCGAGTTCGAATAGAAGCCGCCGATCAGGCCTTCCTTCTTCCACTCGAAGCCGTCCTTGCCGAGGTTCAGGTACACCCGCACCTGCTGCCGGTCCACACCGGCCTGGTCCTGGCCCGGAACGTCGCGCGAGGCCACGACGTCGAGCCTGCCGTCGCCGTTGGCGTCGAGCAGCGTCACCGCCTGCGAGGAAAAATCGCCGCGGGGCAGGCCCTTGCGCTCGACGCGGAAGTTTCCCTTGCCGTCGCCGTAGAGCACGGTCAGGCCCTGCGAATGCGAGGCCACCGCCACGTCGGGCTTGCCGTCGCCGTCGATGTCGCCGACCGCGACCGCGCCGTAGTCGAACGAGAACCGGGTCGCCGGCTTGCCGTCCTCGAACAGCGCGACCGGCCAGTCCGTGAAGCCGCCCTTGCCGTCGCCGATCCAGACTCGGATCTTCCCGTTGCCCATGCGGTTGGGCGGCGAAACGATGTCCGGGACGTGATCGCCGTTCATGTCCGCGATGGCGAACGAGGCGCGCCACATGCCGCCGACCGGCAGGCCCGTCTTTTCCACCGCCGCGAGGTGAATGCGCGCTCCGGTGCGCGGCGGATCGATGTTCTCGAAGTCGGCCGCCGTCACGCCGGGGCTCGGCCTGGCGGTCGACGCCGCCGCGGGCCCCTTCGCGGCCTGCTGCTCGGCGAGCTGGCGCTTGGCCTCGGTCTCCTCGGGAATCGCCTTCGGCTCCGACACGTAGTAGTAGTTCTCGTCTTCCTTGAAGAAACGGATCCGCTGATTCGGCAGCACCGGCTCGCGGACGTTGTAGTCGTCGACCTTGACGTAGTCCTTCTTCGGCAGAGCGCGGATCACCTGGGTGTCGGTTTCCTGGATGACCGTCGGGTCGATGCGCGACCGGATGCCCGGCGTCGGCGTCGCGGCGGGAGACGCGGTCGGGGCCGGGGGCGGCGCGGAGGGTTTGCTCGACGACGAGGAACAGCCGGCGGCCGCGGCGAGCAGGAGCACCAGAGGGAGCCTCTTCACGAATCCTCCTTGAATCGATTTCGAAGCGGGGCCGGGATCGGCGGTTCGAACCGAGCGAAAAACCGGCGCCGGCTGGCCTTTATTCGCCATTTCCGTCAAATCAGGTCGGCAAAGTGGGGCCGTGCCCGCGAAAAGAGCGCTCCGCCGGCGACCGCCGCGACGACGCAGAACCCCGCCAGATAGGCCACGGACGCCGGTTCCGGCGCGGCGTGCAGCGTGAACGCCCGCCGGAAGAGATCCACCAGGTGGGAGACCGGATTGGCTTCGATGACGGGCCTCAACCGGGCCGGAACGAGCGAAGCCGGGTACACGATCGGCGTGGCGTAGAAGGCGACCGTCAGCGCGATGCCGACGGCGTGAGCGGTGTCACGCAGAAAGACCGTCAGCGTCGCCGCGAGGCAGCCGAGCCCGAATGTCAGCAGGACCTGCAGCAGGAGCGCCGGCACCACCAGCCAGATCCAGGCAAAGCTCCAGTGCCCGAGCAGCGCGACGTACGCCCCGTAGATCGCGAACGCGATCACCTCGTTGACGACGGCCGCGAGGACGACGGACAGCACGAGCGTCTCGAGCGGAAAGACCGTCTTCTTGACCATCGGCGCGTTGTCGATCAGGCACGACGACGAGCGCGCGACGCCTTCCGAGATCGCCATCCAGGGGAGCAGTCCCGCCATCAGGAACTCCGGGAAGGTGGCGTAGCCGGATTCGATCGGGACCCTGAGCACGAGTGAAAAGACACCCGTGTACAGGGCCATCCACAGGATGGGATGGAGGAATGCCCAGACGAGTCCGAGCCCCGATCCGGCGTATCTGGCGCGGACGTCCCTGACGACCATCTCTTTGAGCAGGAAGGCTTTAGATGCGATGACGGGCTTTTTCTCGGCCATGGTGACTTCGGTCGCGATTATATGAATCCGAACTATGTTTTAATAGCATTTCCGGAAACAAAGATGTCCTCGCACTCCCCACGCAAAGTCGCGCTCGTCGGCTCGCGCATCCGCGAGCTGCGCAAAGGCCGTCGGCTCACGCAGACCGAGCTCTCGGAAAAAATCGGCGTGGCCCAGTCGGACCTCTCGCGCATGGAGCAGGGCGAGTACAAGGTGGGCCTCGACACGCTCTTCAAGATCCTCCAGGTCTTCGACCTGAAGATGGGCGAGTTCTTCGGCGAGACGGAAACACCCGCCGAAAGGGATTCGCGGGATCTCGTCGCGGAGTTCCAGACGCTCTCCGACGAAGCGCGCCAGGAAGTTCGCGACTTCGTGCGGTTCAAGAAGCTCCAGGAGGCGGCGCCGGAGGCCTCGGCCGACGGCGAAGCGGGCGAACACGAAACGGCCCCCGAAGGGGAAGAAAAGCCTTAGAGTTGGGAGGCTCAGAGCCTAGAATGACCAGATATGGCTCCGGGCCGGAGGACATGAGCGACCGGCGTAAGCATCTCGAGTTCCTGCGCAAGACCGCCAAAGACGCGATCTGGAGCGGAGACTACGAGCGCGCCCTGACGCTCTACGAAGACGGGCTCGCGCTGGCCCGGTCCTGGAAGGATCGGGAGCTCGAGGATCTCTTCACCTGCAACCGGGCCACGACCCTCCTCGAGATGGACCGGCAGGACTTCGACCTGTCGCGGCTGAAGGAGATCGTCCTGCGCAGCCCGGGCAGCCCGAACGCGGTCCTCGCCGCCTACGCGTCCGCCCACGCGCACGAGGTGCGGGGCGAGTACGGGAAGGCGTCCTTCTACGCCCAGGGCGCGCTCCAGAAGAGCCGCGAGCTCGGCCTCGAGGAATGGACCGCCGCCTCGATGAACCTGCTCGCCAACCTCGAGCTCCACGAGAGCCGGTTCGAGCAGGCGCGCGCGCTCTTCCAGGAATCGCTCGAGCGTTTCGAGGCGGAGGGCCGCGGCGAGTCGTCGGAGGCCGCGGTCGTCGCCGACAACCTCGGCTACTGTCACATCGCGCTCGACGCGGTGCCGGTCGGTTTGCCGCTCGTCGAGCGCTCGCTGAAGCTTCTCGAAGGGCTCGGCTCGCGGCAGGCGATGGACTACCCGTGCCTCGACCTCTGCTTCGCGTGCCTGAAGCTCGACCGCATCGACGAGGCCGAGAGCTGGGGCAATCGCGCGCTCGGGCTCGGCCGCGAGTTCGGCCGCAACGACGTCGTCAAGAACGCCCATTACCTGCTGGCCGAGACGTACAGCGAGCTGGGCCGCGAAAGCGCCGCCGACGAGCACTACGAGGCGCTCTCGAGCTACTACCCCGACTTCCCGTCGCTGAAGAACTACCTCCATCAGATCAGCCTGATGGGGATGATCAACCTCCGCGCATGACGCACGGCAACGGCTTCCGGCGCCTCGTTCTCGCCGCCGCGCTGGCGTTCGCGCTCGCGCCGGGCGCCGCCCGCGCCTACGAGGAGAAGTCGCTGCTGACCTCCGACGGCACGCTCCACGAGCTGCGCACCGGAACGGCCATCGACCTCGGCGTCACCGACGCCGGCATCTCGGCCCAGCAGACGCTCCTCGAGTGGAGCGCGCGCGCCCAGGACGGCACCGTCACGACGGCGATCCTGCCGGACACGCTGTCCTACACCAACAAGCACGGCCTCGCCCTCGCGTACGACGAGGAAACGGCCACGCTCCTGGTCCTCTGGACCGAAGACGTGTCGGCCTTCTCGCAGATCCGGGTCGGGGTGCTGCGCGGCGGGACGTGGACGAACTCGATGCTGCTGCCGAGCGCCGGCATCTCGCGCGCCTACAACCCGGAGATGCTCGTCACGCACCGCGTCGCCACGTACCTCGACCAGAACAACCAGCCCGTCACCAAGACGAGCTCGATCCTGTCGATCGTGTGGTGGGAGCAGGCCATCCAGCAGCAGGCGCGTTTCGCCGTGCTCTTCCTCGACGAAACGAACTTCGACCCGACCGCGCTCGCGATCTACGACATGTCGACGCTGGTCGGCTCGACGGGCGACAGCTCGTCGGCCGGCTTCGCGACGGGCGCGTACATGTATCCGAGCCTCCAGCCCGACGGTCTCTCGGGCTCGGTCCTCGTCGCCTTCGCCGATCTCCGCGACCAGAAGTTCAAGGTCGCCCGCATCGATTTCCCGACGGACTGGGGCCAGCCGTCCGATCCGAACAGCGTCAACTGGAAGCGCCGCCACATCCCGATCGTCGGCGTCTCGATGGAAGGGCCCGTGGCGCGCAACACGCCCGACGTGGTCGACACGCGCGACGGCGTGCGCACGACGATCGGCCAGGGCTACCGGCCGACGCTCTCGTGGGGCGACGCCGACTCGAGCTCGCTCCGGTACACCCGTCTCGGCAGCGCCGACTGGGATCCCGTCCGCTCGATCGCTCTCGACGACCAGATGACCTACGACCGGGCGCAGGCTCTCGTCGCCGGCATGGGCGAGCGGAACTAGCCCGGACTTCCAAAGGCCCGCTTCGCGGGCCAACCGACGAGAGAGGGAGCGCCGCTCCCCACTCCTTCCCGCGACGACGAGTTCCCGCCTCCGGCTTCTGCTCCTCGCGACAATGGAGACGTTAGACTCGCGTCTCTTTGGAGGGAATGCATGGCTCTGCTCGAAGTCGGCGACAAGGCTCCCGCTTTCAAGACGAAAAATCAGGACGGCGACGCCGTCTCCCTCGGAGATTTCAAGGGCAGGAAGGTGGCGCTCTACTTCTACCCGAAAGACGACACGCCCGGCTGCACGAAGGAAGCGTGCTCGTTCCGCGACGCCTGGGCGAAGTTCCGGAAGAAGGGAATCGCGGTGCTCGGCGTTTCGATCGACGACGAGAAGTCGCATCGCAAGTTCGCGGACAAGTTCTCGCTGCCGTTTCCCCTGCTCGCCGACACCGACAAGAAGATCGTGACGGCCTATGGCGTCTGGGGCGAGAAGAGCATGTACGGGCGCAAGTACATGGGCATCCACCGCGTCACGTACCTCATCGACGAGAAGGGCAGGATCGCCGCGGTCTGGCCGAAGGTGAAGCCCGAGGATCACGCGGACGAAGTGCTCGCGGCGGCGGCGGCGAAGTAGCGCCCTCCCCCCCTCACCCCAACCCTCTCCCCCCTTCGGGGGGCGAGGGAGTTCCGCGAGGGGCCTCCTACAGCCCCTTCGGCAAGTCCGCGCGCACGTCGCGGTCGTAGAGGGAGTCGAGCAGCGTCGCGGCGTCGGATCCGGCGGGCGTCACCGTCTTCGGGACCATCACGCGGACCTCGTAGATGTGGTCGCCGGCCTGCCCGGTGCGCGGATCCTTCGCGCCCTGGCCGCGCAGCCGGAACTTCTGCCGGCTCTGGGTCGAGGGCGGCACCTTGGCGCGCATCGTGCCGTGGATCGTCGGCACCTCGATCTCGGCGCCCGCGTACGCCTCCTTGACCGTCACCGGCACGATGCCGTGAATGTCGTTGCCGTGCCTTTCGAAGTAGGGATGCGGCGCGACGCGCACGGTGACGTAGAGATCCCCGGGCGGTCCGCCCGACGCGCCCGGGCTCCCCTTCCCGGCAAGCCGGATGACGCCGCCGTCCTCCGTTCCCTCCGGGATCCGCACGCGCACGCGCTCGGACTCCGCCACCGTGCCCGCGCCCCGGCAGGTCGGACAGGTTTCCTTGCCCTGGCGCCCCGTGCCGTGGCAGGTCGGGCACACGTTCTCCCGACGCAGCGCGAGCGACGCCGTTGCCCCGAGGACGCCGTCCCGAAACGGCACTTCGAGCTCGGCCCGAAGATCCGTGCCGGGCTGGGGCCCCGACCGGGCCCGCCGGCCGCCGAAAAGATTGCCGAAAACGTCGCCGAGATCGCCCGCCTCGAAATGGAAGGTCTCGAACGGAGACCCGCCCGCACCACCGAAGCCTGAGCCCCCGAACCCCGCTCCGGCCGCCCGGGGATCGAAACCGGCTCCCCCGAAGCCGGGGCCTGCCCCGGGCCCGGCATGACCGAAACGGTCGTAGGCCCGCCGTTTCTCCTCGTCCTGAAGGACTTCGTAGGCCTCCTGGACCTCCTGGAAGCGCTTCTGGGCGGCTTTGTCCCCCGGGTTGACGTCCGGGTGGAGCTTCCGGGCCAGGCGGCGGTAGGCCTTCTTGATTTCGGCCTCGGAGGCCCCCCGGGAGACCCCGAGGACCTCGTAGTAGTCCCGCTTAGCCATTTCCTTGCAGCGATTATAGAAGAGCGGAAATTAGGCCATTGACACCCTGCGGGAGGCTAATATTATTAGTCGTAAGCTTCGAACTAACTAATCTTATAAGGCTGGATTTTTAGACAGCTGCCGTCATGAGTATCGACGAAATCGATCTGCGGATCCTGGACATGCTCCAGCGCAACGGGAAGCTGTCGCAGGCCCGTATCGCCGGCGCCGTCGGCCTGACGACGCCGTCGGTCAACGAGCGCATCAAGAAGATGGAGCGCCACGGCATGATCCGTGGCTTCGTCGCGCTGCTCGACCACGAGAAGATGGGGCTCCCGCTGACGGCGTACGTGGACGTCTGCCTCGAGCATCCTCGGTTCGAGAAATCGTTCGTCGACGACCTCGAGAAGCTCCTCGCGGTCCAGGAGTGTCACTACCTGGCCGGCGAGTTCGCGTATCGGCTCAAGGTGAAGGCGGCCGACCCGGCGTCGCTCGCCGATTTCCTCCAGCGCCGCATTCTCGCGATCAAGGGCGTCACGCGAATCCAGGCGCAGATCTCGCTGTCCTCGAAGAAGGACTCGACGCTGCTGCCGCTGATCCCGGAGAAGCCGGAACCGAAGGGACAGGAACCGAAGTAGCCCGCCTCTCGCCTCCAGCCCCTTCCGTCAGAACCTCCCGACCAGCCCCGCGTCCGCGTTGAAGAACTGCCGCGACGGGCTCGACGAGATGTTGTGGTACGTCAGCCGCAAGACGATCGCGAAGCCCTTCGTCAGCCGGAACTCGCCGTCGGCGCCGAGGTTGAAGCCGAAGTACTTCTGGTTCGGGTCCCGGTAGGCCTCGAAGCCGGGCGGCATCGGCTCGGGGACGACGCTGTAGCCGCCGATGCCGCCGAACAATCCCCCCGTGTAGAAGCCCTCGGTGTAGAGGTACGACGCGTCCGCCGTCAGGTAGTTGATGTGTTCCTTCGCGGACGGGACGTAAACGCCGTTGACGGTCTGCCCGGACTGCGACTGCTGCGTCCACATCGAGCCGTACGTCATTCGCAGCAGCGCCGCGTGCTCGAAGCGATAGTCGAAGGAAACGGTGTACTCGCTCGGCTTGAACCCCTCGAGGTTCAGCGTGTGGCTGATGTCGTTGACGGAGCCGTAGGTGGCGCTGATGCCGAACAACTGGGCCCGGGCCGGCGCCGAAAGGGCCAGGCCCGCGGCCGCGAGAATCAGGGATTTCTTCCAGGTCAGCACGCCACCTCCTCGTCCCCGGCGAACCGAAGCGCGAAATCGATCTCGCTCGAACTCTAACGGATAACCCCCGCGCGCGAGCGGGTACAATCTCGCCGCTTTCCGGTTTACGGAGGCCGCCACGCCGACGCCTGGGGCAAAACGCATCGCGGAGCTCGCGGAGAACGCCGCGGCGTTCGTGCTGCCGTCGATTTGCCTGGCCTGCCGCGTCGGTCCGGTCCGGGAGCTCTGGCGAGGCGGCGTGTGCGCGGCCTGCTGGAACGCGCTGCCCTCCCGCGACGCGAACCGGTGCGTCGCCTGCGACGAGCCGCTCGGCGACGCGGCCGCCGGACCCGCCTGCGGGCGATGCCTCCTCGATCCACCGCCGTTTGCGCGGCTCGCCGCGGCGGCTCCCTACCGGGGGTCCGCCCGCGGGATCCTGCTCGCCTTCAAGTTCCAGGGCGCGGACTTCCTCGGCGCGCGCCTGGCCGACGTGCTCGTCGAGCGCCTCGGCGAATCCACGGCCGACGAGGTCGCCGCCGTCCCGGCCACGCCGCGCGCAAGGCGCGAGCGCGGCTATCACCCGGCCGGCGTGCTCGCGGCCGCGGTGGCCCGGCGCCTCGGCCGGCCCTTCGCGTCGGGTCGGCTGGTCAAGGCGCGGGAGACCGAGCGACAGAGCCTCGTGCCGGCCTCGCGGCGGCGCGCGAACGTTCGCGGCGCCTTCCTCGCGCGCGGGACGCCTCCCCGGCGCGTGCTGCTCGTCGACGACGTCGCGACCTCGGGGGCGACGGCCCGCGAGTGCGCCGCGCGGCTGCGCTCGGCCGGGGCCCGCGAGGTCGAAGTCTGGTGTTTCGCCCGCGCGTCGCGCGGCGACGTCGAGCCGGAGCTGTCGTGAACCCGTTGAACCGCCTGGTCGTCAAGACGCTGCCGCTCGTGCCGCGCCCGCTCGTGCGTTCGATCGCCTCGCGCTACGTCGCGGGCGAGACGCTCGAGGAGGCGATCGCGACCGTGCGCGCGTTGAACGCCGAGCGCTGCCTCGCGACCCTCGACGTTCTCGGCGAAGACGTGACGCGGCTCGACGAAACCGAGGCGACCGTCCTCGAGTACCAGCGCGCGCTCGCGGCGATCGCCGCGCAGGGCGTCGACTCGAACATCTCGGTCAAGCTCTCGGCGCTCGGCTTGAAGCTCGACCCGGACCACTGCCGACGCCAGTTCGCGCGGATCGTCGACGCGGCGCGGGCGCACGGCAACTTCGTCCGCATCGACATGGAGGACTCGCCGGTCACCGAGGTGACGCTCCAGATCTACTTCGAGACCCTGAAGCGCTACGAGCGGGTCGGCATCGTGCTGCAGGCGTACCTCCGGCGCAGCGTCGAGGACGCGCGCCGCGTCGCCGAGGCCGGCGGCAACGTGCGCGTGTGCAAGGGCATCTACGTGGAGCCGGCGGCGATCGCGTTCCAGGACCGCGAGGAGATTCGCGACGGGTACATGCGCCTCCTCGAAACGCTCCTGACCGCCGGGCGGTACGTCGGGATCGCGACCCATGACCCGGTCCTCGTCGACCGCGCGCTCTCCCTGGTCGGGCGCCTGAAGCTCCGCCGCGAACAGTACGAATTTCAGATGCTCCTCGGCGTGGCGCGGTCGCTGCGCCGCCGTCTGACGTCGGACGGCCACCGGCTGCGGGTCTATGTCCCTTATGGCGAAGCCTGGTACGCCTACTCGGTCCGCCGGCTCAAGGAGAACCCGGCGATCGCGGGCCACGTCCTGAAGGGTCTGTTCGCCCCCGGCGGGGGCGACGCCGGTCCCTGAATTCGGCCCCTCCGTCCCCGGAGGGCCGCCCGGAACCGCCACGGGCCTCACGGTTTCCCGGTTCTGTGGCAATTGACTTTGGAGAAATCTATACTTCCGAATTGGACCCTCGGGCCCGGCATATGAAACGGCACCGCATCGTCCTCGTGCTCTCGGCCCTCTGGCTCGCGCTGGCAGCCGGAACGGCCTTCGCCGGCCCGCCCGCGCCGCCCATCTCCGGTGTCGTGCGTCACGCTCAGACCCCGCTCTCGGGCGTCCTCGTGATCTTCGTCAACGTGGGCGACAACTCGCTGACCCGGCTCCACACCGCCAGCGACGGCACCTTCGTCCTGGCCTCGGCGGCGCCGGGCGTCTACGACCTCGTCGCGTACAAGCGCGGATTCGAGCCCGCGCTGCAGCGGCTCTGGCACCAGGCCGGCGCCGCCGCCGGCGTTTCCTCCGTGTCGATCGCGCTCACGCCCAAGGGCAAGAGCGAGCCGCAGGCGCCCGAGCCGCAGACGATCTGGGACATGCGCGAACGGCTCCCGACCGACGTGCTGCGCGAGATCGCGCTCGAGGAGATCGCGGACAAGTCGACGACGCCCACGCAGCGCATCGCGCTGAACAAGCTCATCGCCGGCGAGCTGACGACGGTCACCGAGGCGCCCGCGCAGAGCGCGAACGCGCCTCTGTCGCGCGCGGCGCTCGGCCTGCACGGAGGCCTTCCGAACGGCTGGAGCTACGGGATCTCGGGCGACTACGCGCGTCTCGGCAACGGCGACACGCCGGGCGACGTGACGACCGGCAACGCGGCCGGCGTCGCGCTCGACGTCGCGCCTTCGGCCGACGAGCACCTCCAGGTCTCGACGCGCCGCAACAGCCTCTCCTTCGCCGACAGCCCGGCCTCCCTGCAGACCCACGCGGTCAACTGGAGCCGCGGCGTGGAACAGGGCAGCGTCGAGTCCGTCGGCGCCCGCTACATCGAAGAGACCAACCTCTACCGCGCGACCTCGCTCGGCACGACGATCTTCCCGATCTCCTCGCGCACCTGGGAGGTCAATGCGGAGTACGGCAGGCCGGCGTCTCTGGACACGCCGGGAGTCTCCGTCGGCATGGTCTACCGTCACTGGGAGGCGAGCGTCGGCCCGTCGGGCGTGGGCGCCGACGGCGTCCTCGTGCAGGCCGCGCCGGACGCGGACCTGGCCGCCTCGGCGTCCTTCAAGGCCACCGACAAGCTCGAAGTCGACGGCGGGGTCGTGGCGCGCTATCTCGGAGCCGCGCCGGGAGCGTATGGAATCGCGCCGGTCGCAACCGTGCGCTACGGAGTCGGCGGCGGCACGATCTATGCGCGCGGCCTCTACCGCGCCCTCGGCTCGACGTCGCAGGCGACGGCCGTGATGCCCCGCATCGCGTCGATCGAAGAGAGTCTCGACCCGGCCGCCACGCGGGCCCTGGCGGTCGGCTTCCAGCGCAAGGTCGGCGCGGATTCGCAGGTCGACGTCGAGGTCTCCGAAGCGAAGATGGGCGAGCTCGTGCGCGCGTTCTTCCAGGGAGACTTCCTGACGGACTTCGACAGCGTCTATCTCCTGGACGGAAACTCGGTGAAGCAGCTCAAGGCTTCGGTAACGCAGAGGCTCTCGAACACGGTCTCCGGCAACATCTCGGTCCGCTACGGCACGATCGACGGAAACGTCGCTTCGCCGAGCGCCGAGAGCTACGGCATGACGAGCAACGCCGGCCGATTCTGGGCCGCGCGCGCGTCAGTCGAGGTGCTGCCGACCAAGACCGGCATCGCGCTGCTCGTGCGCGGCATCCGCCAGGACCTCCAGACGGCCGCCTCGCTCATCTCCAACGACTCCGACAAGCTCGCCCTCTCGGTCTCCCAGGACCTCTCGGTCATCGGCATCACGCCCTTCGGCGCCGGCTGGAAGTTGATCGTGGCCGTCGAGAACGCGAAGGGAACCGCGCTGACCGAGCACAAGGACGAGCCCGTCACCGCCAACCGTCTCCTCGGCGGTGTCGCGGTGAGCTTCTAAGTCTTCGCGTGTAGCCCCGCGCGAGGGCCGCTCCCGGACCAGCGCAGTCCAAATCGCAGTCCAAAAGTTTTTTGGACTATATTCAGTTTCTTGATTCTCTCGTTGATTGGAATCCCGTCCATTCGGGACAAATGCTGAATCTCAAGGGCTTACCTGGCTGGATTTCCACGCGGTGGATGGCATTCGGATTGCTGAATCCACGCCCGTGCCGGCTTTCGTGAAGCGGTTCCTGCTGACCGGCCTGGCCGCATTGACCGTCGCCACGGTGGCGATCGGCTTCGTCTCGTTCGCGCGCAAGGTCGACAGCTTCACCGCGACGGGCTTCGTGGCCGACCGCGCCGGCGGCGCCCTCCTGCTTCGATCCGTCGAGAAGTCGAGCTCCGCCGCCCGCGCCGGCCTTTCCGCCGGCGACCGGATCCTCATCGCCGACGGTCAGACGGCGGCGTCTCTCGAGCACCCGGAGAGGCAGCTCGCCCGCAAGCCCTTCCCGCATGCCCTCGTCGTCCTGTCGCCGGAGGGAGAGGTGCGGGGAGTCTCGCTCGGCGAGCCCTCGGTCCGCTTCGACACGACGTACCTGTTCCTCGCGTTCGTCGGGATCCTGTACTTGATCATCGGTCTCTTCACCGTCGCCCGCGACCGCAGCGGGCCGGCGCTGCTGTTCTGGGTCCTGTGTCTCTCGTCCTTCGCGATCTACCTGATCACGCCGGCCGGCCCGCGGGACGCGTTCTGGCGCGTCTCGTGGCTGACCGAGGATTTCTTCCGCGCGTTCCTGCCGGCGCTGCTGCTCCATTTCTTCCTGCTCTTCCCGCGCCCGATCCGCGCGCGCCGCATCGTGCCCCTGCTCTACCTTCCCTCCGCCGTCTACCTCGTCGCCGAGTTCTCGGTTCTCGGGGCGCGCGCCACGCCGGCCGCCGCCGCGTACCTCGAGGCCTGCGAGCGCTTCTGGTTCGTCTACTTCGTCGTCTACGTCTGCGGCGTCCTCGCCCGGCTGCTCGAGCTGATGCGGCACCGGCGCGACGACGCCGAGGCCGAGAAGCAGGTTCGGTGGATCGCGCTGGGAGTCATCGTGGGCCTGGCGCCGTTCCTGCTCCTCTCGGCGCTGCCCCGCGCGTTCGGGCTCGAGTCCGCGCTGCTGTCGAGCCTCGCCGTCGTCCCCCTCGTGCTCATTCCGCTCGCGTTCGCCTACGCCATCCTGAAGTGGCGCCTCTGGGACGTCGAGATTTTCGTGCGCGAAGCCATCGGCACCACGGGCGCGGTGCTCCTCGGCGGCCTCACCTTCGTCCTGCTGAACTCGCTGCTCGACCGAACGCTCGTCGGCATGGCCGCCGCGGGCAAGAACGTCATCGCGTTCTCCTCCGGCATCGTTCTCGCGTCGCTGCTGGTGCCCGTCAAGAAGCGCATCACCGACGTGCTCGAACGCATCCAGTACCACGACACCTACCGCGCGCGCCGGGCGCTGCTCGACGTCGCGCGCGACTTCGCCACACCGCGGCCGCGCGAGGAGCTCGTCCAGACGATCGTGCGCCGGGTCGAAGAAGCCCTGCGCGTCGTGCCGTGCTCGCTGTTCCTGTTCGAGGGGCCGGGCCGCGATCCGGACGCCGCGGCCCTGGCCGAGTCGCTCGCCCGCGACGAACGCCTGCGCCTGCGGGGCACCGCCTTCGGCGCGACGCCGCCGCCGGCCCTGCTGCGGCTGCACGCGCTCGGCTACCGCGCTTTCTTCGCGATGCGGTGCGGCGGCGAGCTCGTCGGGGCGCTCGGCGTCGGCCACAAGGACGGCCGCATCCCGCTCTCGACCGAGGACGAGGCGCTCCTGACGGCCGTCCTCGCCCAGGCGAGCCTCGCCTACGAGAACGCCCGGCTCTACGGGGCGCTCGCCGAGCGCCTCGCGGAGATCCGGACCCTTCAGGAGTACCAGGAGAGCGTGATTCGCTCCTCCTCGTCCGGCATCGTCGTCCTCGACGCCGACGGCCGCATCCACACCGCGAATCCGGCCTTCGCCGCCCTGACCGGGCGCTCCGAGGCGGAGCTTGCGGGGCTCCCGCTCGCCGAGGCGCTTCCGGGCGTGTCGCTCGGCGAGCCGCCGCCGGGCGGCGCCGAGTGGCGCTTCCAGACGAGGCTCGAGGGCCGCGACGGCCCCGGCCGCGACCTGCAGCTGTCCGTGTCGGCGTTCCGGGGCTCGCCCGACCGCCGCGTCGTCGTGGTCGAAGACATGACCGACCGCATCCGCGCCGAGCGCGCGCTGGCCGAGCGCGAGCGCCTCGCCTCGCTCGGCGTGCTGGCGGCCGGCGTCGCCCACGAGGTGAACACGCCGATCGCGGGCCTTTCCTCCTACGCGCAGATGCTGCTGTCCGAGACGCCGCCGGGCGATCCGCGCTACTCGATCCTGAAGAAGATGGAACGCCAGACGTTCCGCGCGGCGCACCTGGTCAACAACCTCCTCGAGTTCGCGCGGCCGCGCGCGCGCACCCCCGTCGAGACGGACCTGCGCGGCGTCCTCGTCAACGCCGCCGAGTCCGTCGAGACCGCCTTCGCGGGCCGCCGCCTCGAGCTCGAGACCGACCCCGACGGGCCGCCGGCGCGCGTCGTCGGCGACCCGCGCGACCTCGAGCAGGTCTTCGTCAACCTCCTCGCCAACGCCCGCGACGCCTCGCCGGACGGCGGCGTCGTCTCGTGCCGCCTCGAACGGCGCGGCGAGAACGTCCGCGTGACCGTGGCCGACCGGGGCCCGGGCCTCTCGAGCGCCGACGCGCAGAAGGCCTTCCAGCCCTTCTTCACGACGAAGAAATCGGGCGGCACGGGGCTCGGGCTCGCGATCTCGCGCGACATCGTGCAGCGCCACGGCGGCACGATCGCGCTCGCGGCCCGCCCGGGCGGCGGCACCGAGGCGTGCGTCGAGCTGCCGCTCGTGCCCGAGGGCTGCCCGTCGTGAGAGTGCTCGTCGTCGACGACGAGGAGGTCATCCGCGACGTCCTCGGCACGCTGCTGACCCGGGAGGGCTACGAAGTCGCGGCGGCCGCGTCGGCCGGAGAGGCCGTGGCGCTCTTCGAGGCCGAGCCCTACGACGTCGTCCTCCTCGACCTGATGCTCCCGGACCGCCCCGGCCTCGACGTCCTGCGCGACGTCCTGCGGCGCGATCCGGACGCCGTCGTCGTCATCGTGACGGCTTACTCGTCGATCGAGGGCGCGATCGAGGCGATGCGCCTCGGGGCGTTCCACTACATTCCGAAGCCCTTCCAGAACGAGGAAGTCCTGCTGACGCTCCGCAAGGGCTCGGAGGCGCGCCGCCTCACCGAAGAGAACCGGCGCCTGCGGGAGGAGCTGTCGCTGCGGTACGGCCTCGGACGCATCGTCGGGAAGTCCGCCGGCATGCGGAAGGTCTTCGAGCTCGTGCGCCTGGCGGGTCCGTCGCGTTCGACGATCCTCGTCGAGGGCGAGAGCGGCACGGGCAAGGAGCTCGTCGCCCGGGCGATTCACACGCACTCGCCGCGGTCCGGGGCGCCCTTCGTCACCGTCAACTCGGGCTCGATGCCCGCGGACCTGCTCGAGTCGAACCTGTTCGGGCACGTCAAAGGCGCGTTCACCGGCGCGATCGCGAACAAGAAGGGCCTCTTCGAGGCGGCCGACGGCGGGTCGATCTTCTTCGACGAGATCGGCACCGTCAGCATGGAGACGCAGGCCAAGCTGCTGCGCGTGATCCAGGAGAAAGAGTTCATGCGGGTCGGCAGCGTCGAGACGCAGAAAGTCGACGTCCGCATCATCGCCGCGACCAACGTGGATCTGAAGAAGGCGGTCGCCGAAGGCCGCTTCCGCGACGACCTCTACTATCGCCTCTGCGTCATCACGATCTCGATCCCGCCGCTGCGCGAGCGGCGCGAGGACATCCCGCTGCTCGCCGAGCACTTCATGCGGCTCTACGCCTCGGAGAACGAGAAGGCGATCGCCGGCATCGACCCGGAGGCGTATCGCGCCCTGCTCGACCACGACTGGCCCGGCAACGTCCGCGAGCTCGAGAACGCCCTCGAGCGGGCCGTCGTGCTGTGTCCGCCCGGCGGGCCGATCGGCCTGTCGCTCCTGCCCGAGACCGTCCTGAGTCCCGAGCGCGGCGAGCTCCCGGTGCGGCTCCCCGAGAACGGCGCGACCTACAAGCAGCTCGTCGAGGACTACGAACGCCGCCTGATCCGCACCGCTCTGCGCCGCACCGGCGGCATCCAGAAGCGGGCGGCCGAGCTCCTGAAGATCAAGCCCACCACGCTCCACGAGATCATCAAGAGGCTGGAGATCCGGGAGTAGCGACGGCGGGGCGATGGCGGGGTCAACGCTGAATTCCTGAATCGAGCCGGTCGCCTGCCCTCCAGGCGATGGCGGGGTCAGGCCTCGACCCCATTCCGGGTGGACGAACCATTGCGGGCGTCAGGATTTCAGCGTTGACCCCAGTCCCCCAGTCCCCCAGTCCTGACCTTCAAATTTTCCCTAGGCGGGCAGTCTCCGCACCATCACCAGCGTCCGGTCATCCGCGTAGGGCTCGCCCTTGGCGTGCCCTTCGAGGGCCTCGCCGAGCGATTTCTCGACGTCCGCGGCGGCCTTGCCGAGCTGCCCGCCGACGAACTCCTTCAGGCGCGGCATCCCGAACTCGTTGCCCTCCGGGTCGTTGGCCTCGGTGACGCCGTCCGTGTAGAGCAGGAGCAGGTCGTTCGGGGCGAGCGTGAGCTTCGCCGAGCCGTAGGGCTTTCCGGGGAAGAGCGCGAGCGGCAGTCCGTGCGAGCCGAGCTCCTCGAGCGAGCCGTTGGCGCGCAGCAGGATGCCGGGGTTGTGGCCGGCGTTGGTGTACTCGATCTCCCCCGTCGCGGGGTCGAGGAGCAGCAGGAAGAACGTGATGAAGCGGTCGGGCCCGGTCCGCCGCGAGATCGCCTCCGAAAGGCGGCCGGTCATCTCGGCGACCGGAACGCCCTCGTCGGCCCAGGCGTGGAACGAGGCCTGGAGCGACGCCATCAGGAGCGCGGGCCCGACGCCCTTGCCGCAGACGTCGGCGATCGTCGCGTAGATCTTTCCGTCCGGGCGCGGCCGGAAGTCGAAGTAGTCGCCCGAGACCTGGCGCGAGGCGACGTTGGAGCCGTGGAGCTCCCAACCCGGCAGCGGCGGCGGATCTTCCGGCAGGAGACGCTGCTGGATCTCGCGCGCCAGGGCGAACTCGCGGTCCATCTGCCGCTTCTCGGCGTTCTCCTCCATCAGCCGCGCGTTCTGGATCTTGGCCGCGGCGACGTTCGCGAGCGAGGTCAGGAGGCGCAGGTCCGCTTCCTCGAAGGAGCGGTGCCCGACGCGGCAGTCGACGTAGATCAGGCCGACGACCTCGCCGGCGTTCTCGAGCGGCGCCGCGAGCACCGACTTGATGCCCGACAACCGGATCGAGTCGGCGAGGGAGACGCCCGAGCCCGTCATCGTGTCCATCAGGAGGAGGCCATTGCGCTTTTCGACGACCGCCGCGACCAGCGTCTTCGAGAGCCGGATGTCCTCGGCGGAGATGCCCTCCGCGACCCGCACGACCGCGGGCACGAGCTCGCCCGTGGCGCGCGACTTCAGCAGGACCAGGCCGCGGTCCGGCTTGAGCGTCTCGAACACCTTGTCCATCAGGAAGCCGAGGAGCTCGTCGGCGGAGATGTCGCGCAGGAGCTCGACGGTCAGCTCGTTGACCACGCGCAGCGACTCGATCAGCTTGCCGAGCTGCTCGGCCGGGAGGCGGGGGTCGGTCTCCGTCGCGTGCGCGCGGAGCAGCTCCGCCGACGCCTTCAGGATCGTGTTGTCGAGCGGATCCTCGCCGCCGCCCTCGATACGGACGCGCGTCGTCGACTCCGATTCGACCTTGAGCGTGACGCCGCCGACGGTGATGCGGTCGCCGGGCTTGAGGACCTGCACCGTCGTCAGGCGCTCGCCGTTCAAGAACGTGCCGTTGCGCGAGCCGAGGTCCTCCACCGTGAACCCCCCGTCGCCCGTGCGGACGATCCGGGAGTGCTGGCGGGAGAGCATCTTGTCGGAGATCGGCAGGTCGTTCATGGACGAGCGGCCGATCGTCGTCACCGGCCGGTCGAGCGAGACCTTTCTCGCGGCCATTCCGGGGGCGGTGACGTACAGATAGAACACGGTCAGCCCTGAGCTCTCGCCCGACGGCCGGGGCGCAGGGTCAGGGCGCCGAGCGCCGGGCCCGAGAGTGCCGCGAACACCACGAGTAGGCTCATCATGGCTCGGCTGAGTGGCTCTATTTCCCCGTTCTTCGTGAAAAACTCTCGGCATCCGGTCGCGGAGCGACCGCCGCAGCCGATGGCCCGAGATTCTAACCCGCATGCCCGAGGGCCGAATTCCGGCCCGGCCGGGCCCCGGAGGGCGCCCCGGGCGGGGGGGTTGCGCCCGGGGACCCAACTGCGTAGAATCCGCCGTCCCATGAAAGCGAACATCCACCCCGAGCTGCACGAGGTCCTCGTCCACTGCGCCTGCGGCGAGACCTGGACGACGCGCTCCACGAAGAAGGAGCTGCGCATCGAGATCTGCAGCAAGTGTCACCCGTTCTTCACCGGCAAGCAGAAGCTCGTGGACTCGGCCGGCCGCGTCGAGCGCTTCCGCCAGCGCTACGAGAAAAAGAAGGCGTCCGGTTCCCCGGCCTCTTAGCTGCCTGACCGCGGGGATGCGCCCCTCCGTTTCCCTTCCGTTTCCCACCGCCGCCCTCTAGCGGAAACGCCCGAAGTCCGTCCCGCTGACAGCCGCGTGCTGTCCGCCTGAGAGGCGCCATGTTCGAAAAGCTGGAAGACATCCGCCGCAAGTACGAGGAGGTCAGGACCCGCCTGGCCGACCCGGACTTCGTCCAGGACCATCGGGCCGTGCGCGACGCGCAGAAGACGCTCACCGAGCTCGAGCCGGTCGTCGCCAAGATCGCCGAACAGCGCCAGGTCCAGAAGGAGCTCGAAGGCGCGCGGGAGCTCGTCGAGTCGCTCGCGCCGGGCGAAGAGCTCTATCAGATGGCGGCCGCCGAGCGGGCCTCGCTGACCGAGCGGCTGGCGCGCGTCGAACAGGAGCTCAAGGTCCTCCTCCTCCCGAAGGACCCGAACGACTCGCGCAACGTGTTCCTCGAGATCCGGGCCGGGACCGGCGGCGAGGAGGCGGCCCTCTTCGCCGGCGAGCTCTTCCGGATGTATCAGCGCTACGCCGAGCGGATGCGCTGGAAGGTCGAGATCGTGGACCGCGAGGACACCGGCATCGGCGGCCTGAAGAACGTCACGGCCCTGATCGAAGGGGAAGGCGCGTTCTCGAAGCTCAAGTACGAAGGCGGCGTCCACCGCGTCCAGCGCGTTCCCGCGACCGAGTCCTCCGGCCGCATCCACACGTCGGCGGCCACGGTGGCCGTCCTGCCGGAAGCCGAGGACGTCGACGTCAAGGTCGACGAGAAGGACATCCGGGTCGACCGCTTCTGCGCCTCGGGGCCGGGCGGCCAGGGCGTCAACACGACCTACTCGGCCGTGCGGCTGACGCATCTGCCCACCGGCCTCGTCGTCCAGTGCCAGGACGAGCGCAGCCAGATCAAGAACAAGGCCAAGGCCATGCGCGTCCTCAAGGCGCGCCTCCTCGAGATCGAGCAGGCCAGACAGGAAGGCGCGATCGCCGCCGAGCGCAAGAAAATGGTCGGCTCGGGCGACCGCTCGGAGAAGATCCGGACGTACAACTTCCCGCAGTCCCGCATCACGGACCATCGCATCGGGTTTACGACCCACCGCCTGCAAGACGTCCTCGACGGCAACCTCGAGGAGCTCGTCGAGCCGATCTCGGCCCACTTCCAGGCCGAGCGGCTGAAGGAAGAGCTGGCGAAGGCGTGAGAAGAGCCGCCAGCTGATAGGTTCCCTTCCGTGACCACCGGAGAAATCCTCAAGGACGCGGCCGAACGGGCGGTGAAAGCCGGCGCCGACGCGAGCCTCTGGGACGCGCGCCTGCTGCTCGCCCACGCCCTCGGCGGCGTCTCGCCGCTCGCGCTGGACCCGCGCCAGACCCTCGACGAGGCCGTCGCGGCCCGCTTCCGGAGCCTCTGGGATCGGCGCCTGTCGGGCGTGCCGGTCCAGCACCTGATCGGCGAGTGGGACTTCTACGGCCGCACGTTCCGGGTGGACGGGCGGGCCCTCGTGCCGAGGCCGGAGACGGAGATCCTCGTCGAGCTCGCCCTGAAGGAGGCGCCGGCGGCCCGGCGGCTGCTCGACGCGGGCACCGGCAGCGGCATCATCGCGATCACCTGCCTCCTCGAGCGGCCCGAGGCGACCGCGGTCGCGCTCGACATTTCTTTCGACGCGCTCGCCCTCGCGCGCCAGAACGCGGCGCTTCACGGCGTCCTGCCGCGCCTCTCGCTCGTCGCCTCGGACTGGCTCTCGGCCCTGTCGGCCTCGCCTTTCGACGTGATCGTCTCCAACCCGCCGTATCTCGCCATCGGCGAGTCGCCGCACCTGCCGCCGACGGTCCGCGACCACGACCCGCGGCGCGCGCTCTTCGCCGGCGACGACGGCCTGGCGGCGATCCGCCAGCTCCTCGCCACGGCGGCCCCCTACCTCGCGCCGGGCGGTCTCCTCGCCTTCGAGATCGGCTTCGGCCAGGGCGAGGCGGTCCGCTCCGAGATCCTGGCCCGGCCCGTGTGGCGCTTCCTGAAGATCGAGCCGGACCTCGAGGGAATTCCCCGCATCTGCCTGGCGCGCCTCGAGTCCGCGGCCGAGCGAGTCAGTAGAATCCGCAAGCCGTGGACAAGTTCGTCATCGTAGGGCCGTCGCGCCTCTCGGGCGAGGTGACGATCTCCGGCGCCAAGAACGCCGCGCTCCCCTGCCTCGCCGCCGCGCTCCTGACGCCCGAGACCGTCCGCCTCGAGAACCTCCCCGACGTCGCCGACATCCGGACGCTCGGCCGCCTGCTCCAGCACGTGGGCGCGGGCGTGTCGCGCGACGGCGACGCCGCGGTGATCTCGGCCCGCACCATCGGGTCGGCCGACGCGCCGTACGACCTCGTCAAGACCATGCGCGCCTCGGTCCTCGTCCTCGGGCCGCTGCTGGCCCGCGCCGGCGCCGTGCGCGTCTCGCTGCCGGGGGGCTGCGCGATCGGCGTGCGCCCGATCAACCTGCACCTGGCCGCCTTCGAGAAGCTGGGCGCCGAGGTGCGCCTGGAGCACGGCTACGTCGAGGCGCGGGCGTCGCGCCTCCAGGGAGCCGACGTCGCGTTCGACACCGTCACCGTGACGGGCACCGAGAACGTGATGCTCGCCGCCACGCTCGCGCGCGGCACCACGCGGCTCGTCAACGCGGCCCGCGAGCCCGAGGTCGTCGACCTCGCCAACCTTCTCCGCGCGATGGGCGCGCGGATCTCGGGCGACGGCACCGACACGATCCTCGTCGAGGGCGTCGAGTCCCTTCACGGCGCCGAGCACCGCGTGATCCCGGACCGGATCGAGGCCGGGACCTACGCGCTGGCCGCCGCGGCGACGCGGGGCGACGTCCGCATCGCCCGCTGCGCCCCCGAGCACCTCGGCGCGCTGGCCTCGCGCCTGCGCGCGACCGGAGCTTCCGTCGAGGCGTCCGACGGGGCGCTGCGCGTCCGGGCCCGGGGCGCGCTCGCCTCCCACGACGTCGCGACGGCGCCGCATCCGGGATTCCCGACCGATCTGCAGGCCCAGTGGATGGCGCTCGCCACGGGTCTCGACGGTGTCGCGACGATCACCGAGACGATCTTCGAGAACCGGTTCCAGCACGTCGCGGAGCTCGTGCGGATGGGCGCCCGGATCCGCCTGGAAGGCCGCTGGGCGGTCGTGGAAGGGCCGTCGCGCTTGACCGGCGCTCGCGTCATGGCCAGCGACCTCCGCGCCTCGGCCGCGCTCGTCGTCGCCGGGTTGACGGCGGAAGGCGAGACGACGATCGAGCGCGTCTACCACCTCGACCGCGGGTATCAGCGCATGGAGGAAAAGCTCGGCGCCCTCGGGGCGCGGGTGCGGAGGGTCTCATGAGCGACTGCCTGTTCTGCCGGATCGCGGCCGGCGAGATCCCCTCGAAGAAAGTCTACGCCGACGACCGCCTCTACGCCTTCCACGACATCGCGCCAAAAGCGCCGACGCACGTGCTCGTGATTCCGCGCAAGCACATCGCGCGCCTCGCCGACGCCGGACCGGAGGATCGCGCGCTCGTCGGGGACGTCGTCGCGGGCGCCGCGTCGATCGCGCGCGAGCTCGGCCTCGAGCACTACCGCCTCGTGGTCAACAACGGCGAAGGCGCCGGCCAGACCGTCTTCCACCTGCACGTGCATTTGCTCGGCGGACGGCCGATGACCTGGCCGCCGGGCTGACACGTCGCCTCCGCTCGCTCGAAATCTGTCGAGCCCGGACTCGCGGCCGCTCGTCCGACTCGCCACCGGCGCTCGGCTCGCCCAAAGGGGCTCGACCGAGCGCCTGATTCCTTCCTCTCGCTCCGGCTCCCGCCGCGCGCGTCGGTTCGCTCGCCCGGACTCGCGAACCTTGGTCGCGCGGCGAACCAAGCGTGCCACCCGCTGCGACGCCGGGCGGACGGCCGATGACCTGGCCGCCGGGCTGACACGTCGCCTCCGCTCGCTCGAAATCTGTCGAGCCCGGACTCGCGAACCTTGGTCGCGCGGGGAACCAAGCGTGCCACGCGCTGCGCCGCCCGCTCAGAGCGAGTCCAGCCACTCCTCCGCCTCGCGGCGGTTCCGGAACGTTCGGATCGAAGCGAAGTGGCCGCGGGCGAGCACTTCGAACATGCGGGCCATCCCG
This sequence comes from Thermoanaerobaculia bacterium, assembly GCA_035506175.1. Lineage (GTDB taxonomy): Bacteria > Acidobacteriota > Thermoanaerobaculia > UBA5066 > Gp7-AA6 > DAHUXD01. Next base: position 19,881 of record DATJPZ010000122.1, on the reverse strand, counting down.
AAGAGCGACTCGCGCGTCGCGACGACCGCGCCGTTGCCGAAGACGAGGTCGGCGACGAGCGCCACGCGGTCGGCCGCGGCCTGCATCTGCGGCGCGACCGGTGTCGACTCCTGTTCCGTCAGGTCGAGCAGGACGTCCAGTCTCACGGGGCGCTCCGGGTCCTTCTCGAGCGCGTCGAAGTGCGCCATGACGTCCCGCAGCGTCACCTGACCGGTGCACGTGGTGACGACGCGGCCCCGCTGCCGGTCGATGCGGTAGGTGATGGGCATGACGGCTCCGCCGGCGGCGGACGACGGCGATTATCCCGCGCCCGGGAGGGCGGCCGCTACTGGAAGTCCCGGGGAAAGGTCTTGTCCCAGGACCTCTCCCGGACGAGCTTCCCGTTCTCCCAGAGCTTGCGCGTGCCCTGGTAGCGGAAATTCGCGCGATCGCTCGAGAAGGTCACCTGGCTTTCCCAGCGCAGCGTGCGGCCCGGCAGCTTGACCTCGATCGCGTAATCCCCCTTGACCCGGGCTTTTTCCGGATGCCCGTCCTCGGCCTCGTGGGTGAATTTCTCCGTGTACCGCTGCTCGCCCCACGGAAAGCGCTGCGCGCTCTCGTTGTTCGCGACGACCGTCGCGCGGCCCGTCCGCGGGTTGCGGTCGATCGAGGAGACCTCGCCGTAGGCCGAGGGCGTCTCCATCGAGAGGGACTCGTAGCCCGGCAGCCGCCGCCGCCCCTCGTCCGGGATCGGCAGGTAGCTCGGCGCGGGCCGCTCCGGCCCGCCGGCCGGAACGACCGGGAGGACGAGCCGGGATCCCTCCGGGCCGAGGAAGAGCGCGGTCGTCGCCGGATAGGGCGTCGGCCACAGCATCGGCCACTGGGCGTTCGAAACCGAGAGCCGGATGCGGTGCCCCTTCGGGAAGACCCACGACGTGAAGTGCATCTCGATGTCGAGCGGAAACCGCTCTCCCGGCTGGATCGCCTTCGGATCGCGGGCCGAGACGCGGTGCGCGCCGTTCTCGCCTCCGCCCGTCACCTGGGTCACGGTCCCGTCGGGCGCGACGTCGTTCAAGCGCGCGAACCAGTCGATCTGCGGGACGTCGGCCGAGACCTGGAGATTCGCCTTCGGCATGCCCAGGATCTCGACGTCCTCCGTCAGCGGCGCCGTGTCGTAGACGAGGCTGAACGCGTCCGTCGGACGCTGGTCCGGCGCGACGTCCCCCCACCACAGGACCGGGCCCCCGGCCTCGACGCCGGTCGTCGGCACGTAGCGCAGGCGATCCGTCGCGGCAGGGCCCGGCTCGTCGCGGAGCGAGCGGTCGTCGCGGGGGCGGAGCACGCGGTCGCGGATCCGCGCGATCGGCCAGCCGTCCTCCGAGCGCCAGCGGCCCGGCGCCGTCTCGAGGTACGGCCCCGGCGGATGCCAGTCGCGGACGTACACCGCCAGGCGCGGCTCCTTCATGATCCCGGTGTCCTGCCCCTTCAACCACTGGTCGTACCAGCGGACGGCCTCGTGGCGCCAGTCGAAGCCGGGCTTCGGGTACGGCTCGTCGGGCCACGTGTGGTCCCAGGCGCCGATGAGCGCCTTCACCGGCGCCTTCACGTGCTCGAGCATCCGCGGAATGCTGTCGCGGTAGCCGTCGTACCAGCCCCCGATCAGGAAGGACGGGATCTTGATCGACTCGTAATGCGCCTTCAGCGCCGTGCGATCCCAGAACGGGCCGTCCCGCTGCTGTGCCTTGTAGGTCAGCATCCAGGGCGGCTGGTCGAAGCGATCCCGGAAGTAGGCCTCGTCGAGCACGTACCCCGGCGCGCCGGGCATCGCGTTCCAGAGGTCCTGGCTCATCTCCCACGTGTCGACGTGCAGGACGCCGTCCATGTAGTGCACGTCGTCGTGGTACAGGTCGTCGGTCGCGTCCACCGCGATGATCGCTTTCAGGGCCGGCGGATTGCGCATCGCCATGTGGATCGAGTTGAACCCGCCCCACGAGATGCCGAACATCCCGACGTTGCCGTTGGACCACGGCTGCGCCGCCAGCCACGCGATGACGTCCTCGCCGTCGCGCTGCTCGATCTCGCTGTACTCGTACGGGATGAGCGTGCCGCCGCTGTTGCCGGTGCCGCGGATGTCCACGCGCGCGACGACGTACCCGTGCCGCACGAAGTAGTCGTAGAGGTGGAACACGCCCCCGCGCGCCTCCGTCTTGCGGTACGGCAGGTACTCGAGCAGGACCGGGAACGGGCCCGTGCCCTGGTCCGGCCGCCAGAGGTCGCCCGCGAGCTTCACGCCGTCCCTCATCGGGATCGAGACCTCCTCGATCCGCGCGGCGTGGAGCGCGGACGCCGACAACAGGACGCCGAGAACGGCCAGCGCGATTCGTCTCATCGCTTCACCTCGTCCTGCAGGACCGGAAGCACGAGCCGCGACGGATGCGCCGCGTCGTGGTGGATCGTCAGACGGGCCGGCCGCGACTTCGCCGAAACGGCCTCGGACTCGCCCGTCTGCAGGTTGCGCGAAAAATGCGGCATGAAGCTGCCGGAGAGCACCACGCGAACGCGGTGCCCGCGGCCGAAGAGATTGCCGGTGCGCAGGTTCGGCAGCTCGAGCAGCACCGGCTCGCCGGGCGTCAGGAGCTTCGGGACCGGGCCGCCATCCCGGGCGCTCGCCCGCAGCACGTCGGTGCCGGGGCTCGAGAGGTTCCAGGCGGTGCCGTCGGGCTCGACGTCTTCGAGCATCACCCAGAGGTCCGCGTCGGGCGCGTCGGCCGAAAGGTACATCTCCACACCGATCGGGCCGACGACGCGCAGCGGCTCGGCCAGGGGCTCCGTCTCGAAGACGGCGACGTCCGCGCGCTTCGCCAGGGCCCGGTAGTCGTGCGCGCCGTACTTCAGCCCGTACGGGTCCACGACCGGCTTTGCCGGATCGGACACCCAGGAGCTCGACGCCGGCGGAGCGCCGGCGGCCGGAGCGACGCCGACGAGCCGGCCGCCGGGCGCGAGGTAGAACGGAACGGACCGCGTGCCCTCGAGCGGCATCGTCTGGCCCGTCCGCCAGACGTTCTCGCCCATGACGAACGCGCGCACGCGCGGGCGCTTCTCGACCCCGTTCTCGATCCCGCGCACGTACCGGTCCATGAAGTCGAGGATCAGCGCCGCGTAGTCGATGGGGGCGGACGGCCCGAACTTCCGGTCGCCCGAATGGTCCGTGTCCTCGCCGCCGTGGGTCCAGGGGCCCATCACGAGCTGCGTCCGGGGATCCGGCTCGCCGCGCCGCGCCTCGAGGAGGCCGAGGAAGTTGGTGATCGCGCCTTCGGGCCCGTAGGTCTCGTCGTGCCAGCCGGAGAAGTTCAACACCGCCGCGGAGGTCTTCCCGTAGCGGCCGCGGATCTCCGCCCAGTCCCACCACGCGTCGCCAGGCCGGTGCGCGAGCCAGTCGAAGTAGTACGGCGCCACGCCGCCGGAGAGCTCCGGCACGTCCGTCAGCGGCAGCAGGAAGGGCAGGCTGGTCCGCTCTGTCTTCCAGGCCTGCTCGGCCTCCTTCTCCGTGCGCGGCCCGGGCAGGTTGGCGCGCACGCGGGCGTCGGGCGCGATGTTTTCCAGGATCCAGCCGAGCCAGGAGAGGTCCCACGTGCCGCCGGCGTAGAAGAAATTGCGCGGCGTCGAGAACGTCATCGCCGGCACCATCGCCTTCAGGTGCGGCGGCGACTCGACCGCCGCCAGCCACTGCACCGCCGCGGGGTAGGACAGGCCGAACGTGCCGATCGCGCCGGTCGACCACGGCTGCGCCGCGGCCCACTCGATCGTGTCGTAGCCGTCCTTCCCCTCGTTGGCGTACGGCACGAAGACGCCCTCGGAGCCGTAGCGGCCGCGGACATCCACGAGGACCACCGCGTAGCCGCGCGCGAGCGCCTTCTTCACGACGTCGTTGCCCTCGGCGTCCTTCCGCCCGTACGGCGTGCGGTAGACGAGCGTCGGGAACCGCCCGGTCGCGGCGGGCCGCTGGACGTCGGCTTCGAGCTTCACGCCGTCGCGCATCGGGACCTTGACGCCGCGCTCGACCGCCACGCCGGGCCCGTCGGCCTGAAGCGCCGCGGCGAGCGCCAGCGCCCCGAACGCCGCGAGAGCCCGGCCTGCCGCCCTCATGGCGCGGCCGTCGGCGACGGCGTCGGCGCGGCCGAGAGGATGATCGTGGGACGGCCGCGGGGCGGGTCGGCCGGAATGCGAAAGATCGAGACGCGGGCCTTCTGCCGAAGCTCCTTCAACCAACGGGCGACCTCCTCGTCGAACGCGCGCTCGGAATAGCGGCGGCGCATCTCGCCGGCCACCGCGTCGTAGGGCGCCGGGGCGATCCCGGCCGCCTTCTGCTCCGGGATGTAGCGCTTCTCGTACTCCTCGTGGGCCTGTTCCTCGTCGGCATAGGCGATCGGCGCGAAGCGCTCGCGCACGTAGGACGCGATCACGAGCTGCCGCTCGATCGAGGCGCGCACCTCGTCCACGGTCATGCCCGCCCGGGCGAACTCGGCGTCGGGGTCCTTGCCCTCGGCCTTGAGGCGCTCGCGCAGGCCCGCCATCGCCTTGTCGATCTCGAACGCGTCCGGCGCGGGCAGGCCGAAACGGACCGCGTCCTCGTACTCGAGGCGTTCTTCGATCAACGCGTCCAGAACCCGCATCCGGAAGGCCTCGGCGTCCTCGCCGGGCTTCGGCTCGAGCGCCGAGACGACCATCGCGCGGCGGACTTCGCTCTCCGGAATCGCGCTGTCGTTGACGGTCGCCGCGATCCGGTCCACGATCTCCGCGGCGGCCGGGAGGCACACGAGCACCCCGACCCCGAGCCACCGGCGCGACGCTCCCATCGCCGCGCATGATACCGAAGGGCCCCGTGCTATTTTTCCGATCCCGGTGACGCACTCGAAAAAACGCGGACGCCTGCTCGTCGTCGGCACGCCCATCGGCAACCTCGAGGACCTCTCGCCCCGCGCCCGCGACGCGCTCGCCGGAGCCGACGCCGTCTTCTGCGAGGACACGCGCGTGACCGCGAAGCTCGCCGCGCGCTTCGCGCTGTCGGCGCGCCGCGTCTCCTGTCCCGCCCCCCGCGAGGAGTCGCGGGTGGCGGAGCTCCTCGAGCGCCTCGGCCGGGGCGAGACCGTCGCGTTCGTCTCCGACGCCGGCATGCCCTCCGTGTCGGACCCCGGCGCGCGCCTGGTCGAGGCGGCGGCGGCGGCCGGGTACGAGGTTTCCGTCGTCCCGGGGCCATCGGCGCCCGCCGCGGCCCTGGCGGTCTCGGGCCTGCCGGCCGCGCCGCACACTTTCCTCGGATTCCTGCCCGCGCGCGACGGCGAGCGGCGGCGCGCGCTCGAAGCGCTCCGGGAGCGTCCCGAGACCCTCGTGTGGTTCGAGGCGCCGCACCGGCTCCGCGCTTCCCTCGAGGCCGCCGCCGAGGTGCTCGGGTCCCGCCGCGCGTGCGTGGCCCGGGAACTGACCAAGCTCCACGAGGAGGTCGTCCGCGGGACGCTCCCGGAGCTCGCCCGCGACTTCGCCGCGCGGGACGGAATCCGCGGAGAGATCACCGTCGTGGCGGAAGGGTTCCGCGGGGCGCCCGCGCCGCTCTCCGACGACGTGCTCGACGACCTCGTCCGGGAGGGCCTCGCCGCCGGCGAGCCGTTGAAAGCCCTTTCCCGGCGCCTCGCCCCGCGCGCCGGGCGGCCGGCCCGCGAGGTCTACGCCCGGGCGCTGGAGCTCTCCCGCCGATGAGCGATCCGATCGTCCGCGTCGGGAAGCTGACGAAGGTCTTCCGCACCTACCGCCGCGAGGAGGGGCTCGCGGCCGCGCTCAAATCGCTCGTCCGCCGCCAGCGGACCGAGACCGCCGCCGTCGCCGACGTCACCTTCGCGATCGCGCCCGGCGAAATGGTCGGCTACATCGGCGCCAACGGCGCCGGCAAGTCCACGACGATCAAGATGCTGACCGGCATCCTGACGCCGACCTCGGGCGAAGTGGTCTGCAACGGCTTCGTCCCCTACCGCGACCGCACGCGCTACGTCGCCACGATCGGCGTCGTCTTCGGGCAGCGCACGCAGCTCTGGTGGGACATCGCCGTGGTCGAGTCGTTCCGGCTCCTCAAGGAGATCTACGGGCTGACCGAGGCCGAATACCGCGAGCGCATGGCCCTCTTCGACCGTGTCCTGGGGCTCGGCGCGTACCTGCACCAGCCAGTGCGCAAGCTCTCGCTCGGCGAGCGGATGCGCTGCGACCTCGCGGCCTCGCTGCTCCACCGGCCGCCGCTGCTCTTTCTCGACGAGCCGACGATCGGCCTCGACATCGTGGCCAAGGCCAACGTGCGCGAATTCCTGGAGGAGATCAACCGGCAGGAGGGCACGACGGTCCTCCTGACGACGCACGACCTCGCCGACATCGAGACGCTCTGCCGCCGCGTCATCGTCATCGACCACGGCCGCCTCCTCTTCGACGGCGCCCTCGACGAGCTGCGCGACCGGATCCTGCCCGTGACCTCGATCGTCTTCGACGTCAAGCACGCGCCGGATCCGGCGCAGCTGACGTGGAACGGCCACCCGATCCGGGAGGTCGGGCTCCACCGCTACCGGCTCGACGTCGACCGGCGCGAAGCCGCGCCCGCGACCGCCGTCAAGGAGATCGTCAACCGCTTCGAGGTCTCCGACCTGAAGATCGAGGAGCCCGAGATCGAGGCCGTCGTCAAGCGGATCTACCAGGAGGGGATTTCTTGAACGCCGCGGCTTCCGTCTCGCCCTGGCGCGCGGCCTATCCCTTCGCGCGGATCGGTTTCCTCAACATGCTGGCGTTCCGCGCCCGCTACTACGTGGGCGTGCTGACGTATCTCTTCAACGTCGCCGTCTACTACTTCCTCTGGCGGGCGGTGTTCCGCACCGGCGTCACGACCGTTTCCGGCCTCACGCTCCCGGACATGGTCACCTACGTCGCGGTCGGCTGGGCGATCCGCTCCTTCTACTTCAACGAGATCGACCGCGAGCTCGGCACGCAGGTCCAGGAAGGCAAGCTCGCGATGAACCTGATCCGACCGGTCGACGTTCAGACGATGATGATCGCCGACGCCGCCGGCCAGTCGGCGTTCCGCGCGATCCTGTTCACCCTGCCGATCTCGGTGGTCCTCGCCCTCGTCTTCCCGCTGAAGCCGCCGGCCTCCCCCCTCGCCGCGGCCCTCTTCGTGGTCTCGGCGACGGCCTCGTTCTTCCTCGTCGCCGCGATCAACTTTCTCGTGGGCCTCCTCGCGATCCGCTCGAAGTCGATCCTCGGCATCCTGCGCGCGAAGTACCTGCTGCTCGAGCTCCTCTCCGGCCTGCTGATCCCGACGACGTTCTTCCCGGAGCCGCTGCGCTCGATCCTCTTCGCCTCGCCCTTCCCCCACATCAACTTCACGCCGGCGGCGCTCTACCTCGGCAAGGCGCACGGCCTGGACGCCGCGAAGCTGCTCGGCCTGCAGCTCGGCTGGACGGTGGCGCTGCTCGCCCTCGGCCAGTGGGCGTGGCGCGCGTCGCGCCGGCGCATCACGATCCAGGGAGGCTGAGGTGATCCGCAGCCTGCGCCGTCACGCCCGGCTCTTCGGCCTCTACTTCTCGCAGTACGCGAAGGCGCGGCTCGAGTACCGCCTGGACTTCTTCTCGAGCGTGTTCGCATCGTTTCTCGGGACCGCGGCCGCCTTCGGGTTCCTCCTGATCGTCTTCTCGCGGGGCCCGGTCGTGAAGGGCTGGAGCTTCGAGGAGATGGTCTTCCTCTACGGGTTCGCGCTCATCCCGCTCGGCGTCTTCAACGTCCTCTCGTGGAACCTCTACCTCTTCTCGGACCGCTACCTGATCGAGGGCCGCTTCGACCGGGTCCTCGTCCGCCCCGTGGACTCGGTCTTCCAGGTCCTCTTCGAAGCCTTCCGCCTCGAGTCCCTTCAGGAGAGCGTCACGGGCATCGCCGCGGTCATCTGGGCGTCGCGCCGGCTCCACCTCGCGTTTTCGCCCCTCGACGGCCTGATCTTCGTGCTCTGGGCCTTCTGCGGCGCCGCGATCTACCTCGCGATCTTCATCGGGCTGACCGCGACCTCCTTCTGGATCGAGGACCGCATCGGCGTCGTGCCGCCCATCTTCAACCTGATGCAGTTCGGACGCTACCCGCTGACGATCTACGACGGCTGGATCCGGTTCACGCTTTCGTTCGTGATCCCGTTCGCGTTCGCGTCGTTCTACCCGGTCATCCACTTCCTCAAGCGCGGCGAGTTCGCGCGCGAGTTCTGGGCCGTCCCGCTCGTCGCCGCGGTCACCCTGACGCTCGCGCTGTCGGTGTGGCATCGCGGCGTCCGCCGCTACCACTCGACGGGGAGCTGACGGTGACGCCGCGCGCCCGCTTCGGGACGATCGCCGCGACCCTCGCCGCGGCGGGAATCGCCGCCGCGTGGTTCCTCGCCGGGTATCCCTCGCTGATCTACGACTCGCTCGGCTACTACATCCTCGCCGCCGTCGTCCGCGCGGGCGGAATCGCCCACTGGCCGACCGACACCTGGACGTACGGCTACCCGCTCTTCGCGGCGCTCGTGACCGGGTGGCGGCAGCTCCCGCCGGAGGAGTTCCGCCTGATCCTCTTCGCCGCACAGCTTCTCGTCTGGCTCGCGGCCTGCGCCCTGGTCGCGCGGCGACTCGCCACGGTGCTGCGCTCCCCGGGGGCCGGCGCCGCGGCATACGCGATCGGAGCCTTGAACCCGGTGCTGCTCGTGCAGACCACGGAGCCCCTGTCGGATCTGCTCTCCGCCGCGCTCGTCGTCACCGCCGTCGCCCTCGCGTGGCGCGACCCCGGGGAGCCGGAGCCCGAGCCGTCGCTCTGGCGCCCCTTCCTCTCGCTCGCGGCCGCGGGAGCCTCCGCCGCCGTCCGGCCGGCCAACGTCGTCGTCGCCGCCGTCGTCGCCGGCGTCTGGGTCCTGCGCGCCCTGATCTTCCGCGACCTGCGCCTTTCCCACGGGGCGGCGGGCGTGGCCGGGCTGGTGCCGCCGTTTCTCCCGCAGGCGGCAATCAACTACCTGACCTTCGGCTTCGCGAACCCGCTGATCCGGAAGAACCTGTACCACCTCCAGACGACCTGGGGCATGAGCGCCCTGAAGTACGCCACGCTCGTCATTCCCGGCCGATCGCCCTTCCTCGTCTACGGCAACCCGCTCTACCGGGGCGACGCGAGCCCCGCCGCTTTCTTTCGCGCCCATCCGGTGCACTACCTGGGGACCCTCGCCCTTCACGGATTCGGGCTGCTCGACCGGGACCTTCCCTTCACGTACGTCACCGACCTCGAGCCCTGGTACCGGACGCCGCTCGCCCTGGCGAACTTTCTCGTGCTCTACCTCGCCGCGGCCGGGGCCGCGATCGGCTTGCTGCGGCTCGCCCGCCGGCGGCGCGTGGACGAGGCCGCGTTCGTCGTCGTCAGCACCGCGGCCGTCGCCGGCGCCTACCTCGCCCTCTACCTGCCGGTCGAGGTCGAGTGCCGCTTCGGCGTCGCGCTCCAGGCGCTCGCGACACCGTTCATCGTCGCGGGCGCCATGGCGCTGCGAGGGCGGTCCCCGCGCCGGCGTCTCACCCGAATCGTCGTTCTCGTCGCGGCGCCGTTCGCCGTCGCCGGTGCCCTCGCGCTCTCGGCGAAGATCGCGAAACACCGCACGAACCCTTACGTCGAGACGAGCCCCGCCAACGCCGTCGTGATGGGTCCGACGCGGACACGCCGGACGCCGGCGGCGCCCTGAGGCGAGGCGCGGTCTAGACGATTCCCGCCGCGGGTGGGTCAGGCCCGACGGTCACCGGCGCCGGCTCGACGCGGCGGCCGGCGAAGAGCGCGGCCAGGGCGGCGACGAGGAGCGCGGCCGCGAGCGCCCCCGCGGCCCGATCCGAGCAGGCCGGCTGCGCGAGCAGGTCGATCGCGCCGCGGCCGCCGAACGCGAGGACGCCGAAGAGGACCCAGGCCGCCGCGTGGTCGCGCAGGAGCCCGAACGCGCAGACGGCCGCCCAGCCCGCGAAGAGGAGGGCCGTCGAGAGCTCGAACGCGAATTCCGCGGGCGAGCGCAGCCCCGTCGGCACCAGCGCCAGCACGAGCGCGGCGAATCCGAGCGCCCGACCGAGGGGACTCTTGAAGAAACTGCTGCCCCAGGCGAGCGCCGCCGCGGAGGCGGCCGCGGCCACGACGAACGCGCCCCGGGCCGCCGCCCAGAGCACGTCGACGGCGGGTACGGCGGAGCCGAGGCTTCCCGGAAGAGTCGGGTCGGGCTCGTAGAGCGCGGGGATCCGCGCGGCGACGACGTGAAACCAGCGCGCGAGGCCGAGCGCGATCGCCGCGGAAAGCAGCGCCCTCACCGCGGCATCGCCGAAGGAGCCGCGGCGGCGGAGCGCGATTCCCCACCCCGGCCGCGCCGCGCCGATGAGGACGAACCCCACGGCGGCCACGACGAGAATGCCGAGGAGCGACACCGTCAGCGACACCGCGAGCCCCAGCCGGAAAAGGCCCATGGGTCTCTCGGTGTCGTAGACGCGAAAGAGCGCCGGCCACGTGTTCGCGAGGCCCGCGCCGGCGACGAGGGCCGTCCACGCGAGCGGCCGCACCAGCCGGCGCCACCGGAACTCCGCTTCGCGGACGCGGCGCAGGAACAGGATGATCGCCACGCCCACGAGCGAGCCCGCGGCGACGACGCGCACACCCGTCAGGATCACCTCGGTCGAGCCGCTCCGGCGCTGCTCGCGCACGTAGCTCTCGGGGATCTGGATCGACGGCAGGAAGGTCGAGAGCCTCGGCCCGTGGAACACGGCGGTCAGCCGCGGCCGCGCGTCGCCCACCCCCTTGGGCTTCGCCTCCAGGACCACCGTGGTGTCGACGCGGTGCGGCCGCGCCTCGGTGCCGACCTCGAGCACTCCGTACTCGGCCGCCGGGTAGCCGAACTTCTCCGCCGCCGACGCCGCGCGCCGCCGGGCGTCCTCCGCCGACACGGGCGGCCCCGCGGGGGCGTCCTCGCCGATCGGATTGACGAAGGCCACGACGCGGGCGCGCCGGGCGTCCACGAGCACCTTCCACTCCTCCTTGTTCTCGGGGCGAAAGTAGCGAACCACCCAGTACGCCACGGGCAGCTGCCGCTCGCTCAGACGCCGGAGCGCCGCGGGGCCTCCCTGCTCGACCACGTACCGCGCCGCCGCGTCGGAAAAGCCCGGCACTCCCGACGCGTCCTGGGGTCGCGCCTCGCGCAGGGCCTGGTCGTAGGGAAACCCCGTGCCCGTGTAGGCCGCGCTCATCCACGCGTCGGGGTCCACGCCGTTGACGCGCAGGAACTGCTCGGAAAGGGCGATCGCCTTCGCGCGGCCGGTAGCGTCCTCGGCGAGCGGCCGCTCGGCGCCGCCGGGCACGAGGAAGGACGACGCGAGAAGGATGGCCGCGCCCGCGGCAAACACGCGGACCGACGGGGCGAGCGGCCGGACGTCCGGCGCGAGCTCGGCGGAGACCGGGATCGGCGCCGGCTCGGGCACGAAGCCCGCATCGGCGTTCGTCAGCCCCGCCGCCGGCTGGAAGCCTCCCCGCCGCAGGTACAGGACGAGCGAGGCCAGCAGCGGCAGGAGCAGGATCCCCGAGGCGATCGATCCCGAGACCACGTAGTACGTGTTTCCCGAGCGCAACAGCAACAGCGCCGTGTACAGCGCGTCGACCGTGAAGTGCCAGACGAGCAGCGGCACGACGCCGTAGCGCAGCATGACGAGGCCGATGACGACGCCGGCGCTGCCGACCTCGAGGCCCCGGATGAAGAACGGCTGGTTGGGATACGTCGAGTGCCCGAATCCCCAGATGTAGGCCGGCACCACCACCGCCAGGAATCGCCCCACGCCGAGGCGGTCGAGAAAAGAGATCGAGAACATGCGGCTGATCCCTTCCTCCGAGACCGCGGGCAGAAAGCCGATGAGGAGCACGGTGGCCCACGGCAGGGCCGTGTTCAGCATGTCGCTGTAGGGCACGTCGGCCGGAGCCCAGGCGCCGAAGCGCTCCGCGACGACGTAGAAAACGGCCTGGTAGGCGAAGAAGAACGCGACGAGCGCGTACCCGAGGACGACGCTGCGGAAAAACTCCTTCGTCTGGAAGCCGCGTGCCGAGAAGGCGCCCGACAGCGACAGCGGCCGCGGGAAGCGCTCGCGGTAGATCGGCTCGGCCGCGGCGACGACGAGCGCGATCCCGGCGCCGGTCGCGACCGCGAGGAGGATCCCGAGGATGACGCCCCTGGTCAGATAGGCCGAGAGCGGGCTCGCCGTGTCGTAGTTGTACAGGGTCAGCGGGAGCTCGTTGAAGGTCGAGAGGATCTGGAGCGCGAAGGCGACGGCGCCGAAGCCCGCGACGAGCCGCCACGGGACGTCCTTGAGCACGATCTTGCGCACCAGGACCGCCAGCATCGCGATCAGGGTCGCGAAGAGGCCGAACGTCGCGATCTCGCCGGCGGCCTCGTTCTTCGAGCGCAGCCGCTGGTAGTCGCGGGTCCAGGCCTCCGGCACGTGCAGAAACTCGGAGTACGCCGTCAGCCGGTCGCCGGAGACGGTCGCCTCGTACCGCAGCGTCGCGTCTGCGAACTTGACCCCGCGCTTTTCGTACACGAACGTCCAGTCCGCCCGGTTGGGCCGCGCGACGGGCGTCGCCTCGATCGGCAGGAGTGCCGGCTCCTCGAGCCCCTGGGTCGCCAGGAAGCGCGTGACGAGGGCCCGGGCTTCGGGTTCCGCGAGGCGGGCGCCCGGCGCGTCCTCCTTCAGAACCGATCGGAAGCCGATCAGCGCGCCGAGCGGCGAGAAGGCGGCGAGCTCCTCCTCCTTGACGCCCGAGCGGAACCAGCGCATCCGCCACTGCCAGATCTTGACCTCGCGGCCGTAGAGCCGGCCCGCCTTCTCGAGGCCGAGCTCACGCTCGAGGTAGACCTTGGCGGTGTCGTCGACGTCGAACTCGCTCGCGAAGTGGGCGCCCGCGACGTCGCGCCCCCGCTCCCGCAGGAGTTTCTCCCCGAGCTCCCGGGCCTGGCTCCGATTGACCTTGAACTCGATCGAGGCCTCGGGGAAGGCGCGGCGGAACAGGGTCGCCGTGATCGCCGCGCCCGCCGCGATCACGAGCACGCACACCGCCAGGAATCGTAGGTCCCGGCGGTCGAGCTTCTCCATCCGGGCAGGCCGCGGGCCACTAGCCCGCGAGCACGCTCCCGCCGTTGACGTTGACGACCTCGCCCTGAAGGTGGCGCGCGAGGTCCGACACCAGGAACAGCACGGGCCCGGCGACGTCGGCGGCCGACGCCACGCGGCCGATCGGAATGAGCCGAAGGATCCCCTCGCGCTCGGTGGGATCCTCGAGGGACGCCCGCGACATGTCCGTCTCGACCCAGCCCGGCGCCACGCAGTTGACGCGGATGCCGCGCGGTCCGAGCTCCGCGGCGAGCGACTTCGTGTAGGAAATCAGCGCGCCCTTGGACGCGGCATAGGCCGAGTGCCTCGCCTCCCCGCGCTGGCCGGCCGTGGACGACACGAAGACGATCGAGCCCTTCGTCTTCTCGAGGTGCGGGATGGCCGCGTCCGTGACGAGGAAGCAGCCGCGCTGGTTGATCGCGTACGTCCGGTCCCACACGTCCACACGCCCTTCGCCCGCGACGTCCTCGTCCCAGATCCCCGCGTTGTTGACGACGATATCCAGGCGCTGCCAGGCGGCCACGACGTCGCGGACGAGCTGCCGGGCGTCCTCGACCCGGGAGACGTCGCCGGCGAGCGCCATCGCTTCGCCGCCCGCGGCGCGGATCTCGCGGACCGCGCGGTTGGCGGCTGCCTCGTCCTGGCGATAGTTCAACGCCACCTTCGCGCCCGCCCGCGAGAGCAGGTCCGCGACCGCCCGGCCGATGCCCCGCGAGCCGCCGGTCACCAGGGCCGTCCGCGAAGTGAGGTCGATGACGAAACCGTCGGCCATCTGGCTCCGTATATTAAGTTAGAGAACGACGCCTTCCACGAAGACAGGGCGGCGACCGCAGGCGCGGCGCCGTCCCCCGCGTTTTTGCCGATTCCTCAGGCGCCGGCGATGAGCTTGCCGACGTATGCCGAGATCGTCTCGAGCTCGGGTGCGGAGGACTTGAGGGCGGCGTCGACGTCGGCGGCGCGGGCGAGGGCCCGCGAAAGCTCGGCGGCGGTGAAACGCGCGGACCGCTGAGAGGCCCGGTAGAGCGCGAACGGGTGCGCCGTGCCACGCCCCCCGTCGAACGGCGAACGCCCGAACGGGGCGACGGGCGCGAGCAGGCGCGGCAGCACGCGCGCCTGAAACGTCGGGTAACTCATGCCCGCGTCGAACCCTCCCCGGCCGCCCGACTCGAGCCGGGAGCGCAGCAGGAGCATCCGCCGGACCTCGCCGACGATCATGCCGAAGAGCTGGATGGCCCAGATCTCGTCGATTTTCTCGAGGACCCGGTCGCCCTGGCGCACGTCGCGCCCGTCGAACAGCCGCTCGAGTCGCGCGAGCGAGTCGCTCGCGTCGCGGCGGCCGATGGCGTCGAAGAGACCGTACACGTCCTCCGAGGCCTCGTCTTCGACGTTGGACTCGACGTCCGCGGCCCGGATCCGGCCGCCCTTGCCCGCCCAGTCGAGGAGCTTGCCGAGCTCGGCCGAGAAGAGGGCCGGCTCGCCGTTGGTCCGCGCGAGCAGCCGCCCCACGGCCGCCGGCTCGAGGCCGACCTCGCGCTCCTTCGCGAGCGCCGAGGCCAGGCGCCGCAGCGCGGCCTCGGCGTTCTCGCCGACGGAAGCTTCGAGGACGAGCCCCCTGGCCCCGATCTCCTGCAGCAGGTCCACACCCGCCGGCGGGTCGACGGCGGTCAGCAGCGCGACCGTGCCGTCGTTTTCGCCGCGCTCGAGCAGCGTCCGCAGCGCCGCCTTCAGGACCGCCGGACCGCCGCTCTTCTCTTCCGGAAGCTCCCGGAGGATCTCGGTCAGCGCCGCCGCCTCGTCCTTCTTGCGCACCTTTCTGGCCGCGGCCTCGGCGTTCTCGGCCGGATCGCCCGCGGGCGGCAGATCGAGGGCGGCCAGCAGCGCCCGCGCGTGCTTGAAGGCTTCGCGCCGCCCGGCCGAGCCGCCCTTGGCCCAGCCCTCGAGGGCCTGCGCGAGCAGGCGCCCCGGCGTCTCGGTCCCGAGCAGGCGCGACACGTCGAGGCAGACGACGCGGCGCGCGGAAAAGAGCGAGCGGTTCAGCAGGGCGTCGGAGACGGCCTCGGCGGAGGCGTCGTCCTCGAAGCGCAGGACCTCGGCGTCCCCCGAGGCCAGAGCCTCTCTCGCGCGCGCCGCCGCTTCGGCGACGAAGAACTCCACGTCGCCCGCGACGAGAATCGCCGGCGGCGCCTTCGCAAAGGCCGGCACGGCGTCGTCGGCGAAGGGAACGCGCGGCATCGCCGCGAGTCTACTCAAACGGCGGGCAAGAAAAGGCCCCCGCCGGCGAAACCGGCGGGGGCCCAGTGAGCAGAGGAACCGTGAAGGCCTGTTCTAGTTCTGGAGCATCCCTTTCTCGGAAAGCTCCTGGCAGTCGAGGCAGTACGGCGCCCACGGCACCGCGTTCAGCCGCTTCTCGGTCATGAGCTGGCCGCAGTTGAGGCACAGCCCGTAGGTGCCGACGTCGACGCGCCCGAGCGCGTCGTCGATCTGAAGCAGCGTCGAACGCTCGCCGTCGGTCAGCGAATAGAGAAACTCGCGCGTGTACGAGGAGACGGCCTTGTCCGCGATGTCCTGCGTCGACTCTTCGGTCGTCTCTTCCTCGGCGCTGCGCGTCTTGGCGAGCTCGGCCGAAAGGGACGCCTTCTTGTCGTCGAGGAGCCGCCGGTACTTCTCCATCTCCTTCTTGGTCAACCGCGCGGCTTTGGTGGCTGTCGAAGGCATTCGTTGGGTCTCCTTTTCTTCCCGGCCCCCGCTACGAAACCCGGGCCGTTTTTGGGATGGGGCATGATACCCGAATCCGTCGAGAAGTCCAGCCGGATCCGTGATTTAACGCACTTTTAGCGCCCCGATTTTTCGCGCTCCCACAGGAATTTTCTCGACACGCCCAGACGCTTGGCCGCGAGCGACCGATTTCCGCCCGCCCGACGCAGCGTCTCGGCGATATATGCGTCCGAGAGCTCCTTCAACGTCCACCGCCGCTCGACGGCGGACTGGAGGAGCGACTCCGGCGCGCCGAGCGATCCGGCGGGAAGATCGGGCGCCTCGACCTCGGGGCCCTCGGCGCCGAGCACCGCCTTCTCCACCGCGTGCGCGAGCTCGCGGACGTTGCCGGGCCAGGAATGCCGGGACAACGTCGCCTCGGCTTCCTTCGTGAACCGGCGCGCGGGCCGCGCGTAGGCGCGCGCGGCGCGCTTGAGGAACTCGCGGGCGAGCGGCAGGATGTCCTCCGGACGGTCGCGCAGCCGCGGCAGCCGGATCGAAACGACGTCGATGCGGTAGAAGAAGTCGTCGCGGAACGCGCCCTTCTCGACGAGCGCGGCGAGGTCCCGGCGCGAGGAGACCACCAGGCGCGCGCGGAAGGGGTGCGTCGCGACGCCGGAGAGGCGGCGGAAGCTCTTTTCCTGCAGGACGCGCAGGAACTTCGCCTGCGCCGCCGGCGAGAGCGAGGAGGCCTCGTCGAGGTAGACGGTGCCGCCTTCGGCGACCTCGAGGAGCCCGCGCTTGGCCGAGATCGCGCCGGTGAACGCGCCCCGCTCGTGGCCGAAGAGCTCGCTCTCGAAGAGCTCGTCGGAGAGGTTCGCCGCGTCCACGCGCACGAACGGGCTCGCCGCCCGCGACGACACGTCGTGGATGGCTCGGGCGAGCCGATCCTTGCCCGTGCCGCTCTCGCCGAGGATCAGGATCGTCGAAGGCAGGTCCGCGGCGCGCCCGAGGGCCTCGATCTCGCGGGCGAGAGCGCGATTACGGGTCTTGAAATGGGACCGGAGGGAAGGCGCCCTCTTGTCCGCCATGGGATGCGGCTAGAAAGGCCGCTTGCCCGCGCTCGGCGCCGCCGCGACGCCACCCGTCGAGAAGACCCCCGTCTCGTTCGCGGCGTCGCCCCAGAGGCGCTCGAGCGCGTAGAAGCGCCGCGCCTCTTCCTGGAACACGTGAAACACGACGTCGCCGTAGTCCATCAGGATCCAGTGGGCCGACTGCATTCCCTCGACCGAGTTCGCCGGCCCGATCCGCTCGGCGATCGCGTCGGCGATGGCGCGGGCCTGGCGGTCCGAGCTCGCCGTGGACAGGACGAAGTAGTCGGCCATCGTGGTCAGGTCGGTCAGGTTGAAGACGAGAACGGCGGCGGCTTTGCGGTCGAGAGCCGCCGTGAGACCTTCCCGGACCTTGTCCTGGGAGGAGAGGCCGGGCTTCAACGCGTCGGCATCCCGGGGTTGTAGAGACCGTGCTTCGTGATGTACTCCGCGACCGGCCCCGGAACCTTGCCCTCGATGCTCCTGCCCGCTGCCAGCGCGTTCCGGAGTTCCGTCGCGGAGATTCTAACCGATCCGGCGTCGAAAACCGACAGACGATCCTTCAGGCCCGGAACTTCCGGCACCCGCACGGCCGCTCCCGAAAACGGCTCGCGCTCGAAGGCCGCGATTCGCGCGAGCTTCAGGATCTCTTCAGGAGCACGCCAGCGGTCGAAGCCGGCGAGGATGTCCGTCCCCATCAGCAGCCAGAGCTCGCCGCCCGGATGCCGCGCGGCGATCGAGCGCAGGGTGTCGACCGTGTACGACGGCGCCTCGCGGTCGAGCTCCTCGAGGTCGATCGACCAGTCGGGCCGGCCCGCCAGCGCGAGCGCGAGCATCGCGACGCGATGGCGCGCGTCGGTCGGCGCGGCGCCGCCGCTCTTGTGGGGCGAGAGGCGCGCCGGCACGTAGAGCACGCGCTCGAGCCCGAACTTCGCCGCCGCCGCGGCCACGGGCAGGAGATGCCCGTCGTGGACCGGGTCGAACGTGCCGCCGAAGATGCCCAGACGCATCGGCGTCAGTCCGTCCCGGCCTCGTCCACGCGATCGGCGCCGGTCGCCGCGGCGTCCTTCGCCTCGTGGAGCGACTCGGCCACCTCGTGAAACAGGAACCCCGTGAGCTCCTTCAGCCCGGCGCCCGTCGCGGCCGAGATCGCGAGAAACGGCAGGCCGCGCCGTTCGGCGGCCCGGCGGATCGAGGCGACGCGCTCGGGATCCGAGACGGCGTCCGTCTTCGACGCGACGAGGACCCGGGGACGCCGCGCGACCTCCGGCGAGAACGCCTCGAGCTCCTTCTCGAGCGCGGCGACGTCGGCCTCGCCGTCGCCGGCCGCGGAGGCGTCGACGAGGTGGCAGAGCAGCCGGCAGCGCTCGACGTGCTTGAGAAAGCGGATGCCGAGGCCCGCGCCCCGGTGCGCTCCCTCGATCAGGCCGGGGATGTCGGCGACGACGAGCGTCCGCCGGTCGTGGTGGGACGTGACGACGCCGAGGTGCGGCACGAGCGTCGTGAAGGGATAGTCGGCGATCTTCGGCCTGGCCGCGGAGATCGCCGAGATCAGCGTGGACTTCCCCGCGTTCGGAAAGCCCACGATCGCCACGTCGGCGAGGAGCTTCAACTCGATCGCGAGCCGCCGCTCCTCTCCGGGCAGGCCGGGCTTGGCGAAGCGCGGCGCCTGGCGCGTGGGCGTGGCGAAGTGCTGGTTGCCCCAGCCGCCGTTGCCGCCCTTGACGAGCAGAACGCGGTCCCCCGCGGTCACGAGGTCGGCGAGGCGCTCGCCGCTCTCGGCGTCCGTGACGACCGACCCGAGCGGCAGGTGGACCTCGACGTCGGCGCCGGTCTTGCCGTGGCGGTTCGAGCCCATGCCATGCTCGCCGCGCTCGGCGCGATACTGGTTCTGGTGCCGGAGGTGGTAGAGCGTGTTGTACGCGGGATCCGCGACCGCCCACACGGAGCCGCCGTGGCCGCCGTCGCCGCCGGAGGGACCGCCGCGCGGCACGAACTTCTCCCGGCGAAACGCGATGCAGCCGTTGCCGCCGTCGCCGGCCTTCACGTGGATTTCGGCCGAGTCGATGAACATGCCGTCGATGCTGTAGGGGCGGGGCTTGCCCCCGCCCGGGGGCGGCCGCGAAGGCCGCCTCTACGACGCCGCCCTACGAGGCGACCGGCTCGATCGAGACGTGGCGCCCGAGACGGCCCTTGTCGTGGAAGCGGACCGTTCCCGCGACCTTCGCGAAAAGCGTGTCGTCCTTGCCGCGGCCGACGTTCGGGCCGGGAAAGAACTTCGTGCCGCGCTGGCGGACGATGATCGAGCCCCCGGACACGACCTGGCCGCCGAACGCCTTGACGCCCAGGCGCTGCGAATTGGAGTCGCGGCCGTTGCGGGAGGAACCCTGACCTTTTTTGTGTGCCATGGCGTCCTCCGACTAGCCTTCGATCGCCTCGATGCGGACCTGGATCATCGTCTGGCGGTGGCCCTTCGTGCGGCGGTACTGCTTGGTCCGCTTCTTCTTGAAGACGAGGACCTTGCGCGTCCGGATCTCGCCGAGCACCTTCGCCTGGATCGTGACGCCCTTGAGCGCTTCCGCGCCGGTGCGCACGCCGCCGTCGCCCGACACGAGGATCACGCTGCCGCCCGAAAGCGCGAGCGTCTCGCCCTTCTTGACGGCGTCGCCGGCCGGTCTCTCGATCCGGACGACGTCGCCCGCGGCGACCTTGAGCTGCTTACCCCCGGTACGGACGATCGCGTACATAAGAGCCGC
The DNA here is from genome assembly GCA_035506175.1 of Thermoanaerobaculia bacterium. Taxonomy (GTDB): domain Bacteria; phylum Acidobacteriota; class Thermoanaerobaculia; order UBA5066; family Gp7-AA6; genus DAHUXD01. Next base: position 156 of record DATJPZ010000122.1, on the reverse strand, counting down.
GAATCATAAGGGTTTTAGGAGCAAAGTCAAGCCCCAGCGGATTCAGGGACTTAGACACGCTCCGAGCTCCCCCTCACCCCAGCCCTCTCCCCGCCCCGCGGGGAGAGGGAGGGGTGGCGAGCATCGTCGAGAACGTCGCGAACATCACCACCGGGG